>JBBSPZ010000004.1:0-130363 GCA_038258275.1 Chitinophagales bacterium | reverse complement strand
GGTCACCCAGGCCCAGCACGGATCCGGCCGTGTCAATCTCTTATGCGTACGTATTCTCCAAACAGAAGTCCCGTGCGGCCGCGCGCAGGTGCCGTGCGGGCAGTAGCCCGATCAGTTCCGATCCCGTCACCCTTACCCCGAATTGCTCCGCCAATCCGACGGCGGTCAGGTAGACGCGGGCCAGGTTTACCTGGTCCGCGTCTACTACGTTACAGCTGATCTGGCAGCGGCCGTATTCCTCGATGTACCAGCCGATGGCCTTGAGCCCGGGAAAGAGTCCCGACTTTCCCCTAACCCCGCTGCCGCGTAATTTTCCGGCGAGTGCGTTGGCCTGCTCCAGTGTGGCTTCGGGCGCGAGGTTGATGTTCCAGGCAATGAGGAAGGGACGCGCACCGATGACGGTGATGCCCAGGCCGGGGTGGGGGAGTGCAGGTCCGAAATCCGGTAGCCATTCGGGCCGGGACAGTTTGGCGGTCAGCCCCTCGTACCCTCCCCGCCGAATGTCCGCCAGATTCGCCCGGGCCGGATCGCTTGCACTGGATGCATAGAGAAAGACCGGGAGACCGAAGCGTTCGGCTACCCGTTGCCCCAGCACCCGCGTCCCCGCCACGACCTCCTCCATCGGGATGTCGGAAATGGGAACGAAGGGGCATACATCGACCGCCCCACTCCGGGGGTGGGTGCCCTGGTGATGGCGCATGTCGATGCATTGCTCCGCTGCCTCGTACAGCCGGAAGGCCGCCTCGAACACCGCATCGGGTAGGCCGGCAAAGGTGAAGACCGTGCGGTGGGCGCCGTGCCCGGTGTCCTGGTGCAGCAAATAACACCCCGCCACCTCCGAGATGGCCCGGGCCATGGCCGCGAGGGCGGCGGGATTGCGTCCTTCACTGACGTTGACGACGCATTCTAGCAGGGGGCTGGACTTGGGCATAGGAATTTTTGGCACTGGGGCGTTTAGCAAAGAAAAACAATGTTGCGTTACCTTCTTCCGCTGCTGATGCTCGGCCTCCTGGCGTGCGGACCCGGGGCACCCGACACGTCCGTCCCTGCGGAATCGGGTGACCCCGGTATCGATCTCCTCACCCGGCAGATCACGGCCACCCCCGCCGTGGCGGGCCTGTACGCCCAACGGGCCTCGATGTACTACGACCTGCAGAACTACGACAACGCCATTGCCGATCTGAACACCGCCCTGAGCCTCGACAGCACCAAGCTCGACTACTTTTACAACCTCTCGGACGTTTACCTCGATTATTACCGCAGCCGCCTGGCCCTCCGTACCCTGGAGCGGGCCGCGGCCCTTGATCCCGACCGCCTGGAAACCCGCCTGCGCCTGGCCGAGACCCAGCTCATCCTCAAGCAGTACGACGACGCCATCAGCTCGCTGAACCAGGCGGTCCGCCTGGATCCCCGCAATCCCGAGGCGTACTACCTGCTGGGCCAGGTCTTCGCCGAAACCGGCGATACTACCCGGGCCGTCAACGCCGCCGAGGAAGCCACCCAGATCAATCCCGACATGATCGACGCCTACCTGCTCCTGGGCGAGCTGCTCGCGGACCAGGGCAACCCCCGCGCCATCGAGTATTTCAACACGGCCGTGGACATCGACCCCGAAGGCGTCATTTCCATCCACGCCCGGGCCGATTACTACCGCGACCGGGGTGATCTCGACCGGGCCATCCGCGAATACCGGCGGGCCAGCACCATCGACCGCCAGTACGTGGCCGGAAACTTCAACGCGGGCTTACTGCTGATGGAGGAGGACAGCGTGGCCCAGGCCTACCGTGAGTTTAACATCACCATCAAGAACGACCCCATCCACATCCGGGCCTTCTTCTACCGCGGCTACGCCAGCGAACTGATGGGGCAGGCCGACGATGCCCGTCGCGATTACGAAACGGCCCTGCGGATGGCGCCAGACTTTACCCTCGCCCAGGATGGATTGGCCCGGCTGAACGAATAAATTCGGCGACCGCCGCGGCGTACGTATTGGCATCGTCGAAGGTCCAGCGGCCGGCGGCCAGGTGACCGCCTGCCGGAATGGGGATGAGCCGGGCCTGAGCATCACGTGCTTCCAAGGCTTCGAGGAAGCGAAGGGAGTGGCGGTAATCCACCGTACCGTCGGCCGTACCATGCAGCAGCAACCAGCGGACGTGCGCGGCCGCCCCGAGCTCACCGAGTGGGTTCAGGTCGGGGAATCGACCAAAGATGAGTTGGGGAGCCAGGAGGCTGAAATCCAGTGGCGCGGCGCAGAGCAGCGCCCGGTCGGGACCGGCGGGCCAGCCGGCGGCCGTCCACCACTCCGGGTGCAGGGCCAGCAGGGCGGCCAGGTGGCCGCCGGCGCTGATGCCGCCGATCTGGGGAACCGAGAGCGGCCGCCCGGTTTCCCTGGCGTAGGCGGCCACCGCGGCCAGGGCGCTGCGGCAGTCGGCCACGATCGCGCTCAGGGTGGCACGCGGGGGGCGGCGGTAGCTCGGCAGGACGACCCGGAAGCCGGCCGCCAGCCAGGGTCGGGCGGCGGGGGAAAAGGATTCGGGCGTGCCGAAGGTCCACGCGCCGCCGTGGAGGTAGCAGGCCCAGGGAAGATCGTCTCCCGCCCGGGTGCCTTCCGGTTCCAGCAGCAGGGTATACTGGCGGGAGTGGGGACCATAGGGTAGGGACAGGTGGGTAGCCGTCATGCCCCGCCGGGCGCGGGTACTGGCCCGCCAGTAGCCGGGCAGGCCGAGGATGTCGCGCAGTGATCTATTTAGTTGGTGGAGCATTTACTTCAACAGGCGGCCGGGCGCCGGCACCGAGCGCTTCTTCCTACCTTTATCCTAATTAACAACCCAACGCGTGAGATTATTCGCTACCCTGGCCGCAATAGTGTGTTTTGCCACCTCCGCTTTCGCCCAAGCCCCCGATCGGCCCACCTCCGGAGAGCTCCACGCGGCGATCCAGAAGCTGGGCGTACTCGGCTCTGCCCTCTACGTAGCCGCCCACCCCGACGACGAGAATACCCGCATGATCGCCTACCTGGCCAATGTGGATAAGGTGGAGACTGCCTACCTCAGCCTGACCCGCGGCGACGGGGGGCAGAACCTCATCGCCCCCGACATCAGTGAACTGCTCGGCCTCACCCGCACCCAGGAGCTGCTGGCCGCCCGCCGCATCGACGGCGGCAAGCAGTTCTTTAGCCGGGCCAACGACTTCGGATTTTCGAAGCACCCCGACGAGACCTTCACCATCTGGGACAAGCAACAGGTGCTCTCCGATGCCGTATGGGTCATTCGCCAGTGGCGCCCGGACGTCATGATCATCCGCTTCGACCCCCGCGCGCCCGGCTCCACCCACGGCCACCATACCGCCTCCGCCCTCATCGGCCTGGAGGCCTTCGACCTGGCCGGCGACCCCACGGCCTTCCCCGAGCAGCTCGAATACGTGGAGCCCTGGCAGCCCAGGCGCCTCTTCTGGAATGCCTACAGCTGGGGCAACTCCACCCTCCCCGACTACGTCGACACCACCCGGATCATTTCCGTGGATATGGGTACCTACCTGCCCAAGCGGGGCGAGAGCGTGGCCGAGATTGCCGCCCGCAGCCGCAGTCAGCACAAGAGCCAGGGCTTCGGCAGCGCCGGCAGCCGGGAAAATTACCAGGAGCGCCTGGAGTGGATGAAGGGCGAAAGCAACGGCGTTGACGGCGATCCCTTCGCGGGTATCGCGATCGACTGGAGCCGGGTCGAAGGCGGTACACCCATCGGGGAAGCCCTTGAGCGCATTGCCGATGCGTTCGACTTCGACGACCCGGCAGCCTCCGTCCCCGCCCTCCTCAGTGTACGTCGCCAACTGGAGGCCCTTCCGGACGGCTACTGGAAGCACACCAAGCTGGCGGAACTCAACGAGGTCATCGTCGGATCGCTCGGCCTGTACCTGCAGGCGACCACGGAAGCGCCCTTTGCCTCCGCCGGCGAGCGAGTAGCGGTGACCATCGAGGCGACCAACCGCAGCGACGTCCCCGTACTGCTCAGCGACCTGGATCTGGACGGTGCCGCTACGGTCACCTCCACCAATCTCCTGAGCGGCCTGCCCTTTGCCGACACCCTCTACTACCCGGTCCCCGCCGGCGTGACCAGCAGCCCCTACTGGCTGCAGGAAGAGTGGGTGCTGGGCATGTATACCGTTACCGACCAGCAGCAGCGCTGCAAGGCCGAGGGGGACGATCCGCTCAGCGTCAGCTTCCAATTGCAGGTTGCCGGGGAGCCGATCTCGATCAGTCGGCCCGTCCGCTACCACTACACCGATCCGGTGCGGGGCGAGCGGTTCCAGCCCTTCGACCTCCTGCCGTCCGTCTTCGTGGAAGTAAGTGAATCGAGTTACCTCTTCACCTCCGACGAGGCCGCGCCGGTAACCGTCAAGGTGACTGCCGCCGCAGACAGCCTGGCGGGCACGCTGAGCCTGGAAGTTCCCGATGGCTGGAAGGCGGAGCCCGCCACCCAGCCCGTCTCCCTGGAGAAACGCGGACAGGAACGCTTTTACACCTTCCTGCTCAGTCCGCCGGCCGGCCAGTCCCGGGGCCAGGTGACACCCGTACTCCACCTCGACGGAGATGCCCGGACGGCCTACACCCGCAAGCTTGTCGTCATCGACCACCCCCACATTCCCACCCAGCTGGCGGCCCTGAGCGGTGCGGCCGCCCTCGCCCGGGTGGAACTGCAGACGGCCGGCCACACGGTCGGCTACCTTCCCGGGGCCGGCGACGCCATTCCCGAAGCCCTGCGGTCGATCGGGCTCGAGGTGACGGTACTGAGTGACGCGGAGGCCTCCATCGGCGACCTGAGCAAGTACGACGCGATCGTCGTGGGCGTACGCGCCTACAATACCCTCGACCGGATGCCGGTCTACCAACCCCGCCTGCTCGATTACGTGAAAAAGGGCGGTACCCTGATCGTCCAGTACAACACCGACCGGGGACTGGAGATCCCCCAGGACGAAATCGGCCCCTACCCCCTGGAACTGAGCCGCGACCGGGTCACCGTGGAAGAAGCCCCCGTCAAGCTCCTGGCGCCCGATCACCCGGTGCTCAACTACCCCAACAAGATCACGGCCGCCGATTTCGAGGGGTGGGTGCAGGAGCGCGGCCTCTACTTCCCGAACAAATGGGCGCCCGAGTACACCGCCCTGCTGGGCAGCAACGACCCCGGCGAAGACGAGCACGACGGAGGCCTCCTGGTCGCCGAGTACGGCGAAGGACACTTCGTCTATACGGGCTACAGCTTCTTCAGGGAGCTCCCCGCCGGCGTGCCGGGGGCCTACCGCTTGTTCGCCAACTTTATTGCTCTCGGGAACGAAGAGATCAAAAATTAGGCTCATGCATCTCGGATTTGTCTCCGCCATCCTCCCCGAACTCAGCCTGGAAGAAGTACTGCGCGCTGCTTCCGAGATCGGATACGACTGCGTGGAAGTGATGTGCTGGCCCCCCGGAAAGGCGGAGCGCCGCTATGCCGGCGTCACCCACGTCGACGTCTCTACCCTCGATGAGGTGGAAATTGCCCGGATACAGGAGTTGCAGTCGCGCTACGGCGTCTTCATTTCCGCCCTGGGCTACTACCCCAATCCACTCGGCGGGGACGCAGGTGCCGCGCAAGTGGCCATCGATCACCTCTACGATCTCCTCGAGGCGGCTTCCGCCCTGGGCATCAACACGGTCACCACCTTCGTGGGCCGGGATAAGGACCGCACCATCGAGGACCAGTGGGCGGACTTCCTGGCCGTCTGGGAGCCGCTGGTCGAACGTGCGGGAGAACTTGGCGTGCGCATCGGCATCGAAAACTGCCCCATGCGCTTCACCGCCAACGAATGGCCGGGCGGCAACAACCTGGCCATCAGCCCCGCCGTATGGGAGCGGATGTGGGCGGCGATCCCGAGCCCCGCCTGGGGCCTCAACTACGATCCCAGCCACCTGGTGCTTATGCAGATGGACTATACCAGACCCTTCCGGGATTACCCCGACCGTATGGTACACGTCCATGCCAAGGACCTCCGCATCGACCGGGAGCAGCTGGATCGCCACGGCGTGTTTGCCCACCCCGGGCTCTGGCACACGCCTAAACTGCCCGGGCTGGGCGACGTCGACTGGGGTAAGTTCTTCAGCCACCTCACGGATACGGGCTACACCGGCCCGGTCTGCGTGGAGGTAGAAGACCGGGCCTTCGAGGGTGATCTCGCGCTGCGCCGCCGCTCCCTGCGGAAGAGCCACGATTACCTGCGGCAATTCATCTAAGCCGGTAGCCGCTAGCGGCTTACATTTGCGGCCCTTTCCCCGTACACTGCACCTGCCCCGACTTGGTCGGGGTCCAAGACCTCACTCCCATGGCCCGCCGACCTAAAGCCCGCTATCCCGCGCGCATCGACCAAGTAACGATTACGGGCCTGGCCGACAAGGGGTTCTGCGTGGGCAAGACCCCGGAGGGCATGACGCTTTTCGTGGAGGGTGTCGCTCCCGGCGACGTGGTGGACGTCCGCCCCTTTCAAAAGAAGAAAAAGGTACTCTTTGCCGCCCCGCTGCGCTTCATCGAGCGATCGGAGGAACGGGTGGAGCCCTTCTGTCAGCACTTCGGCGTGTGTGGCGGATGCAAGTGGCAACACTTTGCCTACTCCGGGCAGCTGCGGGAAAAGGAGCGGATGGTGCACGACGCCTTCCACCGCATCGGTAAGGTGGAGGTCAACACATGGCTGCCTATCCTGGGCAGCGAGCAGATCCAGTATTACCGCAACAAGCTCGAGTTCGGCTGCGCCAACCGCCGCTGGCTGACCACCGAGGAAGTGGGTACGGACATCTCGAACGAGGAGGCCGTTATCGGCTTCCACAAGGGCGGTGCCTACGACAAGCTGATCCAGATCGAGCACTGTCATCTGCAGCACGGACCCAGCAATGAGCTGCGCAACGGCCTGCGGGCGCTGGCGGTCGAGCTGGGTATCCCCTTCTTCGACATGCGGGAGCGGCACGGACTATTGCGGCAGCTGATGGTGCGCACGACCTCCCTGGACGAGTGCATGCTGGTGGTGGCCTTCTTTCACGACGACCGGACCGAGATTTCGCGCTTCCTGGACGCCGCCCTGGAGCGCTTCGGCGAGCAGATCACCAGCCTGTTCTACTGCATCAATCCGAAGATCAACGAGTACATGATGGACCTGGAGATGGTGTGCTACGCCGGTCCGGAATACGTGACCGAGCGGCTAGGGCACGTGCAGTTTCGCATCGGCCCCAAGTCCTTCTTCCAGACCAACACCGCCCAGGCCGAGCGCCTCTACGAAATCACCCGCGAGCTGGCGGGCCTCACCGGAGAGGAGAATGTCTACGACCTTTATACCGGCATCGGATCGATCGCCCTGTACGTGGCCGACCGCTGCAAAAAGGTGGTGGGCATCGAGGAGATCGAGGCCGCCATTGACGATGCCCGGGTAAACGCAGCCCTGAACGGCGTAGAGAACGCGACCTTTTATGCCGGTGACGTGCGGCAGATCCTTACCGAGGAGTTTGCGGCTACCCACGGCCGGCCGGACGTCTTGATTACCGATCCGCCGCGCGCGGGTATGCACCCGAAGGTGGTGGATATGCTGCTGGAGCTGGCTGCTCCCAGAATCGTCTACGTGAGCTGTAATCCGGCGACCCAGGCGCGGGATTTGTCTCTACTGCAGGAAAAATACGTCGTGGAGACGGCCCGCCCGGTAGATATGTTCCCCCACACGAGCCACGTGGAAAGCGTGGTTAGGCTGTCGTTGCGTAACTTGTAGGAGGATGTGCTGCGTAGAGGTAATGGAATTTCCGTCGATCCTGTGCGTAGTACCGCTTCCTATACGCTGCTTTGACGATGAACACGGACACCTTCAGGCTAATTATTGACGAGCTGGTCGAGGCCGGCATGAAGCGTAAATCGGCCGAGCGGTTCTCAGCCCACCTGCATTATCGTTCGTACCGGGCCAAAAGCCTCGTCTTTTCTCAGGGGGATAAGCCGACCAACCTCGTGTTTATCCTTTCCGGATACATCCGGCTGTTCGTTGCGGACGAATCGGGAGATATATCGATACGGCTCATTGGAGGTCCGGGCGATTTCGTCGCCTGCATTGTCTCTGCTATGTACGGAATGCCTGCCGATTATACCGCGGAATGCATCACCGACTGCCAGCTCGTGGTCATTGACCCATATATGCAGTCGGAGATCAGAAAGGAGTCGCGTTTCCGGCTGCTGATGCAAGATATTATCCTGCGGCGCCTCATCGATATGGTCGACGAAAAAGCGGCGATGCTTCCCCTCAAAGCTACGGACCGGTACCTCTATTTTATGGAACGGCACCCTCAGTTCGTCAAGCATATTCCGGCGGCGACCATCGCGAACTACATCGGCGTCCGCCCCCAATCGCTCAGCAGAATCCGGCAGGGCCTCCGATAGGGAGATATTTTATCGTATTTTTTAACCGATGTGAACTGGATATGGCACCGCAACCACGATCTTCGTGATAGATTTTATAGGCTACATTTTGACACTTTGAACAAACTCGGTTTTAAACTTGATTACGCCCTTACCCCCATTGGGAAGGGCGTCTTTCGTTAATCGAAGTTCACGTAGCCCGTTTCCCCCGTCTGTGTCCGTACGCGGTGGAAGCGCCCCGTAGTCGCCAGGTCCTCAATCACTTCTCCTCCGTTGAGTTCACGTATTATGTTTTCTCCCGATTCCGGGGCCACCCGCAGGTAGTGGCGCCCAAGGTCGGGTACGCGGGTGACGCTGCCCGGAGCGGTAGCCGGCGGTACCGGGGGGGCATCCGGTCCGAGTAGAAAGGGCAGGGGGTCGTGCGCTCCACCGGCGTAGATCCCGAAGTGCAGGTGGGGGGGAGTAGTCCGGGCATTGCCCGTGTTGCCCACCAACCCGATAGTATCTCCCCGCGCTACGTACTGTCCGGCGGTTACGAACTGGCTGTCGAGGTGGGCATAGTAATAATTCAGCCGCCGCCCACCATCGCGTAGCCAGACGGTCTTCCCGCCCAGGCCACCCTCCCGGACGCTGGAGATCCGCCCTTCCGTGGTGGCGAGCAGGGGCGTCCCCCGGGCGGCGAATATATCGTTCCCTTCGTGGTTCCGACTTCCCCCGTCGCGGCTCGCACCCCAGAAGCTCCTGATGTCACCGGCATCACCCCCGGCTACGGGAAATAACAGGGCGGGCGTGGTGGTCAGGGTGAGGCGGTAGGCCAAATTGGCAAAGGGAGCGGATTGCACTACCAGCAGCAGGGGCTCCTCGTCGAGTTGCTGATTTTCGTAGGAGAGGTAGGTGGCTGTAGTGTCCCAGGTGGCCACCAGCTCTTGCTGATCGCCGTCTAGCCGGTAGAGTTCGCCGAACAGGTTAGGGAAACTGCCCGCGCCGGCCGTCACCTGGAGCACCCGCCCCGGAGGAAGCCACAGTCGCCACGCCAGCGCGGAAGCCGAGATGGCGGTATCGGCGGCGACCGCTTCCAGGTGGGGCAGATCGGTCGTCAGGGTATCCCGGCGGGCCAGTTCGTAGGCGGAGTCCCAGCGGGCCAGCACGGAAGCGTCGTAGGGCTTGCTCCAGGTATAGCGTTCGCGGGGAGAGGCGGTTCCGAACGTTTTCTCCACCCACCGCTCCAGCCCCGTTCTCAGGTTGGTACACCCTCCACTGAGGTAAACGCCGACTACCAACAGGGGGAGTAGCAAGCACCAGTAAGACCGTTTCGTGTAGCTGCGGGGCATTGAACACCAAACAATTTTTTGCGCATTTGGATCACCAATCCCGCGATCGGCTTACCGCAACCGCGCCAGCTCCGATTCCGAGGCGAGGAGGACGGGTACGGCCAGGCGGTGGAGCAACTTCCGGTAGGTAACGGCGGCCTGGCGGGCCAGCTGAGCATCGGGGTAGGTCGTTCCGGTATATACGACTACCCACCCCGGTCGCCCCCCCTCCTGCAGGCAATCCACGGAGAACAGCGCCTGTCCCCGCATCCCGGCGGCGGAGAGGGCCGCCAGTCGCGCGCTGGCCGCTGCCTCTGGAACAATAGCGTCAGCAACCACGAAGCGGGGCTGATTGCGCGTAATTACCGGACATTCAGCCGGCGGGACCGCGGGTGCAGGCGCCGCGCCAAAGGGATCCAAATCCCCACCGACCCGAACGTCGGCCGGTGTTCGAAAGCGGGGATCGGTAAAGGGATCCGGCACCACGGGGCCGTACCGTTTTTCGTATACCAGCAGCACGAGCAGGCTGGTGGTGGCGAGGAGGAGCGCAATGTTGAGGAAGCGGCGGCGGTTCTGCCTCCGCTCGGGCGGGGTCGGGCCGTAGTCGGGATGGTGGTCGATCTCGGCCAGAATTTCCCGTCGTTTTCCGTAGCGGTTGAGGTAGTCGTTGAAGGTGTGCCGGGGCTGGGGGATGACCAAAAGTTTCAATCGGGCCCGCTCATCCACCACGATCAGGCCCACCCCGTTCTTACGGCACTGTTTTTGTAGGATGCGGAACTCCCGGTCCTTCACGAAGGTATCCGACCCGACTGCGATCCAGCTCTCATTGGCGGGATAGCGCCCCAGCTGCTGAATGGCCGAAATAGAGTGGGTAAAACTCAGACGCATCCAGGTCACCAGCAGGGAAATCAGGGTGGAACCCAATAGAAAAAAGCCCAACAGGAGGAGGCTGTTCAGCGCATTGAAGTACCATTCGTAACCGAGTACGGCGCTCAGGGATGCGATGAGGGCGGCACTGACGATCCGGCCGGTCCACGCCGTCTTTGCCCGGTCCGCCCTCAGCTTGAGTTGGTGAATGGTCGTACGGCTCTTGGCTTCCACCACCACGACGTACGGGCGGCCACGAGCGCGCATGAACGACAGCAGCACGTCGGCCCGCTTCAGTCTGGTATACACCTCCGTACTTACGAAGGCGGGTTTACGCTTGTAATACACCTGATTCAGCCGGTCGGCGACCGAATGCTGAATGAACCGTTCCGTGAGCACGCCTCCCATGCCGGCAAATATAGCTTAAAATAAAATGTATGATAATTTTTAAAAAACAAACATTTTGCCTATACTTGTAGTGAATGAAGCGCGCTGCCAACTGCAGTCCATGTTAATCAAGAGTTACGCCAGCGCCGTTCAGGGCGTAGATGCCAGATCCATCATAGTAGAGGTAAATGCCGGAGGTAGCGTACCGGAAAACAAACCCTGGTACAACGTCATCGGCCTCCCCGACAGTGCTATCCGGGAGGGTAGTTACCGGGTAGAAACCGCCGTAAAGAACAGCGGCTTCCGCAACATTCGCGTCCGCACCGTCATCAACCTGGCCCCCGCCGACGTGCGCAAGGAGGGGGCCGCTTACGACCTGCCCATTGCGGTGGCCTACCTCCAGGCTACCCGCCAGATTCTTGCTCCTCGGGCACAGGAATTTCTGATGATGGGAGAATTGGCCCTTGGCGGAGAGCTGCGCCCCATCAAAGGAGCCCTGCCCATAGCCATCAAGGCCCGGCAACTGGGCTACAAGGGGATGCTGCTTCCCCGGGAAAATGCCCGGGAGGCGGCCATCGTTGACGGAATCGAAGTATACGGCGTAGAATCGCTCCGGCAGGCGGCGGAGTTCCTCAGCGGAATCTTGTCGGTCGAGCCCACCCGGGTCGATACCCGCGCCGAATTCTTTCGGGAACGGATGGCCTACGACGTTGACTTCCGCGATGTCCGCGGTCAGGAAAACATCAAGCGCTCCCTCACCATCTCCGCGGCCGGTGGTCACAACGTAATCCTCATCGGACCACCCGGAGCGGGCAAGACGATGCTGGCGCGGCGACTGCCCACCATTCTTCCTCCGCTGAGTCTCCGGGAAGCCCTGGAAACCACCAAGATCCATTCGGTAGCGGGTACCCTGCCGGAAGCGGCGGCGCTCATCACCACCCGGCCCTTCCGGGCACCCCACCACACGATCAGCGACGTGGCCCTGGTGGGCGGGGGAAGCTTTCCTACGCCGGGGGAAATCAGCCTTTCCCACAACGGGGTCCTGTTTTTAGACGAGCTCCCCGAATTCAAGCGTAGTGCCCTGGAAGTGATGCGGCAGCCGATGGAGGAGCGCCGCATCGTCATCAGTCGCGCCCGGATTACGGTCGAGTTTCCGTCCAGCTTCATGTTGATCGCAAGCATGAATCCCTGCCCCTGTGGTTACTTCAATCACCCCGAAAAGGAATGTGTGTGCGCCCCCGGTATCGTCAAACGCTACCTCAACCGCATCAGTGGTCCTTTGCTCGATCGCATCGACCTGCACGTGGAAGTCACGCCGGTGCCCCTGGAAAAGCTGACCGCCCGGCGGGCGGACGAGGGGGAGTCCAGCGCCGATATCGCCCGCCGGGTACAGGATGCACGGACCCTTCAGGAAACCCGCTTTACCGATCACAAGGGAATCTACTGCAACGCCCAGATGCCGAGCCGCCTCGTCCGGCAGTACTGCCGCCTCGATGAGGCCGGCAACCGACTGCTGAAGACCGCCATGGAAAAACTACAACTGAGTGCCCGGGCCTACGATCGTATTCTCAAAGTCGCCCGTACGGTCGCTGACCTCGAGGCCGCTGCGGATATTGCGCCTACTCACCTGGCCGAAGCCATCAATTTTCGGACCCTCGATCGCGGCACATGGGGAGAGAAGCGCTAGAAGAGGGAGAGCCCCGAAATTACCGGCTGGGCCGGAGCTTCAAAATTTTCACTTCCACCCGTTGATTGCGCTGATTGCAGGCTTCGTTGTCCTCAATGCAGACGGGGCGCGATTTACCGTAGCCCCGCGGCAGGAGTTGCGATGAGCCGATGTTGAGCGCCGTGAGGTAGTCGATTACGGCAATGGCACGGTCCTGGCTGATGCGGTTCGCGTATACCGGACCGGCCTGGTAACTGGCGTGACCACCGATCTCCACCACCACGTCGGTGTTCTGCCGTAGAAAATCCGCGATCTCGCCGAGGGCTTCCTCACTTTGTCCTTCGATCTCGGCGCTGTTGGCCTTGAAGGTGATTTCATCGATCTCGAAGACCTGACCGATTTTCAATTCCCCGCGGGTTTTTCCCAATTCCACGACCGGGGCGCTGGGGGTCTTCACCTGGGGTTTGCGCACGCCGCTCTGGGGGCGTGGCCTGTCCGGGGTGGCGGTGGTGGCCTCATTTTCCTGTACTGCCACTTCTTCCTCGGTCGGACCGGGGTTCCAGAGGTCTTCGTCGCAGTTGACGGGCATCAGGGGTTGGGCGTTGTCGAGCAGGATGTTGCCGTTGTAGGGGAACAATATAGGCTGCTTATAGAAGGCTTCCAGCATGATGTAGGTATAGTCCTGCTGGGGCTTGAGTTTGATGCGGAATTCCTGCCAGTCCCAGTTGGAGACCAGGGGGCTCACCCCGATCACCTCTCCCACGTCGCAGACGTCGAAGCCGCCGCGTACGTTGAGCTTGATCGGGGTGACGTAGTTTTCGTCGCTGTCCGTCAACCGGCTACGGGACAAGTAGAGCTCGGAGCGGGCGAGCTGGATACGGAGTTCGTAGCACTGCCCGGCCTTCATGGGGGCGCTGATTCGCTGTGCGACGCGCTCGTAGGTATCGTTGTCGCGGGTGACCATGCCGAGGTAGGTCTTTCCGTGCTGGGCGGGCTTGACGACCTTGAATTCCCGGAGGGGATCGGGCTGAATATCTACGGCCGATTCGCCGGGGAAGCCGCAGTCGATCCAGCCGCGGGGAGCGGCACCGACACGGGGTACGTTATCCTCAAAGGACGGATTAGTAAAGTTGATAACCCCCTCGTCCTGCGCCCCCAGGCTTAGGCTGAGCAGCAGAAACAGCGGCAGATAGAAGTAGTGCATCTCGTTTGAATTGTGTTGACATCCGGCACCCCGGTTGGGCCGGTCGGTCATCATCCGTAGTCTTTCTGTAACGCGGTAAGGAACAAATTGGTGCAAATAATATGTTACAGCCCCGTGCGAAAGTTTGATTACTCCCGGGATTACAAGCACCTCGACCTGCGCCGCCAGCCGGAGCTGTACGCTATCGGACGGGGGGAACAGGGGGTGTTGTTAGTAGAACCTTACAAGTCGGAAATCCTGCCCCACTGGCGCTTCAGGACTCCCGAAGTAGCGGCAACATCCGCCCAGACAATTTACGGCATGTTCCTCGATTACCTCGACCGAAGAGAATTTGTGGGAGCCGACATGGCCCGTAAGTTCCTGCAGATGGGGTACACCCGTTCGCGTCGCTACGCCAATTACCGGGCCGGAAAAAAGTACGCCGGTCCCGTACCCGAAGATAGGAAGGGGCAGAGCGGTGCCCACGGCCGTCCGCAACTCGACCGCCAGGATGAAGATCCCAACAAGGCGGAATCCGCCCGTATTTTTAAGGAAAAGTGGGACGCGGCGAAGGCCCACCCCGATTACCTGCGGCAGAAAGCCGACTTCCTGAAATGCTACGTCTAACTCAGGATCTTGGTGGCCAGCCGCTCGATCATCCGCATGCACCCCTCGAGCTGCTCCACCGCGACAAATTCATTCGCGCGATGGGCCTGGGCGATGTCGCCCGGCCCACAGAGTACGCTCGGGAAGCCGGCGTTGGAAAACTGCCCCGCCTCGGCGGCGTAAGCGACGGTTCCGGTGGTAGGGTTTCCGGAGATTTCCTTCACCAGGGCCACGATCGGCGCGTCTTCCGCCGTATCCAGGGGGGGCACCGGGGGATGCATCGGGAGGTGAGTGATGCTGAACGCCGGGTAGCGCTTGCGGCCTTCGCGTTCGCGCTCCCGGCAATACGCCCCGAAATCGGAAAACAACTGATCGGCATCGTCCATGGGGATGGTGCGGTAGTCCCAATCGAAGGAGCATTCGTTGGCGATGATGTTGAAGGCGGAACCTCCCGCGATCTTGCCGACATGGATACTGGTATGGTTGGGGGCGAAGCGGTCGTCGGTACGGCCGGCGGCGATGAGGGCGTCCATTTTTTCCTCCAGCCAAACGATGAGGCGGGCGGCCTCGTGCACGGCATCGACCTCTTCCCTGATGCGGCTGCTGTGTCCCTGGCTGCCCTTGATCACGGTGGTGTAGACCATAATGCCCTTCTGACCCACCATCGGCTGCAGCATGGTGGGCTCACCGATGATGGCCCCGAGCGGCTGCTCCGGATAAGCACTCCGGATGGCCCCGGCGATAAGGTCTCCGGCGCGGCAGCCTACCTCTTCGTCGTAGCTAAAGGCGAAGTAGACCGGTTTTTTGAGGTCGGTGGCCCGCAGCAGGGGAACGGACGCCAGGCAGCAGGCCAGGAACCCCTTCATATCGCAGCTGCCGCGGGCAAACAACTTGTCGCCCTTCGGCACCAGCTCGAAGGGATCGGTATCCCAGGGCTGACCGACCGTAGGCACTACGTCCAGGTGACCGCTCAGGATGACACCGCCGTCGACTGCCGGACCGATGCGGCAGTGCAGGCACGCCTTGCTGCCGTCTTCGTTGGGGACGAGGGTGTAGGCTACCCCGTGGTCGGTCAGGTAGGTTTCGATCCAGTGCAGGACGGGCAGGTTACTCTCTCCGCCAAGGCCGGGGAAGGTGACGAGTTGGGAGAGGATTTCGGTGGCGGTCATCGTATTGGGGGATTGGGACCCCCAAAGCAACGGCTTATTTGGAGAAGGCCCGGCTCACTGGAGTCCGGCAGGTGGTTCGATCACCTGCGTTGGCGGCGCGATCGCAGATTTGCCGTGGGTACGTGTGCGCAGTAGGAAGAGTAAGACCGCAAAGATGCCGATGCCGCAGGCCACCAGCGTGCAGGTGGAAAAGGCATGGATAAAGCGTTTCTGTAGGGCAATATCCCCACTGCATTGCTCCGGGTATACCTCTGGGGAATGCATGCTCCCCCCACGCGGTGGACGACGGATTTGTGGGCGCCCCGCTCCGGCTTATCTTAGTGACTGTTCCGGGGCGCATGCGTCCTAACCGTCCACTCAAACTATAGCACACTATGCGCGCGCGTACCTTTACCCTCACTTTCCTCGGCCTCCTGATACTGGCGGGGGCCCGACTTTCCGCCCAGGTAACCAGCCAGCAGCTTCTGATGAGCCGGGGCAATAACGAAGCCCTGACCCTGGAGCTGCCCGGTGCCGACGCTAAACTGGTCGATAACCTGTGGCAGGACTGGCTCAAGGATACCTACAAGGTGAGGACCAGCAAGACGAAGAAGGTCAGGACCGGGGAGCTCTCCTCCCTCAACTTCGGCCTCCCCGGCGTAAGTGCCGGCGGGAAGGTAGACCTGTACAGCACCGTCAAAGAAGTCGGCGACGGCAGCGAGTTGTCGGTCTGGATCGCTACCCCACGGGGTTACGTGAGCCCCAGCCTGGACTCCGGCCAGTACCTCGAGGCCGAGAAGATGCTGATGAACTTCGCCCTGGAGGTGAGCCGTGCCCAGATCTCCGACGACGTCAGCGCCCAGGAAGGCAACCTGAAGGACCTGGAAAAAGAACTCGACCGCCTGCGCAAGGATAAGGAGCGGGCCGAGCGCGACATCGTCGACGCCCAGAAGCGCATTGCCCAGCTGGAGGCCGATATCCAGCAAAACCTGGTGGACCAGGAGACCAAGCAGCGGGAGATCGAAGCCCAGACGAAGGTCGTCGAGACCACTAAGCGGCGGCTCAAGGATTTTTAGTAAGGTATCTTCCGGCTTCCCAAAGCCGATCCGATGCGCCGCAGTTTTTCCATTTGTTGCCTGCTCCTGACTTGTACCCTTTCTGCCCAGTTCCCAACCGGCACTGCAGCAGAACTGGGTTTCGATCCGGGGCGGCTCGCGCGGGTGGACAGTTTCCTCCAGGACCTCGTAGACCGCGGCGTCGTACCCAATGCCCAGGCGCTCGTTGCCCGCCGCGGGGAGATCGTGCTGCGGTCCACCTTCGGCCTGGCGGACCTGGAAACCGGGCGGGCGGTGCAGCCCGACGACATCTACCGCATTGCCAGCCAGACCAAGGCCCTGGTGACCGTAGGACTCATGCAGCTCTATGAGCGCGGGGCGTTTTTGCTGGAAGATCCGATCGCGAATTACATCCCGGCCTTTCGGGAGATGCAGGTGCTGGGACGTAAAGACTCCTTAACCGGCGAATATTCCCTGGTGCCCGCCAATCGGCTCATCACCATCCGCGACCTGCTGACGCACACCTCCGGACTCGGCTACGAGCTCCCCGACGGATTGGACAGCCTCTACCCCGTTCCCCTCTACGCCAGCCTGGAGGACGAAACCACCGAGCAGGTCGTCGACCGTATCGCCGGCCGGCCCCTCCTGGTTCAGCCCGGGGAAGCCTTCGTTTATGGCCTGGGGATCGACGTGATCGGGCGGCTGGTGGAGATCCTGTCGGGTCAGCCGCTGGACCGGTACATGCACGAACACCTCTTTGATCCGCTGGGCATGGACGATAGCTACTTTTACTTACCCGAGGAAAAGGCGGCCCGCCTGGTGTCGCTCTACAGCAAGCCCAGTCGGGGCGGCGCCCTCGTTCTCCACGAAAACAAAACCTACCGGGACTTTGCCGTTTCCGGAGCCCGCCGCTACTTCTCCGCCGGGGCCGGCGGCGTGGGCACCATCGACGACTACGCGCGTTTCTGCCAGATGATGGCCAACGGAGGGAAACTGGACGGCGTCCGCCTCCTCGGTCCGAAGACGGTGGCCTTCATGACCCGCAACCAGATCGGTGACCTCGAGGTCTGGGACCGCTGCGATAAATTCGGTATCGGCTTCATGGTCATCACGGACCAGACACACTACGGCGACCTGGCTACTCCCGGCGCCTACACCTGGGGCGGGATGTACTGCTCGGAGTATACCATCGACCCGGTGGAGGAGCTTATTTTACTGGTGTACTTTAATGTGCACCCGATTCCGCAGTATGCGGAGGTGCTGCATAAATTTCGGATTTTAGTGTACCAGGCGTTGGTGGAATAAGGCGGAAATGTTAACTGTGGGTTAATTATTTGGTAGTCGTCGGACGGGAAGTTCGGCAAACCCTTTCGCAAGCGCAGCCGTTAGGCCGGAAACCACCCGACCTATGGCCCGTCCGCTAACCGAAGCCCCCCACATTTCCGGTCGCGTGCCCGAGGAGCACGCCCTGCCGGCCCCCATTTCCCAGGCGGATGCGCCGGCCGTCGACACCTTTGCCGGCAGCGGTCGCTCGGCCCGCGACTGGAAACCAAAGCACGTCTACTTTACAGCCGACGCCTACCGGGAGGAACACGGCCGCCGCATTGCCGCGCGATTAGCGGAGCTGGGACTGAGCTACGAGGTCCAGTCCGCCAATCGCTTACCGAAACTCGGCGGATCGACCGTCCGGGAAACCTACCAAAAGGCCAAGAATACCCTGGCCGTTGTCAATGCTCCCCCCAGTGCCCTGCGGCTGACTCCGATTCCACCCTCGGCCGACTGGCAGTTTCACCTGGCGAAGGGTTGTCCGGCTCACTGCCAGTACTGCTACCTGGCCGGAAGTTTGCCCGGGGCTCCGGTGACCCGCGTCTATGCCAACCTGGAGGCGATCCTCGACAATAATGCCGCCTACATCGATCCCACTACGACAGAGACCAGCTTCGAAGCCAGTTGCTACACCGATCCCCTGGCGCTGGAGCACCTAACTGGTTCCATAAGCCGCGCGATCGAATGGTTCGGCGGCCAGCCCGGAGCCCACCTCCGCTGGGTGACCAAGTACGACCGGGTGGAGCCCCTGCTCGAACTGCCGCACAACGGACGTACCCGCTGCCGCATCAGCCTGAACGCCGACTGGGTCACCCGGCGGCTCGAAGGGGGCACCGCTGATCTGGATGCCCGCCTAGTGGCGATCCGGAAACTGGCGCAGGCAGGGTATCCCGTCGGAGCCGTACTGGCCCCCCTGATGCCCTTCGAAGGCTGGCAATTGGCCTACGCCGACATGCTCTCCCGTCTCCGCCGCACCCTGGATTTCCCCGTAGACCTCACCTTTGAATTGATCACCCATCGCTTTACTCCCGGCTCCAAGGAAATCCTGCTCGACTGGTACCCGAACACCTCCCTGGATTTCGACGAGGAAAGGCGGGC
This sequence comes from Chitinophagales bacterium, assembly GCA_038258275.1. Lineage (GTDB taxonomy): Bacteria > Bacteroidota > Bacteroidia > Chitinophagales > Saprospiraceae > Neolewinella. The sequence goes on along the minus strand of JBBSPZ010000004.1, from coordinate 111,309 downwards.
CAAGAAGCGCAACAAGTTCGGCAGCCACAAATTCGTGTACCCGCGCGAGCAGATGCAGGAGTTGAAAGCCTGGTTCCTTCAGTCCATCGCGGATGAATTTCCGGAGGCGGAGGTGCTGTACTTCACCTAGCTCAGTAGCCATTCCATTACGGTAGTACCCGTGTTCAGCCGGCCCGGCGATAGACCGTCCGACGGCTATATCGGCCCCACCGGTCCCCACGTCATAGCATCCCCCGCGCATTATCACTCACCTCCAGCCCCGCCCACGAAGCCGTACCGGAGTAGACGTCCCGTCCGTCGGTGGTCAGCAGGCGTACTTCCAGTTCCGCCCGCAAACTCTCGTTGATCTTTCCCGTCATGGCCCCGGCGATCGGACTGGCAAGGTGCCCCCCGGGCGCGGGATGGCCGGTCAGCGTAAGTTGGTGGTGGTGGTCCGAGAAGATCAGAATCACCGACTCCGTATCCTCCGGGAAGGTCACCTGCACCCGCGCGCGCGTCCAGGTAGTGAAGGTGTAGAGCGCATCGTCGAGCAGCAGGGTGCAGAGGAAGCCGGTGAAGCTCGAGCCCATCCACGGAATGCTGGCCACGCTGGCCATCAGGCTGGCCGGTCGTGCAGTGCCGCTGAGGTGGTTGCTCTGCCCCCAGATCCAGGCGTCGGGGAAGCCGGTGCCCCAGTCCTTTTCGGTATAGCCCACGCCACCGGCGGCATCGTATACCTGCTCGCCCACGCGGATGGAGCCGAGGGTGCGGTGGTAAAAACTCACCAGCCCGTGGTAGCACTGCATGCCCGGAACAAAGCCGTACCAGCCCATGACACCGGGGGCCAGCGTACGGGCGGGCCAGGGCATAACGCCGTCGAAAGAAAGGTCGAGCTGGAGGTCGGGCAGGTCGATTTTCAGTCCGCCGGCGGAAAAGGTGTGCGGCCCGAGCTCCAGGGCAAAGCGGTCGGGATCGGGCCGAAAGGCTTCCGTCGCATATTCGTGGTATTCGGAAGTGGCCGCCACTCCGTTGAGCACCTGCAGGAAGGCGTGTCCCTTTCCTGCCGCATCGTAGCTGATGCCCGGGATGAAGGCGTAGGCCAGCTGCTGCTCCGGCACCACCACCTTGAAGTACCAGCCCTCGAAGTAGTGGCGTTCGCGACCCCAGCCCTGGAAGCGGGGCGGATCGAAGGTGGCACGGCGGCGGCGAAGGAAGTCGGTCATGGCGGAAGATAGGGTAGCCCCCGTCACTTCAGCCGGAAGGAGGCGGGACCGCGGAGTGCAGGGTGCGTTGAAAACAAGCCGCCGACTTAAGGTTTCTTTAACCAGCGTTGGGTGTGCATTGTACGTCTACCCGGCATCCAGTGGACGTAATTTATCCAGCGAATACCCCAATCCAAGTCTTTATGCGCTATTTCCTGCTCCTCCTCCTGATTGCCCTGACCACCGCCCTTATGGCCCAGAATTACGCCGACCAGTATAAACGCCTCGACGCCCTCGCCAAGCAGGGCAAGTACCAGGGTGCCCTCAAACTGGCGGAAGATATTTACGCCACCGCGGAGCGGGCAGGCGACGAGGACCAACTCGTCCGGGCCCTCGACCTGCGGGCCACCTATACGCGTAACCTGGAAGAGGACGGCGAACAGGCTGCCCTGCACCTGCTCCGGGATGCACTTGCCGGAAAAGAAACCCTGGCTGTTTTTGCTCCGCTCGTGCACCTGATGATCGGCGAGTACTACTACAGCTACGCCGAGCAAAATGCGTACCGCCTCCGCCAGGTAACCGAGGTAGCCAGTGAGGTGGTCCCCGACTCCCTGCCGCTGGCCGAATATTCCCTGCCCCAGCTGCTTTTTCTGAGTCAGCGGCACGTATACCGCGCGCTGGAGCTCTCCCGGGATAACCAGACGCCCCTCGGCCAACTCCCCGCCCTGATTTCCGGCAGCCAGGTACGGGTGGATGAGGTACCCACCCTCTATGACCTGATCGTCGACCGCGCGATGAATATTCTGGGCAGCTCGCTCGGTTCGATCACCGACGACCGCCCCGCCGATACCGAGTCGCTGCTAGTACCCGCCGCCGACTTCTGCGCCCTGAAGCTGCCCCTCAACTACGACATGACCAAGGGCACCCCCCGCAAGCTCCAGCTCTACCAGCAGTGGATCAATTACCACCTCGACGCGAGCGGTCCTGCCCTGCTACATGCCGACCTCGAGCGGATGCAGTTCGTTCATCGCCTCGGCGCGCCGGACTCCTCCTACCTCACGGCCCTGGAGCGGATGTACACCGCCTACGCCGGCCTGCCCGCCCGCGACCGTATCCTGGTCGAGATGGCCCGCCTCCTCGACCGCGACGACAGTCAGCTCGGCGAGCGTCCCCGCGTCCGCGCCCTCGCACTGCTCGACCGGGTAGGGGAGGCCGACGGGGTAGCCCGGGTGGAAGCGTTGCAACTGCGTACTTCCATCACCGCTCCCTCTCTTCAGGGGGTGGTCAATAGCTTTTACCCACGCAAGCAACACCTGCTCGTGGGCCTGACCTACCGCAACATCGACCGCGTCTTCTACCGCGTCTATCCCTACGATCCCGCTGAGGCGGGGCGGGATTCCTACCGCAGCGACGAGCAGTTGGCCAGCGCTATGCGCGGTAAGTTAGCCGCCAGCGGCAGTCAGCGCCTCGCGGCCAACGACGACTACAGCGGCCACACCACCGAGCTCGAGCTCAATCCACTGCCGGCCGGCGGCTACCGGATCGTGGTCTCCTCCGACGCGGATTTCAATATCGAAACCAGCACGTTCTCCCTGGCCCCCTTCCAGGTAACGGACCTCACTATAGTGAAGCTCAACGGGGAGGACGGCACCTTCGTCCAGGTAGCCGACCGGACCACCGGAGCCGCCCGCACCGGCGTGCGTATCTCCATCCGCGAGCAGCAACGTAACGACAACTACCGGGAAGTCGGTACCGGCACCAGCGATGGCCGCGGCACCTTCACCCTGCCAACCCCCCAGAATTACCAGAATTACCAGCTCATCCTCACCGATCCCGGCACCGGGGATCGCTTGGTGACCGACCTATACGAATACGACCGTACACCCGGAATAAATTTCCGAGGCAACTACACCACCCTCCTGACCGACCGCTCGATTTACCGCCCCGGACAGACCGTGCACGTCTACGGACTCCGTTACCAGACCGATACGGACCAGCTCCCGTCCATCCTCCCGAACAGCCCGGTGACCGTCATCCTGCGCGACGCCAACTACCAGGAGGTCACCAGCCAAAAGGCCACCTCCGACGCCTATGGCCGCTTCAGCCTGGATTTCGAGCTGCCCGCGGGCGGCCTGACCGGCGAGTTCAGCCTGGATACCGAGAGTGGTAACACCTACTTCCGCGTGGAGGAATACAAGCGTCCCCGCTTCGAGGCCACCCTGGAAGCCCCGGAAACGGCTGCGCCCGGTGAGGTAGTCACCATTACGGGTGAGGCGATGACCTACGCCGGCCCTGCCGTGGCGGATGCCCAGGTGAGCTACCGGATCTACCTCGAGGAAGTCCGTTGGATGTATTCTTACTTCCGGGGCGGCGGCGGTGGAGGAGGTGCCGAGCGCGAACTCCTCACGAGTGGAGCGACCACCACCGATACGGAGGGGGGCTTCACCTTCGACTTCACCACCCCGGTGAATCTGGCCACCAATGGCTACCGCCGCTACCACTTCGTCGTCGAGGCCGAAGTAGCCGACCAGACCGGTGAAACCCACGAAGCCACCACCACCATCGGCCTCCGCGGAGAACGGCCGGCGGTAGCGGTATCCCCAACTCAGGAAACCATTGATCGAGGAGACAGCCTCGGCATCCAGGTCATCAGCGATGTTGCCGATACCACCCTGGACCTGACCGTCCGCATCCTCCCCGTCACCAAGCCCAACGCCGCCCTCACAGAGCGTCAGTGGGATATTCCCGACCGGCCGGTTATCAACCGGGCGGCCTTTGCGCGCAACTTCCCCAATCTCGCCTACGCACCGGTGCCCGAACTGGGGGAGTGGCCGGCGACCGGCGGCCCCGTGTATACGTCCCCCGTCACCGTCACCGAGGGTAAGGCTGCCCTGACTCTCCCCGCTGATTTCCCCGTAGGTCACTACCGCATCGAGTGGAACTACCCCGACGGGACCGCCGGCGAGCCCACAACCTTCAGCGTTTACAGCTCCGCCACCGCCGAACTGCCGGCCGGGGTACTCTACCAGCTGGACCGGGAATCCGACTCCCTCGGCGTGGATGAGCCCACCGGCTTCACCCTGCTCTCCGCTGTCGACCTGCCCCTCGTATTCGCGCAGTGGGAAAGCCGCCGCGGCACCACCTTCGTCCGCGACAGCAGCGAGAGAAAATTGAACATCACCTACACGCCCACTGAGTCCGAACGCGGCGGCCTTGCCTTCAGCCTCGCCTTTGTCCGCTTCAATAGGCTCATTTCCGAGCAGCGCCGCCTGGAGCTTTCCTGGGAAAACAAGCAACTCCAGGTCACCTACGCTACCTTTCGCGACAAGCTTCGCCCGGGTGTGCCCGAGCAGTGGACGCTCACCCTTAAGACCGAGGACGGCACGCCAAGCGAGGCCGCAGCGCTCGCTACCATGTACGACGCCAGCCTCGACCAGCTGTATCCCGGCCAGGCGTGGGCCATCTCCCCTTACCCCTTCTTCAATACCGGGGAGCCCCTGGTCAGCGGTAGTGCGTTCGGGTCGGACTACGGCCAGTCCTATAGCCCGTCTTCACCCGCAATGCCCGGCGATACCATTCCCCAGCTTCCCGTGCTCCAGCTTACCGGGGGTGCCGGAGGCAATTACGGCCGGGGCATCCGCGGCAAAGCTATGGCCATAAACATGCGCAGTTCGGCGGTCATGGAGCAATCCATGGAAATGCAGGATTCCGATGCCAGCGGTATGAGTGCCCCCATGTCCGCTCCGCCGCCATCGCCGCCCGCAGCTGCCGGACCCACGGAAACGCCCGGCCAGTCGCCCGTCCAGATCCGCACCCAGCTGCAGGAAACGGCCTTCTGGCTCCCCACGCTCACGGCCGGTCCCGATGGTAGTTTGCAGGTGAGCTTTACGAGTCCCGAGGCCCTGACCGCCTGGCGCTTCCGCCTCTTCGCCCACGACAAGTCCCTCAACTACGTCATTTCCGAGCGCGAAGTCGTCACTCAGAAGGAGCTGATGGTGCTTCCCAACGTCCCCCGCTTCCTCCGCGAGGGCGACGAAATCGAGCTCACCGCCCGCGTTTCCAACATGACCGACGCACCGATGGACGTCGACGTGGAATTGGAACTCTTCGATCCCACCACCAACCAGCCCGTTGTAGGTTTCGGCGTAGACGCAGGTGGCATGGCTACCCGCAAGGTGCAGGGCCTCGCGGCGAACGCCTCCGAAACCGTCCGCTTTCCCCTGAGTATTCCGGAAGGCGCTTCGCTCAAGGGACCCCTCGGCTACCGCCTGATCGCCCGTAGTGCCAACTTCAGCGACGGCGAAGAGAACGTGGTACCCGTCCTGACCGACCGTACCCTGATCACCGTCAGCCAGCCCTTCTACCTGAAGCGTAAGGAGTCGAAGACGATCACCATCCCCGGTTTGGCGGCCTCCTCCACCCCTCCACTCCTCCACTCCTCCACGTTATCCAACGTGAGCTACACCTTCGAGGCGACCACCAATCCGGCCTGGCTGGCCCTCAAGGCCCTGCCCTACCTGATGGAGTACCCCTACGACTGCACCGAGCAGCTGGCCAATCGCTACTTCGCCAACCAACTGGCTTACGCGACGGTTTCGACCAAGCCGGTACTGGAAGGGGTTTTCCGGCAGTGGCAGTCCGACAGCACCGCCCTCCTCAGCGAGCTGGAGAAGAACCAGGACCTGAAGAATGCTCTCCTCACCGAGACGCCCTGGGTACGCGAGGCTCAGTCGGAAACCGCCCAGCGGGCCCGCATCGGCGACCTCTTCCAGCTCAAGCGGCTGGCCGAGGAGCAGCGGGCCGCCCTGGCCAAGCTTGCCGCCCGCCAGGAAAGCGACGGCTCGTACAGCTGGTTCCCCGGTGGCCGCTCCAACCAATACATGACGCAGTACGTCGTCGAGACCCTCGCCCGGATGCGGGAGCTCGCCATGATCGGGGCCGACCAGGAAGCAACCGTGAATCGCATTACCACGGCCGCCATCGGCTACCTCGACGTCCAACTGGCGGAGGACTACGCGCGAATGTTTGCTGCTACAACGGATTCGGTGAAACTGCGGAGGGAGTACCGTCCGTCCGCGCTACAGGTCCACTACCTCTACGCCCGCGCCATGAGTGGGGCCCCTGCTCCGCAGAACACGCAAGCGATGCAGTTTTTCCGGCAGCGCGCCTTTGCCACCTGGACGGAATTTGGACTATACGAACAGGCACTGATCGCGATCACTGCTCAAGCTGGCGGCGACGGACTGGCCACGACCATCTTAGAGAGCCTCCGGGAACGGGCCCTCCACGCCGACGAGTTCGGCATGTACTGGAAGTACGAGCAGGGCTACCGCTGGAACAACCTGCCCATCGAGACCCACACCCGCATACTGGAGGCCTTCCGCACCATCGATCCGCGACAGGACGAGCTCGACGAGATGCGCCTCTGGCTCCTGAGCAACAAGCGCACGAACCGCTGGCCGACGTCCAAGGCCACCGCCGCGGCGGTCTATGCGATCCTCAATTCCGGGAAAACCTACGTGGCGGAGGAGAATGCTCGCCCGCTCGAAGCCAGCTGGGCCGGCTCCTTGGGGAAGGAACTCAGCACCCGCGTCCTCGCCCTGCAGGAAACGGCGGAAGCGGCTACGGGAGAATTTAGTTTGCGGGTACCGGGAGAAGAGGTAACCAGCGACCTAGGCACCGTAAAGGTGAAAAACCGGGGAAACGACCTCGTCTGGGGCGGCGTCTACTGGCAGTACACCGAGCTGGCCGGGAAGGTGAAAGCCAGCAACGACGGGCCGCTGCAACTGGAGCGAAAGCTCTACAAGAAAGTCGGCGACCAACTCGTGGAAATCACGGAAACCGATCCCCTGCAAGCCGGTGACCGCGTGACCGTCCGCCTGACGCTTCGCAGCGACCGTGACCTCGACTACGTGCACCTCAAGGACCGCCGCGCCGCGACCTTCGAACCCGTGGATGCGCTGTCGGCCTACCGCTACCAGAACGGGCTCGGCTACTACTTCGCCCCGGGAGACCTTGCCACCAACTTCTTCCTGGACGAACTACCCAAGGGCACCTATATCCTCGAATACGACCTCTTCACTACTTACACCGGAACCTTCAGCAATGGACTGGGCCGGGTGGAGTGTATGTACGCGCCTGAATTTGGTGGGAATACGGGGGGTAGCCGGGTTGTTGTTCAGTAGTTTTTAGGGTATAGCTTTTAGCGTATGGCATATAGCTTTTAGCACATAGCATATAGCGTATAGGGTAGCGCTCCGTCTTGCTGCCCCTATATGCTATTAGCTATTAGCTATACGCTATGTGCTGTACGCTATACGCTATTAGCTACACGCTACACGCTACAGCTTAAGCTTTTCAATCCGTTCAGCCAGGGTATCCCGGTAGCTCTTGCCGACGGGGAGGGTGGTGATCTTGCCCTTTTCCTTGACTTCCACCATGTTTCCCTGGAGGGCTTCGATGCGGTTGAGGTTGACGATGTAGCTCCGGTGGATGCGCTGGAAGTCGGCTGAGGGGAGGCGGTCTTCGAGGGACTTCATGGTCTGGAGGGTGATGACGCGGTCGTCGGGGAGGCGGATAATGACGTAATCCTTGAGGCCTTCGATGTAGACGATCTCGTCGAGGTTGACGCGGACGAGCTTTTTGTCGGCCTTGACGAAGAAGTAGCCGGGGCCGCCGTCCTGGACGGGAAGGGCCTTGGCTTTCTGCTTCAGTTCGGCTTGCTCGACGGCCCGGTTGCAGGCCTGGAGGAAGCGGTCCATGCTGATGGGCTTGACGAGGTAATCGAGGGCATTGAGCTCGAAGCCGTCGAGGGCGTAGTTGGGGTAGGCCGTCGTGAAGATGGTAACGGGTGGATCGGTGAGGCCGCGCAGGAAGTCGGTGCCCGTGAGCTGGGGCATGTTGATGTCGAGGAACATCAGGTCGACATCTTCCCGTTTGAGGACTTCATTGGCTTCGAAGGCGTTGTCGCACTTGGCTACGAGCTCGATCTCGGGGATGCGCTCGAGGTAGGTTTCCAGAATGTCCTGGGCGAGGGGTTCGTCGTCGACGATAATGGCGTTGATCATGGTGTGCTGAATTTTTGGTTTAGTAGATAAATAGTAGGATGGTGATGATGGCGCTTTGGCAGACGAGCCTCCGCTGGCGTTGCGGACGGCCGGCGAGGTCTACAATTGCAGGTCCAGGTGGACGGAATAGGTCGAGGGGGTTTCGGTGATGTCGAGCGAATGGCGGTCGGGGTACAGGAGCTCGAGGCGGCGGCGGACGTTAACCAGCCCGATGCCGCCGCTGGGGCGGGCGCTGTCGGGGGACCGGGGAAGCACGTTGCCCTTGGTGTTTTCGAGGGTGAAGCGGACGGCCCGGGTCTCCACCTGTAGGTGGGCGTGGACGAATCCCCCCCGGATAGCGGCATTGATGCCGTGCTTGAAGCTGTTTTCCAGAAAGGGAATGAGTAATAGGGGGGCAATCTGCTGGTCGACCACGCTGCCCTCCACGATCAGGGTGATGTCGATGCCTTCGCGCTGGCGGAGACGCTCCAGGTCGAGGTAATTCTGTAAGTAGTTGATCTCCTTGCGCAGGGGTACCTCGGGCTCGTTGCATTCATAGAGCATATAACGCATCATCTCGGAGAGCTTGATGACGATGTCCGGGGCTTTATCGGATTTCTTCAGCGTAAGGGCGTACAGGCTGTTGAGGGTGTTGAAGAGGAAGTGGGGGTTGATCTGCGATTTCAGGAAGCGAAGTTCCGATTGCATCGTCTCGTTTACGACTTCTTGCTTTTTGCGGTTCTCGGCGATCCAGTCGGTCATGATCTTGCCCATGGAGCTGACGCCGCCGATGAGGAAGTTGCCGAAAAAATAGGCTTCCATGTTGTTGAGGAGGTCCACTTGTATGGTTTCGCGGTAGGAGAAAAGAAAGTACTTAATCACCAGCTCCATGGGGGTGAAGACGACCGAGAGTCCGATGAGTCCGGCTAGGTAAATCCAGAAGCGCCCGGGTTTTAAGTAGGTGGGGAAAAGGAACAATAAGTTAGTGTAGACCACCACCGCAAAGACCAGTATCGTGATGAGCTCATTGATGAGGACGAGCCCCAGGGAGTATTCGCCGGCCTGCAATTGCAATACCACCAGAATCCCGAAAAACGCCAGCCAGCCCAGGCCGTGGTAAAAGGGACGGCGGACCAGGGTGCTTCCCAGGCGTTCGCTGAAGTTGCTGAGTGGCGTGCCGGGCGATTCTCGGGTGGCTACGGACATGAAGAGTAAGGTAAGGAAGGCGCAAGGTAGGGGTAGCGGATTTTCTACGAAGGGGGCGGTTGTGTGGATGAGTGGGGGAGTGGAGGGGTGGATGAGTGGAGGGGTGGATTTCTCAACCGACCGGGGCTTTTCGGGGTTGATCCTCATATGGACCTTGTAATCATCTCCGTAGTCTCCGCCTACATTATTTTTCGGATCGGAAGGGAAATCATGGGAAGTTTCCGCCATCCGGAGGACGAGGAACTGGTGGACTACTGGAACGAGGTGACCAAGGTGGAGGACCGTTCTGCCCACCGCCAGATCAGCGAGCACCTGGCCAGCTGCGAACAGTGCCGCGACCGACTCGACGAGCTGCGGAAACGGCCGGGGGGGCCGGGTTCGCATTCGCCCCTCATTACCCGGCGGTACTAAACATCGGAGGGGAGGCAGGCGGTTAGGAAGGTATGACCGTACAACGCTTCCACGACGAGACCATAGACCAGTATTCCTACATCATTAGTTCGGAGGGCGACGCCATCGTAGTGGATCCCAGCCGACGGGTGACTCCCTACCTGGAGTACCTAAAGGAACACAAGCTGAAGGCCGTGGCCATCGTGCTGACCCACCTGCCCGGCACCTTCGCCAGCGGATGGGCGGAACTGCGGCAGCTCACGCGTGCCACCCTGGTGGGCGCCTCGCAGTACCGCTTTCACGGGGAAGGGCTTTATACCCAGGCCGGCCGGGCGACCATGGTGAAGTTCGGCGGGGGTAGTCACCTTATGACCCAGCTGACACCCGGCTACACTGCCGACAGCATTACCGCCCTTGCCCTCGATGGGGAAGGACAGACCCAGGGAATCTTCACCGGAGCCGCCCTGCTAAACGAAGGTTCCGCCTACCCCCTCCCGCGTTCGGAGGATAAAAATCCGCTGCACAATGAGCGGAATTATGCTAAAGAGATGTATCAGAGCATTCAAGGCATCATCAAGGGCTTCGCGCCGCGGGCGACCGTGTACGCCGGTTTCGGGGAGAATGCCCACTTTAGCAAGATGGAGAACGTGACCCACGCCCGGTTTAACCTGACCGAGGCCCAGGACGAGAGCCCGGTATTTGCCAAGAAAACCGCCGATGAGTTTGCCGACTGGCTGCTGGAAGATTATCCTTTCGTGCCCGCCTACGTCGCTGGTTGCCTGCAGGGGAATGCGGAAGGTTATCCGGTCTGGAGTGCCGCAATGGCCCCCTTTGGTCCGCTGCTCGACGCGGAGCACCGGCGGGATGAACTTGATCTGACGCAGCCGGTGGTGGAAAGCGAGGGCGGTGCCGTAATCCTGAATTCGGAGGATGCAGCCGCTGCTACTTTAGCCGGTTCCCCCGCACCCGCATACTTGCCCACTGTGCTGCTCCTGGGAGATGATGGGGACTGGATCGTGGATACGCGTCCTGCCGTCGACTTCCGGGCCGGGCACCCGCGCAACGCCGTCAACATCCAGGCCGACGGACCCTTTGCGCTGTGGTTGGGGGCGATCCTGAAACCGGGCGAACGCTTTCACGTAGTGGTGGACGGATCCGAAGCTGCCTACCCGGTAGCACAGAGCATCGCCAAGATCGGGTACGACCGGGAAGTGACCGGAGCCGGTACCTGGGCCGGTGGATTGGAGGAAGTGATGGAGGAGCCGCTTGACCTTAAGGCCTTCAAGGAGCACCAGGTCGGGCAGTATACCATCGTTGACGTGCGTCCACCCGAGGCGGCGATCGAGGACACCCGCTTCTACGGAGCCATCAACGTACCGGTCTGGACGCTGCGCGACCGGTGGAAGGAAATACCCCAGGACCGCCCGATCGTCGTGCACTGCGGCGGCGGCTATCAGTCCGCGATTGGCGCGAGTTTACTCCGCAAATACCTGGGCAACCAGGTGAAGGTATACGACCTCGGGGAGCACATCAAAAATTTTACGGGCAGTAAGTAGCTGAAAAAAGGGCCGGCGATCATGCGATCGCCGGCCCTTCTGCTTTGCCCTGGAAGCCTAGTCTTGCCGGCTGAGCATCGGGTAGGTAAGGTAGCCCTCCGGACCGGGAGTATAGAAGGTATCCGAATCGGGTATATTCAGTTCCGCCCCCACGCGAAAGCGCTCGACGAGGTCGGGATTAGCGATGAAGGGTCGGCCGAAAGCGACGAGGTCTCCCTTTCCGGCGGCGATGTCCTTATCGGCGTGCTGTGCGTTGTAGCCGCCGGAGAGGATGATCGTGCCGCCAAAGGCGTCGTGGATCTGCTTCTTGATCGATTCGGGGACGTGTGGGGTACCCATGGATTCGTGGTCGACGATGTGGAGGTAGACGAGTCCGGTTTCCTTCATGGTCTTGGCCAGTTGAACGTAGGTAGCGTCGACATCGTCGTACGCGCCCATTTCGTTAAAGTAGCCGTAGGGGGAGATGCGCATGCCCACGCGGTCGGGGCCGATGGCGGCAACGGTGGCCTCGGCGGCGTCGCGGACAAAGCGGAGGCGGTTCTCGATGGAGCCGCCGAACTGGTCTTCCCGCTTATTGGTAACGGGAGAGAGGAACTGCTCCATCAGGTAGCCGTTGGCGGCGTGGAGTTCTACGCCGTCGAAGCCGGCGTCGATGGCGACCTTACTGCTCATGGCGTACTCCTTTACGGCGAATACGATGTCGTCGAGGTTCATTTCCTCGGCGACTGGGATATCGAGCTCACCCTTACCGTCAACGTACATCTTCGTTTCGGTCATTTTTATGGCACTGGGGGCCAGGACCCGGCCGCCGGCGGGCAGGTTATCGGGGTGGGCGACCCGGCCGCAGTGCATCAGCTGAAGGAAGATCTTGCCGCCCTTCTCATGGACGGCATCGGTAACCTGCTTCCAGCCTTCCATCTGCTCGATCGAAAAGTTGCCGGGGATGCGGGGGTAGCCCAGGCCGTTGAAGCTGGGCGAGGTGCCTTCGGTAATGATCAGTCCGGCATTCGCGCGATTGGCGTAATACTGCACCATCATGGAATTGGGCACGTTTCCCTCCGCGCGGCTGCGGGTTAGGGGCGCCATGACGACGCGGTTTTTCAGTTCGGTTTCGCCCAGGGTATAGGGGGATAAAAGGGTGTCTAACATTATGTTGGTTGTTTGCAGGGTAACCCGGATACGGCGGAGTAAGTTTTAATACTTGTAGCTACATCGGACAATGTTGCTGGGGCACCGGTTTAAGACTTGGATTCCACCTTCAGCTCCTGGTATCCAGTCTGGGGATCCACTTCCCTTACGAAGCGGTGGACCGTACTCTCCCCGATCACGATTTCTGCGGTAGTGTAGATGGCGTTCCCTTCCAGCAGGTGACCGCCGGTGGTGCGGCCCTGCTCGTCCGACACGCTGAGGTGCAGGTGGCTGCCGTGAATGCTTACCGTGCCGACCAGACTGACGATCTCGAAGTGACTGCGCCCGCTTGCGCCGCTACGCTGATTGGCGAAGCGAAGGTGGTATTCGGTGAGGCTGCCGACGCAGGTGACGATCCAGCCGGCTTCGATGCGGTGTTCGTCCACATAGGCCTGGATGCCTTCGCGGAGGTCGGCGCCGGGGCGGAGGCGGAGGGGGTGGATGTTGGTGATTGCCGGGGGCATTGTATTGGAAAATCAGGTGAGCCACGTCGCCGAAGTGGGATGCGAATGTTAACTCAGGATTAATTCTGCTTACCTCGTCGGACGGGAAGCGGTCGACCCGAATGAACCAACCTAAGCCAGCTTAGCCTCAAAGTCCTCAACCGAGCCTTCCATGCCGTAGAGCGATTGATCCACGTCCATTTCCTCACTATCCGCCAGTGTTCCCGCGTAGAAGGGCGCAAAACCGATATCTTTCAACAATTCCTCGATTGTTTCGCGGGCAGCTTGTGTGTCGGCGGCGTAGGGAATAGCCAGGGGTTTCGTACCCTCCGCAGGGAAGGCGCGGTCGCGCAGCGTTTGCCAGTGAATGGTGTTGAAGGCCTTGACGACCTCGGCGCCCTGAAACCACTTGGCCGTATATCCGGAGGCAGGGACATTGGATTGGCGGACGTCACGGGCCATTTGTCCGTCGCGCTCGGGGTAAGGATTGGAAGCATCGATCACCACGCGGCCATGTACGGTGTGGCCGAGCTCATGTGCTACTTGGGGTACCATCTTGAAGGGTACGGCGATCAGGAAAAGCTCACTGGCATCCGCAGCGTCTGCTACCGTGCCAGAGCGGGTGTTCTTGCCGGCCTTTTCCAAGAGCCCGCTAAGCTCATCCGGGTGACGAGAGGTGAAGAGTACCTGATGACCCGCCTTTGCCAGGTGGATGCCTAAATTTCCCCCGATGTTGCCGGAGCCGATGATTGCAATGTTCATAACTGGAGGGTTGTGTGCTGTGTGTGTGCTGGTGCAATGTTCCCAACTGTATTGTGTATGCTCAGGTTTGATGGGGGTGTTCCGGTTATGGGCATTGGTGGGGGGCAGGCGGCTGATCGCTTCAATCTAAACCCGAGGCGGCCATGGTAAGGAGTGCGTAGGACGGCTTTGAATGTTAACTCAGGGTTAATTATGCTTACTTCGTCGGACGAAAAGTGGTCGTGCGGGACCACTCCCAGCCTACAGCGCGATCGGCGCCCCCAACAATCCGTCCGGTATCCCAAACCCATCCACCAGCACCCCGACCTCTGGCCGCAGCTCCGCGCAGAGGGTGTCGACCAGCTTCCGGATCGCCTTGCTCTTCTGCCCGCTGATGTAGTCGCTTTCCATATACCAGCCGCGGTGAGACTCGATGGTGTGCATGGCGTAGAGAAGGATGGTCTTTTCCAGCAGGTCGGCCGTTGGGCCGGCAGCCAGTCCGTCCACCCGTTTCAGGCTCTCGTCCACGATCAGCTGCTCCACGTAGGCTTCGGCCGCCTCGATCATGTGCGTCTGGCAGAGGAGACCCGCCTGGTAGCTGCTCATGCCCGACTTGATGTACGCCCGCAGCCGCTGCCCTAGGGTGCTGACCAGCCGCCGCGTCCGGAAATGGAAGGCGGAGACGTAGAAATTTCGGCTTTCCAGGTGCTCCCGGTCGGTCTGCCGCACCACGTAGGGGTTCTGTTCGGTGACGATGGTCGTGACCCGCCGTCCGATGAATTTCAGTACGGCGATGTTGCCGTCCTCCTGGAAGGACTTGTTGAACTCCGTCAGCAAACTCTTGGCCAGCAGCTGCATCAGCACCGTGTTGTCCCCCTCGAAGGTGGTGAAGATGTCGGTGTCCGCCTTCAGGTCGGTGAAGCGGTTCTCGGCCAGGTAGCCCTTGCCGCCGGTCGCCTCGCGGCATTCCTGGATGGCCGCGGTGGCAAACCAGGTGGCGTAGGATTTCATGCCGGCTGCCATGGCCTCGATCTCCCGTATCTGCACTTCGGTGCGGTTGACGTAGCGCTCCAGCAGGTGGTCCAGGCCGAATTGCACGGCGTAGGCCTTGGCGACCAGCGGGATCAGCCGGCGCTGCTGGTTGGGGTAGTCCATGATGATGGTCTCGGTACGCAACGATTCCCCGGGAAACTGCCGTCGCCGCAGTCCGTAGCGTACGGCAATGGTGAGCGCGGATTTTGCGGCGCTCAAGCCCGCCCGCGGCACGAAGACCCGTCCGCCCACCAGCGTCCCCAGCATAGTGAAGAAGCGGCGACTCGGGCTCTCGATCGGACTTTCGTAGGTCCCCATTTCCGTGATCCCGCCGTATTTGTCCAGCAGGTTCTCCACCGGCACCCGCACCTGATCGAACCAGAGCCGGCCATTATCCACCCCGTTGAGGCCCATTTTGTAGCCGTTGTCTTCGACACGGATGCCGGGCAGCGTATGTCCTTCCGTATCCCTGATTGGCACCACCACCGCGTGTACGCCGTGGCTCTCCCCGTTCACGATGAGCTGACAAAAGACCGCCGCCATCCGCGCGTGCATGGCATTGCCGATGTACTCCTTGCCGGCCGCCACGCCGGGCGAGTGGACGATCAGCTCGCGGTTCGCGTGGTCATAGACGGCCGTGGTTTCCAGTCCGCGCACGTTGCTGCCGTGGCCGGTCTCCGTCATCGCGAAGCAGCCGGGCAGCTCCAGCGTACCGGTTTTGCGCAGGTAGGCGTCGTGGTGGCGTTTGGTGCCCAGGTTGTAGACCGCTCCGCCCCAGAGGCCGAACTGTACCCCGAATTTGATGGTCAAGCTCAGGTCATGGTAGGCGATGGTTCCAAAGGCCGCCGCATACTCCGCCATGCTGTCCTCGCCGCCGTATTCTACGGGGTAGGAGAGGGCGCCGATCCCTTCCCGGGCCAGTTCCCTGCACCAGCGCATGACCTGTTCACGCTGGTCCTCCTTCACGCGCAGCGTCGGGCGCTCGAAGGAGGACCGCAGCAGGATCTTCTTCACCCGGGCAATCGTCGCGGCGTGGTTTCCCTCCAGGATCGCCTGTAGGTCCCTGGGGTCGACGCTCGACTCCGTGATGGCCTCCGACAGCTGCTCCCGCTCATCAAAGAGGGGAAACAGGGAGCGGTAAGTGTCCTCCTCCACCGTGCCCAGTCCGGCTTCGATCTCCCGCAGTCCGGGCAGTTGTTCACTCCAGTAGGCCTGCCGGGTATCCGGGTCTTCCTCCGCGGCGAGGGCAAGCCAGACGCCCAGTTCGGCGAGGCTGGCGGTCCGGTCCGGGGGCAGACCACCCGCCGCCTGCCGTCCGCTGCTCATCCACTGGTGGTAGCGTTCGCGGCTGGGGGGGTGTACGGGGTCACTCCATTCCGCGAGCACCCTTCTGTCTGCTTTAGTCAGAAACGGCAGTTTGCCGGCTTCCCGCCGCAGCGCTTCGATTTCCGGTACACTGAGGTGACGGTCGGTCCAGGCAGCATACAAAAACGGAAGCATTGCCTGAATACCGGGAGAACTGGAGGTATTGGTATGGAGTTCGGCGCCCATTGGGTCTGAATATTTTGATCTTAACGCCTCCGGGCAGACAACGGTTGGTCCTGATTAGACGCTCTCCCGACCTACTTCCCCGGGAGCGTTACGGCGGTTTTTGCCGGGGTCGCGGGTGCGGTGGGACGCTCCGCCAGGCTCTTCAGTAACGGATCCTCCACCTCCTGCGGCCCGTAGCTGCTGGCCGGCATCAGCAGCGTACCCAGGTTGAACAGCGGCTGCATGAGGTAGTATAGGGCCAACAGCGCGGCGAGTAGGCCAAGCGTCACGCTGAACAAGGTCGTTACCAGGGTGCCGGGCGCGGTGGCGCTCCCCATCCCCCAGAGGGCCGCCGGGACGCAGATCCCGTACACCAGAAACAGCCACTGCCTGCCGTAGGTAAGCAGCGGGCTCCCGACCGTCAGGTAATTATCGGCCGGATTACCGGGATCGAAGTACACCTCGAAACTCCGGCACTTCGACAACTCCTTCAGGAATAGTCCGGCCTCGGAGGCATTCAGCCGCTCCAGTCCGGGGGCCAGGCGATTGCCGGTGAAGCGCTCCCCGTGGGCGTAAAAGATATAGGGGCGCTCCAGCTCGGCGTGGTAAAAAATGGTATCCCCTTCTCCATTAACGGAAGCTGCCCGCAGGGCATTCGCTTCCTCCTCCACCGTAGCCGTCGCCCGCGGCCAGGTGAGGGTGCGCTGGCGTCGCACTTCCTGCATCACCCGGCGTACGAAGCGCAGGAGGACCAGGCAGAACAGCAGGATCGCGAGGAGCTGTAAGGCCATTCAGCGCCAGCGTTGTTCCCGCCGCGCCAGCTCGTCCGTAGACTTGCTGCTGGCCTGCAGGCGGGCGGTGAGGAGGTGGAGCCTTCCGGCCGGTTCCCGGGTGTAAATGGCCTGAAATTCCTGATCCACGGCCCCGCTCATTAGCTCGGCCAGGCGATCGGCATCCTTGCGGGTGCCCAAGGCGGCCGGGACTCCGAGGTAGTATTCGCCGCGGGTCCAGTCGTCGGGGAGTTTCATGCGCAGCAGGTAGCGGGGATTATCTACCGGAGACATCAATTCCCCCAGTGCCCCGGCAAAGAGCTGATGGTCGTGGTGCTCCGCGTCGGAAAGGTAGAGGTACTGCTCGCCGGCCTCCTCCTCCAGGGCCAGTTGCGCCGGTGTCGTGGTATGGAAGTGCTCACCCGCGCTCAGGGTATCCACCAGCGCTTTCCCGTAGGCCAGCAGCCGGGCGCGCGTATCCGCCAACAGGGTGTGACGCCGGGCGGCCTCGTGGCGCCGCCCCTCCGGCCGCAGTACGGCGACCGCAGCCAGTCCACCAAAGTACGCCGCCCAGAAGAGCAGGGGCGCCAACCCGCTCACCCCGAGCAGCAGCGCGGAAAAGAGCAGGGGATAGACCCAGTGCGGCGTCAGGTTCAACTCGTTCACGAAGGCCGGGTGACGATCCGCGCGCTGCAGCAACGGCAACGCCTCCCGCCGCAGCCGCAGCATCCGTGGGAGGAAGTAAGCGGCCCCCGCTGCGGCCACGGTAACCGTCCCCAGCGGCAGGAAGGTCGTGGGTGCCAGCAGCTAGCCGCCGGCCAGCCCCACCAGCAGCCCCGCCATATTGGCTACCTGCAGGTGTACGAGCCGCAGCCGGTAGCGGGCCTCGACGTGGCGGTCCACCGACTCGCGGTAGTGCAGGGTCAGCGGATCCTTTTGTTCGTAGTAGCGCTCCGCGGGCGGACGAATGGCTTCCACCAGCTGCCGCCCCGAGGCCAGGGCTTCCCGCCACCGTTCGGCCAGGTTCGCACGGGCCATCGCCTGGGCTACCGTCACCTCCCGTAATTGTTCCATGGAGCCGGCATCGGTAGTAGAAAAACGTACCGAACCATCAGGCGCGGCCGCAGGTGCGGTGAACCCCACGTCGAAGCGCTCCAGGCCGTTCTGTATCGCCGGCTTGCCTACTAACCTTGGACCCGCGAACCCGCGAAAACGCCTGCGCATGCGGTCCATTTCCGGTCCGCCCCGCCGCACGTCGGGATGCACGACCACGGGGTGCCAGATATTGGCCGTCTTGCCCGGCTGTCCGGCAACGGTACGGATCACCCGCCCCCGCATCTGGTTGCTGAGGACGAAGCTACCCACGCGGTTGGCCAGTACGAGGTTGTTGACCACCGGCGCGTCCCAGCCTTCGCCCAGCAGGGATTTGGTGCCCACGATCAGGTGGATCCTCCCCTCGGTGAAGAGCTGGGTGATCCAGGCGACGGTAGATTTATTCGCCACCGCGGGCGCATCGACGACCAGGTAATCCGCCCCCGGGAAAAGCGGCCGGAAGGAGACCACCGTAGTCGCCGGCAACTCCGTGTAGGCGAGCTCCAGGAAGCGCTCCCGGGCGGCGGTGGGTAGCACGACGAGGGAGCCGGAGAGGAGGCACAGGTGACCGTGGTAGTTCGTCCCCGCCTGCCGGCGGAGGGCTTCGAAAACCGGCGCGGTCCCCACCTTCGGCAGCGGACGCCGGTCGTGCTCCGTGGTCGGCAGGAACTCCTCGTAAATGTTGTCGGTCAGGATCACCATCCGCAGCTCATCGAGCAGGGCCTCGCTTTCCAGGTGGGCAATGCGGGTGAGGGCGTCGAGCTTGGCGGCCGGACTTTCCAGGCGATCGGCCAGTTTACCGGTGGCCGGGGGCAGGGCCTAGTCGAGGTGCAGCTTGCCCTGCCGCCAGGCCCCCATGCCGGACAGCGCGCGGCGAAAGGGCTGGAGGAGGGGCTTCGCGTATGCGGAGGTGAAGTAATCATCGAGGCGGAGGGCCCGCTCCAGGAAGACCTTAAGCCAGTAATCGTCAAGCACCGGGGCCAGGGTGGCCTCCCCGTGCAGGATACCCAGGGCGGCGGCGGGCGGTACGCTGCCCTGGGCGCGGAGCATACTCAGCAGGGCCGTGAAGTATGCGGGATGCTCGAAGATCTCCGCGTAGTGGGCTTCCGGGGATTGCAGCCAGGGGTGCTCGCGCAGGGCGTAGGCGAGTCCGGAACGGGCGGTGGCCAGCTCGAGGACCGCCGCCTTCCCCTGCTGCCAGTCGGTGACCAGGCGGGATTCACCCGGCGGCGGCAGGATGGGGTAGAGGTAGTCCTGGTGCGGACAAAGGTCGCCGCTCGCCACCAGTTCCGGGATGCTGATCTCCTCGTCGATCTCTCCGCAGAAGCCGTGGTAGCGCCTCCACTCCACGCCGCTGACGTCGTAGGGTGGGGTAGCGGTAAGGGCTACCAGTTCGGGCGTATAGCGCTGGTAGAGGGCATTCAGTACCCGCCACCATTCCCGGCGGAGGTGGTGGCATTCGTCGACGACCAGGGTTTCCACCCAGTCCAGCGCGTCGGTACCCTGTTTGTCGTGGTAGGCATGGAGGGCCTGGTAGGTGGCGATGGTGATCGCGCCCGGGTAGTACAGGTCGTTCGAGATCAGCGCGGGATCGCCGCCGAAGTCGCGCACTAGGCGCGCCGCCCACTGTTCGCGGATGATCAGGTTGGGGGCCAGGATGAGCGCGCGCCGGCCAATGCGGCGCATGATCTCTAGGCCCAGGACGGTCTTGCCGGCACCCGGCGGGGCCACGATGTGGAGTTTTCTGTCGGCGCGGTAGCGGTCGAGGCGGTCCAGGATGCGGGCCTGGTACCCGCGCCACGGAAAACGGAAGTGTAATTCCCCCGGGTTCATGGCCTGAATATACTGCCGCAGCTCGTCGGCCGGCCCCTATGGCCTCCGCCGAGGAGAAATATGGCCGACGAGCAAGGGTCAGTGCAAACTAACCACCCGATACATCTGCCACCCCTCCCCGGTATCCTTCCAAATCACCACGAAGCGACTCGGCACCGACGGCGCCTTCGGCTCCGCGTTGTTCTCGAAGCGGTGGTAGCCCATCTCCACGGCACCGAATCCGGGGATGCCATACACCTCTACGGTCTCCGGTAGTAAGAATCGCTGGACCTTGCCGCAAATATTCTTTTCCAACGCAGCCAGGAGATCTGCCTTGGAAGTGCTCAGCCCCCCGCGGTCGTGGTAGAATTCCAGGCTGTCGGAGTAGATCCGCTCCTGGGTCGTCAGGTCGCAGGTGTTGTAGGCCTCGAAGTACTCCTTATCCATGGCCAGGATCTCGGCGTAGAGGGCGGGGTCTTCGGCTGCGTACGGCGGGATCGATTCCTGGGCGGCGAGGAAAGCGGTACACAGGATAAGGAGGAGCGGGATTGGCGACAGCCGGTGGAAAGCAGGGGACATATAAATCGGTTACTGCGGTAAGGACGGCAATTCGCCATAGCGGTTGCATCCGGCAGTGCCGACTCTTCCGAGCGGCTTACCCGGGCACGGGCGCGCCGCACCTGTGGGACGCAGTCGATCTGCGGTTGACATCTGCACACGATCCCTACGATGCGATACCGCTGGAAGCCGGCTACCAAGTAAAACTGAACGTACCTAAGTCGGCATTTCACCAGCGCGGCCAGTAGGTGGAAACGGTATTACTTGCTAAACGGCTTCCGGGGGAATTGCATAGACAATCGTAAACGGATTGCCTACCTAACTCCGGGATGGGACATTCCCCCTCCACTCAGTAATATACCGGGTAGGCCCCGGAGCGGGCCATCCTACCCTAGCGAGGTGGTGAAACCCCGCGCGGTCCTTCCGTAACGTGCGTTACCCAGGCCCGGAGGGGACGTCTTGGGGAGCGAGGCGGCGGAGAGCGGTGTTGTTCGACCAACGCGTATGGTCATTTTACTGGTGCAGCAATTTTTACTGAATGCACCTTGAAACCGGCGTGTACTGTCGTGGTCGGAGACCGCATGGTACTGTTCACGCGGAACAACTTCCCCCATTCCGTCTTATACCGGCATGCCGAAGATTAAGTTCTATTTCCCGTGGTTCGACCGCAAGGCCTTCCCCGTACTCGCGAGCGTGGTCGTCGGACTCTACCTACTGGAAGAAGTGCTCGTACTCCGGGAGCAGCAGCAGTCCAAGCTGAAACGCACGGTGACCAACACCGCCGTCGCCGCTACCGGCTTCGCGGTCGTACGCGCCGCGCTGCTGCCTGCCATGGTGTACGCGGGGGAGTGGAGCGAACGCCGCCACTTCGGACTGACCAACTGGCTCGGCCTGCCGCGGTGGGCGAAGTACCCCGCCGGCTTCCTGCTGCTCGATTACACCAACTACTTCTGGCACGTGCTGACCCACCGCCTGCCCTTCCTGTACCGGATGCACCAAGTGCACCATTCGGACCTGGACATGGACGTCACCACCGGCTTCCGCTTCCACTTCGGGGAACAGGTCGTTTCCATCCTCTACCGCGGCGGCATGATCGCCCTGATCGGCGCCCCCGCCGAGCTGGTACTCGGCTACGAAGCTGTCTTCGAGGGCTGCACGGCCTTTCACCACAGCAACCTGCGCCTGCCCGGCCGGCTGGAACGGGTGCTGGACAAGGTGATGATCACGCCGCGGGCCCACGGCATCCACCACAGCATCGTGGAGGAGGAGTTCAATGCCAATTTCGGGGTGGTACTGCCATTCTGGGATATGCTACAGGGCACCCGCCGCACCGACGTGGCCCAGGAACGGGTGACCATCGGCATCCCCGCCTGGCGCGATCCGGAGGAGCTCACGGTGGTCCGCCTCCACGAAATGCCCTTCGAGCCCACCCGTGGGTGGCTGCTGCCCGATGGCACCGTACCAACGCGTCGGGACACCGGGGTATCCGAACTGGTAAAACCCGAGTGAGGACCGCCGCGTCCGTTAGCCGAAGGCCCAGCTCTCCGGCCAGAACCACAGCACCAGCGCTCCCGCCCCCAGGGTCAGCAAGGTCGCTCCTACGATGTATTTTGCCAGGCTTCTGGAGCCGAGCACGACGGCCGTGCCTGCCTTAAATACCAGGTTGGACAGCGCGGCGATGAGGATGAGCCCCCAGCCCCGTTCGGCAGCCAGCCCGCCGTCCTTAATGGTGTTGCTGAGACTCAGGGTGATGGCGTCAACGTCGGTGAGCCCACTGATGATGGAGATCACGTACAGCCCCTCCTGCCCGAAATAGTCCTGGACAGCCGCTACCGTGAAGGTGATGACCGCGTAAAGCGCCCCGAAGATCAGCGCTGCCTTGAGTTGGGCGGGGTTGTCGGCCTCCGGTAGCTCCTCCTGCTCCTGCGCGTGATTGAACAGGTAAAGGCCCAGGCAGATCAGGCCTATGAACAGGATCAGGGCCGCGAAAGGGGGGGCGATCACCCCTAGCCGGTTGGGAATCACCACCCCCACTTCGATGAGCACCCGCACCAGGGAGATCGTCGAAGCGATGAAGATAACGAGTGCGGCCAGCCGTCCGGTCCCCGCCGCCCCGGCCGTGCGCTTGGCGTAGGTGACGGTGGTGGCCGTGCTGGAAATCAGGCCCCCGAGGATGCCGCCCGCGATCGTGCCCACGCGCTTTCCCGCCTACTTGTAAATGAAGTAGGCCGTGACGCTCAGGCCCACGATCAGCACCACCATGGTCCAGATCTCCCGCGGATTCAACACGGCGTAGGGACCGTAATTTTCGTTCGGTAGCAGGGGCAACACGATGAATCCGATGGCCGCGAATTTCATAATGGCGCGCACGTCCTCCTGCGTCATGTCGCCGCTCACCTGGTGGAGGGTTTTCTTCAGGGGTAGCAGGATCGCTACCCCGGCACCGGTAGCCACGGCCACCGGCGTGGGCCCGAGGGGGAGGAAGGCACCGACCAGGAACATGAGCAGCATGGCGATCTCGGTGGTCTGCCCCACTAAGGGTGATCAGGGGGAAGGTACGGATACCGGCGAGCGCGGATTTGGCGTGCTCCCGCTGCAGCCCGACCAGCAGGCCGAGACCGAGCGAAATGGCCAGGTATAAAAAGGGGGTGTAGTCCATGATCCGGAAAGGAAAGGAAGGTACAGGGTCATGGGTTCGCAGCCCGCTTACTTCTCCGGCAGGTAATCGCTGGGCAGCATCCGGGTCACCGTCAGTTGTCCGAGGCTGCCGCCGAAGCGCAGCGGAACGTCACCGGTGGTGCCGTCCGATCGGAAGCGGGCCGCTTCGCCGGTGAGGTAGAGGTAGGAGGTATCGTAGGCCCGGTTCTTCCGTTTCCCGGGCGGGAGGGGTTGCCCCCGGCCGTCGAAAAAGTAGAGGATAACGATCTCTCGGCCCTCTAGCCCCCGGATGGCTTTTTCCGCGGGGCCCGCCGGCTTTACGTAGTCCTGCAGTGCCAGCGGTCGCACCGCCCCGTCCACCTTTTCGTAAACCGCGTAGCCCTGTTCGTCGAGGGTGCCGTCGTAGAGCGCGCGGAGGAAGTGTTGGGAGGAGTTGTAGTAGGCTTGCTGCCGGTTGCGGGCGTGCTTGCGGCGTGCCTTCCCCTCGCCCTCGTAGGGCTGGAAGTAGTAGGTTCCGAGGATTTCGGTGCTTTGTGCCCGGTATCTGGTGACAAAGCGGATCAGGTCGGCCGTAAGGCGGTAGCCGAGATCGGGCAGGTCGACGCGCAGGGGCCCGGCGCTGCTGGCCTGTAGGTCCGTCGCCTGCTCGAAGGTGAGCGACTTGCCGTCGATGGCCCACGCTACCTTGCGCAGGTCTTCGGGCAGCCCGTAGCGCTCGACTAAAATATCGGCGTTCCGGAGGGTATCCGTGGCGTAGGTGCGGTCGAAGCGTAGGCGCTCCTCATTTTCGATGCGGGCGCGTCTGGCCCAATCGTCGGTGCCCAGGTACTGCTCGCGGAATTCCGCCAGGTTCTTGGCGCGGTTGTTGCGGTCGCCGACTTCCACGGCGGCGATCTCGTTGGCGGCGGGGGTGAGCCGGAAGGCGGGTGCCGCGTCGGCGCCTTCGACCACTAGTTGCTCCGGCCGGTAGCTCAGGTGGGTGGCTACCATTATGGCGGGCAGGTCGATGTCGCTCAGCGGCAGGGAGAAGCTGCCGTCCTCCTCACTGGTGGTACCGACGGTCGTGCCGTCGAAATAGACCGTCGCAAAGGGGATGCCCGCTCCGTCGCTGTCGTCGATCACCCGGCCGGTGAGCCGGTTTTGGGCCTGCAAGGACAGGGAAAAAAAGAGGCAGCAGGTAATCGGGAGCAAATCGGCTAAACGGTACAAGGGAAATAATTAAAACGGTTGAGGAAGAAAGGATTACCGGTGCACGGGCCCATCCAGCGTATGCTCCCGCCGCATCTGATTGCGCAGGGCGGAGGCGTCGAAGTAGGTGCGCAGGGCGGTGACTTTCCCTTCCTCTATGGTGTACCACTCGCTGATTTCGAGCGGGAGGTCCAGGGTGCCCGGCGCGGAGATGGTGGTCGTTGCGCGGGCCGCGACGGTGTTACCGTCCACCAGCTTGCGGTGCAGTGCGCTGCTGCGGACGGAGGCCGTGAAGGTTGCGTGTACTTCGATGAACTGTTCCCTGCCCTCCGCTTCGGCCAGGGGGGTGGTGAGGGTGGCCTCCTCGCTGAGCAACTCCTTCCAGTCGTCGTTCTTTTCCAGCATCGACTGGCGGAAGGCGTCGAAAACGGAGGAGGGGGTGGAGGTGTTTTTCATAGTGCTGGCGATTGAGTCGGTATAATACGCCGATCCGGCGGGGAGTAGTTTGCACCCGCGCGCCGCCGCCCGCCGGTCCGGGTGAAGGGGTGTATATTTCCTTGTCCTAAGTCCCCGAATAGATGAATATTTTGCCGTGTTTACTGCTTCCACTTCTCCTGCTGTCGGGGTGCATCGCCGAATCGGCTCCGTCCGGTCCGCCAGTCCCCAATTCCAACTTCGACTTCGAGGGGGTAGGGGATGGCGCGCTACCCCTGGGATGGAACAATATTGGTGACTATCCCCTGGCAACCGATACGGCGGTTTTCTTTTCTGGAAAACAGAGCGGCCGGATCACCAGCGAAGGGAGGGCGATTATGGCGCCCTGGCGTACCGCTTTCCCGCCCGCTACCGGGGCACTACCATCCGGCTGGACGGCTACATGAAATTCCGGGAGGTCACGGACGGCTTTGCGGGCTTGGTAATCCGGATCGACGGGGGAGGAGAAATACTGGCCCTGAGCAATGTGATCGACCAGAAAATCGGCGGCACCAGCGATTGGATACGTTACAGCACTACGCTGGATTACCCCCGGGATGCCGAAGAGATTTACGTGGCGGGCATATTGACCTGCCAGGGGACCGTGTGGTTCGATAACTTCACCGTGACCATCGACGGAGAGGATTTACAGACGAAGGCAGAGGAAACACCCCTCGCCTATGCGGCAGATAGCGATCATGGATTTGACGCGGGAAGCGGCGTCTCCTTTCCCGAGCTGACGCCTTCATTACGCGCTGACCTGGAGTTGCTGGGGCGGGTTTGGGGCTTCCTCAAGTACCACCACCCCGCCATCGCCCGGGGCGAGCGACAGTGGGACTACGACCTGTTTCGCTTCCTGCCCGGCTACCTGGAGGCGGGGTCGCGGGTGCAACGGGAAAACCTGCTGGAGCAGTGGATTGCGGCGCTCGGCGACATTCCGGACTGTACCGACTGCGCGGAACCGGATGTGGCCCGGACCGCCAGTCGGGAATGGATCCAGACCGACCTTGAAAGCGCAGCGCTCCGGAAGCAGCTCGGCCGGGTGTATACGAATCGGGCCCGGAAGAATCACTACTACGTCTCCGCGGCGGGGGGTGCGGGTAACGTGAATTTCAGGCATGAGCTTTCCTACGAATACCCAACCTATCCCGACGCCGGCTTTCGGCTGCTTTCCCTCTACCGCTACTGGAACATGATTCGCTACTATTTTCCCTACGTCGGGGAAACCGACCGCGACTGGGACGAAGTACTGGCCGACCCCCTCCCCCACTTTCTGGAGGCGGAGGACGAACTGGCCTACGAGCGGGCATCCCTCGGGCTGATCGGGGAGGTCAACGACACGCATGCTCAACTGAGGGCGGGAGGCGACCGTATCGATACGGCGCGGGGTGATCGCTATGCGGCCGTAAACATCCGGTTCGTGGAGGGGGAGCCGGTGGTTACTGATCTGTACCGCCCTGATGATGGCTCCTCCACCCTGCTCGCTCTCGGTGACGTCATCACTGAAATCAACGGCCGGCCAGTGGAGGAGATCGTGACCGAGCGTAATCCCCGCTATCCCGCGTCGAACGAAGCGGCCCAACGGCGGGACCTCGCGGCCGACCTATTGCGGGATACCAGTGAGTTTATGGACCTCAGCGTCCGCACGGCTACGGGTGAAGAAACGCGCCGGATTCCGCTTGTCTCCGAAGGTCAGCTATACCGCCACCGCGGTAATCCCCACCGCAATACACCGGCCTACGAATTTCTGTCGGAAGACATTGGCTACGTAACCCTGCAAAACATCAAGGCCGGAGATATACCGGTGATCCGCGACACCTTTCGCAATACCCGCGGAATCATCATCGACATCCGCAGTTACCCCTCCACCTTCGTGGTCTTTTCACTTGGGTCATACCTGATGGCGGAAAATACCCCCTTTGTTAAATTTGCCCAGCCCGTTATGTCCACACCCGGGGCTTTTACCTGGAGCGACCCGCTGGAGATTACCGCCGCGGAGGACCCATATAC
The DNA here is from genome assembly GCA_038258275.1 of Chitinophagales bacterium. GTDB lineage: Bacteria > Bacteroidota > Bacteroidia > Chitinophagales > Saprospiraceae > Neolewinella. Next base: position 84,434 of record JBBSPZ010000004.1, on the reverse strand, counting down.
TGGTCGGGTAGTGGTGCTGGTATATGAGCTGACGCAGAGCAGCGCGGAGTATACCTCCATGGCCTTTAGGGCCGGGCCGCGCACCACCGTCATCGGAAGCACCACCGCAGGGGCCGACGGCAACGTATCGAGCATCACCCTTCCCGGCGGACTGCGGACGATGATCTCCGGCATCGGCATCTTTTACCCCGACGGCACCCCGACCCAGCGGGTAGGCATCGTGCCGGATATCTAAGTTCCCCTCACCATCGCAGGTATCCGGAGCGGCCGCGACGAAGTACTTGAACGCGCCATCAAACTGATCACCGGAGAAAACTATTAGCGATCAGGTCGGTAGCACTACCGGCATTCAACGACGATCGGTTGACCTTTCGCGGTGGTTCCCGGTTAGGTCTACGGGCCCTCAATCCTTCAATCCCTCAATCCCTCAATCCCTACCCCATCCACCGCCTACAATACGAAACCAGCCCCTACCTCCTCCAGCACGCCCACAATCCCGTGGACTGGTACCCCTGGGGGGACGAGGCCCTCTCCCGCGCGCGCCGGGAAGACAAGCCCATCCTCGTCAGTATCGGCTACTCCACCTGCCACTGGTGCCACGTGATGGAGCGCGAGAGCTTTGAGGTGGAGGCCACGGCCCGGGTGATGAACGCGCACTTCGTCTGCATTAAAGTCGACCGCGAGGAGCGGCCCGACGTGGACCAGGTCTACATGGACGCCTGCCAGGCCATCAGCGGGGGTGGGGGATGGCCCCTCAATGCCTTCCTGCTGCCCGACGCGCGGCCCTTCTACGCCGGCACCTACTATCCCCCGGAACGGAAATACGACCGCCCCGCGTGGACGGAGCTACTCGGTTATATCGCCCAGACCTTCCGCGAAGACCGCCCCTCCCTCGAGGCCCAGGCCGAACAGCTCGTGGATACCCTCAACAAGGGCGCCGACCGCCTCCTGGGCCTCGCCCGTAAATCAGAAAGTGCGGGCGCCATGCTGGAAAACCTGCGCAAAACCTACGACGCCGCCCGCGGAGGTTTCGGCGGAGCGCCGAAGTTTCCCCAGAGCCAGTCGCTGGAATTGCTGCTGGCCAACGGACTGCTGACCGGCAACAACCAGGATATTTACCAAGCCGGTCACGCCATGCGCGCCATGCTCGACGGCGGTATTTACGATCAGATCGGCGGGGGATTCAGCCGCTATACCGTGGATGCCCACTGGCGGGTACCCCACTTCGAGAAGATGCTCTACGACAACGCCCTCCTCCTGCGGCTGCTCGGTAAGCTCCACCTCGTAACCCCCGACGACCGCTACCTCGAGGCCATCCGCGAGACCACGGACTGGCTCGAACGCGAAATGGCCCTGCCCGACGGCGGCTACCGTGCCGCCCTGGATGCCGACAGCGAGGGGGTGGAGGGCAAGTATTACGTCTGGCAGTACCGGGAACTGGAGGAACTCATCGACGCCAAAGAAGTCGAAGCGGTCGCCGATTTTTACGGCATCACCCGCTCGGGCAATTGGGAGGAGGAACGCACCAATATCCCCTACCGCCCGGTGGCCCTCTCCCGCGTTACGCCGGCTGTCGCCAGGGCCCGTCTCCTCCTGGCGGAGGTGCGCAAGCTGCGCGTACCGCCCGGGGCGGACGACAAGCTCATTCTGCAATGGAACTCCCTGCTCGTCTCGGGCTGGACGTGGTGCTACCGCGCCACCGGAAATGCCCACTACCTCAACCTGGCCACCCACCTCTACGAGGCCCTGCGGAAGCAGCTCTTTGATGACGGACAGTGGTACCGCAACCGCACCGCCGGCAAACTCGGCGCGCCCGCTTTTCTTGACGACTACGCCGCCCTGGCGAATGCCGCTCTGGACCTGGCCGAGGTTACTTTCCAATTAAAATACGCCCTCGAGGATGCCCGCGGACTCGTTGATCACGTGTTGGCTACCTTCTCCGACGCCGGAGACGCAATGTTTTACCTCCGCCCCCCGGCGGAAAGTGAACTCCCCGTGGCGACGAAGGATTTTTACGACAACGCCCTGCCCAGCGGCAATTCCCAGATGGCCCACAACCTCTACCGCCTCGGGCGGCTGACGGGGGAGGAGCACTACACCCAACGCGCCACCACCATGCTGGCTGCACTGGAGGGAGCCCTGGAGCGCTATCCCGGAAGTTTTGCGAGCTGGGGACTTACTTCCCTGCTGCTGGGTACGCCCGAACGGGAGCTGGTCATCACCGGCCCGGGGGCCCGGGAAGCCGCCCGGGAATTCTTGTCGGACTACCGACCCGGTCTGCTGATCGTCGCGTCCGAAGCCGACCGTCCCGACGTTCCCTTGTTGATGAATCGTTATCTTTCGGAACTTCGCTACTTTGTATGCGAGAACCGAAGCTGCCAATTGCCGGTTGATACAGCGCAAGCGGCCCTTCACCTGTTGAACTGATCGTAGATGTCCCAAAAACTACTGCACGTTTTCTTTTTGTTGCTGTTGGGCGGCTCCGCGGGTGCCCAGCAATTCGCGCAGTACAGCCTGTACTGGCTCGACCCCGTGCAGTTCAATCCCGCCTACGCCGGACTGGACAACAGCCTCAGCATAACCGGTACCTACCGGACGCAGTGGAGCGGCCTCGACGGACAGCCCAGCGGGCAACTGCTCAGTGCCCACCTGCCCGTCTACTTTCTCAGCAGCGGCTTTGGCGTAGAGGCCGAGCGCGATCGCGTGGGTGCCCGCCAGCTCAACCGCTTCGGCGTAAGCTGGAATTACCAATTCGTTCGCCCCACGGCCGTGTGGTCGGCCGGGCTGTCTGCCCGCTACCTGCAGATGAGCATTAATGGGGGCGACCTCCGGACACCGGATGGCCTGTACCCCGAGCCCGGCACGGTCAATCACCAGGACGACCTGCTGCCCAACGGCAATGAGGGGGCCGGCACCTTTACGCTTTCCGCCGGGCTGTACTACCAGTCCGAGCGCCTGGAGGGCGGCATTTCCGTCCGCAATCTGAACGAAGGCGTCCTCTCGTTTCCGAACCTCGACTATACGCTCGGCCGACAGTACCACGGCTACCTGCGTGCCCGCTTCGACCTGCTGCGCGCCTGGGAGCTCGATCCTATTCTCTTTGCGGTCAGTGACGGTACCCAACATCAACTGAGCGTTGGAGCCATCGCCCGGTACAACGACAACGTATTTGCGGGGGCAGCCTACCGCGGCTACAATAACCAGACGTCGGATGCGATTGTAGTAATGGCCGGCGTGAACCTCAGTGAAAAGATCTCCGTAGCCTATGCATATGACCTGACGCTCTCCGAACTGCGATCCGTCCAGGACGGCAGCCACGAGATCAGCCTGAAATACAACCTGCGACAACGTATCGGTGCGGGCGTTCCGCCTCCCCTCATTTTTAACCCGCGTACCAAGCAATGACGATCTTTGTCGCCCCCGCGCGTATTGATCCAGTCATTTTGTTAAACTTTGTCCCGCGACTCTACCTACGATACTAACCATGTTTTTATCTACGTTCCCCCCCCAACTCCCCCCTCCTAAGAAAACTCCGAGGACAATTCCGGTTCCGCGCATGAAAAACTTTGTACAAACACTGCTGGCCCTTGCTGTACTGGCCATGACACTTTCCAGCTGCGGCGGCAGTCGGGAAACCGGCGAATTAGTCGGTTCCAGCGACCGGCCAACCTGGAAAGGCATCCAGCCCTACGGCATGGTTTACGTGCCGGCAGGTACCGTCCACATCGGCAACAACGACCAGGATATCACCGGCACCTTTATCCAGCGTCCTAAGGCGGTGACCATCAACGGCTTCTACATGGACGATACCGAGATATCCAACAATGAGTACCGGCAGTTCATGGACTGGGTCCGCGATTCCATCGCCCACGTTATCCTGGGAGACGTCGACGAAAACGGCAACATCGACTGGGAGATCCCCATCGATTACACCGACGAGACCCTCTCCGAGCTGTACCTGGAGGAGTACTATGCCGGTAAGAAGCAGGTCAACACCAATCTCTACGAGTATACCTACAGCGAGGTAGACTGGACGGAAGCCTCCATGGCCCGCCCCCGCGGCGTCGACGGACAGGGCATTACCGACTACATCAGCGAGAAAACCGTCAATGTGTACCCCGATACCCTCGTCTGGGTTCGTGATTTTGCCTACGCTTACAACGAGCCCATGGCCCGGGTGTACTTCAGCCACCCCGCCTACGACAACTATCCCGTGGTGGGCATAGACTGGCACATGGCCCGCGCCTTCAGTTTCTGGCGGACCACCCTCTGGAACCAGTACAACCAGGAAACCCTCATCGAGGACTTCCGCCTCCCCACCGAGTACGAATTTGAGTACGCGGCCCGTGGCGGCAAGGAGAACGCCCCCTTCCCCTGGGGCGGCCCCTACGCCCGCAACAGCAAGGGCTGTCTGCTCGCTAACTTCAAGCCCGGTCGCGGCAATTATGCCGACGACGGTGGTTCCTACACCGTCCCCGTCGATGCCTACTACCCCAACGATTACGGCCTGTACAACATGGCCGGTAACGTCGCCGAGTGGACCATCACCGCCTTCCAGGAGAATGCCACCAGCTTCGTCCACGACTTCAACCCCGATATCCGCTACAACGCGAAGGACGATGACCCCATCTCCTACAAGCGTAAGGTGATCCGCGGCGGCAGCTGGAAAGACATCAGCTTTTACCTCCAGAACGGTACCCGCACGTACGAATACCAGGACACCACCAAGTCCTACATCGGCTTCCGGAACGTCATGTCCTTCACCGGTCGCTCGATCAACGATTTCTAGGTCAGCTCCTGCTGCTTAACTTAACGGCCGCTCCGCATTCCGGGGCGGCCGTTCCGTTTTACCATGAACCCGACCCAACTCGCTACTACCATCAAGCAGACCGCCTACACCCTGGGCTTCGGTTACGTCGGTATCGCGCGGGCCGAACGCATGGAACCCGAGGAGCGTCGCCTGGAGGAATGGCTCAACGCCGGTCACCACGGTACGATGGCCTGGATGGAAAATCACTTCGATAAGCGGGTGGATCCCACCAAACTGGTGCCCGGTGCCCGCTCCGTCGTTTCCCTGCTCTACAATTACTTTCCCGAAGACGATGCTCCCAGCCGCACGTCTCCCAAGCTCGCCCGCTACGCCTACGGAGAGGATTATCACCGCGTAGTCCGCGCTAAACTGCGGGAGTTGGTCGATCGGCTGGAAGAATCCCTGGGCCATCCCATCGAGGGGCGCATCTTCGTCGACAGTGCCCCCGTGCTCGAACGGGACTGGGCGGCGCGCGCCGGTGTAGGGTGGGTAGGCAAGAATACCCTGTTGATCCAGCCGAAGGCGGGCAGCTACTTTTTCCTGGCCGAGCTGATCTCCGACCTGGAGCCGGCCGCCGATACCGGTATCCGCGACCACTGCGGCACCTGCACCCGCTGCATCGAGGCCTGTCCGACGGAAGCGATCAGCCCGGGCGGCTACATAGTGGACGGCAGCAAGTGCATCAGTTACCTGACCATCGAACTGAAGGAAGCTATTCCCGGGGAGTTTGCCGGCCGCATGGAGGGTTGGGCCTTCGGCTGCGACATCTGTCAGGAGGTGTGCCCCTGGAACCGCTTCAGTCGTCCCCACGCCGAGCCCGCCTTTGCTCCCCACCCGGAGCTGCCCGCCATGGGCAAGCGGGAGTGGACCGAGATGACGGAGGAGGTGTTCCGCCGGGTATTTCAGAAGTCGGCGGTCAAGCGGACGAAATTCAGCGGGCTGCGCCGTAACCTCGATTTTCTGGGCGATGCGCGCGATGGCGGATGAGCCCTGCGGGAGGCCTCCGATGTCTCCCTAGCGTTCCTCCGACACGGGGACCTTCTTTTGCGGTCGCAGGGCAAAGGGCAGCATGATGAACATGCCCGCCATGATCGCCATGTCGGCGACGTTAAAGATGCCGGTCTGCAGGCCGAAAGCCTTGAGGTGGAGCATGTCGACCACGTGGCCGTAAAGCAGGCGATCGACGATGTTGCTCAGGCCACCGCCCACGATCAGGGACAGGGCCACGACCTGCCAGGTATTCAGCAGCTTCTCCCGGAAGATGTAGTAGAGCAGCGCGATGAGCAGCAGGGCGGGGAAGAGATTGAGGAGGATGGGTCGCCAGAAATCGTTGAGGCCCGAGCCGATGCTGAGAAAGGCTCCCGTATTGTGCACGTGGGTGAACCGCAGCACGTGACCGAAGTAGAACTGATCGGGCTCGCCCTGGAGATGCACGGTCGCCAGGTACTTCGTCCACTGGTCGAGGCCAACCGATACGGCTACGACGAGTAGCACGACCAGGAGGCGCGATTTTAAAGTCTTCATTGGGACAAAGTTAGTCAGGATTTCCACCAAATACCTCCTCCAGCCTACGTTCCAGGTCCGGACCCCGCAGGTTACGGGCCAGGATATTACCGTCGCGGTCGAGCAAGACGGTTTGCGGAATGCTGGTCACGCCGTACAGCTGGCCGTAGGCACTCTTCCACCCCTGGAGGTCGGAGACGTGGAGCCACTCCAGCTTGTCGGCGGCAACGGCCTGTTCCCAGCGCTCGCGCCGGTCGTCGAGGCTGATGCCGAGAATTTCGAATCCCTGGTCCTTGAAGCGGTTATAAACGCGCACCACGTTGGGATTCTCGCGCCGGCAGGGGCCGCACCAGCTGGCCCAGAAATCCAGCAGGACGACCTTCCCGCGCAGGCTCTCCAGGCTGAGTTCCTCTCCCTCTAGCGTCGGCGCGGTGAAGAGCGGGGCCGGTGCGCCGATCGTGAAACTCCGCAAGCCGGCGGTCTGCCGCCGGATCAGGTCCACCTGGGCGGGGTAGCGGGAAGCGTACTCTTCGATAATGCTGTCGCCTACCTTGACCGTAGCCGGATGTTTTCCCTGCACCAGGGCGGCGAGGGTACCGCTGCGCGCCAGGAAGCGGGCCCGGCTGCCGACGGGCCAGCGGCTCGTCTCGGCCAGGAGGACGTCGGCCAGGGTGGTAGAGGGAATGGCCTTTAGCAGGTTGTTCGCGTAGCTACGCCCCCCCTCGTAGGTCCAGGACAGGTCGTCGTACCCGGGATCAGCGAAGTCGACCAACTGAAAGTAGGTGGTGGTGTAATGATCGAGCTGGTTGGTGAATTTTCCCGCCTCGGCGGAGTACCAGCTGAGGTAGGTGTTCAGGCTGGCGATGCGGCCCAGGAGGGGGTACTCCTGCAGAAGACTGCCGACCAGTTCCCGCTTTTCCCGGTCGAGTGCGGCCATGGCTTCCTTCGCCTCGCGGTTCACGCGTTCGTCCTGGATCACCTCGATGTCTTCTACCAGCGTAGCGTAGCGGGTATTTTGCTCGTCAAACGTCCGCTTGAGGGCCGCGTAGGCCGCGTTGATCGGACTTCCGGAGATGGTCGCCTCCCGGAGCTTGCCGCAGCGACCGGTGACGTTCACGGATCCTTCCCCACCCACGATCAACGGCAGGGCATCGTCGGCACCGGAGCCTAAGTAACGGAAGGCGGGCTCCTCCATAGTGAAGGTGGCCGCGTAGGTGCCGTCCTCGCCCGCCTGCAGTTCCAGTTGCGGCTCGAATCCAACGCCCGTGAAGGTGAAGAGCTGCAGCGGTTGGCTGCACCCCTCCACCCGGGCAGTGAGGGTCACTTCAGTCTGGGCTGAAAGTCCCGACCACAGAAAGAGCAAAGCAAGGGGGAAGAGGTGCCGGATCATGCCGCGAATTTACGGAATCCCGCTGCACCCGCGGCCCCGCCCCCCTCCATTCGACGGGAAAACGGTGCCGTACGACGAAAATCGGTACCTGAGACGTACCACCGTCCAACCGGGGGCACGAATAGGCTGTTCCTCTGACATGGTATCTTTTCGCTCTCCCTTTGAACGTTCTCCCATCAGTACCGTGATCGGCATTGTCGTCGCGCTGGTGGTGCTCTACGTGCTCTTCTCCATCGTCGGCTGGATCATCGCGCTCCTCTACCGCATTGCTCCCTTTGCCCTCATTGCTGCCCTGATCATCGATTATCGGGTCGTCACCGGCTACCTGAAGGGCATTCAGAAGCTGTTTCAGCGCAACTGGATCTACGGCCTGGCCGCCTCGGCCCTCACCGTAGTGTTTTATCCATTCGTCTTCCTGTACTTCCTGGGCATGGCCCTCTTCAAGAAGAAGGTGAAGGAAGCCCGCCGGGAAGCCGACGTGCAGCAGAACGGAAAGTGGGTCGACTACGAGGAACTGCCCGAGCGGCCCCTGGACATCGATACCGACTACGAGGTGCTGCCCCCGCCCCCCGAGCCCCGGGCGCCCCGCCGCGACGAGCCCGGTTACGACGAGTACTTCAAGTAGGTTTTGGGGTGGCTTGCGGCGGTCCCGCTGCCCATCGCACTGGCCTATGCCGGTTGGCAGGGCTATAACTTTTATCACTGGCACCGGGCAGTACAGCAGCGGTTTCCGGCCGAACCAGCCCTGCCGACCATCGCGATCGTCGTACCCTACCGCGATGAAGCGCACCACCTGCCGGCACTCCTGCGCAGCCTGCGGTCGCAGCGCTATCCCTCCGAACGCTATGAGATCATCCTGGTAGACGACCACTCTACCGACGGCGGATTGGGCGCGGACGCAGGTGCGCAGGTGGTGGTACTTAAGCTGGCGGACACGGTGATTCCCCCCGGCACCGTGGCCTACAAAAAGGCGGCGATCACCTACGGCATTTCCCGGACGTCGGCCGAAATCATCGTTACTACGGATGCGGATTGCCACTGGCCGGCGGATACGCTGGACGAGCTGGCGCGCTCCTTCGCCGGGGGGGCGGACGTGGTACTGGGACCGGTCTTTTGCGCGCCGGTAAGGGGTTTTTGCGACGCTTTTCAGGCACTGGACCTGGCGGGGTATCAGCTCTTTACGGCGGCTTCGGTGGCTGTAGGGCGGCCAACCCTGGCCAACGGAGCACACTTCGCCTTCCGCCGGGAGGCCTTTATTCAGCTGGGGGGCTACGCAGGGGTGGACCACCTGCCGTCGGGCGACGACGTTCTCCTCCTCCACAAATTTATGCGGGCCGGTCTGCAAACCGTAGCCCTTACCGCTCCCGGGGCGCTGGTCACCACCGCGCCGGTCACGGGCTGGCGGGCGCTGTGGCGGCAACGGTTGCGCTGGGCGGCTAAGGCCGGCCACTATGCAAGTCCGGCGCTGAGCTTGGCCCAGGCGCTTGCCTTCGTGACCTCGGCGGCAATCCTGGGAGGGCTGTTACTCGGATCCTTTATCCCCGGTTTGTGGGGCGCCGCGCTGGTGACCTGGCTGGTTAAGGGGGTGGTCGATTGGGTGTTACTCCGCTCCGTTTGCGGGCATTACGGCCACGGCCACCTGATGCGCTGGTACCCCTGCGCCCAGTTGATCTATCCGGTTTACCTGGTGGCTATCGGTACCGCGGCACTGCTGGGAGTGAAGACGGAGTGGAAGGGGAGGCCTATCGGTCCAAAATCTCCACCAGTTGCGCGGCGCTGAGGTACTGAAAGTAGCGGTCGGTAGCCACGAAGTTTTCGTCGAGCAGGATCATCGCGGGGAGCGAGAAGGGTTTGTCCTGGCGGGAAGCCATGAGGAGGGGGATCTGGTGTACGGGGTTGACCTGGTTGATCCGTTCATTCAGGAAGGTGTGTCCGCCGAACTCAACCGTGTCCGGGGACTCAATGTCCATCTTTACGGCGTAGTAGGCGTTGTTGAGCAGACTGATCACCCGGGGGTCGCGGTAAGCTTGCCGATCCATGCGGTGGCAGGCGGAACACCAATCGGCATAAAAATCGATGAACACGGGGCGGGGGTCCGCCAGCAGCGCCACTTGAAGCTGTTCAAAATTTAGCCAGCGGATGGTGGGTGCTCCTTCCTGGCCGACCGCCTGGGTGACGCTCAGAAGGCCAATGGCAAGCAGTAAGATTCTGGCATGCATACGGCTACAGCGACTTGAGCCGCAGACCCAGGAACAAGGTCCGGGGAAGCGACGGCCCGTAGATGTAATTGCTATCCCGGTTTTTACCGGTATCGAAATCTTCCTGGTAGGAGTCCAACACGTTCTTTACGCCCCCGAAGAGTTCGAGGCCCGTTTTTGCCCGCGCCAGGTCGAAGGTGCGGGCGAGCCGCAGCCCCGTATCGATAAAGGCGGGCGACCGTACGTACTCATCAACGGCCTGGCCGGTGTCCACGCCCGCGAAGTGGGCAATATTCATGGTGCCGGTGTAGACGAGGTTGGCGGTCAGGTTCCAGTACTTGGTGGGCGAGTAACTGAGGGTAGCGTACCCGTAATCGTTGGGGGTGCGTAGGAATTCCCGCCTGGCCGGAAGTCCTGCGATATTTTCCACCGCCTCGTCAAACAAGCTGGACTGCAGGGTGAAGCCCGCGTCGACCTGGACGACGTAGTCGAAATTGGCCCGGGCTTCGAGGGAAAATCCCTTCACCGTAGCTCCCGATCCGTTGCGCTTCTCGAAGCGCTGCCCGAAGGCGTCCGCTCCCAGGGGAAACTGGTAGAACGCATCGTTTAGGGAGGTGTAAAAGCCCTCCAGAGTAAAGCCGGCAATGAAGTGCTCGCTCGCCCGGTCGAAGTTGACCGAGCCGGTAAAACTGTTCGATCGCTCTTCCTGCAGGTTATCACTGAGGCTGATGCGCGAAACGCCCCCCCCGGCAAAGGCAATGTGCAGGTCGGTATCAAAGGCCTGGGGGGCGCGGAATCCCGTACCCCAGCCGAGACGAAACTGGGTGGTTTCCCTGAGCTTGTAGAGCAGGGACAAGCGCGGACTTAAGATGGCGTAGTCGACCAGGTTGTGCTTGTCGAGCCGGAAGCCGGAAAGCAGGGACACCTGCGGGCTTACGTCCCAGTCGTGTTGCACGAAGGCGCCCAGGTCGGTGGTCGTCTGGTCGATGAGGTAATTATAGGAGGGGATTTCGTCGAAGACGTCGTCGTACAGGTACTCGCCGCCCACGGTCAGTACCGCCTTGCCGCCCAAAAATTCGGGTAACCCAGTATTAACCTGTACGCCGCCCTGGTGGGTGACGACGTCGGACGTGCCATAGGGAGGATCGGCGCGGAAATCGATGAGCTCCTCGGGGGAATCGGGCTCGATGCCGGTGTAGTGAGACCGGTCGGTCTGTTGACCGCCGTAGTACACGATCAGCGAGTTGCGGTCCTCGTTGAAGTTGATCTGGTAGTCTGCACTGCCCATGAATACATGGTGGGTGCGTTCTTCCGACTGCTGAGCCAGGTAGGCGGCGCGGTCGGTCATCTCACCGCCGAAGCGGTACTCGTACATGCTGCTGAGGCTGACTTCCAGCTTCTGGTTGTCGGCCGGGAGGTAGAACAGGGTAGTGCCAAACGAATTATTCTTAAGTTTCGGCAGCTCGGAGAAGTGGTCTCCGTTTGCGTCGTAGAAGTCGCGGTTGCGGTTACTGACGAAGAAGGTCGCTCCGGCGTTCTCGGCCTCATTGACCAGGGTGGCATTGCCGGCAAGGATATTATCGGAGGAGCTGCCGCCAACGCGCTGGTAGGTGTTAGAAATACTGTAGTCGTTTTTTACGGGCACCTTAGTGATTACGTTGACGGTACCCCCGATGGCACTGGAGCCGTAGAGGGCGGAAACGCCCCCCCGCACTATTTCGATGCGCTCGATCATGTTGACGGGGATCTGCTCCATTCCATAGAGGCCGGTGAGGGGACTGAAAATCGGCCGTCCGTTGATCAGGATCTGGGAGTAGCCGCCCTGGAGTCCGTTCATGCGCAGCTGGGTGTAGTTGCAGGTCTGACAATCGGTCTCTACCCGCAGACCGGGTTGGAACTTCAGTCCCTCGGAGAGCGTAGCGGCCGCCGCTCGGTCGAGCTCCTGACTATTCACCAGGTTGACAATAACGGGCGCGTCGATTCTGCGTTTGGCCGTCCGGGTGGCGGTCACGACTATTTGGTCCAGGTCGGACATGTTTTCGGTCAGCTCGGCATCCAGGGTCACGGTTTGGCCGCTGACGACCTGTACTTCCTCGCGAAATACTCCGTAGCCGATCGTCCGAATTTCGATTGTCCGGGGCCCCGCTGCCACCTCCTCAAAGAGAAAGGAGCCGTCGGTACCCGCAACTATGCCGCGGCTGGTGCCGGCGATCTGAATGGTCGCGAAAGGGAGGGGCTCTCCCGCGGACGTCACCTTACCGGCTATCGTACCCCCATCCTGTGCGGAGACCGTGACGGTAAGCACGGAAAGCAACAATAAAAGTATAGTTAGCCGCATAGCACAAACTGGTAGTTGAAAAGCAAAAGTAATAAGTTAGAGTAATCTAACAATACTTTTGACCAATTATTTTCCAGCCGGTTTGTGGCTACTGAATTTTAGAGCCTGGCGGCGGGTGCAACGGACTGATCCGCAAACTCCCCCAGGGCATACTTGAAGGTAGCCGTCACCCCGATCATGGCGGCGTTGTCGGTGCAGTACTCGATGCGGGGGACGAAGGTCTTCCAGCCCCGGAGGTTCCCCTCGACTTCCAGCCGTTGGCGCAGTTCCCGGTTGGCGGAGACGCCGCCGGCGAGGGCGATCCGGGTAAGGCCGGTCTGTTCGGCGGCGGCGACCAGCTTCTTCATGAGCGTGGATACGATGGCGTCCTGGACGGCGGCGCAGACGTCGTGCAGGTGGGTACGGACGTAATCAGGATCCGCCTTTACCTCCCGCTGCAGGCGGTAGAGAATACTGGTCTTGAGCCCGCTGAAACTGAAGTCGAGTCCTCCGGGATCGGGTTGGGCGAAATCCAGGACGGGGCTACCCAGGGCGGCCAGTTTGTCGAGTTCGGGGCCGGCGGGGTAGGGGAGGCCGAGGAGCTTGCCGGACTTGTCGAAGGCCTCGCCTGCCGCATCGTCGATGGTGCGCCCGATGATTTCCTGCTCCAGGGGAGAGTGGACGACGACGAGTTGGGTATGCCCACCGGAGACCGTCAGGCAGAGGAAGGGGAATTCCGGCTTCGGGTCTTCCGCAAAGTGGGCCAGCACGTGGGCCTGCATGTGGTCGACCTCGATCAGGGGCAGGTCGCGGGCCAGGGCGAAGGCCTTGGCAAAACTCACGCCAACCATGAGCGAACCGATGAGGCCGGGACCGCGGGTAAAGGCGACGGCGTCAATCGCTGCGGCGGTCACTCCCGCCCGGCGGAGGGCCACTTCCACGGTGGGAACAATATTTACCTGGTGGGCCCGGCTGGCAAATTCCGGTACCACCCCGCCGTATTCGACGTGGACGGCCTGGGCGGCGGTGACGTTGCTGAGTACCGCTCCGTCGCGGACAACGGCGGCCGAAGTGTCGTCACAGCTGGATTCAATGGCTAGGATGGTGGGCATGCAGGGGAGGGGGTCGGTCGGTGGGCTAGGGGGCAAACAAAGAAATCAGCCCGACGTTGCACCAAACCGGCGCCCGGTGGCATCTTTCGGGTACGAGCCGACCGAACGGCGACAGCGGAGAGAACCGTATATTTATCCCGGCCTTTTCCGGGCTCCACCGAAAATGTTTTATACTTGCACAAATTAACTGCTCACGATGCGTAAATTATTCAGTCTGGCTTTTCTGGTGTTGGCCTTCTTCCTGGCCTTCCTGCTGTACCGCAGCATCGAAGAACCCATCACGTTCGCGGACGAGCGTTCCATGCGGGAGGATGCGGTATCCGATCAGCTGAAAATTATCCGGACCACCCAGGAGATGTACCGCGACATCACCGGCATGTTTGCCCCCAATTTCGATACCCTCAAGCAGGTGCTCACCGAGGGCCGGTTTATGGAAGTTCGCATCATCGGCGACCCCGACGATCCCACCTTTGATCCGACCACTGCCTACGATACCATGTACACCCCCGCCATCGACAGCGTACGGGCCATGGGCATCGACCTCGACAAGCTGCAGTTCGTTCCCTACACCGATAATAAGGTGTTCGACATCGCCGCCGACACCATCGATTACCAGTCCACCAGGGTGCCCGTAGTACAGGTCGGTATCGCCCGCAAGGAATTCATGGACCGTTTTGCCGACGAGCGCTTCAAGCGCTACGATCAGCGTTACGACCCCAATGCTCCCCTGAAGTTCGGTGACCTGAGCAAGCCCAGCCTGGCCGGGAATTGGGAATAAGCAACTACGATATAACCGCCACGTCGCTCCGCACGGAGCGTACGCAGGATTACGAACTGTCCATCCTTACGGGGGTGGACAGTTTTGCGTATATCATCCGTGATCGAACGGCCAACCGCCTGCTCGCCTACCGCTCCTATGATTTCGATCCGCAGGAACAGGCCGACTGGCCTGCCGCCCTGGCACGGCTGGTCCATACCGATGCCTTGCTCCACGGAGCCGCTTACGGCAAGACGGTGGTTGCCTGGGACACTCCCGTAATGGCCCTCGTGCCCCGCCCCCTGTTCAGTCCCGATCATCCCGTAGCCTACCTGGAGCATCTGACCGTGATCGGCCTCGACGACGAAGTCCGCCACGAAGCCCTGCAGGCAGTAGGGAGCGAACTGGTCTTTTCCGCCCGCCGCGAGCAATTCGATGCCCTGGGGGATCACTTCGGAGAAGGCCGGCCCCAACACGTTGCCGGAGGTCTGCTGACGGCCTGGGCCGCCCGTTCGCGGCGTCTGGGACAGTCGTCGGTGTCCTGCGCCGTGCGGGGGCCGCGGATGTTTCTTGCCGGGCACCGAAACGGCGCGCTGGAGTACTTCAACTGCTTTTCCTACACCAATGCCCAGGACAGCGTCTACTACCTCCTGCTTGCCTTCGAGCAGTGTGGCTTCTCTCCGGCCCGGACTCCACTTTACCTGAGTGGGGAGCTGATCACTTCGGGGGAAGTTTACCATCAATTTTACCGCTACGTGGAAGATATCCGCTTCAGCACCTATGCCACTCCCCCGGCTACGCCGCCCGAATTTGAGGCCCTGCCGCCTCACCTGTACTTTGATTTACTCTGCCTGCGGTAGCCGTCTCTAACTTAGCCTCCATGCGTATCATTTCCGGAAAATTCAAGGGCCGTCGGTTTTCGCCGCCCGCCGACAACTGGCCCACCCGCCCGACCACCGACTCCGCCCAGGAAGGCCTCTTCAACCTGCTGAATAACCGCCTCGACTTCGGGGACCTGCGGGTGCTGGACCTATTCGGGGGGACGGGAAGCCACGGCTACGAATTCATCAGCCGGGGCTGCTGCGACGTGACCTACGTCGACAACCACCCGCCCGCCGTGGCCTTCGTCAAGAAAACGGTCGCGACCCTCGGCATCGAAGACTGTATCCAGGTGTGGCGCATGGACGTGTTCAAGTACCTCGGGCGGCCGGTCGCCCAGCCCTTCGACTACGTATTCGCCGGCCCGCCCTATCCACTGCCGAATATCCCCGAGCTCCCGGATTTGGTCTTCAATGCCGGCCTCATCGCCCCGGGCGGCCTGTTCGTACTGGAGCATAATCCCCACCACGACTTCAGCGGCGACCCCCGCTGTACCGAAGTGCGGAGCTACGGGAAGACCATCTTTAGCTTTTTTCAGACGGGAGTATCTACAGAAGCAGAAGAGGAATGAAGGGGAAGGAGGCTGTACCACCACCTGAGTTTACCTGGACGATCGTGCCGATTTTATGCCTTATCTCCCTAATCATTCCATTAGGGGTTTGGACGCGTGTTATCCTCAGCGGAAGATACAGTCCTCACCACCTTGCGGAGACCGCCTCTATAGCCGTGCTGGCACTCTGTGCGTTCCTATATGCATTAGATCGACTACTGTTGGGTGCCATCGGTTACCGGAAGCTGATGTGTGGTGAAATCGTCGTGTTGATTGGGTGGATGACTTTCGTATGTTGGCAGGCATACCAGGGACTTGTAGACCCTTTTGGCCTGAATTAGGGGAGGGGGAATAATTTCACCCTGCTCTAAATGGTTTAGCAGGAAAGTCTTTGTAATGGTCCGACTTGTTTTTGCTTTCCTGATCTTCCTTCCCGTACTGGGTTCCGCCCAGACCCTGGAGCGCAGCTTCGGCCTGGAGCTGACTCCCCAACTCAGCGAGCGGCGGATCTCGGGTACGGCAAATGTCACCTACAACCAGCTGAACGCGATCGACAGCCTCGAAACCGGCGCCTTCGGTTACGGCATCGGGGCAATCTACGAATCGCGGGTCGACCGGATCGGCTTCAGTACCGGCCTGCGCTACACCAACACCGGTTACGCCACCCTGGAGCAACCGCTCCGTGGGGAGGCCGGTACCACGTATACCGACCGGGTCACCGCCCACTACTTTTCCGTCCCCTTCGAGATTAACTTTTATCAGGACGTGACCGAGGAGGACCGCGTACTGTTCATGTTGGGCGCGGGGCTGCAGTACCACCTGGGCACCCGCACCCAGCGCACCACCTATGCCAATGGGGGGGAAACAGGATCTGCGGGTGTAGAGGAGGAGGGCATCGACTACCGCCCCCTGCTGGCCTCCTTCGTGACGGGCATCGGCTACGACCGGAAGCTGTCCAACGATTGGGCCATCCGGTTCCAGCCGACCTTCCAGTTTTTCCTCAACGGGAATCTGCGGCCCGATCTCGATACCCTGGCGAACCGGAACTTCTACCAGCTGGGACTCCGGGTGGTCGTGCGGCGGCTCTTTATCTAGCACCGGGCTCGAACGTGGAAGGATACCTTGGTGTTTCCTGTCTGTATTTCCTTCCTCATTCTACTTGAAGACCATATGGCGTTTTACGGACACGTGATCAAAGCCCTGATCCAAACCAAGCATTCCCTTCTTCCCCACGAGCCTACCGATCCGGGAGCCGCACAGGAGGATCAACTCCTAAAGCTGCTGAATACGGCCAAGGATACGGCCTTCGGCAAGTACTACAATTTCGCCCGTATCCTGGAGGCGGAAGACGTCCGTAAGGCTTACCGGAAGGAAGTGCCGGTATTCGACTACCACGAAATGAATGAGGAGTGGTGGAAAAAGCAACGCCACGACCCCGACATCACCTGGCCCGGTCGCCCCGGCTTCTTCGCCCTTAGCAGCGGCACGACGGGCAAGAAAAGCAAGCGCATCCCCGTCACCAACGAAATGCTGGAATGCACCCAGCGCGTCGGCCGCGCCCAGGCGGAGTGCCTGGCCAACTTTGACCTCTCCCCTGACCTCTTCGAGAAGGACATCTTCATGCTCACCAGCTCCGCCGACCTGGCCGAGAAAGACGGCTGGAAGGAAGGCGAGATCAGCGGCATCAACGTGAGTAATATGCCCGAATTTATGGAGGGCGTCTACAAACCCGGTCTCGAGATCGCCCGAATTCCCGACTGGGACGAACGCGTCCAGCGCATCGCCACGGAGGCCCCGAAATGGGACATTGCGGCCCTGGCCGGCATTCCCTCCTGGATGGTGATGCTGCTGCGCAAGATCATCGAGGTCAACAAGTTGAAAAATATCCACGAGATCTGGCCCAACCTCTCCATCTTCACCACGGGTGGCGTAGCTTTTGAGCCCTACCGCCAGATCTTTGAGTCGTTGCTCGATCACCCGATCACCATTATGGACACCTACCTGGCCAGCGAAGGCTTCTTCGCCTTCAACGCCCGGCCGGACACTATGTCCATGCAACTGGCCCTCGATCACGGCATGTATTTCGAATTCATTCCTCACGACGCGCGGGGCTTTGATGCCGCCGGCACCATGCTCGAAAAACCCGAAGTGGTGGATTTCCGTCAGGTAGAGGAAAACGTCGACTACGCCCTCCTGGTCTCCACCCCCGCCGGCGCCTGGCGCTATATGATCGGCGATACCATCAAATTCACCGACAAGGTGAAGATGGAGATCGTGATCACCGGCCGCACCAAGTATTTCCTCAACGTCGTCGGTAGCCAACTTTCGGAAGAGAAACTGAACAAGGCAATCAAGGCGCTCAACGAGGAAACCGGCGCCCAGGTCAAGGAATTTACCGTCGGAGCCATTAAACGGGAAGCGGACGGCGAGTACATCCACCAGTGGGTGCTCGGCCTCGAAGAAGGCGAGCTCGATGCGGAGCAGGCAAAGACCGCCCTCGATACTCACCTCCAGGAAGCCAACAAGAACTACCAGGTCGCCCGCCAAAAAGCCCTCAAGGACCTCCGCGTCAAGGTCGTTCCGGCTGATCGGCTCTACGCCTTCCTCGAGCAAACCAAGAAGAAGGGTGGACAGATCAAGTTTCCAAAGGTCATGCCCGAGGAGAAGCTGCTGGAATTGCTGGAATTTCTGGGGTGATTCATCAGACCTGAGGCCCGGAAATTTGCGGCTGAAGGGCCTCGTCCGACGAAAACTCGTCGGACGAGGCCCCGTCGGACGGTTAGCCGCCCAACCGCTTCCCGCCCAACCGCTTCCCTACATCAGTCCCAGAATCAGGTACAGCCCCGCCGCGATGCCCCCCGCTAGGCCCGCATACGGCAGCTGCGTCTTGACGTGATCGATGTGGTCGGTCGCCGAAGCCAGGCTGGACAGGATCGTCGTATCGGAGATCGGGGAGCAGTGGTCGCCGAATACCCCCCCGCCCAGTACGGCCGCGATAGCCATCAGCACGTTGGCGTCCATCTCGCGGGCCATCGGCACGGCGATCGGGATCATGATCGCGAAGGTGCCCCAGCTCGTACCGGTGCTGAAGGCAATGAAGCAGGTGACCAGAAACACCAAAAACGGCACCAGGCCGGGCGACAGCCAGCCACGGGCTACCTCGGAAACGTAAATGCCCGTTTCCAGTTTTTTGCACAGCGCCCCGATGGCAAAGGCCAGGAGCATGAGTAACGCCAGGGGGATCAGGCCGGCAATGCCCTTGAGTACCAGATCGACCGACTCCCGGATACCGAAAATGCCCTGTGCCTTGTAAACGCACATGGATACCAGGATAGAGATCGTCACCGCCGTCAGCACCGCGGTGGAACCACTCCCGCTGCCGATGGACTGGAAGACCATGGCACCTGCGCCCGCGCCTTCCCCCAGCAGGGAACGCGCATCCGCCCAGCCCGTATACGCCAGCATGAAGGGCATGCAGAACACCATCACGACGATGGGGATGATCATGTTGGTCGCCCGCAGGGGGATGCCTTCCTTAGCTTCAATACTCGTCAGCGACTCGTCGACCACCGGCGTAGCGCCCTCGTTCAGTAACTTGCCCGAGCGGGTCCGGAGTTCGGCCTTCTTCATGGGGCCCCAGTCGCGGCCACTCAGTACCACGATGGGCACCATGAAGAGGGCGGCGAAGGCGTAGAAATTATAGCCCATCGCCCGCAGCATAGTGCCGAAGGGATTTTCGAACCCCTCCAGGGCCAGCAGGGTCATGATGAAAGCCCCCCAGCCATTGAAGGGGATAAGGATGGAACTGGGCGCGGAGGAGGAGTCGGCAATGTAGGCCAGCTTCTCGCGGCTGATGCCCATCTTGTCGAAAATCGGGCGGTAGAGGGTGCCCACGGTGAGCACGCTGATGCTGGATTCCACGAAGACCACGGTACCGGTGATCCACGCCAGCAGCTGGACGATGGTGCGGCTGGAGCCGTCCTTGCGTCGCTCGTATTTCATCAGGCGCCGGTCGATGGCCTCGATGAAACCGGCCACCCCGCCGCTGCGCTGCATGAACACGATCAGCGCGCCCACTAGGGCACAGAACATGATGGTGCGGGTATTGCCGGCATCGGCGAAGACGTCCACCAGTCCCTGCAGGGTATCCAGGAAACCCGTCCATGGATTACCGCCGGCCAGGATCACGTAACCCAGGAAGATGCCCACCACGAGGGAAATAAAGACCTGCCGGGTCAGGATGGCCAGCACGATAGCAATGACGGGGGGGAGTAGGGTGAGGAAGCCTAATTGTTCAGCCATGTTTTTCTATCGGGGAGGGGGTACTAACGCCAAGGTAGGGTATAAGCTTCGCTCGTTTGCCCGGTGGGCGGGTGCAATGCCCATGCACGCCCAGCGATGCCTGGTACCGCGCCTAAACATTCCCGGGGTACGCGGCTTATGGAGGTAACCAAATACTAAGCACCATGGCAACGACGATTAAAACCATCGACCACAACCTCATCAAGGCATTCGCCCAGTCGCGCAACGGCCTGCCCGCGATGGTGGACCAGGTAGCGGACGGCTACAACAGCCAGCCCCTCCGCATTCATTTTGACGAGGTGGACAACGACGATGAGTTTGATCTCAACCCCGTGAGCTGGAAGGTATTCTTCACGGAAATGCAGAATCGCGAGCTCGCCCTGGCCTATGAGGAAGGCGGCGACGATCCCTATTTCTACGAATTCGTACCCGCCAACGCATAGCCCGTCATGAAAACAGTACTCATCGGCGGCGGTAGTGGATTTGTCGGTATGCACCTGTCGCGGCGCCTGCGCCGTGAGGGCTACGAGGTGCGCCACCTGAGCCGTGCGGCGAATCCCGGCGCGGAATTTCCCACCTTCGTCTGGGACGTCCGGGCGGCCACCATTGACGATGCTGCCTTCGATGGAGTCGACTACCTGATCAACCTGGCGGGAGCCGGCATCGCCGACCAGCGGTGGACGGACGCCCGCAAGGAAGTCATTATCCGCAGCCGTACCGGATCGACCCACCTGCTGGCCGCCACCCTGGCTCGCCTGAACCTGCGGCCGTCGCTTTACCTCTCCGCCAGTGCCATCGGCTACTACGGCGACCGGGGCGAGGAACTCCTTACCGAGGAATCGCCCCCCGGAGACGGCTTCCTCAGCGTATCCTGCGTTCAGTGGGAAGCCTCCGTGCAGGCCATTGCTGAGTTGGGGATCCCCACCTTCATCAACCGCACCGGCATCGTGCTGGATCCGACGGAGGGGGCCCTGGAGAAAATGATGATCCCGTTGAAGTTCTGGACCTCGACCTACTTCGGTGACGGCAAGCAGTACTTCAGCTGGATCCACATCGAAGACCTGGTCGGCATATACGCCTTTGCGTTGGAGCATGTCCTGGAGGGCATCTACAACGGCAATTCGCCCAATCCGGTACGCAGCAAGGCCTTCGCGGCGGCCCTCGGGCCGGCCGCCCACAAAAAGACCCTGGTCCTGCCCGCCCCGGCGCCGGCCCTGGAACTAGCCATGGGAGAAATGAGCCATACCGTCCTGGACAGCGCGCGGGTATCGGCCGCCAAGATCGAGGCGGCGGGCTACCGCTTCGCCTACCCCGAACTCAGTCAGGCCCTCGAACAACTGCTGGGGTGATTTTTACTTACGATGGTACGTTTTCCGGACTCCTGTCCGCCATCTTCGAGCGCTTTCGCCGCAGGGTGGAGGTGGTCGACCTCATAGCCGAGGACCGCTTTCAGCAGCAGCTCTTCGTGGAAGCTATGCCCGTTCAAACCAATGAAGCGCACGCCGCGCGCGTACTTGCCGGACTGAAGCAACGCAGCGGCAATCCCAAGGTAACTCACCTGATTCGCCACGCCTTCCTGACGGAGCAACCCGAAGTGGAGCGGCTGATCCTGCACTTCGTCGAGCGTCAGATGGCCGTCCATGGCATTGACGTCAGCCAGGATGCCGGGGACGAGCGCATCCGGAGGCTTCTCCGGCTCAAGCAGCAAATGGGCAGGGAGGTCCACCGCATGCACGCTTTCGTTCGCTTTCAGTTGACGCCGGATGGGATGTACGTCGGGCTCGTGAATCCCGACTTTAACTGCCTGCCCCTCATCGGGGACCACTTCGCCGCCCGGTATCCCGCCATGGAGTGGCTCATTTACGATACCAAACGGCACTACGGATTGCACTGGGACAGCACCCGGAAGCGGGCGGAATTTATCACGCTCGATTCCGGACAGGACGGACGGCTGCGCAGCCTCTCCACCGAGATGCTGGACGCCGCGGAGTCCGATTATGCGGAACTCTGGCAGACCTACTTCCAGGCCGTCGATATCCCCGAGCGGAAAAACCTCAAGCTGCACCTGCAGCATGTGCCGAAACGGTACTGGAAGTACCTCACCGAAAAGAGTTGATCATAAAACGATCGCCGCTGCTGTGGCCGGTACCCCCCCCGAGGCCGGGGAACGCCCATTACGGAAGGACCGCGAGGGATTTCACCGCCCCGCTAGCTCAGGATGGCCCGCTCCGGGGCCTGCCCGGTGTATTGCTGAGTGCAGCGGGAATATTTCAGTCATCAGTATCGCAGCAATGCGTGGCCATCTGTACCAGCGCGAAGCCCCGACTAAGTCGGGGCGCGACGCAGTCGATCTGCGGTTGAAATCACCCGGCTATTGCGACCCTGTAATTCCCCCGGTAGCCGTTTAGCAAGTACTACCGTACCCACCTAGAGGCGGAGTCGGTAAGCACGTGGAAAGCGGAGCGATCTGGGTATAGGCAGCACGGCACGGACAATGCCGGCTACCGTAACCTTGTCCGGGGGTAAGATTTTCCTAGGCTTAATAGGGGGTTCAGTACGTCTCGTCGAGCTGATAGATGGCAGGAAGGTGACGGCCGAGCCCGTCGAAGTCGAGTCCGTAGCCGACCACAAATTTAACCGGAATGGTAAAGCCGACCAGGTCGATCGGTACGGCCACCCGTTGTGCTTCCGGCTTGTGGAGCAGGGTGACCAGCGTGACCGACCGGGGGTGCATGGCCTCCAGGACGGGGAGAAAGGACTGCATGGTGAGGCCGCTGTCGATGATGTCTTCAATCAGCACCACGTCCTTGTCGCGCACCAGTTCCTCCTCGGGGGGCAACAGTAATTTTATCGCTCCGCCGGATTCCGTGCCGGAGTAGCTGCTCGTGCGTACGAATCCGACCTCGCCTCCCAGACCACTGGCCCGTACCAGGTCGGCGGCGAAAACAAATGCTCCCTTCAGCATCACCAAAAAGCTGGGTTGCCCTTCAGCCAACCGCTCGTGGAGCTGGGCACCGAGTTCGATTACGCGGGACTGAATTTCGTCCTGGCCAAGGAAAGGGCGGAAGGATAACTCGTGGAGCCGAATGCGGTCGGGGGAGGAAAAGTCCATAGCGGAGGGGCGTTCACTGAAAAAGGGCCAATCAATTTTAGCGGTGGTTTTACGATGCCGAAGCTAACGGAAATTTAGTGCCGCCTTCCGGCATGGTAAGGTGATTTAGCTTCACGCAAGTCCGATCTGGAAGAATGGCCTGGATAATTGTTCGAATGACAAATTATGTTCGGGCTGCGGAAGTAAGTCGACAAAAAGATTTTAATTCCAATAGTTAGGATCCCGGTAATTGTTGTGCGAACAACTTTTTATTTGTCAAAAAAGGAAGCGAGGACCACAAAAGTTTTACGATCTGAAAGTTCACCAAAATAAAAAATAGGGCGATATTTTTCGGAGAGGTTATGAACTTTAGTACAATAAGTCCCTATATTTGAATCAACGGAAAGCAATTATCGCATTCCTTGCAATATTTAATTTGGTTTTATTTGGTTAGGGCTGAGGTGGTGCTGTGGTGGCACTGCCTCTTTTTTTTACCAGCTTACCCGGATATCTGCGTTTAGGTCATCCCCGAAGCGGTTGACCTGCACGGTCCGCAGGCGGTACCCGGAGGCGGGTCGGTACCTCAGGGTATGCTCTCCCTGGGAAAGGACGGTCCCTGTTTTTCGCACTACCTCAATATCGGTTGGCTTTCCATCCACGGTCTTGACCGTGAGCCTGCGGGTCTTCATCGTGGAATCGATCGCCGTATAAACGCTGGTTACGGCATTCCCATCCGCTTGTTTTTCCACCCGGTATTTATCGAGCCAGGCGGGCTTGTTGATGTCGGCCTCGCGGATCACCCGCAGATCGGTGCCGAAGTTGAGGTCGGCCATGCGCTTGGTTTCGGAGGTGCTGTTTAGGATGATGGTCTTTTCCACCGCGGGGTGGAGGCGGTGGAGGCTGTCCACCTGGGCGTCGATGTAGCCGGAAAGGTCAAAGAACGGTTCCTGCTTCATGTCCTGTTGGAGTTCGTCGGCGTAGCAGCTGCTGAACAGCGAGAGCAGGATCAGTAAACGTAGCATAGGCGGGCGTAGTAACTTTACCCTACCTAACGCACAGCTTCTTGAATAGTGGTACGAAAAACGCGGTGGCTTGTGGCGGGATCCTCCTGATCTGCCTGCTCTGGAGTCTGGGCCTGGGGCGCCTCGCGCTGTTTGACTGGGACGAGATCAACTTCGCGGAGATCGCCCGGGAGATGTACCACACGGGTGATTTGCTGCAGCCTACGATCAATTACCTGCCCTTTCACGAAAAGCCCCCCCTCTTCCCCTGGCTGCAGTGGCTGAGCTACCAAGTGTTCGGCGTAGGGGCCTTTGCGGCCCGCTTCCCCAACATCGTATGCGGGGGGGCCACCCTGGCGCTGCTGGGCTGGTACGGGCGCCAACGGGGCCTGGGATGGTGGTGGGCGGCCTTCTATACCGGCAGCTTGCTGCCCTCCCTTTATTTTCGATCGGGGATCATCGATCCCTGGTTCAACCTCTTCACCTTACTCGCGTTGCTACCGCTGTTCCTGCCGGGTCGGGTCCCCCTGTCCGCCCGGCTGATCGCCGCGGGCTGTCTGGGCCTGGCGATCCTCACGAAGGGGCCGGTAGCCGCACTCATCGTCGGACTGGTTTCGCTCTGCCTCCTCCTCTTCGACCGGGGGAAACGATTTGGGACTTACGTGACCGTCGGCCTGCTCTCCCTGCTCCCGGCCGCGGTATGGCTCGGCTTTCTATGGCTGAAGGACGACGGCTTCTTCTTGCGGGCCTTCGTCGACTACCAGTGGCGCCTGCTGATGCAGGAGGATGCCGGGCACGGCGGGTTTCCGGGCTATCACGTGGTGGTGCTGTTGCTGGGCTGTTTTCCGGCCTCCTTCTACGCGCTGCCGGCCCTCTTCGGTGGCCGCCGCTTCTTCACGCCGTCCGACCGGGGCATGCGGATTCTGTTCTGGGTGGTACTGATCCTGTTTTCGATCGTCAACACCAAGATCGTGCACTACTCCAGTCTTTGCTATTTCCCCCTCACCTGGTTCGCCGCCCGCTGGACCACCTCCGTCAATCCGCAAGAAGGCTTTCCAAGTCGGCTGCTGCTTGGCTTACGAAGTGTTTGGGGGCTCTACTTCCTCCTGGCCCTGCTCGTCGCGGTGGCCGGCTGGTCGCTGCCTTACTGGCTGCCCTACATCACGGATCAGGAACTGCTCTCCCGGCTCCGGATGCCGGTAGACTGGCCCTGGTACGCAATCCTGCCGGCCTTGGTAGGGGGTGCCGTTGTTGGCCTGGATCGTGCGGTAGGTCACCGCATCCCGCGTCGCGCCGCCCTCCACCTGGCTGGCATGTTTCTGTTTTGCCTGGTCGCCCTGCCGGTCTTCCTGCCGCGGATCCAGGCGTATACCCAGGGGGCGGCCGTTGCATTTTACCGGGATTTGGCCGGGCAACCAGTATTCCTGACTACGGCGCGCTACAAATCCTATACCCCGCTCTTCTACGGGGAGGTTACCGAGGAGTTCGGGGCGCGGAAGAACGAGGTCCTTTTCTATACTCCCCAAAACCGGGACATTTACTTCTCGAGTCCCCTTCGCCTGACCGAACGGGCCCTGGAGGATGTCCCCGACGCCGAATTGCTCTACCAGCGGGGAGGCTTTTCGTTCTTCCGCCTCAAGGCGGTTCCTTAGCGTGCCGGCAGGGAGAAGGCGACGTAGCGGTCGCCGGATTTCGTGCCCAGTTTCCCCCCGCCGCAGGCGACCACCAGGTACTGAATTCCGGCCACGGAATACACCGCCGGCGTAGCGTAGCCGGCGGCGGGAAGGTTGGCCTCCCAGAGTAACTCGCCGTCGCGGCTGCGAAAGGCGCGGATCTTCTCATCGAGGGTGGCGGCAATGAAGACCACCCCGCCGGCCGTAGCCACGGGGCCCCCATAGTTTTCACTGCCTGTATTACGGATGCCGCGGGCGACCAGGTCGGGGTATTCGCCAAGGGGGACCTGCCAGCGGATACTGCCCGCGTCGAGGTCGATGGCGGTTAGCGTTCCCCAGGGCGGAGTGGTAATGGGGTGGCCGTCGCTGGTCTTGAGCCTCCGGTAGCCGTCCATGATGTAGGGATAAGGCCAGCTGCCTTCTCCACTAGCTTCTTCCTTGTCGCTTCCGCCGGTTTCGGCCACGATGTCTTCGGGTGTGGCGTTTTCACCCAGGGTCAGCAGCCAGGCGGCTACGTCGGTCACTTGTTGGGTTTCGAGCCAGGTGATGGCGGGCATGGCACCCCGGCCGTTATGTACGGTCTGCCGGATCATCCCGGCATCCAGCTGCCCGGCCAGGCCCAGCAGGGAAGGACTCTGAAATACCCCACCTCCCTTCAGGTCGGCACCGTGGCAGGCCTGGCAGGCGATGGCGTATACGGAGCGCCCCGGATCTCCTTCCGCCAGCCCCTCCACCGGATTCATCTTTAGCATCCAGGGCATTTCGTTGGCATTGACGAAAAGCAGGCGGTCGGTAGGGGAGTAGGCCGCCCCTCCCCATTCGGCACCCCCGTCGAAGCCCGGAAACACGATCGTTCCCTCTACGCTGGGGGGGAGGAAGGGCCCTCCGTAGCGACTTTTGGCCAGCAGCTCCCGCGCCTCCCGGTTCATGGTGCTATCGAAGGGGTAGAGGTCGTCTTCCCGCAGTTCCTGGCGGGTAAAGGACGGCGGCAAGGTGGGCATGGGTTGGGTGGGATTGGTCCACTCTCCATCCAGGTCGGAAGCGGGGTAGGCCCGCTCCTCCACCGGGAAAATGGGTTCGCCGGTATCGCGGTCGAGCAGGAAGAGGTAGCCGCCCTTGGTCACCTGGGCTACGGCATCGCGCGCCTGGCCCGCGTGATGGACGGTCAGCAGTACGGGAGTAGCGGGCAGGTCGCGGTCCCAGAGGTCGTGGTGCACGGTCTGGTAGTGCCAGATCTTCTCCCCGGTCCGGGCGTTGAGGGCCAGTACGCAGTTGGCGTACAGATTTTCTCCGGGCCGGTTGCCGCCGTAGAAATCGTAGGAGGCGGATCCGGTGGGGACGTACACGTAGCCGCGTGTGGGATCCAGGCTCATGCCTGCCCAGGAGTTGGCGCCGCCGGCCGTCCCGTCGGGGAGGGTCCGGAACATCCAGGCCAGCTCCCCGGTGTGGAGGTTGAAGGCTCGGATATTGCCCGGGGCCGCCCCGATGTCTTCGCTCACCCGCCCGCCGATGATCAGCAGGTCCTCGAAGATGATTCCCGGACTGGTGGAGATCACGAACTGTTCCTGCGCCGCCTCCCCGAGTCCAGTATGCAAGTCCACGCGGCCCTGGGTGCCGAAGGACGCAAGTGGCTCGCCGGTTCCCGCGTCCAGGGCATATAGAAATCCCCCGGCGGGGTAGTAGATCCGCGCCTCGGTGCCGTCGGTCCAGTAGCTCAGCCCCCGGTTGGTGCCCATGCCCAGTAGTTCCGCATTGAAGACGGCGGGGTCGAAGGTCCAGCGCTCCGCTCCGGTCGCGGCATCCAGAGCAAAGGCCTTCAATTCCGGGTTGGTGCCGTAGAGGGTGCCGTCGATCACCAGCGGGTTACACTGAATCTGGCTGCGGTTCAGGCTGTCGCGGTCTCCGCTGGCGTAGGACCAGGCGATCCGTAGGTCGCCTACGTTTGCCGTATCGATCTGCACCAGCTTGCTGTACTGGGTGGTGGCCGGGTCGCCCAGGTAGTGGCCCCAATTCTGCGCCGCCGGCCCGGGCGGGGCCGCGGGTGCGGGGGTACAGGCCCACGTCAATACCGTAAGTCCGAACAGTAGGTAGCGCATCATTCCCCAATATCGCAATTCCGGAGGAAGCGGCTTGCAGTCGCGGGGGGGTGGCTGACCAACTATCCCAAGCGCGCACGCGTTACCCCCACTAAACCCAACGTATGAAAGCCAGTACCCACGCCAACTTCGCCACCCAGTGTATCCACGGAGGACTAGAGCCCGACCCTCAGACCGGCGCCGTCATGACGCCCATTTATCAGACGTCCACCTACGCCCAGTCCGCTCCCGGAGAGCACCAGGGCTACGAATACGCCCGGACCGCTAATCCCACCCGCGATGCCCTCCAGCGCAATCTGGCCGCCATCGAGAAGGGGAAGTTCGGCATTTGCTTCAGCAGCGGACTGGCCGCCATGGATACCATCATCCGTCTCCTGCAGCCCGGCGACGAAGTGATCGCCAGCGACGACCTCTACGGAGGCAGCTACCGCTTGCTGACCGCCGTGCTCGGACCCTTCGGCATCAAGAGCCGCTTCGTGGATATGCGCAATACTAATAAGCTGGCCGGTGAGATCACCAAATCGACCAAGCTCCTCTGGATCGAGACGCCCACTAATCCGATGCTCAACATCGTGGACATCGCCGCCCTGACCTCCCTGGCCAAGGAACGGGGAATCCTGACCTGCGTAGACAACACCTTCGCCAGCCCCTACCTCCAGCAGCCCCTCGAGCTGGGCGCCGACCTCGTTCTTCACAGTGCCACCAAGTACCTCGGTGGTCACAGCGACGTGGTGATGGGGGCCATCATTACCCGCAACGAAGCCCTCGCCAAGCGGCTCTACTATCTGCAGAATGCCGTAGGTGCCGTACCCGGTCCCCAGGACTGCTTCCTCGTGCTCCGCGGCATCAAGACCCTCCACCTGCGCGTCCAGCGGGCGTGTGATAATGCCCGCCGCATCGTCGAGGTACTGCAGGGGAACGACTTGGTCGCTAACGTCTACTACCCCGGACTCGCCGATCACCCCCGCCACGAGATCGCCGCGAAACAGATGCGCGATTTCGGGGGCATGGTCAGCTTCGACCTGAAGGAAGACACGATGGAGGCCGCCACCCAGGTGATGAAGAATACCCGCTACTTCACCCTGGCCGAGAGCCTGGGCGGGGTGGAAAGCCTCATTGGCCACCCGGCCTCGATGACCCACGCCAGCATCCCCCGGGAGCAACGGCTGAGCGTCGGACTTACCGACAGCCTGATTCGTCTCAGCGTAGGCGTGGAGGACGCCGATGACCTGGTCAAGGACCTGGAAACCGCCCTAGCGGCCGCCGTCGCGGTAGCCTGAGTCCGGGTCGCCCAGGTACCGCTTTAGTCGCCACATCGCTTCCTTCAGGGCTGCGGTAGAAACCCCACTGTACACGATCCGGAACCAGCCAATCTCGGGCTGGCCTAATCCGCCGGCCGCGGTCAGCAGCAGGCCGGTATCTTCAAAGAGATTGGACCACCACTCCTCCGCCTCCTCCGGCGTCGGATCGAAGAGGAAGCGGGAGAAGTCCGCCCATACGAAAAGGCTCCCCCGGGCGGAAGCGTAGTGTACGAGCAGCTCGTCCAGCGCATCGGTCACTATTTTGTATGCCTCAGTGAGGAGGCGCTGGTTGGTGGCCTGGAATTCGGTGACCCAGTCGTCGTCATTCAGTAGTTCGGTCAGCGCCCACTGGGTCAGGTTGCTGATCTGGTGGGGACCGTTGAAGTTTTTGTAGGCCGTGCGCAGTTCTGCGTTGCGGGTGTACAGCACCCCCGCCCGAAAGCCCGAGAGCCCGAAATCTTTGCTGAAGGAATACCACCAGTGGAGGTAGGGACTGTCGCGCCGCTCCAGCAGGGGAAGAAAGGAAGAGTAGGGGGAACGATTAAGAATGTCCTCCGATTCCCGGCTGAACTGACTCAACGCGTAGATCTCGTTGACCACCAGGTGCACCTCGTGGGCGATGCACCAGTCCGCAAAGGTTTTGAGCTGATCGGCGGAGTAGACGGCCCCGGTCGGATTGTCGGGCTGGGTCAGCACGAGCATGCGGAAGCCATCCTGCAGTTCAGCGTAGGCGGCGTCCAGTTCCGCGGTCGAAAGCGGGTGGAAGTCCCGGCCGAACGCAGCGGCGTAGTGGGTGATGTCGTAGCGCTCCATACCCGCCTTACTGTTCACGTCCGGACGGTAGGCCTGGTAGGCCGGGGCGGGGAAGACGGCATAGTCGCCCACGTCGCCGAGGGCCATGGCGGTCACCTCGATCACGGCCGTTGCACCCGCGCTCCCGCAAAAGTTGTCCGCATTGAGTTTTGCGCCGGCGATGTGCTGGCCGACAAAACGGGCCACGGCTTCGCGAAAGTCCGGGTGGCCGGCCATTGGCGCGTACGACGGGAGCCAATCGGGCCACGGCCTGGTGGAAAATATCCCGTGAAGCTTGTCGTGCATGGTCTCCCACTGGAGCAGATTTTCGGCAATGCACAGGGTAATGGACCCGTCCGGGTTTTCCGGGGAGTAAAGGTTCTCCGTGGCCCGTTCGAAGAGGGCGAAATCCGGGCGCAGCGGCTCGCCGGCCTTCTGGGTTCCTCGGTCTGAAAGTATCATGCGGTGGCGTTGTGGGGTAAAGGTCGCAAATCCCGCCGGCGGCTGCCTAGTGGACGGTCAATCCTTGAAATTAGGGTTAGGTGCTGGTAGATTCTGGTGGAAGGCGAGGCGCAAAATGGCTTGCGTGGCCGTAGCTACGGAAATGATGTTGGAACGAAGCCTCCCGCCGAAAGATGCTGCAGATAATCCAAAGATTTAAGGGTGACCGCCTATTAGTATCTGAACTGGTATCTTCGTGGGGTGAATCAACCGCTACCCCAGAACGAAGCCGCACGCCTCGCCGCGCTACATCGCTATCGGATACTGGACACCCTGCCGGAGCGGGAGTACGACGACCTCACGGCGATCG
This sequence comes from Chitinophagales bacterium, assembly GCA_038258275.1. Classification (GTDB taxonomy): domain Bacteria; phylum Bacteroidota; class Bacteroidia; order Chitinophagales; family Saprospiraceae; genus Neolewinella. Next base: position 53,851 of record JBBSPZ010000004.1, on the reverse strand, counting down.
CTGCCCATATCTGCGGTACGCCGATCTCGCTCATCAGCCTCATTGATGAGGACCGCAATTGGTTCAAGTCGACTCAGGGAACGGAGGTGAGGGAATCTCCCCGTGCCCTGGCGTTTTGCGCCCACACCATCCTCAAAGCGGAGCAGTCGCTGGTGGTTCCGGATGCCCGTCTTGACGATCGCTTCGCCACCAACGTCCTCGTTACTAAAGACCCGCAGCTGGTGTTCTACGCTGGGGTCCCGCTGGTCACGCCCGACGGCTTCCCCCTCGGCACCTTGTGCGTGTTTGACCACGTGCCCCGCGAAATCACCGGCGTGCAACTGCTGACGTTGGAACGCTTATCCCGACAGGTCATCCAGTTGCTGGAGTTGAGGCGGGCGCTGGCGGAGGCCGACTCCCGCAACCGCGAGCGGCAGGAAGCCTACGATACCCTGCGCGACTTCAGTCACATCATCGCCCACGACCTCAAGGCCCCGATCCGGAACATTCGCCAGATCAGTGAGGTACTGCGGGAAGATTACCTGGGCCACTTGCCCGCCGACTGCGCGGACCTCCTCCGTATGATCGAGTTACGGGCCACCGATGCCTCCCGCATGATCGATGGGGTACTGCGCTACAGCAAGGTCACGCGCAGCCTGGAGGATTCCCGGGACGTAGTGGTGGTGGCGGAAATCCTGGAACAGGCGATCCGCCAACTGGAGTTGGAAGACCTGTGCCCGGTCAGGTATTGCGGGGAGGTGAAATCGTTGCGGACCTCCCGCATTGCCTTACTTCAGGTGTTTCAAAACCTGATCGGCAACTCGATCAAGTTCAGCGACAAATCCGAGTGCCGTATCCTGGTCAACTGTACCCATACCCCGGGCGTATCGTTCTCCTTTACCGTGGAAGACAACGGTCCAGGTATCGTGGAACACTACCGCGATTCCGTATTTGCGCTCTTTAATACCGGCGGCGCGAGTCACGCATCGGGCCACGGCGTAGGACTGGCCATCGTCAAGCGCCTCGTGGAGGCCCTCGGAGGTACTATTTCCCTCACCTCCGAAGTGGGCACCGGGACCACCTTTACCTTCACCCTCCCGGATAATGACTAGTTCTCCGACCGGGAAACAAACATGTACCTGCTTTCTACCCTTCGGTAAGCATGCGCTTCCTGTTGATCCTCTCTTTTTTTGCCGCGCACCTGCTCCAGGGCCAGCCCACCCCCCCGGGCTCCCTGCCTAGCCGGGATACCCTGGTTTCCGTACGGACGGCGCAGCTCCCCGATACGATGGCACTGGGCGACTATGCCGACGCCTATTACCTACTGGAGCGGCTAAATACAGGACTGCCCGACCGCCCCGCAGACATCAACCTGCGCACGCCCCAGAGCGCGCTGGAGCTGTTCACCCTCTCCGCCCGCGAGGGGCGGTTCGACCGGGCCGCCTACGCCCTTAACCTTAACCTGCTCCCCCAAGAAGTACAACAACAGCAGGCCGCTACCCTGGCTGAGAAGCTCTACTACGTGATCAATAAGCGGGTTTCCATTGACTGGGGAGGATTGCCCGATCGCCCCGACGGCCAGGTGAATATGGCGGGGGCCGGGCAGAAGTCGATTGCCGGCGCCCCCCAGCGGAGCATCTCCTTCGGCCGTCTTAGCGCGGCGGGCCGGGAAGTTCGCCTCTACCTCCAGCGGGTAAGGGTGGGAGAGCGGGCGCCCGTGTGGGTGGTGGCCCCCTCCACCGTGGAAAACATCGAAACCCTCTACGCCGACTTCGGGCCTACCTGGCTTGACCGCCGGGTACCGGACTGGGCGGATCAGGATGTGTTGGGGATCTCCCTGTGGAAGGCCTTCGCAATGCTCGTCCTGGGTGGACTCTGCTACCTGCTTTACTTCCTCTTCCGCTACGTCACCCGTCACCTGCTCAACCGAAGCGAAAACGAGTGGCTCACCGACCTGAGCGAGAACATTGCCAAGCCTACGGCCCTGGCCCTCGCGGTCCTGGCATTCTACCTGGGCATGAATAACCTGCTCAGTATCGCCGGGGGGTGGTCGCCCTACCTCTATGCCCTGCTGCTCGTGGTGGTGGTGATCTCCCTGACCTGGCTGGTCATGCGGATCATCGACTACGTCATGGAGCGGCTCACCGACACCCAGGTGGGCGACATCACCGACGAGGAGAACATGGAAAGCCGGCGCACCCTCACCTCCATCAGCGTGGCGCGCCGGGTCATCACCTTCGTGGTCGTCATCGTGGGCCTGGGCATCGTCATCGGGCAGTTTCCCGGACTGCAGAACCTGGGGGTCAGCCTGCTGGCTTCGGCGGGACTGGCCACCATCCTCATCGGTATTGCCGCCCAGCCCACCCTCGGCAACATCGTGGCGGGCCTGCAGATCGCCATCACCAAGCCGGCGCGCATCGGCGACAGCGTCATTTTCGAAGGCGAGTACGGTACCATCGAGGAGATCCGCTTCACGTACCTGGTGATCAAGACGTGGGACGCCCGCCGGCTCATCATTCCCCTCAAGTACTTCATCACCCACCCCTTTGAGAACTGGAGTATGACCGACCCCCATATGCTCAAGCCGATCATCCTGCATGCCGACTATACCATAGACGTGGATCAGGTGCGGGAAAAGTTCGGGGAAGTCGTGCGGAGCCACGAACTCTCCGATGAAGAAAGCGACCCGACCGTACAGGTGGTGGGCAGCGATAAGGAGGCCCTGGAGATCCGGTGCCTGTGTTCGGCCAAGGACGCCAGCGCCGCCTGGCAAATGCACTGCGACGTACGCGAGGTGATGGTCAAATACCTCGCCGAACTCTCGGCAGGCGCCCGACTGGCCCGGGAGCGGGTGCAAGTGGTGGAAAACTAGGCAGTTGCATCTCCCGATTCCGGTCCCGTGCGATATTTAAACTGTTTTTCAGTCAGTTATACGGGTCCGGTTTAAAAAATAACGTTCACAGTACTTGGTTACGGCAGGCAGCGGCCGTACCTTTGCGACCGCTTTCGTGGGACCGTCTCTACTGGTCGGGGCCGCGGGTGTGATGAATCAGTAAAACACGTATTTCCAGTGAATACCCTTTCCTACAAAACCCAGTCGGCCAACGTCAATACCGTTGAGCGCAAGTGGCACGTGGTGGATGCGGAAGGCGAGATCGTCGGCCGCCTGTCGTCCAAGATCGCCAACGTACTCCGCGGCAAGCACAAGCCCGACTTTACCCCCCACTTCGACAACGGCGACCACGTGATCGTGATCAATGCCGATAAGGTCCGCTTTACCGGCCTGAAGTTCAACAACAAGGAGTACCTGCGCCATACCGGCTACCCGGGCGGACAGCGGAAGGCGACCCCCCGTCAGATCATGGCCCGCAGGCCGGAACTGATCCTCGAGCACTCGATCAAGGGCATGCTGCCTAAGACCAAGCTCGGCCGCGCCCAGTACAAGAAGCTCCACCTCTACGTCGGTGCCGAGCACCCCCACGCCGCTCAGCAACCCCAGGATCTCAAATAAGGATCGAAGGCCGAAAGGAAGGACGGATTGAAGGATTACCCCTCGCCTCTTCCTTGCACCTGCGTCCGCGCACCTCCTTCATTCCTTCCACCCCTCACTACTTCAATCCATCATTCCATGGAACAAATTAATGCCATAGGTCGCCGCAAGGCCGCCGTAGCCCGCATCTACCTCATGCAGGGCCAGGGCAATATCATCGTTAACGGTAAGGACTACAAGACTTACTTCCCCCAGACGCACGTCCAGGGTAAGATCGTCCAGCCCTTCGAAGTCATCGAAGTGGACAACTCTATTTACGACATCAAGGTGAACGTAGACGGAGGCGGCTACAAAGGCCAGGCCGAAGCCATCCGCATGGCCATCAGCCGCGCCCTCGTGAAGTTGAACGAAGACTTCCGCAGCCCCCTCAAGTCCAATAAGCTCCTGACGCGTGACGCCCGCGTCGTGGAACGGAAGAAGTACGGTAAGCCCAAGGCACGGAAGAGCTTCCAGTTCTCCAAGCGCTAATCCGGCCCTTGCAGTACCAGGGTCTCCGCTTGCTCAGGTATTCCACCCCTTCTTTCTTCAACTAACCACCGTCCAGGCTCTCCCTCCCGGACTCTATCAATAAAACAACCATGGCTAAGCCCACCCATCAGCAGCTTTTGGAGGCCGGCGTACACTTCGGTCACCTGCGTCGCAAGTGGAACCCCAAGATGTCGCCTTACATCTTCACCGAGAAGAACGGCATCCACCTCATCGATTTGAACCGTACCCTGGAGAACATCGACCGCGCCGGCAATGCCATGCGGCAGATCGCCCGTGCCGGTAAGAAGATTCTCTTCGTGGCCACCAAGAAGCAGGCCCGTGACATCGTCACCGCCGCCGCCCAGGAGGTCAACATGCCCTACGTCACCGACCGGTGGCAGGGAGGTATGCTCACCAACTTCAACACCATCCGCCGCTCCATCCGCAAGATGCAGAACATCGAGCGCATGCTTGCCGACGGTACCCTGGACAGCGTAACCAAGAAGGAGCGCCTGACCCTGACCCGGGAGCACGAGAAGATGAACAAGGTTCTCGGAGGTATCGCTGAAATGCAGCGTATCCCCAACGCCATCTTCGTCGTCGATATCGTCCACGAGCACCTCGCCATCGCCGAAGCCAAGAAACTCGGCATGCGCACCTTCGGTATCGTCGATACCAACGCCGACCCTACTAGTGTCGACTACGCCATCCCCGGCAACGACGACGCCAGCAAGGCCGTAGGGGTCATCACCAACTACCTCGTCGAGTGCATCAAGGAAGGACTCGCCGAGCGCGGAGAGGAGAAAGACGCCAAGGACAGCAGCGGAGAGGAAGCGGAGACCACTGCTGCCACTGCGGAGTAGGGAAGTGGATCGCGTGTAGCGTATAGCGTATAGTACTATACGCTATAAGTTATAAGCTATCCACCCCCCTCTATCCTAATAATTCAGACCAAAAAAACACATACGATATGGCAATCACAGCCCAGGAAGTAAAGAAATTACGGGACATGACCGGTTCCGGCATGATGGACTGTAAGAAAGCGCTGGCCGAGGCCGAGGGCGATTTCGACAAGGCCATCGAGATCCTCCGCAAACGGGGCGAAAAGGTAGCCGCCAAGCGCGACGACCGCGACGCCAACGAAGGGGTGGTGATCGCACAGGTCAATGATGCCCGGGACTTCGGCATCGTTATCCGCCTGAGCAGCGAAACCGACTTCGTGGCCAAGAACGACGACTTCGTCGCCTTTGCCCAGAAGATCGCCGACCTCACCCTCGCCGCCAAGCCGGCCGACCTCGATGCCCTCAAGGCACTGCCCATGGAAGGACCGCTGACCATCGGGGACAAGGTCACCGAAATGGTCGGGAAGATCAACGAAAAGATCAGCGTGACGGCTTACGAGCAGCTCAGTGCCCCCCTCGTTGCCCCCTACATCCACAGCGGCTACCGCGCCGGTGTCCTCGTCGCCCTCACCAAGAACGACGACGATGCCTTCGACGCCGGTCGTGACGTAGCCATGCAGGTGGCCGCCATGAAGCCGATCGCCGTCAACAAGAGCGGTATCGACCAGGCGACCATCGACCAGGAACTCGACATTGCCATGGACCTCGCCCGCCAGGAAGGGAAGCCGGAAGCCATGCTCGAGAAGATCGGTCAGGGACGGCTCAACAAGTTCTTCAAGGAAAACACCCTGGAAGCCCAGTCGTTCGTGAAGAGCGATAAGCAGACCGTAGCCCAGTACCTGGATTCCGTGGAGAAGGGACTCAAAGTCACCGACTTCAAGCACGTCAGCCTCGGCTAACGCGCCTTCCGTACACGAACGTACAGGTCGTCTTCCAGCCGGGAGACGACCTTTTTTGTTTTTGCCTTGTTCTTCCGCTTCAACCACCAACTCCCCCATGCCTGCAACCCTGAAATCCTTCGCCACTAACATCAACTGCGGCAGCTGCGTCCGCAGCGTCACCCCCTTTCTCGATGACCTCAATGGCGTCACCATCTGGCGGGTCGACGTAGAGGACGACCGCAAGGTCCTCTCTGTAGAAGGTACCGCCTCGGAGGCCGAGATCATGCAGGTGGTCCAGGAAGCCGGTTACGACATCAAGGTACTCGACTGATCCCGCCGCCGCCGCCGGGTCCGCTTCGGCTCCTCTTGCATCCCGCCGCCGCGGAGGCGGGCGTCCGGCTCTACTGCAAGCGGGACGATCTGTACGGCTGGGAGCCCGGCTCCCCCCTGCAGGGCAATAAGGTCCGCAAGTTGTTTCCCCTGCTTTCCCGACCCGATCTCCCGGGCCGATCGGTGGTATCCTTCGGGGGACCCTACAGCAATCACGTCGCGGCCCTGAGCGCGGCCGGAAGTCGCTTCGGATTTTCCACCCGTTTCTTTATCCGCGGCGAAGCGGTCCGCAACCCCATGCTGGACCAGGCCCGCACTGCCGGCAGTCACCTTGCTTTTATCAGCCGCAGTGATTACCGCCGCAAGCACGATCCCGACTTCCTGCGCAGTCTGGGGGTCGGTGCAGCAGAGTTCGTGGTGCCGGAAGGGGGAACGCGCCCGGGTTGCCTCACCGCGACCGGCGAACTCTTTCACGAAGTGCGGCAACAGCTCGGAACCGCCCCGGATTACCTCTGCGTCAGCGCCGGCACCGGGGGCACGGCGGCGGGGATCCTTTCCGCAGCGTCCGGGTCGGACACCCGGGTCGAAGTGTTTCCTGCGCTGAAGGGAGATTGGATGCGCAAAGAGATCCTGCACCTGCTGGCCGACGGGGGAGCGCACGCCAGCCTGCACGTAGTCACCGATTACCACTGTGGCGGCTACGGGAAGTTTCTTCCCGCCTGGAAGCTGAGCGTACCTCCGGGCCGTACGGCGCTGCACGCGGATATCGGCGAACCCGGGCTCCCACCTCTGGAACCCGTGTATACAGCCAAGCTCTTCGCGGGCGTGCTGGACCGCCTCCGCCACGGCCGTTACCCCCCCGGGAGCAGCGTAGTAGTCGTACACACGGGCGGGATCTACTAATCTTCCTCCGCGTTTCTTGCTGGGATGCCCCGGATAATGGAAGGTCATTTTTGCTGAGGCGAACGAGTCCTTCACGTTCAAAGCGCTTCAAGAGCACCTCCCGCCCACGTTCACAACAGCTGTTTAATACGCCCTGTCGACTACATAATTTACCAGTTGTTCCAGTCCCGCCCGGGCTTGACTGGCGGGAAGCTGGCGAAGTAGGGCAAAGGCTTCCTCGCGGTAGCGGTGCATGGCGGCTTCGGCGTAGGAGATCCCCTGGCTTTCGCGTACAAAACGCAGGACCTCTTCTACTCGTTTGGGGTCATCGCTGTGTTTTTTTATGGAGCGGATCATTCGTCGCCGATCCGACCGGGAAGCCTGATTGAGGGCGTGGATGAGGGGCAGGGTCATCTTCTTTTCCTTGATGTCGATGCCCCGGGGCTTACCTACGTCGTCGAGTCCGAAATCAAACAGGTCATCCCGAATCTGGAAGGCGATGCCGATCTTTTCCCCGAAGGCATGCATCAGTTGCAGGGTGGCTTCGTCTTCGGTGGCCGAGGCCGCGCCGGCCGCGCAGGAGGCAGCGATGAGGCTGGCCGTCTTCTGGCGGATGACCTCGAAGTAGATCGCTTCGTCGATGTCCAGCCGCCGGGCCTTTTCGATTTGCAGCAGTTCCCCTTCGGCCAGGGCCTGTACGGCGTTGGAGCTGATCTCCAGCGTGCGGTACTGCTTGGTTTCCAGCGCGATCGATAGCCCGCGGGCCAGGAAGTAGTCGCCGACGAGCACGGCGATCTTGTTTTTCCACAAGGCGTTAATGCTGAAAAAGCCCCGGCGCTCGTAGCTCTCGTCGACCACGTCGTCGTGTACGAGGCTGGCGGTATGCACCAGTTCGATCAGGCTGGCGGCAGTATAGGTGGCATCGTTGATGCCGCCGCACGCTTGGGCGCTGAAGAAGGTGAACATCGGGCGCATCTGCTTGCCCTTGCGCCGCACGATGTAGTAGGTGATGCGGTCCATCAGCGGCACCGGCGACCGCAGGGTTTCCCGAAACCGCCGTTCAAAGGTCTCCAGTTCGGTAGCGATCGGGCGCTTTATCTCGTCGAGGCCTTGGGCCATCTGGGGGGCGGCTGGTGAGGGAGTAAAGGTAGCCCGGCCGGCCGACCTTTCAGTTCGAACTGAAATTTACTTGGCGTAGGGCAGCCGGTAAATGCGGCCGGGCGCGCCATAGCGGGCCTCGGTGCTGAGGTAGAGGGTCCCGTCCGGCGCAAAGGTCAGCCCCTCGGGCTGCGGGAACCACTGCTTATCGAGGAGCTTTACCGTCTCGATCGTCCCGTCCGCACGCGCCACCAGCAGTTGGTTGCCCACGCTGCTGGTCAGGAACAACTGCCCGGTCAGGGGGTGGATCGCCAGCGAGGAGGGCGCGAAGTCATCTTCCCGCGGGATGGAAAAGACCGCTTCTTCCCCGAGTTTGCGGGTGGCCAGGTCGAAGGCGAAGATATAGCGGTTGGCCTTGTCGAGGCCGTTGCCCTTCGGGTCGTCTTTGCAGGCCAGCAGGAGGCGGTGGTTGGCCGCGTCGTAGGCCAGGCCCTCCACGTCGTTATCGCCGTTGAGCCAGGTGTTGTATTCGTTGACTTCCTGGTCCTCGGTGCCGTATCCCAGTATTTCGTACAGCCGGCCGTTGCTCTTAGTTACCCACACCGCATCGCCCACTACTTCCACCCCCTCGTAGTCTCCCTCACCCCAGAACGCGTACTGCCCGCGTACCGACCCGTCGGCCGTACTAAGGCGAAACAGGATGCCGTCCTCGTCCTGGATCGCGAAGAGCTCGTCTCCGTGCATACCCAGTCCGGAGATCTCCCCGAGGATTTCGGGCATTTCTGCCAGCAGTTCGGGGTGGTCGAGGTCGTAGGGAAACTGCGCGTCCAGGGTGGCGGGGCCGCAGGTGCAGAGCAGAACAGTAAGGAGCAGGGGTGAAATAGAAAACCGCATGTTACTTAAGTCGTCCGGTGGGGGATGGTTGGATGACGCGACACCTTTTTTCGCTGGTTCCCGACCGGAGGTTGGGAACCAGCGAAGTCGGGCCGGAGATACACTACCTTCGCCTTCCCATGGAAACCGTTACGATCGCCGGCGAAACGCTGAAACTTCACCCCGACCGCGCCGTCTACTGGCCGGCCCGCAGGATGCTGCTTTTGGCCGATCTCCACCTCGGTAAGGGGGCCCACTTCCGGCGCGCGGGCATCGCGGTGCCCCGGTTGGTCAGCGACGTGAACTTCGCCCGGCTGCGCGGCCTCATCGAAGAAGTTGCTCCGGAGCGGATCCTGCTGCTCGGCGACCTCTTCCACAGCGACCACAACCACGTCTGGGACAGCTTCTGCGCCTTCACGGCCGCCTTTCCCGACCTCTCCTTCGAGCTCGTACCGGGTAACCACGATATTCTGCCGCCCACGGCGTACGTGGAAGCACGCCTGCTGGTACATCCCATCGTGATCACCGTCGGTCCCTTCTCGCTCAGCCACCATCCCCTGCGGGAAAACCAGCGGATCCCCGGCAAGTACAACCTCTGCGGACACGTTCATCCCTGCGTCCGCCTCGTCGATCTTACCGGCAGCGGCATGAAGCTTCCGAGCTTTTACTTTGGCGAACACGAGGGGATCCTGCCCGCCTTCGGTGAATTCACCGGCTGCGCGGAGGTCAAGGTGCGGGCCGGCGACCGGGTATTCGTACTGGCCGAGCAGACCGTGCTGGCCGTCCGCTAACTCCCCGGCGGCCGTCCCGCTGGCCGTCCGCCGGGGAGTTAGCGGAAGCGCAGCGACAACTGCCGGCCCTCCAGCGTATCCGGCGCCCGGTCGAAGAGCAGAATGGTGTAAGCCATCCCCCGCCCCTCGCGGTACAGGGCAATCAGCTGGGCCTGTTCCTTTTCACTAAAGCTGCGCTTGGGCCGGAAGGTGTACATGCGCGCCCAGTCGGCCTGGTAAAGATCAAGCTCTTCCTCGCTGAAACTGTGCACGGCCGTGACGGCATCCTCGTCGTTGCTGCCCAGGTTCATGGCCAGGGTGGTGGCCGCTACCTGCGGCAACTGGTAGTAGCGGTCGTTTTCCCCAATCGGTTGTACGTGAAAGCGGAGTTCCAGCTTCTCCCGGCGGGAATACACCGCAAAATCGTCGATCAGGTAATCGTTGTCGTGAAGCATCGTCTCGCGAAAGTCACTATCCAGGGGAGCCGTAAACCGGATGTCCAGGCTGTCGAGCAGGTGCACGAACTCCGGCGGGAGGTCCAGTTGGGCACACAGGCTAGAGCCGAGCAGGAGAAAGAAAGGCAAGCACAGGATCTTCATACGCCGAAAACGATTGAGTCCCCCAAAGTATCGAATCCTGGTCACTTCATTTAGCCCCGCCCTCCTACACGTCCGCAAGCCGACCCCCCTTCAATCCCTCAATCCTTCAATCCCTCAATCCTTCAATCCTCATTCCTTCAATCCTTCCACCAACCGCTCCACCAGCAAGTTGGTCATCCGCCGGTTTACCCCGGACTCGTTTTCCAGGTAATAGGCCAGTTCCTCCGGGGTGAAGTGACCGACGACCAGGCCAAACAGCAGTCCCCGCAGCCGGTTATCGCGGGTGACCAGCTCCTTGATCTTCTCCAGCCGCAGGGCGGAAGTGAGCTGCTCGTACCTCGCTTTTCGCTTTTTGAGGTAGTAGCGCATGACGGCGACCACCGCATCGTGTTGTTGTTTGAGGATCGGCCGCAGGGTGGCGTTCTGAAAAGCCTCTTCCGGGGAATCGGTGGGCAGGGTGGGGATGACGGGGCGCATAACAGTTAGTTGAGTCGTTCGGCAAGTTGATCCGGGACGGGGACGACACCGGCCCGGTGTCGCTCCGCCAGGGCGCGGATACGCGCCAGAATCTCCGGATGGGCGGCCGCGATATCGGTGGTCTCGCCGGGATCGCGGCCCAGGTGGTAAAGTAAGGGTGGATCGTGGGCCTCCCGCGTCCCGAATTGCCCGTAGGCGCCCTCAGTTGCGAAGTGAGCTTTATACGGACCCACCCGGACGGCATCCAGGTGGGTACCCCGGTAGTAGAGGAACTCCTCGCGCGGACTCGCCGCCCCCTCCGTCAGCGTCTCCGTCAGGTCCAGGCCGTCGATGACGCGGTCCTCCGGTAGGGGTACGCCGGCCAGGGCGCTGAAGGTAGGCAGCAGGTCCAGGGTGGATCCGATACCGTGCACCGTCGTTCCTGCCCCGATCGTTCCGGGTTGCCAGAAGATGGCCGGCACCCGCTGACCGCCCTCCCAGGTTGTGCCCTTTCCCGCATAGAGGGGGCCGGCGCTGCCGCCGTCCAGGCCGTACGACCGCCACGGACCGTTGTCGGAGGTGAAGACCACGATGGTATTTTCGGCAAGGCCTTCCGTGCGGAGGAGATCCAGGATTTCCCCCACACCGTGGTCAATTTCCTCCACGACATCGCCGTACAGGCCCCGGTCACTACTACCGAGAACCTCCGTGGAAGCGAAGAGCGGAACGTGCGGCAGGTTGTGGGCCAGGTAGACGAAGAAGGGCTCCTTCGCATGGCTCTTTATGAAGGTCATGGCATCCTGCGTGTACCGTCGCGTGATGGTGCGCTGGTCGGTGGGGCGCTCGATAATCGTCGTATCGCGGAGCAGCGGCACGTTGAAGTGTTGGTAAGTGATGGAATCGTGGGGCTGCCGCCAAAAGTCGCCATAGGAGAGCTCCGAGACCAGGTCCATGTCGTTGGAATAGGGGATGCCGTAGTAGGTGTCGAAACCGTGGTTGGTGGGCAGGTACTGCGGCAGGTGCCCCAGGTGCCACTTGCCGATGGCGGCCGTGGCGTAGCCTGCCGACCGGAGCTGCTCGGCCAGGGTGACCTCCGACTGCGGGAGTCCCCCCGTGCTGTTGGGGAAAAGTACGCCATTGCGGTCGCTGGTCATGCCGCTGCGGATGGGGTACCTGCCGGTGAGCAGGGCCGCGCGGCTGGGGGTGCATACGTTGGCGGCGACGTAAAAGTCGGTCCACCGCTGGCCCTCCCGCGCCATCTCGTCCAGCCGCGGCGTCCGGATGCTGGGGTGACCGAAGCAGCCGAGGTCGCCGTAGCCCAGGTCGTCGGCAAAGATGATGACGAAATTGGGGGGTCGCCCGTCCTGGGCACCGACCAACACGGAACAGCCCAACAGCAGGAGGCAGAAGAACAGGCGCATGAGTCGACAATTTTGGAAACCTTAATGTACGGCGCCCGCCCCGGGCCGCTGCGATTACCCGAGGACTTCTACCAGCTCTGCCAGGTCGCTCACCGTATAGTCGGGCGCGTCGGCCAGGGGATACTGCGTCTGTCCCGGACGGGCGACGAAGGCCGTTTGCAGTCCGGCCCACTTGGCTCCTGCGACGTCCCAGCCGTGGGCGGCGACGAGCAGGCAGTCCGCCGGAGCTTCCCCGACGTGGTCGCAGGCCCAGCCGTACACCTCCCGGTGGGGCTTGAATTTCCCGACGGCCTCCACGCTCAGTAGTTCCTTGAAGTAGGGTTTCAGGTCGGAGTTCGTCATCTGGTCCTCCAGCGCCGTGGTGCCGGAGTTGGTTAGGGGCAGCAGGCGGTACCCCGCGTCCGTTAGTAGCCGCAGGGCGGCGGGCACTTCGGGGTGGGGTGGCAGGTTGCGGATGGGCAGCAGGGCGCGCCTGGCCGCCTGTTCGCTGAGGTCGATGCCCTGTTGCTTGGCGACCATGCGCAGGGTAGCGGCCCCGATCTCCCCGAAGTCGGTGTAGCGGTCAGATACGGTAGCAACGAGGGAGTAGTGCAACAGCGTGGTGAACCACAGCAGCACCAGCTCTACGTTTCCCTGCAGCGCTTTCGCAACGCTGTTTTTGACCGGCGTCAGGTCCAGCAGGGTCTCGTTGACGTCGAAGAAAATGACCTTGGGTGGGGTAGGCATGGCTTACTTGCTTTTGTAGGGATAAAAATTGGACTCCTCCCCGTCCGCCTACTGGCGGCGGAGCGCGGGTGCGGTGAGGTCCCAGTCGGGGCGGCAGGCCCGGGAGATGGCCCGGAAATCCTGCCGTAATTCTTCCGGCGTAGGGCGTCCAAGGTACTAGTACCCATGGTATAACTTATGGATCTTCAGTCCCGGCTCCAGCAGGATGGTGTGCGGCACCATCGGGTCGTGACTGGGGTCGGTGTATTCCTGGATGTCGAGTTCCTGCTGGAGGCGGCGGTCCAGGTCACAGAGGAAGGGCCAGTGGGCACCGAGGCGGTCGCGCCACTCCGTGGATTCCATCTGGGTATCGGTGCTGATGGTGACCAACCGGCAGTAGCTCACCTTGAGCTCGGGCTGCATGGCGGCCATCCACTGGTGCTGCAGGTCTTCCTTGGGGCAGTAGGCGCCGCGGGCGAGCACGAGGGCCAGGGGATCGTTGCCCTGGAGCTTGCTGAGTCGCCGCGTGACTCCGTGCTGGTCCGGCAGTTCGTAATCGGGGAAGGGTTTCCCGGGGCGGAGGGTAGGGAGTATCGTCGCGTTTTGCTGGGCTAACCGCGGGAAGGGCGCGGGTGTTTCAGCTTATGGCCGCGATCAGGAGGGCGAGTATGCTGGAAAGCGGGAGAACTAAATCGGGGAAAGCCACGGATAATTCCCGGCCTGGTCTTCTCTTTTGCCGGAGCGCATCGGCAATGGATGGAGGATGCGCTACGCTGCGCACCATTAACTTTAGGAGCACCAATCTCCCTGTCCTTGACGAAGCACCTATTTCGCACCGTATACGCCTATCCGACCCTCCGGGAAACCGACCTGGAGGAGATCATCGCAGTTCATACTCCGGTGCGCTTCGGGCGGCAGGAATACGTGATTCGTCCCGGTGAGCGTGCCAATGCATACTGCATTTTGGAGACGGGCGTGGCCCGGTCCTACGTCGAGGACGTCCAGGGCCGCGAGATCACTACCGAGCTCTTCGGACCCGGCCAGCTGCTGATCGAGGTCGATTCCCTCTTCCAGCGTACGCCTTCCCGTACCTACCTGCAGTCGCTGACCAAGGCCGAAGGGTGGAAGATCGAGTATGCCGACTTCCAGCAGCTGTTCCACTCCCTCGAAGGCTTCCGGGAATGGGGACGGGCCTGGATGGCCACCCAGCTCTTCCAGCTCAAGCAACGTACGATCGACCTGCATACGCGGAGTGCCACCGACCGCTACCGGGCACTCCTGGAGCAGCAGCCGGAAATTGTCGCCCAGGCCCCGCTCAAGCACATCGCATCTTACCTGGGCATCACGGACACTTCCCTGAGCCGGATCCGCAAGGAAATTGCCGCAGGCCGCTAAAACTTGCCCTATGGCAAGTGCGGATGGACGAAAACAACCTAACTTTCGTGTCAACTAATAATCAAATCAAACAAAATGATGGTTGACAAGAATCCGGTCGTATGGTTTGAGATCTACGTAGATGATCTCGCCCGCGCCACAAAGTTTTACGAAGAGGTGTTCCAGTTCAGGCTGTCGGAGCTGCCCGCCCCGGAAGAAGAGGCGATCCGGATGGCCGCCTTTCCCAGCGACATGGAGAGCAAGAACATGGCCTCCGGCGCCCTGGTGAAAATGGAGGGCGTGTGCGCCGGCAACAACAGCACCCTCGTGTACTTCCATAGCGAAGACTGCAGCGTAGAAGCCGGCCGCGCCCCCGCCGCCGGGGGCAGGGTGGAACGCCCCAAGACTTCCCTGGGGGAATACGGCTTCATGAGCCTGGTGGCCGACACCGAAGGAAACATGATCGGTATCCACTCCATGGCCTAGGCAAGTAGATAGTCCAGCCGCCAACATCCACCGGCCCTATGATCCACCGCTCCCTTTCTCCCGAACGTATTGCCAAAGCCTTCTCGGGGGGCAATTTCGACCAGGCCTGTCCCTACCTCGCCGAGGAGGCCGTCTGGGAAGTCTTTGGCGCGCAACCCCTGGTCGGCCGGGCGGCCGTGGAGGCGACCTGCCGGGCGGCGGCGGTGGAGTACACTTCCATCGGGACTAACCTCTGCGTAGATCAGGTCGACGAAGCGGGCCAAATGATCCTGGTCACGGGTACCGTCGAATTCTTCCGTGATGGGCGGTGCGTGCGGTCGGTCGCCGCCTGCGATGTCTTCACGTTTTGTCCGGCGGGCAAACTCCTCGCCATCTGCTCCTACTGTGGCGAGCCGTGATTGAGCCCCGGTACCCGGTCGAGGGCGTCGATCTCCCGCCGGTATTCCGACGGCAGGATCAGCGTCTTCATCAGACGGTCGAGGCGAAAGCGGCGCGCAAGTTTGTACAGGCCGAGTACCGGGACGAGCAGGCTGACGCGGCGCAACCCCAGCAATTCGCCTACCCGCGCCGGAATCACCAGCGCCTGCGCTTCCCGCAATACCAGATAGCGCAGCACGCCGAGGTGTTTGCGGTACTGACGGAACAGGTCGTCGGTGTACCGGCTGTGCACGAGGTTCTCCTGGAGATGATCGTGGCGCATGTTCACCCAGTCGGGATAGGTCTCGGGCAGTCCCTGCACCCCCATGCGGTCGCCGACCCGGTAGAAAACGGTAAATACCTCCTCCTTCTCGGCTAGCGAAAGCGCGCGCTCCAATACTTCGAAGGAGCGAATGGAGTAGTCGATGAGCATGAAGAGCACATCGCGGTACGCCCAGTCAGGAATGCGCTTACCGCGCTTCGCCTCTACGACCGCGTGGATCTCCGCCATGGCGTCGATGGCCCGGTGCGCGCCGGCCCGGTCGGAAAAGACGATGCGGCGCGCGTAGTCGACCGTCGAGAAAAGCCGTCCCAGCGGATCGGCGGGCAGCCGGCCGGTGAAGTAGAGCCAGTCCACGGCTTTGTTGACGGAGAACTCAGCGGCGGCCCCAGCGAAAATGAACAGAATGGTGTCGCCGTTGCCCCAGATCTGCCGTACGATGGAGGTGGGGGGTACGAAAGGTTGCATGGTAGGCTAACGCTTCAACTGGAATAAAGTGCTTTGTAAATAAAAGTTGTCTTTCCGTTTACTGCGCGCTCTTACCGCGCGTTGCATGGTCGCAGTCGGTAGGTTTGTACAAGTACAAATTGCTGTACCAGTTGAATGACCCTACAAATTGTCGAACAACACCGCGAGGGACTACGCGCGGCATCTTCGATACCGCTCTCCGCCGCCTCGCTCCCCCGGGACGTCCCCTCCGGGGCCGGGTAAGGCACGATATGGATAGCCCGCTCCGGGGCCTACCCGGTGTAGTGCTGAGTGCAGGGGTAATGTCCCAAGCGGTGGTGTAGGTAGGCAATCCGTGGCTCGCTGTGCCAGAGCGAAGCACCGACTTAGTCGGGGCGCGACGCAGTCGATCTGCGGTTGAAATTACCCAGCTATCGCGACCCTGCAAATCCCCTGGAAGCCGTTTAGCAAGTAGTACCGTACCCACCTAGAAACCGACTTGTCCGCCGCCCCGATAGCTGTCGGGGGAGACCGCCTCTTACTGCTGGGCGACGTACTGGCGGAAGTTGTCCAGGATGGACTGCCAGCCCTTCTGCTGGAGATGGTGCTCCTGTCCCTGCTCGGGGTCGAAAGCAACCTGGACGCCGGTCTTGCCCTCCTGCTCGGTGAAATCGACGGTGACGTGGCGACCGTTCTGGAGGGTGTAAGCAATGTGGGTCTCGGGGCGGATCTCATCGTAAATACCCTCGAGGTCGAACTCCATGCTGCCGTCCTTGGCCGCCATGGTGATCTTGAACTCGCCCCCCTCTCGGAGGTCGTTGATGGCGGCCGGACAGTGCCAATCCTTGGAAGCAAAGTTCCAGTTGATGACGTGCTCGGCTTCGGTGTAGTAGTGCCAGGTTTCGTGGAGGGGGGCGGCTACGGTGGTATTTACAGTAATGGTGTTGGCGGGCATGGTGCGTTGGTTTAGGATTCAGAACCGGGGCCCGGGGAAGTAGTTCAGGGTGCGTGAGGTCGAAGGGTGCAGTAAAATTTACTTTCCCATCAGGATAGTCCAACCCGCCGGCCGGAAAATACCACCGGGGCCAGACCGTAGGTAGGGCAAAATCTTGTGCCGTCCTGAGTGGAGCGGGGATACCATAGGGCCTCAGTAACGAAGGAAGCACCGTTTCACGACTTGGGTACTCAGGGAGAATACGGTAGGCTAGTGGAAGACCAGTCCGGCAATTTCCCGTAGCGAGCGCCGCCGGGCCTGCATCCCAAGGGCCGCGTCGGCGGTGTCCGTGATGTGGATATCCGGTCGCGGAAATCGGTCGTGGCCTTCAGATAGACTGTCTGCTGGCCCAGCGGGACGGTCGCTACCGTATCGGCCGTGCCGGTGGCGTTGACCATTACCAGCTTCCTGCGGCCGCCGGTAACGCGGACGCCCACCAGCCCGTAGTTCTTCTGCAGCAGCCCCAGGCCTGCCATGTCGCCTTTCCGCATGCCCGAGACGTCTAATTTGGTCGATCCGGTCCCGATGGGACCGATCGTCCGCGTCGTCAAAAAGATGGTATGGTTGTGGTAGGCCGGGGCGAAGGTCTGCTCCTTTCACGGCCCGTGCTCGATGTCGCGGGTGGAATAGACGTGAGTGTTGCCCGTCGTCTGGGCGAAGGTCTAGACGTAGAAGGTGCCGTCGTGGTAGTTAAGGCAGCTGGCCCAGGAGCCGCGGCCGTAGGTGTTCTTTCTCTCCTCGAGCCTGAGCTCGTCGGTGTCGGCCAGGGTATCGTAGGCGTAGCTGATCAGCTTCCAGTTTGTGAGGCCCTCCGACTTCATGATGGGCACGCCGGGACTCATGTGTATCGTCGTACTGCTCATGTAGTAGGTGTCGCCCACGCGGATCATGGACAGGTCGGGCACGTCGGCGTAAATCACGGGATTGGTAGCCTGGGCTGTCAGGGTCAGGGATAACAGCCACGTAAGCAGTAAGGGGCGGAGAAAGCGGAATACATGGTCGATCTTATAAAATGTCAATTTTGAAAAATATAAGCCAAGTAGCGGCATCACCCGCATGAAAGTTGATGCGATCCAGTCATTCAGCAGGCGAGGCCGCGGGTGCGGAGCCATCCCGACCAGCGCAGCTACTGGCGAATCCCGGTAACGGATAGAGGGATAACCGAGGTGGACTACAGCCTGACCTTCCTGGCCAGGATAGCTTCAAGACAATGAGTATCCACCGGATTAGGGACGCTCAGAACAGATTTCCGTCGATTCAGAACAAAATACCCTTCTTACACAAGAAGTGAAGCGGGATTGAAGTTTCCTTACTCAGAAACACTGAGTTACAAAACACGATTTTATATATCCCTGAGCATGAATATCCGCTGCCAGCGATGCTGTATAGACTAACTAAAGAGATCTTTTTTGAGAAAATAGAGAATTGATTATTCCGCACTGGGACAACACGAGCAGATGTTAGATATGTCCATAATAACAGTAACATAAGCCCAAGTCAGCCCTGCTGACTTGGGCTTTTTTGTTGATTTTAGGCAAGCTATTGCCCCGCTCCTGTTCACTGCACGATTACTTCCTGCCGTTCGCCCAATCCGTCTCGTATCAGGATGTGGTATCGTCCTTTGCAAAGCCGAAGGGACCGATCCTCCGTTCGCGTACCAGAAATAGGTCTTCAGCGAATCGACGTAGATGATGTTACCGCCGTGGCAGTCGATGTGGGTGCCGTCGACGTCCAGCCATTGGTGGCTTCCTGGGCGTGGGAGGGCGCAGAGAAGGGGAGTAGGAATAGGAGTTGCAGGTAGGGTAGGCCGTGCATTTAGGTGGATTTTGTGTGGCAAGGTTAACCGCGGATTATAACAGATTCGCTCCGCTCGCGCGCAGATTGGCTGCGCCGCTGCCCACCGGGCATATGACTACGCGGTTTTTTGGAACAGCTGCGCTGGTCCCCCGCAGAAGGTATATGTACGCTCCGACGTGGCATTAGTAGCGGGTCCTCATTCCTTCAATCCCTCATTCGATAAGCAACCGCCTACAAAATAAATCTGCGCCTAATCTGCGAAAACGATCCGCGTAATCTGCGGTAAAAAAACCTACTTCTGCAACTCCAAAAAGGTAACCAAAGAAGCCAGCTCCTCCATCGAAAGGGAATTCACCAGGCCTACCGGCATCATGGACTGGACCAGTTCCTCCCGGCTTTTGATGGTGCGCTTTTTGAGGTCGGTGCTGTTGCCGCCGATGTCGCGGAGGGTCAGGGCGTCGGCGGATTCAGCGGTGACGAAACCGACCAAGGCGTTGCCGTCGGTGGTCTCGATGAGGTAGGAGGCGAAGCCCTGGGAGATGGAGGCGTTGGGCTTGAGGATGGACTCGGTGATCTGGTCGCGGGTCATGATGGAGCCGATCTGGCCCATGAAGGGACCCTTCATCACGTCGCTCTTACTGACGGCGTGACAGGCGACGCAGCCCTGTTGGGTGAAGAGTTCCTTGCCCCGGGCCGGATTGCCCTCCAGGTCGGCCATGGCCAGGATGACGTCCTCGATGGAAGCCTGGCCGACCTCGCCCTCCTTGCGGGTAATGGCCCTGAGGTCTACGCCGGATTCCCGCGCCACCTGCTGTTCGGCCACGGTGCCCAGCTCTGGGATCTCCAGGCGGTTGCGTTCGTTCAGGGCAGCGAAGAAGGGGCCTCTCCCCGCACCCGCGGTTTCCGCCTGCTGCGTCAGGAAGTGCCTGATGCGCTCCGAGCCCTCCCAGGTAACGGCCTTGTAGTAGGGGCCGTGGGTATCCGGGCGCGTACTCCACCACCAGTCGCCCGCGAAGGGAGCTTCCTGGTGGTAAAGGCGGGCGAGGGTGCTGAGGATCTCATTTTTTACTTCGGCATCGTCGGCGGATTCGTAAGCGGAGATCAGGCCCTCCACGGCGTCGGTGTCGTGAAGGTAGCGGAGGGTCCAGAGGGCTAGTTTAGGATGGTTGCCGATGGCGTTTACCGCGGCGTCCACGGCATCGAGCTCGACCAGGGCGCGGACGGCCAGGTGGGGCAGGATGATCGCGGAGTTCGGCGTGGCGTGGGGACCCTCGGCCTCTCCCTCGGGCGCTTGGGCGGAAGCGGGTACGGTAAGCTCAAGCAGGGTCTCGGCGGCGGCGGGATCGCCCAGGCGGCCCAGTCCAACGATGGCGGCGGCCTGTACCCGGGGATTGGCGTCGTGTACGGCGGCGAGGAAGGGCTGCAGGGGGACGGCCTCCAGACAGGTCTTGCGGTCGGTCAGGGCGCGGAGGGCGAACTCGCGCATGTTGTCCTGTTCGGCGAGTTCGACGAGCTTGTCCGCGCCGCTGCCGCAGGTGAGTTGGGCGTAAGTGTACACCCCGGCTACGCGGGCTTCGAGGGGTAGGGCAGCGTCATTGGCTACGGCCCAGGCTGCGTCGGTGGCTTCCCCCTCGGGTCGGGTGAGCAGTTCCTGCTGGGCGTGGAAGCGGGCGACCGAGTTGTGGGCCTTGAGCAGTTCTCCCAGTTCCTGCATGGAGGCGGTTTTCAGGTTGGGAAAGGCTGCGTAGCTCCAGTCTTCCGGTACTACGCGTACCACGTAGCCCTTGTCGGGACTCCCCCGGTAGCCGGCGCCGTCCCAGGCGGAGAGGAACATGCGGCCGGAGCCGTCGAGGTCGACGTCCGTGATCTGGGGCAGGGCAATGAATTCCTCGTCCTGCTGGGTAAACGTAGGGCCATCCATATCGATCCGGTGGAGGTAGAGCTCGTTGCGGCCCCAGTCGCCCATCATGGGAACGTGGTTGAAGCGGGCGGGCCAGCGGTCGTCGTCCAGGAAGTAGCTGCCGACGCCGGAGCCGCCGCCGACGTCGATGAGGGCGGGGATGATCTCGTCCGTGAAGTGTTTGAAGAGGGTGGGGTAGCCCAGCTCGCCGCTCTGCAGGTGGTGGATAAAGCGGATGTTCCAGCCGCCGCCGTCGTTGGTATTGCCGCGGGTATAGACGTTCATGAAGGGGTCGATGGCCACGTCGTAGATGTTCCGCGTGCCGTGGGTATAAACCTCCATTTCGGTGCCGTCGGGCCGCACCCGCACAATGCCGCCGCCCAGCATGGTCATCTTCTTGCCGCTGCGGTCGGTGGCCGCGTGGAAGCCGAAGTCGCCCACCGCGATGTAGATCCACCCGTCGATGCCCATGCGGATACCGTTGGTGGCGTGGTCGGTACCGCGGTCCTGCAGGGGAGCCGGGGAACTGATGTTTTCGATCAGGGGCCGGGCGGGTCCGTCGGCGACCCCGTCCTGGTCCGCGTCTTCAAAAACCACCAGTTGCATCCCGCTGGCCACGCTATCACCCGGCTCGAAGTTGGTGTGAAGCACGTACACCTGGTCGCCCACGGCCATGATGCCGCGGGGGTTGTCCACCTTCGCGAATTCCGTGTGCGCCTCGTAGGTGCCGTCGTGATCGGCGTCCACCAGGCGGACGATGCTGCCCTGCCCCGGATCCTTACCGAGGGATCCCATCTTATCCACGCCCACAAAAACTTCCCCGGTCGGCAGTACGGCCAGGCAGGCGGGGGAGGGCGTAAGTGCCGGACCGGAGAGGGTGTCCATCACCAGGGCGGCGGTGTCGGCGCTGCCCCCGGGCGAATCGTAGTAGGCGTCCAGTTCCGCGAAGTCCGCGGTGGTCGAGGAAGGCTCCTCGTTACAGCTGTAAGCGAGGAGGGTGAAAATCAGGCTGGGGAGGAGGAGTAGGCGCGTCGACATACGCCAAATTAAGCCACCGAAACGATAATTCCCGACGGTCGCTTATCCAAGCAATGCATTAGTCACCACGTCACCGGCCGCAAGCCGCTCGGGCTCCAGTCCGTGCACGTGTAACCAGTCGAGGAAGGTGGTCACCCGGTCCTCGTCCATCCGGCCCCAGGTGTCGGGATTTCCGAAGTAGGGCACCGTCCGTCTCAGGGCGCGTTTGAGCGGGATGTGCTGCTCCGCCTCCGGTACGAAGCGTTGCAGGATGGACACCGACTCGCCCGGATTTTCCTCGGTAAACAGGTAGCCCCGCTTCGTGGCGGCCAGGAACTTACGGTAAGTGTCCTCATTACCCCGGATCGCATCGGCGTTACCCGCGATCACCGGCGAGTAGGAGTAGGGGATGCCGTAGTCCTTTAGCCGGAAGTAGCGGAGGTCCAGGTGCTGGACTTCGGCCTCCACGCCTTCCCAGTTCTCGAACACCCAGGTCGCGTCGTAGGTGCCGTCGCGCAGGGTGTCCCAGATGCCGAGTTTGGCGGGGTACTCGAGCCGGAGGCTGCCGCTGCCGCCGTCGTTGCGGATCATCTGCTTCACGATCGCATCCTCATAGCGGGCCCGGAAGGAGGCGTAGCACTTCCAGTCCAGGTCGCGGGGGGAGGCGATCGGGCCGTCGCCCTTCACGGCGATCGCGCTCAGGTCTTCCTGCAGCAGGGCGGCGATGGCGATCATCGGGAAGGGCGTGATCTTCGTTTGGTAGCTGATGACGCTTTCCGTCGGGCAGAGCGCCAGGTCGGCCTCCCCTAGCTCCACCTTCTTGGCCGGGGTGGTCGCGTAGTTATCCGTGGAGGGGTCGGAAAGCGTCACGTCCAGCTCGTGCTCCCGGTAAAAGCCTTGTTCCCGGGCAACGAAAAAGCCGATGTGGTTGATGTTGGGGGTCCAGTCGAGGGCGAGGGTCAGGGCTTGCATGGTGGGGGAAACATAGCGGGTGAAGGGGCGGGGACGCGGGTGCGGCGTCGCCCGGAAACGCGGACTCAGCAGAAATCGAGCGACGTATCGGACGGCATCCCGATCAGACTGCGGAAGGTATTTTCGATCCGGTGGCAGGTGAGCTCGGTCGGTTGGGTGTAGAGTTTGAAGTGGAACACGCTGTCCTCCACGGTGTAGGTTCCTTCCACCATGCCGACGGAGGAGGGAATGGAAAAGCGGCCGGAGGTACCGTCCCCGGTAAAGGTGCCCTGCTTAACGATTATGGCCGTCCGGAAGCGCTCGATCAGGTCTTCGACTTCCTGGTGAAAGGTGATGGGGAATTCGCAGGCGGCCATGGGGGCGGGAATTAGGTGAGGTAAGGATACGCTCTTTGCAGGTCTTGCTGGGGTTAAATGTTCACGCGTACGGGTTCAACCGACCAGGTCGGCCACGTCCCGCGCGCAGCCCCAGCAAACGGTGTACCCCGCCCCGCCGTGGCCGTAGTTGTGAAGTATGCTGCCATTCCGCTCCACCCGGATCTCGGGCCGGCCGGGCCGCAGGCCGACCTCCACCCGTTGGATCTCCGCGTCCCGCAGGCTGCCGGAGATACGCTTGCACCGTTCGTAGATGCCCTGGCTCAGCAGCGGGTCGGGCGTGGTATCCCAGTCGCCCCGGATCGCCGTGCCGCCCAGGATAAGGTGATCCCGGCGGGGAATGATGTACGCCAGTTGCTCCCCCTTCACGTCGAAGGCAAAGTCGGCGATGGTATGGGTGACGCCCGCCTGGTTCTCCACCTTCAGCAGCTGTCCCTTGACCGGATACATCGAGGTATCCCCGACCAGCTCCACCGCGCCGAGCCCGGAGCAATTGACAACCAGGTCGTGGTCGCCGAGCAGAGTTTCCAGGTTTTCCACCGCCCGGTATTCGATCGCCCCGCCCCGGTCGGTCACCTGCTGCTGCAAGTACACGAGGTAGACCTGGGTTTCGATCAGCGGTGCCTCCAGCCGGTAGCCGTAGGGGGCGGCTTTCGGCAGTTCGTTTTCGGGCACCGCCCGCAGGTATTCGGCGGGCACGGCGTCCTTCCACCACACCTCCTGCTCGCGCACCAGCACGGTGATGTCCACCACCCGGATCCCCGTCTCCGGCGACTGACAAAGCTGGCGGTACTTGCCGTAAGAAACCTTCGACCAGCGGTTCACGTCGTCGACCGGCCGGGCCAGGTAGGGCAGCCAGATAGCCGCGGCCTTGCTGGAGGTGATGTCCTCCAGCCGGTCCTTGGTGAAGATGCGGACGCGGTGGCCGCGCTCTAGTAATTCTCTGGCGGTAGCGAGGCCGATGATGCCGCTTCCTACGATGGCGATGTTCAAGGGATTGGGGTTTGGCTGGTCAAAGCTAGCACAATTATGGGGCAGCCTAACCCCGTCCACCGATCGGGCAGGATGCCGGATTTGGGGAAGTCCGGCGTGAGCCGGCGTGGCGCGTTCCGTGGTGGCCTACCCTTGATTGGGTCGGCGGCCCTTGATCTGAGCCACCAATTCATCGGAAATGGTACCCACCGTACTCTCCAGCGCGGTAAAGTACTCGCCGAGGAAGCGCTTGGTGGATTGGGTATAATTGGCCCGGGGGTCGAGGACGGACGCATACCGAAGCTCGCCGGTAGCTTCCGCACCGTTGCGCTCGCGGACGGTGTACTCCACCACCACTTCCCCGTCGAGCGGACCGATCATTTCCGACATGGACGTAGTGTACGCGATGACCAGTATGATCACCTTTCCGTCGTTGACGTATCCGAAGCGCTCGGGGAATTTTTTGATCCGAAAGGAATAGCTGGTTTCGGCAGTGGAGTCGAGCCGCTCCACCAGGGACCGCTGAAAAACCTGCTCCACGTAGGAGGAGCTGAGGTGGATTTCGAGGTCGTTGTGCCACCCCCAGTACAGGAGGGCCGGTACGAATTTCGACCCGATCTTTTCTACGCGGCTTTCTTTGAGCGTGAGGTTGCTGGAAACCACGATGTTGGGCGTCGGTGCAGCTTCGATGCGCGTATTTTCCGCAACCAGGTCACTGATCTTGGCGGTGCTGCTGCACGAGCAGAGGCCCACAAAAAGTAGGAGGAAGGTCAGGTAGTTCATGATGGGGGTCAGGGCTATAAAAATATCCGTTCCCGAATGATACGCCGGAAACGGCCGGCAATGATACGGTGTCGCGGATCGGAAAATTGCCCCATAGCATGGGGCTGGGATTATTCCTTTCGCTGCAGGTCAAGGTCCTGAAAATCAAAGCTGAAATCGATGAGCGGCGAGATGCCCTTCATCCGGATGCGTTGTGCTTTTCCGGTTTCGTCCAGGCTAAACATAACGAAGGCGTCGGCGTCGACCAGGCTCTCGCTTTCCCACTTGGCCACGAAGGTGTTCGCGCCGTAGTAAGACATTGGTCCGGCAACTTTCGGCGACCGCTGCGACCGGAAGTACAGGCCCCCGTCCCGTTCCGTAATGTCGACTTTCCCGAACCAGGGGTCTTCGTATTCACCGGTATAGTTCCCCACGTCCACGGCACCTGCGCCGGCGCCCAGTCCGAGTCTGGAGCGGTGAGTCAGCAGGTCCTGGATGTTGAAGTGCCGGGTCACGTACTCGTTGTACATCCGGAATTCAGGAATGTGGTCGACGACGTGGTCGGTCCACTTCAGTTTGCCCTCCTCCACCAGTAGGGCCAGCGCCGTGGTGGTAAAGGCCTTCGAGTTGGAGGCGATGCCGAAGTTGGTGTGCGCGTCGACCGGAGTAGATTCCTCGATCGTCCGCAGTCCGTAGCCTTTCTCGTGGACGATCTTTCCGTCCTTCACCACGGCGACGGCCACCCCCGCTACCGCGAAGCTGTCCAGGGCCCGCTGCACGACCGCGTCGATCTCCGCGGAGGTGACCTAGGCGTGGGTGCCGGGCTGGTAGAGGCCCAGAATCAGGAGTACGGTGGGCAAAGATGGGAGACTATTCATCGGTGGTGGGATTGACGCTATAAGGTAGAATTTCCGCAGCTACGCAAGTGTGGGGCGGCGGCGCGCGGGTGCTGGCCCGGTTCGTGGCCTCCGGCCGCGGTGGGTAGCGGTTGAGGGAGTTGCCCAGGTGGGGGGGGTCCCGCTCTCCACCCACGGAAGAGAGGAGGAGACAAATTGGGTAGCGGCCTCATTCACACCCAGCGATCACAACGCCTCATTTCCTGTACACGCCACTTTTGAGTTCCAGTTCGCCACGTTTCAAGTGACTCAGCAGGTTCATTATTTTGGGTTTGGTAGTTTCGCCCATCAGCACGTTCAGCCCCATTTTGGGAGGGCCGGATTTTTTCAACCTATCGACGAGTGCCTCGAAAAATGCTATTCCTGCCGGGGTTTGATTGGTCGATTGTTTCTTCCTGAGTTCCAGGTCATGGAGTATGTTTTCCAGTTCTTCTTCCATGAACAGAAAACTGAGGTCGGCGTTATCCGCCCAGGGCATGGGGTAATGGATTTCTCCGGCATCTTTTCGGAAGATATCGTAATAAAGGAAATGTCCGCCCCCTTTGAGTACCCGGCTGATCTCGGAATAGAACGCTTGCTTATCCGGAATATTCATTTGAACATGCTGCGACCAGACCACATCAAACGTTGCAGCTTCGAAGGGAAGGTGGGTAGCATCCCCTTGTACGAAGGTGGTTTTCTCGTCCAACTGTACCAGTTTAGAAAGTTCGGTGGCTATCCTCACA
The DNA here is from genome assembly GCA_038258275.1 of Chitinophagales bacterium. GTDB lineage: Bacteria > Bacteroidota > Bacteroidia > Chitinophagales > Saprospiraceae > Neolewinella. The sequence continues at coordinate 27,524 of JBBSPZ010000004.1, read as the reverse complement.
AAATCATGGCTAAGGTCAATACCTGTGGTCACGCAATTGTATTCATCCGCCAGCATTCTACAGGGACCTCCGATCCCACAGCCCACATCCAGCACGGACGATCCGTTTAGCGATATGCTGTTGGCAAGTTCTTTCGAAACGGCTGCTCCTCGCACATGAAATTCATCGACGGCAGCTATGTCTGATCGGGTCACGTGGTTCAAATCGATACCCTGCTCCTGAAGACGAGCGATTATGTCCTCATACAGCCCGGCTTTGAGGTAATGGTTTTCTATATTTTTATTCAGGTTTTCCATAGTGATTGAATGGAATGGGCTTACTTATCTGCGCGCCGCTAGTGCCCTGCGGTTTTTTGCCTGACGAGGCTGCATCCATCTCGTTCCTGAAGCTAATCCTTTTTCGGGTAGCTTGAGCTTCCCAAATTAGGAGATCGGCCCCACTCATGCTACGCCTCCGTGTACTTTTGTCCCTCCATTATTTCCAGGGTGTGAATGTTCATCAGAGGTTCATGCTCAGCTGACACCGCGTGGAAATGTGGTGGGGCATGATCGTTATGGAACAACTGAATCTTGATCCCATGAAAGCTGAAGAAGGTGGGCATCTAAGTTGTCTAGGTAGACAACAAGGCTAGTGGATTTTTGGCTCCCCCGCAAGCTTTCCTTTGCCCCAGTGCTGTAGTCGCTGGCACCAACAGTAACGCATCCGCATTCCGCATACGCGCACCATAGCCTTACCGCAGGCGCGAAGTGTCTCCGCAGCCTAAAAATACAGCCCCGGCCGCCGCTCCCCCAGCGCCCCGATCCGGTCCCGCGACCGGTCGATCTCGCTCAGGTCGACGGTGGCGCGAAGGAAGGCTTCCGCATCCTCCGGCCCCCGCGCCAGGATGGTGCCGTCGGGATCGATGATCAGGCTATGGCCCGAAAAGCGGGTGCCGGCGTCCGTACCTACCCGGCAGGAGGAGATGACGAAGACCTGGTTCTCGATCGCGCGGGCCCGGAGGAGGGTCAGGAGGTGGTCGACCCGCACGTGCGGCCAGGCGGCCGGGATGAAGAGTATCCGGGCACCGCGCAGCGTGAGGGTACGGGCGACTTCCGGGAAGCGGAGCTCGTAGCAGGTCATGACCCCGGCGGGGAGGCCGGAGAGCGAGAAGAGGCCGAGCGCGTCGCCGGCGGTGAGGTAGCGGTGCTCCTCGATGGGACGGATGGAGACGAGATGGGTTTTACGATACTTATGGATGAGCGTCCCGGTGGCGTCGATCACGGCTACCGTGTTGTAAACCTGGTCCTCGACCCGCTCCGACAAGCCCAGCAGAACGGCCGCGCGCTTCTCCGCCGCCAGCGCCCGGATGCCGGCCAGGTGACCGGGGCCCCAGGTGACGGCCCGGTCCACGATCACGTCCATGGCGTAGCCGGTATCGCACAGCTCGGGGAAGAGGATCACGTCTACCTCACCGGGCGTGAGGGTGTGCAGGATCTCCTCGATGCGGTGGAGGTTGAGGTCGACCGCGCCGAGGGTGGCGTCAAATTGGTAACTGGCTACTTCCATGGCATGGCTGGCGTTTATCCCCGGAATACCGCGGGTTGGGATTGCCGAATATACACCCCAACCAACATGCACGGCAATTCTCGCGTTGACGGCAGGGAAGGAGCGAATTCGCAGCTCGCTCTGCCATGCATGGGCACCGGACACGCCGCCCCTGATCCCGTTCACTCACATAATCCACCCGCCATGTTACGCTACGCCATCATTTTCCTCGTACTCGCTCTCATCGCCGGCTTCCTCGGTTTCGCCGGAATCGCCCTGGCCGTGGCCGGTATCGCCAAGATCCTGTTCTACATCTTCGTGGCCCTACTGCTCTTCAGCCTGATCAGCCACTTCATGAAGGCCGCCTAGGCATACCCGGTTACTGCTCCAGTTTAAGGAGGGAAATCCCCTGTCGCTGGAGTAGCAGGTCTACGCTTAGCGCGCCTTCCGTCACGTCCATCCATTCGGGGGAGGTGTAAAGGTCCAGTTGACCGGCTTTTTCCTACACGCTGATCTGCTCGGCGGTAGGATTTCGGGAGCTCCCCATCTCCTTCCAGACCGTATGGGAATTGCTGTGCCCCTGGTCGATCCGGTAGTGGGGGAGGAGCACTTTGCCAGCTTGCGAAAATCCACTTACCACCACCTTTACCGGCGAGTAGGGGACCGTCAGGTCTTCGTTCTCGTGGTAGTTCCATACCAGCACGGTGGCGGAAGTAGCGGACTTAGAAGCCAGGGCGTTGACGTCGGGTGCAGGGTTTCTCACGCTGCTGTCGCGGATCATCCGGTAATCGTAACTAAGGAACTCCTGTTCCACCGCCACGCGGGTCCCGTCCATCGTGCCGAATATACGGAAGGTATTAAGCACGGGCTTGTCGACGCTGTTCGTCGCTATATCGCGGAAGCCGGCGTACCAGGCCTGCTCCTCGAACTCGAAGCCCCAGGTGATCGCGCCCAGCAGATTCACGCCGTAGTGCCGCGCCTGGTTGTACTTCCGGGCAAATACGGCGGCGGTGTAGGCGGCGTACATCGTGCCGTTGCGGTAGGCGTTGTGGGGGTAGTCGGCTTCGGAGCAGGCCGCGCAGCTGGGCGCTCATGTCCATCTGCATCATGCCGTCGACCACCTCATAAGGGTGGGCGAAGGTGGCATGCGGTCGACGCGGCAGGAGATGTGAAACTGCCGTTCGCCAATTTTTCTAAATAGCCGGAGCGGGCCGGGCAGCGGGTGCAGTGGATATGGCTCCCGACCTCTAGGTGGCTACGGAATTATATGCTGAATACCACTTCGAGTTGCTTATTGGTAGTGACGGTGTGGTAAGCTCACCACGAATCGACCACGTCGGCACGGAGGCGCTTCGCTTAGGCACGGAGGGACACGGATTGCCACAATACTGATGCAGCAGCCCTGCGAACCGGGCATGGTTCCCGCGCTCCGTTCGGGTTTGTACCACCGCGACCGGAGGTCGCGCGCCGCTACCGCAACGCCCGCCGTACCCCCAGTTCGAGGCCGTGCTAAAGAGCCGTTCCCGGATGGGCCCTTCCCCCAGCGACGTGAGGTGGTAGCGGAAAAGCTGCCGATCAGGTGAAAAGAACGGATGTTGATGTCGCGGCTCCGCTCCACTTCCTGGTTGGAGTCGAGGTCGGTGGATAGCTTCGCGTAAGTGGTGAGGTAACAGGCGGGCGAGAGCCCGGCCTCACATAGGGCGACCAGCGGCCCGCACCGAATTCAAAGCGACCGGCCACCGGAATCTCGACAAATCACCAGTCGGCGGTAGTCTGCACTTCGTGTGGCAGAGAGGGATCGGGCGTCCACGGAAGCAGTTACTCCTTCCGCGTATCCCCGCGCTGAATTAACGCTGCCCTTCCGGTTCGCGTCAGTGCTTGCTGACTTTGTAGAGGTGGCGCTGCGCGTTCACCACGTAGCTCAGGTAGTACATGCCCGGAGCCAGCTGCTCCGTCGGGACCCGCGTTTCCAGAGGGAGGGCGGGCTGGGTGAGGAGGAGTTGTCCCAGGGCATTGTAGGGCAGGAGCTGGCCGCCCGCCTGGGTATGTCCGATCCGCAGCTCCCGATCGACGGGATTGGGATAGAGGGCCGGTGCGGAGGCTTCATTCGGGATGGTGGCGGTGGTCGAGGAATTGATGGTAATGTTGTCGAAGGCCAGATAGCCGCTGCGGAGGGCATCGAAGACCACGGTGATGTTGCCGTCGGTGGATCCGCTGATGCCGAGGCTGGTGGAAACGCTGGCCCAGTTGAGGGTGTACGGGGTTTCGCCGGGGCCGTCTCCGCTGAGGCTATCGCTGGCCAGCAGGGTGCCGGGGGAGCCGAACGAAAAGCTGCCCTCCGGGGAATCGTAGATGCTTACCTCCATTACGGTGGTATCCACGCCAAAGGGTCCGCCGCAGGTGGGCGCGTCAACCGATGACAGCAGGAAGGACAGGTTGATGTAAGGTAACTGCTCCGAATTCAGCGTCAGGGCCAATTGGTCGTCATGAAATCCGGTCAGCATCTCAAGGGCATAGGCGCCGCCCAGGCCGGTCGAGCACCACGGTCTGGGCGGTCGCTCCGGGAATCCCCAGGGTGAAGAGGGCGACAACCAAATAGCGTGCCAAATGAACAGAAGGGTAAACTGGTTTCATGTCAGGAATTTTTTGTTGTTCAGGAAAAGTGGAAGAAGCTGTTACGGGAGGTAAGGCCTTTCGTCCTGCTACCCCGTTCCTTTTTCTGGCGACCGGAGGCTCCTCGGGGCGGGCTAATTCCCGTTGACCTTGCACCTGCGGGCCCGCCGTAGCTTATTGCGGGGTCCCTTCCCCCGCAATAAGCCGTACCTTTGCCCCTCCCCAAAAAGGGTGCCCTGACATGAGTGAAGCCATCCACCACGAGTGCGGATTAGCAATGATCCGCCTTAAGAAGCCACTGGATTACTACAACAAAAAGTACGGAACGCCCCTGCATGGCCTGAAGTGCCTGCAGCTCCTGATGCGCAAGATGCGCAACCGCGGGCAGGACGGGGCAGGCATGGCGACCATCAAGCTCGATCACCCCCCGGGACAAAAATTCATCAGCCGCAAGCGCTCGAACGCCAGCAACTACCTCGACGACCTCTGGGCCGGGGTGTACCGCCGCTTCGACGAGCTGACGCCCAAGCAACTCTCCAACGGCCAGTGGCTCAAGGAGAACCTGCCCTACACCGGGGAAGTGATGATGGGCCACCTCCGCTACGGCACCCACTCCACCAACGCCATCGAGACCTGCCACCCTTTTCTGCGGCAGAGCAACTGGAAGACGCGCTGCCTCATCATTGCCGGTAACTTCAACCTGACCAACGTCAACGAGCTCTTCCAGGAGCTGGTAGACCTCGGGCAGTACCCCAAGGAGAAATCCGACACCGTGACCGTGCTCGAAAAGATCGGCCACTTCCTCGACGACGAGGTGCAGCGCATCCACACCTGGCACAAGCCCGACGGCCACTCCAACATCGAGATCAACGACATCATCGCCGAGGAGCTCGACGTGCAGCGGCTGCTGAAGCGGGCCAGTAAGAAATTCGACGGTGGCTACGTCATGGGCGGCATGATCGGCCACGGCGACGCCTTCGTGATGCGGGACCCCAACGGGATCCGCCCCGCCTTCTACTTCGAGGACGAGGAGTTCGTCGCCGTCGCCTCCGAGCGGCCGGCCCTGCAGACGGTCTTCGACGTGCCCTTCAAGTCCATCAAGGAAGTAGAGCCCGGCCACGCCCTCATCATCAAGAAGAGCGGCAAGACCAGCATGGAGCGCTTCATCAGGGAGTCTCCCCGCGCCGCCTGCTCCTTCGAGCGCATCTACTTCAGCCGGGGCAACGACCGAGACATCTACCTCGAGCGCAAGGAGCTCGGCCGCCGCCTGGCGCCCTCCATCGCCAAGGCCGTGAAGTACGACTTCGACAACACCGTCTTCAGCTACGTGCCCAACACCGCCGAGACCGCCTTCCAGGGCATGATCGAGGGCCTCGAGGATGAGCTCCGCCACTGGCGCAAGAAGGAGATGAAACGCCGCGAGAAGGACGGCAAGAACGGCTTCGGCAAGGTGCTCAAGACCAAGGTGCGCAACGAGAAGATCATCGTCAAGGACGGCAAGACCCGCACCTTCATCGCCGATACGACCAGCCGCGACGACATGGTCAGCCACGTCTACGACGTCACCTACGGCATCGTGCGCGACGAGATCGATACCCTGGTGCTCCTCGACGACAGCATCGTGCGCGGCACCACCATGCGCGACTCTATCATCAAGATGGCCAGCCGCCTGCGGCCCAAGCGCATCATCATCGTCTCTTCGGCCCCCCAGATTCGCTACCCCGACTGCTACGGCATCGACATGTCGAAAATGGGCGAGTTCGTCGCCTTCAAGGCCATGGAAGCGCTGATGGAGGAAAAGGGCAAGAAGAAGCGGATGAAGGAAGTCTACCGCAAGGCCAAGAAGGAACTCGACAAACCCGACCATAAGCAGAAAAACGTGGTCAAGGAGCTCTACGACGAGTTCAAATACGAGGACGTCAGCAAGAAGATCGCCCAGATCATGACCCCCAAGGGCACCAAACCGAAGATCGACGTAATCTACCAGACGATCGAGGACCTCCGTAAGTCCTGCCCCAACAACAACGGCGACTGGTACTTCAGCGGCAATTATCCTACGCCGGGGGGCTTCCGGGTGGTGAATAAGGCGTTCGTGAATTACATGGAGGGGAGCGCTGACCGCGCGTATTAGACGGGCTTCGCGCTGGGGTAGGGCTCGCGTTGCTCGCGGTAGAGGCGCGGCGACATCGGATGCGTGCCGAGGCACGAGGCCTCATCCGATGTCTGCCGCAGCTCGTGGCCTCCATTCCCTCCGTACGTCAGGTTCCAGGCGACGTTCATCTATTCGGAGGGACGGAATGGGAAGGGCAAGGCTTATCTTCCCCTTCCCTATGCTAACCACCAGCTAACCATCCCCTCATGTATCGAATAATTACCTTGAGCCTGCTGCTCTGTACCGGAATCCTGACCGCCCAGGAAGCACCCGAACCGGTGACCTCCGTCGAAGGCATCACCGAATACCAGCTCGACAACGGGCTGACCGTGCTGCTCTTTCCCGACCAGTCGGTACCCACCATTACCGTCAACATGACCTATAAGGTCGGTTCCCGCCACGAGGCGTACGGGGAAACGGGTATGGCCCACCTGCTGGAGCACCTCGTCTTTAAGGGGACCCCCGGTCACCCCAATATCCCCCAGGAGCTGACCGAGCACGGCGCCCGCCCGAACGGTACCACCTGGTACGATCGCACCAACTACTTCGAGACCTTTTCCGCCACCGACGAGAACCTTGACTGGGCGCTGGACATGGAGGCCGACCGCATGGTCAACTCCTACATTGCCAAGAAGGACCTCGACAGCGAGATGACGGTCGTCCGCAATGAATTTGAAAGCGGGGAGAACGACCCCGGCGGCGTGCTCATGGAGCGGGTGCTGAGCACCTCCTACCTCTGGCACAACTACGGGAAGTCGACTATCGGCTCCAAGGCCGACCTGGAGAACGTGCCCATCGAGCGCCTCCAGGGCTTCTACCGGAAGTACTACCAGCCGGACAATGCGGTACTGGTAGTCGCCGGCAAGTTCGATCCCGAAACCACGCTGGAACTGGTACAGGAGAAATTCGGGGAGATCCCCCGCCCCGAGCGCGAACTGTATCCTACCTACACCCGCGAGCCCGTCCAGGATGGCGAACGCTTCGTAGAGCTAAAGCGCGTAGGTGACGTGCAGGTGGTGCAGGCTGCCTACCACGTTCCCGCCGGTCCCCAGGCGGACTATCCCGCCATTGCCGTTTTGATGGACGTACTGACCGACGAGCCCGGCGGCCGCCTCTACACCGCCCTGGTGGAGAACGGAAACGCCAGTTCCATCTTCGGCTTCTCGCCCGCCCTGGCCGAGCCCGGCTTCGCCTTCTTCAACGCCAACGTGCTGAAGGAGAATGACCTGATGGAGGTAGAAACCAAGCTGAAGAATACCCTCGACAGCCTGGCCCAAAATCCCCCTACCGAGGAGGAGGTAAAGCGCGCCAAGGACGGCATCCTCAAGAACTTCGAGATCGCCCAGCGCGACGCCAACCGCGTCGGCCTTACCCTGAGTGAGTACATCGCCCAGGGCGACTGGCGCCTCGGCTTCATCTTCCGCGACCGCGTGGAGCAGGTGACCGTGGCCGACGTAGTCCGCGTAGCCGAGAAGTACTTCAAGCCCCAGAACCGCACGATCGGTCGCTTTTACCCCGTCGCCCAGCCCGACCGTTCCGATATCCCCGAGGTGAGTGACCTGACCGCCATGACCCAGGGCTACGCCGGCCGCGAAGCCATTGCCGAGGGAGAGGAATTCGACCCCGCTTACGACAACATCGACAGCCGCTCCGTTACCGGTACCCTCGGCGACAACATCGAGTACGCCCTGCTGCCCAAGGAAACCCGCGGCAACAGCGTCAACGCCCAGCTGCGGCTTCGCTTCGGTAACCTCGACGCGCTGAAAGGCAAGTCGATGGCCGGCGATAAGGCCGGCAGCATGCTGATGATGGGCTCCGAAAAGTACACCCGCCAGCAGATCCAGGACAAACTCGACGAACTCAAGGCCCGCGTAAGCGTAGGCGGCGACGCCAACGGCGCCTACGCCAGCATCGAAACCGAGAACGAGAGCCTGCCCGCCGTGATCGATTTCCTCGGGGAGGTGCTGCGCCACCCCAGTTTCCCCCAGTCCGAGTTCGACAAGATGATCAAGGAGGACCTCGCCGGCATCGAAGAGAGCCGCAGCGACCCCCAGGCCATCGTCTTTACCGAGATGCAACGCCGCATGAACGACTACCCGAAGGATCACCCCTTCTACGTCATGACCTTCGACGAGGAAGTAGCCGCCCTCAAGGATCTCCAACTCGCCGAGGTCAAGCAGTACTACGAAGACGTTTACGGCGGGGGTAACCTGATCTTCTCCGCCAGCGGTGACATGGACGTCGAGGCCGTCAAGGAAGCCCTTACCCGCAACTTCGGCGACTGGACGAGCCCGACCAACTACGAGCGCATCGCCCGCGAATTCAGAGCCGTCAAGCCGGATATGGTGAAGATGGAAACCCCCGATAAGGCCAACGCCTGGTTCGTGGCCGTGCAGACCCTGCCGATCAAGGATGAAAACCCCGATTATCCCGCCCTCGTTATGGGCAACTACATGCTCGGCGGTGGCTTCCTCAACAGCCGCCTCGCCACCCGCATCCGCCAGCAGGACGGCCTTAGCTACGGCGTCGGCAGCCAGTTCTCGGCCAGCCCCCTGGACGACGTCGGCACCTTCATGTCGTACGCCATCTACAACCCCGAAAACCGCGAAGCCCTCGAAAAAGCCTTCCGGGAGGAGATCGACAGGGCCCGCAGCGAAGGCTTCACCGCTGAAGAGATCGCCGCCGCCAAGAGCGGCTGGAAGCAAAATGCCGCCGTGAGCCGCGCCCAGGACCGCAGCATGGCCGGCGAACTCGGCGATAATGCCTACCTCGACCGCAGCATGCAGTGGGATAAGCAACTCGAAGACCAGATGATGGCCCTTACCCCCGCCCAGATCAACGCCGCCATCAAGAAGTACATCGACGTGGATAAGATGGTCCTCCTTCGCGCCGGTGACTTCGCTAAGACGGAGTCGGTCAAGAAACCGTAGTTAGGATACAGGACCGCGGCTGCGCCGATACAGGACCGCTGCGCCGTGTCCTGTGTCCCTACACTATCTTTGCGAAATGCGCTACGAAACCCTCCTCCTGCTCGCCGGCCTCTTCACCGCCTGCGGCGACGCTTCCAATACCACCACCGAAGCGCCCGACCGGGCCGCGGACGGCGAGGCGGAATTGATGCTTACCGCGGCGGGCGTGAAGGCGGAAACGGCCTTTCCCTTCGAGGATGTCCTCTGGGGATTCACCTGGTTGCCGGACGGGCGGATGCTGGCGACGGTCAAGGACGGGCAGTTGCTCCTGATTGACGGGAAAACCTCCACCGTTATTTCCGGCACCCCGGAGGTGCGCACCGTCGGGCAGGGCGGACTGCTGGACGTGCTGCTGGACCAGGACTTCGCCACCAACCGCTACGTCTACCTCTCTTACAGCCGGTCCGAGGAGGGAGGGGAGAAAGGATTCACCTCGGTAGGCCGCGGTCGCCTCAGCGACGACGCGACGCAACTCGAAAACTTTACCTCCCTGTACGACGGCGGCCCCGCCACCGACAAGGGGCAGCATTACGGAAGCCGTATGGTGTGGGGACCGAACGACGGTTACCTCTACTTTTCGATGGGCGAGCGCGGAAACCGCGAGGAGAACCCCCAGGACATCACCCGCGACGGCGGTAAGATCTACCGCATTACGGCCGACGGAGAAATCCCGGACGACAACCCCTTCGTGGGTGAAGCCGGAGCGAAAACGGCCATCTACTCCTACGGCCACCGCAACCCCCAGGGCCTGGTTGTCAACCCGAACACCGGCGAGATCTGGGAGAACGAGCACGGTCCCCGCGGCGGCGATGAGGTCAACCTCATTGAGGCCGGCAAGAATTACGGCTGGCCCGTGATTACCTACGGCATCAACTATGACGGTACCCAGATCACCCAGGAGGTGGCCCAGGAGGGCATGGAACAGCCCCTGCACTATTGGGTGCCCAGCATCGCCCCCAGCGGCATGGCCTTCATTACCGGTGATACCTATCCTGGTTGGGAGGGCGACCTGCTGGTCGGCAGCCTGAAGTTCAGCTACCTGAAGCTCGTCCACCTCGACGGCAAGGAAGTGACCGGCCAGCAGGAGATCATCAAGAACATCGGCCGCCTGCGTGACGTGCGCATGGGCCCCGACGGTTACATCTACGCGAGCATCGAGGGCACGGGCATTGTGCGGGTCGTACGCGTCTAATTACCGGCGGGCCGCCTCCCAGCCGTTGATCACCGCTTTGCGCTCCGGATCCCAGCGATAGCCGCCCGGCTGTCCGTCTCCCCGCAGTACCCGGTGGCAGGGAATGAGGTAAGCGATCGGATTCTTTCCCACCGCCGTACCGACCGCGCGGCTCGCTGCCGGCTTCCCGATGGCAGCCGCCAGATCGCCGTACGCCACCGCTTCCCCGCCGGGAATAGCCAGCAACGCCCGCCAGACCTGCAATTGAAAGGGGGTGCCCCGCAGATCGAGGCCAATGGGAATTGTGGGAGTTTTCCAGTCCTGAAAGTAGGCCACCACCCGGGCCGAGTGGGGACCAAACTGAGCACTCAGCCGGGCCTCCGGAAAAGCCGTGCGCAGGACCGCCAGGGGGTCGGCACCCTCCGTCAGAAAGCTGAGGCTGCAGATGCCCCGGTCGGTCTCCGCCACCATTGCATCCCCGAAGGGAGTAGAAATGGTAGCATGCTGCAGGTTGAGGCCCGCCCCCCGCTGCCGGAATTCGCCGGGCGTACAGCCTTCCACCTTGACAAAGTGCGCGTGCAGCGGGCTGTTGCCCGAGAGCCCACTGGCGTAAGCGGCCGCCAGGGTGCTGCGTCCCGCGCGGAGCGCCTCCTTTGCCCGCTCGAGGGTGAGGTGCTGGAGGTACGCCTTGGGAGACACCCCCGCCCAGGCGGTGAAGAGGCGCTGAAAGTGAAACTTACTCAGGTGGACGTGGGCGGCAACCGCCGCGAGGTCGGGTTGCCCGGACTGGTGGTCGCGCAGGTAGCGGATGGCGCGGGCGATGGTGGGGTAAGGATCGGCTTGGTGCATGCCACAAAGGTGGGGACAGACCGGGGCGCCGGCAATCCGCTTCTTGCGGAAATCAGGAAAGGGCGCTGCCGATCAGGAAAAACACCACGAGCAGGATGACGCAACTGGCAACGATGAGGCGGGTCTTTTCCATCCGGCTTTGTCGGGCGCGGTGGGATTTCCGTAGCTTGTTCAGGGGGGTCTGGGCCTCGTGATTGATGCGGCAGCCGTACCTGTAGTGGTTGCCGCCGGTGTGGTCGATGCTGACCTCACAGAGCTCCTGGTCGAGAAAGACCGTATACGTTTTGGATTCGCGGACCTCGAAGTCGATCTGGACCACCTTGTCATTGCAGTGCAGGACGACGTGCTGCGTCTTGTCCCCGTGAAAAAGCCCCAGCTTGTAGCTGTTGCCTTGGTGGCCGGTAATGTTCCAGGAGTACTGTGGCATGACTACGGAGCGGGGAGCGTTCGGTTTAGCCCACATAAGGTACCCCAAGAAGTTTACACCACCCGAACTTTAACACTAGGCTTTCCCGGGCGGGGCCGCCGGTGCCCTGGTTGGTAGGACGGCGGACAAATCGAGTCCCGGCCATGCACCCTCGACCCCCAGAAGGCGGAAGCGCGTAAACATTTCCTCCTTATACCAGCCGCGTTCCCGCGTAAGCCGCACCACCTCCCGGTGGCGCTCCCCGGAATACGCGAAGGCGGTCATGGCCGCGCCGCTGGCCCAAAGGCTGAAGGTCGCCTGCATGAATACGGGATATTCGCCGATGCCAAGGCTGAGCAAGCGGGCGGGATGGTCCTGGACGGAGGCGCTGGTGCCGGGGACGTACCGCCAGAAGTCCGGCAACTTCCGCGCATGGATCGTGGCCCGGGTAATCACCGCGACCGGGGCCGTGGGATCGTACCGGTCAGGGCGGGGGGTAAACGGATTGCTGCCCCCCCATTCCCCGTGGGTCATCGTGGCCTCCAGGCGGAAAGTGATGCGGCGGTCGGTATGACCGACGACTTCGGCGAACCAGGGGTCTTCCCGAAAGAAGCGGTCGGCGGAGGCCGCGTCCGTCCACTGGCCCAGCCAGGCAAATACCCCCCAGTTGGGGGCCAGGCTGAAGCCGTTGCCGCCGCCGCTGCCCATCAGCCGGCTGAAAGAAAGCCCGGGCACGCCGACCAGCCGCGAGTGGGTCAACTGCATCTGGGAGAGCGCCCAGACGCGGTTGCGGAAGCCGGAATAGTGGAGGAGGGTAAGGGTGGTAATGGCCGGGAGGTTTACCTAGCAAACTAAGCAGAGCCCGGTACCGTTCAAATAAAGTCTGCCGATAGTTGGACCTAAATTGTATTTTTCGCCTCATGGATTTGAAGATCAAGAAGGACGGCAAGTTCGACTACCTCGAGACGGGTGGGCCGGGCGAACCCCTGCTCCTGCTGCACGGGCTCTTTGGCGGACTGAGTAATTTCGGCGCCCAGATCGAAGCGTTCAGGGGTCGCTTCAACGTCCTCGTGCCGACCTTACCCATGATGAGCCTTCCCCTGCGCATGGTTTCCCTGGCCGGACTGGTCGACCACTTGGCGGATTTTGTCGTGCACAAGGGATTTGAATACGTACACCTCATGGGCAACAGCCTCGGGGGCCACGTAGCCATTCTTTACGCCCTCGATCACCCCGACCGTATCGCCTCCATCACCCTGACCGGCAGCAGCGGCCTCTTCGAAAGTGCGATGGGCAACAGCTTCCCCCCGCGCGGCAATTACGAGTTCATCAAGAAAAAGGTGGAGAGTACGTTCTACGATCCCGCGACCTCCAGCAAGGAACTGGTGGATGAGGTCTACGACACCGTCAACGACCGCAGCAAGGGCATCCGTATCGTGATGACGGCCAAGTCCGCCGTCCGCCACAACCTCGCCCATAAGCTCCACCACATTCTGGCCCCTACGCTGCTGGTGTGGGGCAGGCAGGATTCCATCACGCCTCCCTTCGTCGGCGAGCAGTTCAACGAGCTCATTCAGGATTCCGAGTTGCACTTCATCGATAAGTGCGCCCACGCTCCCATGATGGAACGGCCCCGGGAGTTCAACCGCCTGCTGGGCAACTTCCTGGAGCGCGTCGCTGCCCGCCAGGTTTTTCCGGCCTAAATTGCCTTCGTGGCGCGTGTTGCAGCGGAGGTATGGCGTGCCGGGCTGCTTACATTAAGGCCGCCACACCGGCCGCAAACCCTACGCATGACCGAAAGAACTATCGCCGTTGGAATCATGAAGCTCGAAGTCGCGGGCAAGGAAGACGGCGGCGCGCTGGCCGCACTCACCGCGGCCGCCGCGGCCGGGTTTAGTCGGATTATCCAGCAGGAGTTACGGATTCGGGTCGAGTCGTTTTCCTTTGCGGGTCCGGGCCTCACGCCCGACGAGAACGGCTACCGGGCCCTGGACTTCGTGCAGATCGGCATCAACGAGAAGACCGAACGCCAACTGGCCTTCCTGCTCATCATCACGGACGTCGAGATTGCCGCCGCTTCCATGTCCTACCTGCTCGCCCTGCCCTCCCAGCTGACCAACGTAGCCGTCATCTCGACGCGTCGACTGATCGCCTACGGTCAGGATACGCTCCCCCACGAGGAATTGGGCAGGGACCGGTTGATCACCCTCATGCTGCACTGTTTCGGGCGGCTGCTGAACCTGAAGTACGTGACCGCGCCGACGAACTACCTGGCCCGGGTCCAGGTGCCGGACGACCTGGATGCCATGCAGCAGTTCACGGACCGGCAGCTCCGGCAGATGGCAGAGAACCTGCCGCGGGAAGCCAACGACCGGTATTCGGAGGGCAGTAAACTCGCCTTTGTGGTGCGGTATACCGTCGGCAATCTCCCCCGCATCGTTCGCGGCGCCATCCGCGCCAATCCGCTCCGCATCGCCACCAAGCTGCCGACCATGATCGCTACGGCCCTGTCGGTGATCGTCGTGCTGATCTTCGGGGGGGAGACGTGGGATTTCGCGGCTTCCGTTTCCTACGGACAGCTGGCGGTATTCGTGTTCTCCAGCTTTCTGGCGGCGACCTTCGTGCTCTACCGGGCCTTTTCCTTTCGCCTCATCTCTACGCGCCGGGGGCAGACGTCCGAGAGCTCGGTGGTCACGGCAGGGGCCACCTACCTGGCCCTGGTGCTCACCCTCCTCTGCCTGTTCCTCCTGTTTGGGGTACTGATGTACGGGGTGGTCGTGTTCGTGTTCCCCGATCCGCTGATGCGTACGTGGACCTCCGATCAGGATGGCTCCTCCGTCGCGGCTCACATGCGGCTGGCGGCATTTCTGGCGGCTGTCGGGGTACTGTCGGGCTCGCTGGGCGGTTCGGCGGATTCGCGGTCGGTGGTGCGGAACGTGCTGTTTGCCGTCGACGAGACCTAGCCCGGGATCGCTGCGGCACGGTAGCGTACGGAAGGATACTAATGAAACTTTAAACCCGGCCGCGGGCTTCATCCCCAATCGCAGAAAGACGTTCTTTGCGTATGCTTCGCTACCAGATTGCCCTGCTCCTTGCCGTTTTCCTGTCCACCTGCGTCCACGCCCAGGGGGTAGACTACTTCCGCGGGCACACCTTTACGGAGGCCGATACCCTGCGGGGTACCCTGGGAAGCGCCCGGGCCAACTACGACGTGACCTACTACGAACTGCACCTGGAGGTCGACCCCCGCGATGAGGTGATCGAGGGTTGGGTGGACATGGACTACACCATCACCGGCCAGCTGCCCATGCTGCAACTCGACCTCTATGAGAACCTGCAGATCGACGGCATCGAACAGGAGGGGCAGGACCTGCGCTTCACGCGAAACGGCAATGCCGTGTTCGTGGAACTGCCGCACCCGGTCGACACCGGCAGCCGCCACCGCATGACCATCCGCTACGGCGGAAAGCCCACGGTGGCCCGGAACGCACCCTGGGACGGCGGCTTCGTGTGGGGCCTCGACCAGAAAAACCGCTACTGGGTAGGCGTGGCCTGCGAGGGAGACGGCGCGAGCCTGTGGTGGCCCAACAAGGATCACCTGAGTGACGAGCCCGACTCGATGCTCATCAGCATCACGGTGCCGCAGCGGCTGGTGGTCGCCAGCAACGGTAACCTGCGGGAAGAAGTCGAGCTGGACCACGGAAAGCGGCGCTTCGACTGGTTCGTCAGCTACCCCATCAACAACTACGACGTATCGATCAACATCGGCAATTACGTGCACTTCGACGACACCTACCGCAGTTTCGACGGGGAGGAACTGGCGCTGGACTACTACGTTATGGACTATAACCTGGACCGGGCCCGGAAGCAGTTTAAGGAGGTGCCGGCCATGCTGGAGGCCTACGAGCACTACCTCGGCAAGTACCCCTTCTGGAACGACGGCTACGCCCTGATCGAGACCCCCTACCTGGGCATGGAGCACCAGAGTGGCATCGCCTACGGCAACCGCTACATGCGCGGCTACCTGGGCGGTCTGATTCCCGAGGATATGGACTGGGACTACATCATCGTCCACGAATCCGGCCACGAGTACTTCGGCAACTCCATCAGCGTCGCCGACCACGCGGAAATGTGGATTCATGAGTCCTTCACCACCTACCTCGAGGCCCTCTACGTGGAATACCACATGGGGCCGGCCGATGCGCGGCGGTACCTGATGACCCAGCGGCGATTTATTACCGATAAGGAGCCGATCCTGGGGCCGCCGGGCGTAAATTTTACCGACTTCGCCTCCTCCGACCACTACTACAAGGGCGCCTGGATGTTGCACACCCTGCGCGGGGTGCTGAACGACGATCCGCTGTTTTTTGGGATGCTGCGTAGCTTTTACCAGGACCACGCCCGCAGTATCGTGAGTACCCAGGAGGTGATCGACTACTTCAGCCAGTATACCGAGATCAAGTTGCAACCCTTCTTCGATCAGTACCTGAAGCACCCGGACGTACCGGTACTGGAAGTCCGGCAAAACGGCGACCAGGTAGAGTACCGCCTGCAGGCCGACGTCCCCGATTTGGTCCTGCCCCTGGGCGTGTTCATCCGCAAGGAGGCGGTGCGCCTGAACGCCCGCGGCGACTGGCAGCCGCTGGGTACGGATCTACTGCCCGAGGACGTGCGGATCGATGATTCGCGCTTTCTGGTGGATCTGAAGGTGGTGGCAGCTCCCGCGGAGTAGTAGGCAGTTCACCACGAAGCTTAGCCCGCTGCGTCCTCTGAGGTGAACCTTATCCACGCTGAACGGCAGCCTCCAATTCAGCATACCACGCTTCGCCGTATTTCCGGATCAGCGCCGGCTTCACGAACTCATAGATGGCGATCTGTTCGCGTTCCCCGCGGGAGCAGGCGGCGGAGCAGATGTCCCACACGTCGTAGTTGAGCGCCTCGAAGCCGGTGTGGGGATTGGTGTAGATGCGGATGGGGTAGAGGTGGCAGCTGATGGGCTTCTTCCAGTCTATGTCGCCGGCGTTATAAGCCTGTTCGATGCCGCACTGGGCCGTGCCGGTGCCGTCGAGGGTCATGTAGGCGCAGGCGCCGCCGTCGATGAGGGGGGTATCGTGGCCGTCGCCGTTTTTGGTGTAGGTGCCCTGCTCCGCAATCGCCGCGCGGCCCGCCTCGGTGAGGTGGGGCGCCACGGCGGGGTAGATGCGTTCCAGGATGGGGAGTTCCGCGTCTTCCAGCGGTGCGCCGAAGTCGCCCTCCCAGCAGCAGGCGCCCTTGCAGGCGGTGAGGTTGCAGGCGAACTGCTCGTCGGTGACGTCGTCGCTGACCAGGATGTTGCCAATGATGTACATAGAATAGATTTGCTGTCCGCGTAATGGGGACAAGTTCAAGCGCGGCGGTGCGGGGCTGCCGCGAATTTCCCGCTTTTCTGGCACTTGGCGGGAGCAACCAACCCCCGTTTGTCGGGGTACCGCCGCTGTCCCCCGGTTATTTTCCGCGGAGGGACCAAACAAGATCGGTACCAAGGCCCGGGATCAGCAAAAAATGTACGTACTTGAGAAGTGAGAGGCAAGGCTACTATGGACGAAAAAACAGAAAACTACTGGCGCATTCTGGAAGCAAACCTGGAATGGATCCGCTATTCCGACGCCAAGGCCACGGGCATCCTCACCATCTACGGCATCCTGATCACCGTAGCGTTCACGAAGATGCTGGACATTCTCGAGGTCATCAGCGGCTCCTGGATGCTCATCTCCCTGACCAGTTTGTCGGGCATCTCCTCGCTGATCGCCATCTTTTATGGCTTCCGGAGCATCAGTCCGCGGGTGATCGCTCACGACAACCGGTCCATTATCTTTTTCGGATCCATCGTGGAAAAGAGTGAGGACCTGCAGGCCTTTCGCGAATACAGCCACCAGGTGCTGGATTCCCCGCGGGGGCTTGACGACGACCTGGCCGCCCAAATATACATCAATGCTAAGATCGCCTCGGCCAAGTTCAAGAACGTCAGTGCCTCCATCAAATTCTTCATTGCCAGTTTCCTGATCCTGCTCAGTGAAATGGTGATCTTTTTATTGGCCCACTGATGCAGCCTGCCGGTGCTCCGGGACCGGAGAATTAACTTGCACGCTATGTCGAATCTGCCCCCCCTCCCCTGGTCGGAACTGGCCGACCACCTGGACGGTGAGCTGGAAACCGGGGACCTCCACCGTATTCTCTACGCCACCGACGCGAGCGTATACCGCGAGCTGCCCCGGGCCGTGGCCTTTCCCAGAACGGAGGAGGACGTCGTGGCCTGCGTCAACTTCGCCCGCACCCACCGGCTGGCCATCACGCCGCGGGCGGGGGGGACGAGCCTCGCCGGCCAGGCCGTCGGGAGTGGCCTCGTAGTGGACGTCAGCCGGCATATGCGGCGGATCGTCGAGATAAACGCCGCGGAGGGCTACGCCATCGTGGAGCCCGGCGTCATCCGCGACCAGCTCAACGCGGCGCTTAAGGAGCACGGCTGCTGGTTCGGTCCCAATACGAGCACGGCCAATCGCTGCACCCTCGGCGGGATGTTCGGCAACAACAGCTGTGGGAGCACCAGCATCACGGTGGGCAGTACGCGCGAGCATGTGCCGGAGGCGCGGGTAGTGCTGGCGGATGGCGGGGTGGTCACCCTCTCCTCCGACCCCGCTCCGGAGGAGCCGGAAGACTCTGCGATCCTAAATGCGGTATATGACTGGCTCGATCGGGTACTGGGAGATCCTGATACCCGCGCGCGCATCGCGGCGGCCTATCCGAAGCCCGGCGTCACCCGCCGCAACAACGGCTACGCCCTCGACCTGCTGGCCCACCAGGCTCCCTTTACGGGTGACGGGCCTCCCCTTAACCTTTGTACCCTGCTCGCGGGCTCCGAGGGCACCCTGGCCTTAACTACCCGCCTGAAGGTCAACATCCTTCCCCTGCCGCCCCGCGGCTCGGCCGTGGTGGCTTTACACTTCCGGAGCATCGACGCCTCCCTGCGCGCCACCCAGCTGGCCATGGAGACCGACCCCTTTATGTGCGAGCTGATGGACGATACCATTCTCCAGCTCGCGCTCGACAATCCCGACCAGCGCCGCAATGCCGCCTTCGTGCAGGGCAATCCCCGCGCCCTCCTGCTGGTGGAGTACCGCGCCGCTACGGACGAACTGGCCCTCGGCATGGCCCGCCAACTCGGGGAAAGCCTGATGGACAATACCGCCCTGGCCGAGCCCGCCTACGCCGCCCCCGCCCTAGAGGGAGAGCTGCAGACCGACCGCGTCTGGGCCCTCCGCGCCGCCGGCTTGGGCATTCTCGGCAACATGGTCGGCGACGCCAAGGCCGTGGCCTGCATCGAGGATACGGCCGTGGCCCTGCCCGACCTGGCCGATTACATCGCGGAGTTCGAGGAGCTGATGCGCCTGTACCAGCAGCATCCCGTGTTCTACGCCCACGCCGGGGCCGGCGAGCTGCACCTGCGCCCGATCCTCGACCTGAAGACCACCCGGGGCCGCACCGACTTTTTTAAGATCACCCGCGACGTGGCCCGCCTCGTCAAGAAGTACCGCGGCAGCCTCAGCGGTGAGCACGGCGACGGGCGGGTACGCGGACAGTTCCTGCCGGAGATGCTCGGCCCGGAAGTCTACGCCCTCCTCGTGGAATTGAAGCAGACGTGGGACCCCTACGGCATTTTCAATCCGGGCAAGATCGTGGAGGCCCCGCCGATGAACGAGGGGCTCCGCTACGCCGCCGAGCAGGCGGTGCGCGACTATCCCACCGCCCTCGACTTTTCCGCCGACGGGGGCTACCTCCGCGCCGCCGAGAAGTGCAACGGCTCGGGCGACTGCCGCAAGCTGACGGGGGGCGCGATGTGTCCGAGCTACCGCGCTACCCTGCACGAGAAAGACAGCACCCGCGGCCGCTCCAACGTATTGCGGGAAGTACTCACCCAAAATCAACAGGAGGACCCCTTCACCCACCCGGCCCTAGCCGAGGCACTCGACCTCTGCCTGAGCTGCAAGGCCTGCACCAGCGAATGCCCGAGCACGGTCAATATGACTAACCTCAAGGCCGAGTACCTCTACCAGCAGCAGGAAAAGGAGGGCCTCACCCTGCGCACCCGCCTCGTAGCGGCCAACGAGACGCTCTACCGCCTCGGGGGGAAGGTGCCCGGACTGGCGAACCTCCTGCTCGACCTCGGCGGACCGTTCGTCAAGCGACTCGCGGGTATCGCCGCGGAGCGCTCCCTGCCCCGCTTCCCGGAGGAGTCGCTGCGCACCTTCTATACCCGCGAGCGTCCGGCCACGCCCGGGAGCAAGGGGAAACTCTTCTTCTTCGGCGACGAATTCGTCAACTACCAGGACGTGGAGGTAGGCAAGGCGGCCCTGCGGCTCTGGTGGAGACTCGGCTACGACGTCCACTGGCCGGAGCACGCGGGCAGCGGCCGCGCCCAACTCAGCAAGGGACTCCTGAAGGAGGCCCGTCGCCTTGCCGCCCGCAACATCGAAACTTTCCGCGACCGGGCGGGGGAGGAGGCACCGCTGGTGGGCCTGGAGCCCTCCGCCATCCTCGGCTTCCGCGACGAATACCCGAAGCTCTTCCGCGGCGACTTCCAGGCGGGCGCGCAGGTGCTGGGGCGCTACGCCTTCACCTTCGACGAGTGGGTGTTCCGGGAATATACCCGGGGGAACCTTGCTCCGGAAGACTTCGGCGGGGCGCAGCGGGAGCTGGTCCTGCACGTCCACTGCCACGAAAAGGCCCTGGGCGAGGCGAGCCAGTGCGCGGCCGTGCTGTCGCTCCCCCAAAACTTCTCCGTCACCCTCCTAGACAGCGGCTGCTGCGGCATGGCCGGCTCCTTCGGCTACGAGGCCGAGCACTTCGCGATCAGCCAGACGATCGCCGAGCAGTCCTTACTCTCCAGGATCCGCGGCCGCTCGCCGGAAACCTTAGTGGTTGCCGCGGGCACGAGCTGCCGACATACGGTGAAGGACGGGCTGGGACAGCGGGCCTGGCACCCGGCGGAGGTGTTGCTGGGGAGCTGGGGGTGAAAGGAGGATACAGCTGGAGATTCTGTCAAATGACCTTACTTTCCTGGGGCCGTAGTGGTATTGTTGTTTGATCCGGGAAAAGCAGTGGCCGCTATGGAAGCGTCGGTAGAGAAACCTGCTACCGATCGCGCCTCAATCCGGCCGGCTAAAAAGATGAAAAGGGCAAGTAATACGCAAGAGATCAGTACAGACTTAGTGCGGGGTAAAGAATGCGTCATGGGAGGTGGTTAGAAGTATAGTAAGGCCATGCGCTTTCCTTCTTCCAGCTCCGTAAGCGGCGGGGACCGGTGCAATCAGTAATGGCTGAATTGCGGGCAGGACGGAGGTCCGGGCGGACTTGGCTCCCGGAACGGCTTGGGGCGTGGTGTGGAAAGCAAGACGGTCACTTAACGCCATCATTCGGGCCATCGTACCTCCACCAGTCACGGGGACAATTGAAACTTTGCGAACGGTAGCTTTTTAGCCGTAAGCGGTCGTGCTTCCCCGCGTATGGTTACTTTACCCGCCGTCGGAAAGTCAAGCTACGCCACAACAGCATCGGGATGCCTTCCTTTCGCCGCTACCTCATCGGCCGACCGTGGATTGGCCGCCCCCTGGTGAAGATGATCCGGCAGCGCACGCAGCTTGGACAGGTTGTAAAAGGCAAAGCCGGACTTTGATACGATCGGTAAAATGATGAAGAGTACCGAGGTCAGCAATGGATCGAAGGCTCCGAGACCCGGCGAACCCAGCGCCCAAACCAGCGGGTAGAGCAACCACTGTACGCTGAGATATATAGCGGAGGCTTTATACGCCGCGGTCAGTTCCGGCCCCTGAATTTTGGCCTTCTCGTACAGTTCCCGCCACATCAGGCGGTATACCGACAGCAGCGCCACACAGCCCGCGATGTACCAGAACCACCGGTTTTCGCTGGGCGACAGGTCAGCAATGAGGCCAGTAAGGATCATGATGATCTGGCTGCCCAATAAGCCGGCCGTGATGGACCCCTCCAGCTTCAGCGTGTACTTACCGGTAAGTACCAGGGAGAGCAGCAGCAAAGGGGTGCTGACCACCCAGTCGAGGTAACGCGCGAAGTAGACCGTCTCCCCACCCACCTCGATAGTTCCCTGCCCGAATGCTATGGCGGAGTACGCCAGGCCAGACCAGATCACCACGAACGCATGGATCAGGTATTTATACTGCGGCACGCCCTTCGGTTGGCGGGCCATGAGCAGGATGGCTACGGCACTTAGAGCCATTACGGCTACGTAAGCCCAGTGGAGAAGTACATCGGTCTCGGTCATCTTGAGTTAAGTGTTCGCTTTTAGGAATAGCCTTTTAAGTTACTCTGAGTTAAATATGTTCGTACAGTGGTTGTCCCATTGTCCTACTGGTGGAACCTATAAGCATCATTACTTTACGTCGTCGACAGGCTGGCGAGAATTTTACCAGCGAAAAACGGCAAGGCTTGAAACTCATACCGGGTACGGGCTTACTCGACTTACGCGATGCGCTCGGGGCCGGCCTGTCCGTTGGCGACGAAGCTGCCCTTCCGTCCGAAGCGATCCAAAACCGGCAGGGCATGGTCGAGGTGCTGCACCACCGCGTTGTTGTAGGTGAGCCCACCGGCGATTAGCCCCAGGACAAGAAGTAAGGAAAGGCGGAAGACCTACTGGAAGCGTTGGAAGAAAATCAAGTCACGGGTACCGGAGCGGTAATTATAGCACCACCACGACCTTCCCCCGGGTACTGCCACCCTGCACGTCCCGCAGGGCCTCTGGCAGCTGGTCGAACGAATAGGTTTTCGATACTTCAGCCCGCAGCCGCCCGTCCGTCAGTCGCTCGGCCAGGGCCGTCATCTGGCCGCCGTCGGACTGTACCAGGTGGTGAGTAAGCGTTACGTTCTTTTCCTTCGCCCGGGTCTCCAGTGCGTCGGTGAAGCCGGCGGCAATGGTGAGCAGGTGCCCGCCCGGCTTGACGATCTTCAGGGAGCGGCTCAGGTGGTCGGCATCCAGGGAGTCGAGCACCACGTCCACCGGCTCGAGGACCTCCTCGAACTTCGCCTCGTGGTAGTCGATGTGCTCATCGGCGCCCAACCCGAGAACGAAATCGCGCTTGGAGGCTGAGGAAGTACCGATCACGTACGCCCCCCGCTCCTTGGCAAGTTGCACGGCGTAGTGGCCCACGCCGCCGCCCGCCGCGTGCACCAGCACCCGCTGCCCTGTCTGCACGTCGGCGAGCTGGATCAGGTTCTGCCAGGCGGTCAGGGCCGCCAGGGTGGTAGCGGCGGCCTCCGCGTCACTGATCGCGTCGGGTACGTGGGCCAGGTGGTCGGCGGGGGCGGCCACGTATTCCGCGTAGGCCCTGCCGTGGCCGGGAAAGTTGACCATACCGAAAACGCGATCTCCCTTGGCAAAGGCGGATACGCCGGCCCCGATCTCCGTCACCTTGCCGGCAAGGTCCCAGCCGAGAATGAGCGGGTCGTTGTCCTTTAGGGAGTCGTACAGGGCCTTTCCGCTGGCACACTTGATGTCGACCGGGTTCAGGCTGATGGCGCTGACCTTGACCAGCACTTCATTTGCGGACAGGGTAGGGGTGGGGAGGTCCCGCCGTTCGAGGCCGCTGGCGCCGGTGGGGGAGGTGAGAACGAAGGTTTTCAAAGGCTTGGTTTTTGGGATGCGTGACGTACGGATCACTTATTCGAAAGCACCAGGTAGCTCCAGGGTTCGAGTTCCTGCGTCATCCCGTCCGTCAATTCCACCGCGGCGTCGGCGAAAACGTCGGTGTAGGTGCCCGTGAATTGGCCGCCGGTAGGCCTGGCGACCTGGGGCTCGCCGGAAAGGTTGATCATCACGACGACCTTGTCGCCATTCTTCTCGCGGGTGAAGGCGTAGACGTTTTCATCGTTGCCGGTGGGGATTTTGACCAGCTCGCCGCCGGCGTCTCCGTTCCACAGGGCCTCGTTGCGCTCCTTCAGGTCGAAGAGGGTGGTGTAGAAGTCGGCGTATTTATAGTCGCCCCACTCGATCTGGTCTTTTTCGAAGAATTCGTACTGCCGGTCTACGGCGGACTCCTGTCCGGAGTAGATCAGCGGCATGCCGTCGAAGGTGGCGGTCAGCACGGCAAAGGCCTGCGCCCCGTCGCCCATCCGCTGGAATTCCGTGCCGGCCCAGGCGTTCTCGTCGTGGTTGGAGGTGAACTGCATTTTGTAGCCGCGGTGGTATTCCGCCTCCTGTTTGGCCAGGATAGAGTCGATGGCCAGGGCGGTGACGTTGTCCATTTCTTCCCCTTCTTCGCGGGCGATGTTGCTCATGTCGGTATTCGCCTGACGGTTGGCGCCACGGGCCTTAGCGATCTCGTTGAGGGTGTGGTGCATTTCCCAGCCGTAGTCCATGACGAAGGCGCCGTCGTTGACGATGGCGGGTACGGCCCCCTCCGATAACAGGAACAGGGGCTCTATATCGTAGAGCGAGTCGGCAGCCTGCTCCCAGAAGTCCACCGGTACGCCGTGGGCCACGTCCACGCGGAAGCCGTCGACCTTCATTTCCTTTACCCAGTACGCCATGGCGGCGATCATGCTGTCGCGCATTTCCGGATTATCGTAGTTGAGATCTGCCACGTCGGTCCAGCCCCAGCTTTCTCCGGTGTCGGGGTTTATCGGGTCGGTGATCTCTCCGTCTTTTTTGGTGTAGAAGTCGGGGTGGTCGGTGATCCAGGTATTGTCCCACCCGGTATGGTTGGGCACCCAATCGATGATGGCGTGCATGCCGGCCGCGTGGATGGCCTCCATCAGGCGCTTGAAGTCTTCCTTGGTGCCGAAGTCGGGGTTCACGGCGGTGTAGTCGGCTACGGCGTAGGGGCTCCCTAGCTTTCCCTTCCGGTTTTTCTCGCTGACCGGGTGAATGGGCATGAACCACAGCAGGTCCACTCCCATTTCGGCCAGCCGGGGCAGGTGCTCCTCAAAGGCCGCAAAGGTGCCCTCCGGGGTGTAAATGCGGGTATTGACTTCGTAGATCACGGCGTCCTTCTGCCAGTCGGGCACGCGGGGCTCCACGGCCAGGTCGGAAAGGGTATCGGTGGTGGAGGTGACCATTTCCTCCCCGGCCGAGCTCCGCTCACAGGCGGTGGTCAGTAGGAGCAACAGGGCGAAGAGCGGAGCGGAATAACGGATAATGAACATGATCGGGAGTAAGTTAGTACCGGAATAACGCCGGGCGTAAGGGGTAGGTTTGTTGGGTCTCCGCCACTTCCCCCCGCACCCGCAGTCCTGCCTTACCTTTGTTGCCCCTCACCAACCAAATGTCCGTTGTAGATGTCCAAGGCCCGCCGTCCCCTCTCCTTCACCATGCGTGTCGTACACCGCTACCTCGGCTTCTTCCTGGCCGGTATCATGGCCGTATACGCCATCAGCGGCATGGTGCTGATCTTCCGGAATACCGATTTCCTCAAGCAGACCGTCGTCGCCGAACGCACCATCAAACCCGGACTGGACAACGAGATGCTCGGCAAGGTCGCCCGCATCCAGGACTTCCGGCCTGACAGCACCCGGGGAGCGGTCAGTTACTTCGAGGGCGGCTCCTACAACGGCGAGACGGGGGCCTTCGTCGAGACGCGTAAGGAACTACCCTACGTCCTCAATAAAATGACCGACCTGCACAAGGCCAGCACCAAGGACCCCCTATTCTTCTTTAATGTTTTCTTCGGTGCCTCGCTGCTGTTTTTCGTCATCTCCGCTTTCTGGATGTACATGCCCGGCGGGGCCATCCTGCGTAAGGGACTGTGGTTTGCCGCGGGGGGCGTCGTGCTGACGCTGATCCTCCTCTTTGTCTGACCATAAAACAATTCACCCACGAAGCGTGGTTATTCCCCTACATGGGTGAGCTTGCGGATTTCTTTTTTCATCTCGACGACAGTCTGCGGCAGGCTACGCTGCTCTATCCGGTAGCGACTTACGGGCTGCTCTTCGCGGTCATCTACACCGAAACGGCCTTCTTCCCCCTTGCCCCCTTCTTTCCCGGCGACGGACTGCTGTTTGCCGTGGGCGTGCTCAGCGCCAGTGCCCTGCTTAACCCCTTCGTGGTTTCCGTAGTGCTCGTCATCGCCGCCGCCCTCGGGGCCTGGACGGGCTATCGCCTCGGCATAAAACTCGGGCCGACCCTCTTCAAGCGCTTCAAGTGGCTGGACCGCCGGAGCTACACCCGCGCCCACGCTTTTTACCGGAAATTCGGCGCCACGGCCCTCATCACCTCCCGCTTTCTGCCCATCGTCAAGGCCCTCGTGCCCTTCATCGCCGGGGTATCGGAGATGGATCCGGGCCGCTTCGCCCGCTACAATATCCTGAGTGCCGGTATCTGGGTGATCTCGCTGGTGACGCTCGGGTACTTTTTGGGTACCGTGCCCTTCATTCGCGACCACACGAGCTGGCTGATCCTGGGCTTTGCGGCGGTTTTCATCACCGGTTTCCTGGTCACCCTCATCGTGAAGCTGGTGAAGCGGCGTATGCGGCCGAACGGACAACCATAGTCCGGTCCGGCTGTTTCATGCACCAATGCGCGTGTTCCTCCTCACTCTTGCCGCCTACCTCTTTGTCCTGACGCTCTTCCCGTGCCAGGACACGACCGCCGTGGCGGCGAGCGCGGGTGCGGGGGAAGTGGTGATCGCCCAGCTCTGCGACCGCTCCGATCATCCCGGTACCCACCACGAGGATACGTGTACCCCCCTGTGTACCTGCGCGTGTTGCGGCGCCTTTCTGGATCGCCCCGCTGATCTGCTGGTGCTCGCCGTAGCGCCCCTGCCCCCCTCCGGGAGCACGAAACCGAGCTTCGACCGGAGCTGGAGTCCGATCGCCCATGCCTACGGCGAAGGGGAGCCGCCCCGAGGGTAGTTAAACCACGTTTGCGGGAGTAGTCTCTCCCGTCCTCTCCCATGGTTTAACTAAGTCAGCAGTTTATGTTTGATATGATTATCGCTTACTCCGTGCGGAATAAGCTGGTGGTCGGGCTTTTTGTCCTGGCCCTCGTGCTCTGGGGTGCCTTCTCCCTGCGCCAGATTCCCATCGATGCCGTCCCCGACATCACCAACAACCAGGTGCAGGTCATCACGACCTCCCCTACGCTCGCCACTCCGGAAGTGGAGCAGTTCATCACGACCCCCGTCGAGCTGGCCCTGCAGAACCTCCAGGACCTGGTCGAGATCCGCTCCATTTCCCGCTTCGGGCTTTCCGTCGTCACGGTGGTCTTTGAGGAAAGTACCGACATCTACCTGGCCCGCCAGCTGGTGGGCGAGCACCTGCAGATGGCCGCGGAGAACATCCCGGACGGCCTGGGCACCCCCGAAATGGCGCCCATTTCTACCGGGCTGGGGGAGATCTACCAGTACGTCGTCCGCCCCGAACCCGGCTACGAAGACGCCTACTCCATCACCGAGCTGCGCACCATCCAGGACTGGATCGTGAGCCGGCAACTCTCCGGGATTCCGGGTGTCGTGGAAGTCAACACCCTGGGCGGATTCCTCAAGCAGTACGAGGTCGCCGTCGACCCGCAGTTGCTCAAGTCCGTCGGCGTGACCATCGGCGACGTGTTCACGGCCCTGGAGGCCAGCAACGAGAATACCGGTGGGGCGTACATCGAGCGCAATCCCCGCACCTACTACATCCGCACCAACGGAATGGTCGCCAGCCTGGAGGACCTCCGTAATATCGTCGTGGACGTACGCGGCGGCGTCCCGATCCTGATCGGCGACGTGGGCACCGTACAGTTTGGCGAAGCCCCCCGCTACGGAGCGCTCGTCCGCAACGGCCGGGAAGCCGTCG
>JBBSPZ010000003.1:0-133327 GCA_038258275.1 Chitinophagales bacterium | reverse complement strand
GTAACTATTCAGGGTGCGTAAACTATCATTACCCGAAGAATTCGTATTTTTTGGGGTGATTTCATCTGAACTTCATAAAATATTCGAACAGGAAAGCACTTCCTGGTGTCCGGAAGCGAAGGCTTTCAGCCTACTGCTGCTGGCTACGATTGAAGATTTAGAAAACCGGGTTAAGCGGTTGGAAGATAAACTAGCCATAAATAGTGGGAACAGTTCTACTCCGTCCAGTAAAGACCCCCTGCACTCGCCTAAAAAGCGATCCATGAGGACCAAGAGCGGCAAGAAGCCAGGAGGTCAGATCGGCCATACCGGCCGAGGGGGTAAGCTACGCGATGATCCCGATCACCTCTTCAAGTATGAAGTAAACAGCTGTCCGGATTGTGGTCTGGACCTGAGGGAGCAGGAAGCTGATTTGCTTATTCGTAAGCAAGTTGAGGACCTGCCGCCCATCAGAACTATCGTCACCGAGTACCGAACGGAAGTCAAGACGTGTGCTCGCTGTCAGATTCAGTGGCAGGCCACCGGATGCCCCCAACACATACGCTATGCGTTTCAGTATGGTCCCCGGATCAAAGCTCTGAGTATCTACTTATCCGCCTACCAGTTTTTGCCGGCCAAGCGGATTAAGGATATGTTGTCCGTTTTTGGAGTTGACCTCAGTACGGGAACGCTGGATAATTTTCGCGTTTCGGGGGCTAAGCGTCTGACGGGATTTACGGATACACTGCGTCAAAGCATCATTGATTCAGCCGCCGGCTTTTTCGACGAGACGGGAATCAAAGTTTGTGCCGTCGGCCACTGGGTACACGTGGCGGCAACTTCATTATTCAGTCTTTTTCTGCTCCACGCCAAAAGAGGTAGACAGGCCCACGAGCAAATGGGCGTGTTGCAGTTCTTCCGCGGCGTGTTGCACCGCGACGATTATCATTCCTACCGCAACGTCTACGATCAGGCCGTTCACGCGCTGTGCAATGCTCATTTGATCCGAGATCTTAAATTTGCCATCGAACGGGCGGGCCAAAAAGAATGGGCCCAACCGCTGATCGACCTATTATTAAAAATTAAAACGCAGGTCGATAACTGCCCCACGGGAATACTTGATGTGAGGTGGCAGGGGCAGCACCGAAAAGAATACGAACGTTTGGTCGACCTGGGTTTGAGCAAGAACCCTCCAAACGTTAATGAGCGGGGCAAAACCCGGGGCAAGGCGGCCCAGACCAGAAGTTACAACCTGCTGGTACGATTTCGGGACAAGTCGGATGAGGTTCTACGCTTCATGACGGATGCCAACGCGGAGTTCACCAATAATCAGGCCGAGCGTGATCTGCGCATGAATAAAATACGGCAAAAAGTATCGGGAGGCTTCCGATCTGAAGAGGCTGGGGGCGAGTTCATGGTTATTCGGTCATTTATCGCAACGGCAATTAAGCGCGGGGCAGACCCGGTGGAGGAATTAGCGAAAGTATTCACTCCCAACGATCGGGGGTATATGTGGCTGGCTCAACACCCTGAATAGTTACAAGAAATTAAGGGTCCACCTAAAATTTGGGGCTGCCCTCGTTCCTCCCTGGTGCTTTCAGCGGATCAACCTGGACGCTCAGTAGTTTGAAAGCTCCTCCAGGCTGATCCGCCCCTCGTAGATGGCCTTGCCTACGATCACCCCGTAGCAGTCGAGCGCGGCCAGGGCATCCAGGTCGTCGGTAGTGGTCACTCCCCCGCTCGCGATCAGGTTCACGTCGGGCTGTTCCCGCCGGATACGGGCGTAGAGCTCGCGGGCCGTGCCCTGCAGCAGGCCGTCCTTACTCACGTCGGTACAGATGGTGTAGCGGACGCCCTTCGCAACGTAATCCGCCAGAAACTCGAAGAGCTCGCGGTCGCTGGCCTCCTCCCAGCCGCTGACGGCGATCTGGTCGCCCCGTACGTCGGTCCCCAGGATAATGCGCTCGGCGCCGTAGCGCTCCAGCCAGTTCAGGAATACCTCCGGCTGCTTCACGGCGATGGTCCCCCCGGTCACCTGGTGCGCGCCGGCCTCGAAGGCAATTCGCAGGTCCTCATCGCTCTTCATTCCCCCACCCCAGTCGATCTTCAGTTGGGTACCCCCCGCGATGCGCTCCAGGACTTTGTGATTCACGATCCCGCCCCCGCGCGCGCCGTCCAGGTCCACTACGTGCAGGCGTTCGATACCGGCGGCCTCAAACTCCCGCGCCACGACCAGCGGATCCTCATGGTAAATGGTCTTCTGCGCGTAGTCGCCCTGCGTCAGGCGTACGCACTTTCCGTCGATGAGGTCAATGGCGGGAATGATGTACATGATTAAGGATTGAAGGGGGGAAGGATTGAAGGATTGAAGGCGAGCCAAAGGTCGGTCATACCCCTCAATCCCTCATTCCCTCAATCCTTCATTCCTTCATCCCCCAACAACGACTATCCACTGCTTGACGTACCACTTCGGTATCAGCCCGTTGAGCACGTAGGGGTCCTTGCGGGCGAAAGCGGCGGCAACCTCCTCCGTCTCTCCCTGGAAGACGAGGGCGGCCCCGTCCGGCGGATCGAAGGCACCGGCCATCACCAGTTCTCCCCGCTCCTGCGCTTCGCGGGCCAGGTTCAGGTGGACGTCGCGGAAGCGCTGCCGCTTTTCCACGTAGCCTTCGGTGGTTTCGTAAAAGAGGATGTAGTAGTTCATCAGCTGAAGAGTTTGCGTTTGACTTCCTCCCGATAACTGCCCCCGATCGGGATCCGTTCGGTGCCCAGGTGCAGCAGGTTACCCTCCAGCGCGCTGACCTTGTCCTTCGCGACGATGTAGGACTTATGCACCCGCAGGAAGTTTTCCGGAAGTTCTTCCTCCAGTTGCCTCAGCGAACCGAGGGCCAGGGTACGCCCTTCCGCGGTGTGGTAAGCGACGTACTCCCGCATGCTTTCGATGTACAGGATGGTCGCGTGGGCGATGCGGTACACCTTATGCTCCGATCGCACCAGTTGATAGGTAGCCGGGGCGGGGGAAGCGGGATCCTTGACCTTTTCCACGGCCCGCACAAAGCGTTCGAAGGAGAAGGGCTTGAGCAGGTAATCCACTACGTCAAACTCGTAGCTTTCCAGGGCGTAGTCGGAGTAAGCGGTAGTGAGGATGACGGCGGGGAGATGCCGCACGGCCTTCAGCAGGTCGAGACCGGTCATCTCCGGCATCTGGATATCCAGGAACAGCAGGTCGATCTCCCGTTCGCGCAGGAGTTGTAGGGCCTGAATGGGATTCGCCGCCTCCCCGACCACGCTCAGGGCAGGCAGGCGGTCGCAGTAGCTGCGAACGAGGCGGCGGGCCAGCTCCTCGTCGTCTACGATCAGGCAACGGAGTTCGCTCATGGCAGGGTGATTTCTAATTCGGCGGTGAAGCGCTCCGCTTCCTTACGGATGAGGAGGCGGTGGCGATCGGGGTACAGGAGCTCAAGTCGCTTGCGTACGTTGTCGAGGCCGATGCCGCCCACCTTGTCCACCGGCGAGGGGATGGCCGGTACGCTGTTGATCACCGTAAAGGTGATGGTCGCGGGAGTCGTGGCCAGCCAGATGTCGACGTAGCCCGTCTCCCGGTCCTCGATGCGGCTGTGCTTGAAGGCGTTCTCTACGAAGGGGATGAGCAGCAAGGGAGCGATGGGCAGCCGCGGGCGACTTTCGTCCATTTCCACCTTTACGTTCAGTCCCCGGCTGTCCTTGAGCTGGGTCAGTGCAATGAAGCTGTGGATGTAATCGATCTCCTTACCGAGAGGCACGGTCTCGGTCTCCGCTTCGTAGAGCATGTAGCGCAGCATCCCGGAAAGGCGCAACAGGCTTTCCGGTGCCTTGTCGTCCCTGAGCAGGGTGAGGGTATAGATGTTGTTGAGGCTGTTGAAGAGGAAGTGGGGATTGATCTGGGACTTCAGGAACTTGATTTCGGTACTCAGGTGCTCGCTTTCGGCCTGGACCATCTGCCGCTCCTGGTGGTTGGCGTAGCGCATCACCTCCAGCAGGGAAGCCCCCAGGAAGGCGCTGGCCAGCGGGAGGAGGTAACGCAGGGTGGCCGTGCCGAAGCCCCGCGGCCGGAGCCCCCGGCCGAAGTTGATGGGAAAGGCGCGGTCCGGCGTCCACCAGAACTGCAACAGGAAGGCTACCCCCAGTACCAGCGCGGCGCCCGCCACCACGTACCAGCCCCGGCGGCGCCTGAAGTACAGTTGCGGCCACAGCACGGCACCGTTGATGAACACGACTACCATAATGCCCATCAGCACGGGAAACAGCCGGCGAAAGAAGCGCCAGGGCGCATCGAATCCCCCGCCGAGAATGTAGAAGACCAGCATCCACAGGATGGCCCAGGCCGCCGCCTGCCCCGCTACCCGTGTGTACCTCAGTCGTTCCATCGGGACCAAAGATCGAGCAAAGCGACCAATGCCCCGGCCCTATTCAATGAAACGCCCCGCCTTGCCTACGAACGCTTCATGGAGGCGGACGACCCGTTGGCTGAGGAATCCGGGCCGTACGTTGAAAAGAGTTGCGCTACCCGGCTCCGGGGAGCACTTTTGTATCAGCAGCAGCGGAAGTATCGCTGCCGTATTCATCATCAAACCAACCGAATTATGAAACCTACTAAAGCCATCCTGTTCTCCTTCCTCTTCCTGATCGGAGCCGCGTCCGTCAGCGCCCAGGGTACCGAACGCCCGGATCCCGCCGAGCGGGCCGAAAAGCAGGCGGAACGAATGGCCACCGTACTGGACCTCACGCCCGAACAGGCGGAAAAGGTCAGGGAGATCAACCAATCCTTCGCCGAACGGGCCAAGGCCGGGCGCGAGGACCTGCGTAAGCAACGCGAGGCGATGCAGGAAGCGCGCAAGACTGCCCTGAAATCCGTACTCACCGAGGAGCAGTTCACCAAACTGGAAACCCTCCAGGCCCAGCGGATGGAACGGCGCGACGAGCGCGGCGGAGCGGACCGCGGCAAAGGCAAGCGCGGCTCCGGCAAGGAACGCCGGTAATCGCCACCGCCAGGAAGGCCGGCACCGCTGGGTGACCGGCCTTTTTTTGCGTTGCACCCGCTTGCCCGCCCCGACCCTCCGCCCGGCGATCGGAGGCTTCGTCAAACAATTCGCTTGCTGCCGCGTCCTATTGGCTTAAACTAAGTTTTGATGCAACGACTGACCCTAACGGGCCTACTGGCTACTTTACTCCTGGCCGTAAGCTGCAATACCACCCGCCCCGTCGCCACCCCACCCCAGCCCAGCCCGGCACCGGTGGAAGAACCCGCCATGACGGAAACCCGCGACCTGGACACGATGACCGTCACCCCCTCCACCAACGGCCTGATCACCGAGGAGGAAATGGAAGGCACCGCCGAAGCCGGGGTAGCCACCACCCTGGAGCCCCGTGCGGTGGCCTTCACCCGCGTCAATGACCTCGTCCACACCAAGCTGGAGCTGCGCTTCAACTGGGAACAGGAAATGGTGATCGGTAAGGCCACTCTGCGCCTGAAGCCGATCTTCAAGCCCGCCACGGAAGTGACGCTGGACGCCAAGAACTTTGAGTTCCAGTCGATCACCACCACCGACGGGAAGGCGCTCGACTACACCTACGAAGGCGATAAGCAGCAGGTGACCATCCAGCTGGACAAGGCCTATACCCGCGGACAGGAATTCACCGTCGTACTCGACTACACGGCCATCCCCCACGATGCGGGCGGGTCCGGTGAGGCCATTACTTCCGATAAAGGCCTGTTCTTCATCAACCCCCGCGGCGAGGAGGGCGACAAGCCGCGGCAGATCTGGACGCAGGGCGAAACCGAAAATAACAGCCGCTGGTTCCCCACCATCGACAAGCCCAACGAGCGCTCCACCCAGGAAATCTACGTGACCGTCGAGGATAGGTACAAGACCCTCTCCAACGGCACCCTGGTCAGCTCCACTGCGGCGGGCGACGGCATGCGGACCGACTACTGGAAGATGGACCTGCCCCACGCCCCCTACCTCTTCGCCCTGATCGTGGGCGAATTTGACGTGGTGGAGGACGAACCGTGGAAAGGCATCCCCGTCAATTACTACATGGAGCACAAA
The DNA here is from genome assembly GCA_038258275.1 of Chitinophagales bacterium. Classification (GTDB taxonomy): domain Bacteria; phylum Bacteroidota; class Bacteroidia; order Chitinophagales; family Saprospiraceae; genus Neolewinella. The sequence goes on along the minus strand of JBBSPZ010000003.1, from coordinate 127,259 downwards.
TACACCGACGAGGCCCGGGCCATCTTCCCCTACACCCGGGAGCTGCTTTCCTTCTTCAGCGACATCACCGGCCTGGACTACCCCTGGCCCAAGTACAGCCAGGTGGTCGTGCGCGACTACGTCAGCGGTGCTATGGAAAACACGACGGCCGTCGTTTTCGGCGAGTACATGAACGGCACGGCCCGCGACCTCATCGACGTGGACCAAAACGAGAAGGTCGTGGCCCACGAGATGTTCCACCACTGGTTCGGCGACTACGTCACCTGCGAAAGCTGGTCGAACCTGACCCTCAACGAAGGATTTGCCAACTACAGCGAGTACCTCTGGATGGAGCACAAGCACGGCAAGGACGCCGCCGACTACCACCTGCTCAACGAGTGGCAGGGCTACTTCGGCTCCGTGCGCAACGGCACGCCCCACGAGCTGATCTGGTACGACTATAGCAACAAGGAGCAAATGTTTGACGCCCACAGCTACAACAAGGGCGGCTCGGTCCTCCACATGCTGCGCAACTACGTGGGCGACGAAGCCTTTTTCGCCAGCCTGACCCACTACCTCGACCGCAACAAGTTTTCTCCCGTGGAAATCGATGAACTCCGCCTGGCCTTTGAGGATACGACCGGAGAAGACCTGAGCTGGTTCTTCGACCAGTGGTACCACAAGGCCGGCCACCCCCAGCTGAGCATCCGCACCGACTACGCCGACGGAAGCGTGGCCGTGACGGTGGCCCAGACGCAGTCGACCGCCGACAACGTACCCGCCGTGTTCCGCATCCCGGTCAACATCGCCGTGTACACCAACGGCACCGCCGAGATCCACCGGGTATGGATCGAGCAGCGGGAGCAAACCTTTACCTTTCCCGTCTCGACCCCGCCCGACGTGGTCATCTTCGACCCCGAGCACCAGTTGCTGGCCGAGTACGACTACGAGAAGTCGCCGGAAGAGTTAGGCGCCCAGTTCCGTTTTGCGCCCGCTTTCCTGGACCGTTACAGCGCCGTAGCCCTCATCAGTGGCCTCGAAGGCAACGACTCTTTGAAGGAAGAGGTGCTCACGGCCGCCCTCCGGGATACGTTCTATGCCATCCGCGGCACCGCCCTGCAGAGTCTGGAAGATCCGACGCCGGCCCAGCGCGAACTGATCCGCGGCATCGCCCGCGACGATAGCCACTCCCAGGTACGGGCGGCGGCCATCGCATTGCTTACCCAGACCGAAGACGAACAGCTCGCCGAGATCGCCAAGGAGGCGATGGAAGCCCAGCCCTACGCGGTGGTAGGGGCCGGCCTGCAGGCCCTGTTCGCTACGGACACGGCCGCCGCTACCCTGGCCGCCGAGCGCCTGGAGGAGATCGACAACAGCGGCATCAGCGGCGCCCTGGCCGGCCTCTACAGTGAGACCGGGGCGATCGAAAAGCTGCCCTACTTCGAAAAGCAGTTGGAAAAGTCCGACGGATACGACGCGATCGGCCTTTACACCGCCTATCAGTCCTTACTGGCCAAGGGCCAATCCGCCGACCAAACCAAGGGGGTGACCCTCCTCAAGAAAGTCGCGCTGGACCAGTCCCAGAGTCCCTGGCGCCGCCTCGCCGCCACCAAGGCCATCAGCGACCTCCGTACCGACCTCGCTTCCCGGGTGGAGGAGATGAGTGACCCCGCCGACCTCAACAAGTTGATCATGGAAATGGGGACCAGCCTGGAAGCAATCAAGGCCACCGAAACCAACGCGGACCTCAAAAATATCTACCAGCAGTTTTAGGGCAGCAGGCCGGGGGCGGATTTCGCTCTATCTTCGCCCCCGCCTATGCTCACCCCTGCTGTTCTGACGCTGTTGATTGCCTTCGTGGCGGTAGTGCTGTTTGTCACGGAGTGGCTGTCGGTAGACCTCATTGCCATGCTGCTCGTCGTGGCCCTGATCATGGCCGGCGTGATCAGTCCGGCCGAGGGACTGGCCGGTTTCAGCAACGACGCGACGCTGACCGTAGCCTTCATGTTCGTCCTGTCTGCAGCCCTGCTAAAGACGGGGGCCCTGCAGCAGGTAGCCGGCACCCTGGCCGCCCGCTTCCGCCGGCAACCCAAAAAGGCCATGCTGTTCCTGATCCTGTCCGTGGCTTTCTGCTCGGCCTTCGTCAATAATACGCCGGTGGTGGCCGTCTTTATCCCCGTCGTCAACCGCATCGCCGCTACCGCCAAGATTAAGGCCTCCAAGCTGCTGATCCCCCTGTCTTACGCCAGCATTTTCGGTGGCTTGTGTACCCTGATCGGTACCTCCACCAACATCCTGGTGAGCGGAGTGGCGATCGACCACGGCAACGCCGGCTTCGGCATGTTCACCATCGCGCCGGTGGGGCTGGTGTTGCTTGGCGTAGGAGCCATCTACCTGACCTATTTCGGAAGCCGCCTGCTTCCTGACCGGGACGGGGACGATAACCTGGCCGAGAAATTCGCCTTACACGACTACATGGCGGAGATCGTCATTCTCGACCACGCCGACCTGGCCGGCAAACGCATCATGGACTCTCCCCTCGTTCGGGAGTTGGACATGGACATCATCGAGGTACGCCGCGACGAGGAGTCCTTCGTGCTGCCCCCGGGTGACTTCCGCCTCGTCAAGGGCGATACCCTCAAGGTGCGCTGTGACCGCAAGAAGATCCTGAACCTGAAGGAGTGGGTACGACTGGTCGACAATGCCGGCAGTGTCCGCCTCATGGGTACCGGACTGGAGCGGGACAACAGCAGCCTGGTCGAGATGGTCGTCACGCCCAATTCCGAATTCGTGGGCAAGAACCTCCGCGAAGTCGACTTCCGCCGCAGCTACCGTGCCGTACCGCTGGCCATCCGGCAGCGGGAGGAAACCCTCCACGAAAAACTCTATAACCTGCCCCTCACCCCCGGTGACGTGATCCTCGCCGAGGTCAAAAGCCACTACCTGACCGAGTTGCAGCACATCGAGCAGCGGCAGGACAGCCCCTTCATCCTGCTTTCGAGCGATGCCATCACGGATTTTAACCGCGGTCACTTTTTCTTCGTGACCGGACTGATCCTGTCGGTCATCGCAGTGGCGACTACGGGGCTGCTGCCCATTAGCATTGCGGCTCTTCTCGGGGTGTGCATCCTGGTCCTTGGCCGGGTTTTTACCATGTCTGAGGCCTACGAGGCGATCGACTGGAAGATCGTCTTTCTGCTGGCCGGCGCCCTGAGCCTCGGTCGTGCCATGAGCAACAGTGGACTGGACGACGACATTGCCGGCCTCCTCACCGGCTCCATCTATGCCTGGGGGCCCTTCGCCCTGGTCGCCGCCCTGTACCTGGCCACGAACCTGCTGACGGAAGTCATGAGCAACAACGCTACCGCCGCCCTGCTCGCCCCCGTAGCCCTGGCCTGCGCCGACCAGCTCGGTACGGACCCCCTGCCCCTCCTGGTCACCGTAGCCATTGGCGCCAGCGCGAGTTTTATGACGCCCGTGGGCTACCAGACCAACGCCATGGTCTACAGCGCCGGCCGCTACAAATTTCTGGACTTCACGCGCATCGGTGCGCCGCTCAGTCTGCTCTTCTGGATAGTGACCACCCTGGCCGTCCCCCTCATCTTCGGCATGTAGGCAGCGGCGGCGGGGCGCGGGTGCATTAGAAAAGCCAGGCTGCGGAGCAGCCTGGCTTTCTGAAGTCGGGATGACTGGATTCGAACCAGCGGCCTCGTCGTCCCGAACGACGCGCGCTACCGGGCTGCGCTACATCCCGCGCGGCGGTGAAGATACACACAAGTCATACGCTGTACATCCACCCGAAAGACATCTCCGGGGTTTCAGGCGTACGGCCTCCGTGGCTGCACGCCCGAAAGAAAGGGCCGCTACCTCCCAGCGGAAGTAGCGGCCCTTTTATCGGCTGACGCGTGGTTTTTACTCGAGCTTGAACTTGACGGGAAGGTTGAACTGAACGCGTACGTTCCGTCCGCCCTGCTTACCGGGGCTCCACTTGAGTCCCTTTTCGTTCATCATCTGCACCACGCGGAGGGCTTCTTCACCGGTCTTGGCACCCGGGTTACGAACAACCTTCGCGTCGGTAACGGTACCGTCTTTCTCTACTACGAAAGAAACAACGGCCATACCTTCTACTCCGTTCTCCCGTGCAATGGCGGGGTACTTGATGTTGCCGTAGATGAATTCAAGCATCTTCTTATCGGCACATGCTTTCTTTTCAGCGTAGCTACCCAGGTCTTCACAACCGGGGAAGAGCGGCATTTGCTCTACCACCTTGAAGATCTCCTCCACTTCCGGAGCGGGTGGTGGTGGTGGTGGCGGCGGCGGTGGGGGCGGAGCTTTGTCTTCCTTCACTTCCGGTGGGGCCTCGTCCATGACGGTATTCTCGTCGATGGAAGTGTCCTCAAACTCCGGCGGATCCTCTTCGATGAGTTCTTCCTCCGGTACCTCCTCGATGACGGGGGGTGGCGGCGGGGGCGGGGGTGGCGGCGGCTCGGCGGTCCGGGGCGGCTCCATTTCGATTTCCTCGTTCAATTCCAGCGCGCCTTCGGGGATGACGATCTCGGCGGAGTACTGCGTCCAGGCGAACGCCAGGAGGGACAGACCGACGGCGAGTGCCAGACCAAAGTTGAAGAAGGTGGAGCTGAGCCCGAAGACATCGACGCGCTCGTACTTGGCCCGGTTGTCCATGTATGAGCTTTTATGATCGGTGGCAACGGTATACTCACCGGCAATGCCCTTTTCGGTGCGCGACTTGTAAACGTTCCGCATCACGACGATGAGACCGATAAACAAGAGCAAAATCACTACCAAGGAAATTGCCAGGGTACTACCGGTAACAGATAGTTGATCCATGACAAAAATTTAAAAAGTTATAGCTACGACTTCACAGCGGTGAAGTACTTGAAAACAAAATAGTGAAGAAGCAGGTAAATCACTCCTCCGAGCATCGCACCGATGAGGTTGGCAACCATATCGATGGGATCGAAATCCCGTCCCGTGCCGGCAATACCCTGTAACCCTTCCATCAGCACGCCGAAGAGTGCGGCGAAGACGACGGCCGTTGCCGTGCGTTTCCGGATGGAGGTTCCTCCGATTGAGAAAGACAATAATACTGCAAAAATGGCGTAAGCACCAAAATGTGCAACCTTGTCCGGTGAAAATAGGCTCCCCCAGTTAAAAATTCCTGGGATTCGCTGACCGGGGGCTAAGCTCACGTAAACGATGACTACGGCGTAAACGAGGCAGATGTACCGTTGTATCCGTCGGTCTTGCCCGGTAGATGCAGGGTGGCGGTGGTTTGGTGGTTGCCCCATAAATTTTTTAAGAAATTAATTTGCCGTACGCCTCGGCATCGAGCAGTCCTTCGCGGTCATCGGGGTCCGTCAGCTCGATCTTTACGATCCAGCCCTTTCCGTAGGCGTCTTCGTTTACCATGGTGGGATTGTCGCCCCCGTTCTCGTCGAGCTCCTGGTTAAACTCGATGACTTTCCCGGCCACGGGCATAAACAGGTCACTGGTGGTCTTGACGGCTTCCACCGTCCCGAATACCTCGTTGCGGTCCAGGGTTTCTCCGACCGTGTCTACTTCGACGTACACAAGCTCATCCAGTTGCTCCTGGGCAAAATCGGTGATGCCGACCGTCGCGGTGTTTCCTTCGATCAGCACCCATTCGTGCTCCTGGGTATAAAAGAGGTTGGCTGGAACTTTCATATTTACTGGCTTACGTTGGTTGGTTAGTGTTGACCTGGGCTTTGATCCACTCGCTGGTAACGGACTTGGGGCGCTCCAGGGGCATGCCGAGGGCACGGCTCCAGATGCCGGCGGCCAGCACCCCCAGTGCACGGCTCACGCCGAAGAGTACGGTGTAGTAGCTGAACTCGCTGAATCCGTAGTACACGAGCAGGGCACCCGAGTGGGCGTCGACGTTGGGCCAGGGGTTCTTGACCTTCCCCAGGCCCTGGAGAATGGGAGGCACTACGTCAAAGATCTTCCAGACCGTCGAGATCAGGTCGCTATCCTTGATGTACTGCTCGGCAAAGCGGCGCTGGGCGGTGAAGCGGGGATCCGGCTCGCGCAGCACGGCGTGTCCGTAGCCGGGGATCACCTTGCCCTCGTCCAGGGTCTGTTGCACGTACTCGGCGATCTGCTCCTCCGTCGGTGTTTCGGTGCCGAGGCTCTCGATCATTTCGAAGATCCACTTGATGACTTCCTGGTTGGCCAATCCGTGCAGCGGGCCGGCCAGGGCGTTCATCCCCGCCGCGAAAGCGAGGTAGGGGTCGCTCAGGGTCGACCCCACCAAATTAACGGTATGCGCCGAAGCGTTACCCCCCTCGTGGTCGGCGTGGATGGTCAGGTAGAGCCGCATTAGGCTGCGGAAGTCCGCGTCGTCACTTCCCAGCATGTGGGCGTAATTGGCGCTGTAGTCGAGGCTGGTATCCGGCGCGATGTGGTCCCCATCCTTGAAGGCCCGGCAGTAGATGTAGGCCGCGACGCGGGGCAGCCGGGCAATGAGGTTCATGCTGTCCTCGTACACTGCGTCCCAGTATTCTGACTTGGGCATCCCTTCCGCGTAGCGACTGGCGAAAATGCTGTCGGACTGCATGGCCATGACCCCAATCGTAAACTGCGTCATCGGGTGGGTGTCCGCGGGCATGCTGTCCAGGGTGGTAAAGACCTGCTGGGGCACCTCGGAGCGGCGGTGCCATTCCTGGGTCAGCGCGTCTACCTCTTCGGCGGTAGGGATCTCGTCGGTAAGCATCAGCCAGAAGAGGCCTTCGGGTTTAGGCTCGCCCTGCGGTCCGCTGGGGAGCTTTTCCTTTATCTCGGGAATGGAATATCCCCGGAAGCGAATGCCCTTGCTTGCATCGAGCTGACTGGTCTCCCACACCATCATTTTGATGCCGCGTGCCCCCCCCAGTACCTGCCCGAGGCTAACCTCGTCTACTTGCTGGCCACCGTGTGATTTGGAGATGGTCCTCAGTTCCTGGTAGAGAGCGAGGGCTTTGTCGGCAAATTTCTGTTTAAGGGCTTCCATTTAGTGGGGAGTGATTTAAAGTTGAACCAAACCGACTGCGCAAATTGCTGAGTCGGGCATGAGGCTAACACGAGGCTGCCGGGAGGGTTCGGAGATGAAGTTACCTCCTACCGCCCGTCCGGCAAATAACGGAAAATTACGTGGATTCCCGTCACCGCACCGCATCCTTCTCCTCCTTAGTACCCGGGGGTGGCATGCCCCGCGGTCCCGCTACGGTCGTAATGCTCGTGGAAAGGGTCACGAAGCCTCCCGCAAAAGATGGCGCAGATAGTCCGAAGAGTTCAGGTTGACCGTCCACTAGTGGACCAAGCTGTAGGTATCGTTACGTTAAGTCGCCGGTAGTTTGGTGCTGACCGAGGCGCTGAACCCGGAGCGTAGCCGTAGCTACGGGAGGAGTTGAGCAACGAAGGACAGGGCCAAACTACCCAGACTTGGGAGTAACAGGAGTTGCGGGTTGGACCACTAGAAATCAAACTGGTGGGGATCGGGCCCCAGATGCTCCCCACGTTCGAGTTCATCGATGGCGACCATCTCCGCTTCGGAAAGCTCGAAATCGAACACCTCGCTGTTTTCGATAATCCGCTGCTGGTGGACGCTCTTCGGGATGGCGATGACATCGTTCTGGATGCACCAGCGGATAACCACCTGCGCGGCCGACTTTCCGTACTGCTTACCGATCTCCGCAAAGAGCGGCTCTTCCAGGAATTTACCCTGCATCAGGGGGCTCCATCCCGTAATTGCAATACCGTGCTCGTCCGAAGCGGAGATGGCGTCGGCCTGGACGAGGTAGGGGTGGTACTCAAGTTGGTTGACGGCCGGGACGGTATCGGCCACCGCGAGGATCTTTGCCAGATCGCCCTCCATAAAGTTACTTACTCCTATGCTGCGGACCTTGCCTGCGGCGAGTGCGCGCTCCAGTTCTTTCCAGGCGGCAGGGCTCCCTTCGACCGGCCAGTGAAGGAGGACCAGGTCGACGTAATCCAGGCTGAGCCGCTGAAGACTCTCGTCCAGGGCAGCGGTGGTACGCCCCTTCCGGATGTCGTCGTTCCATATTTTGGTGGTCACCCACACCTGGTCGCGGGGCACACTGCCGCTGTTCACGGCTTTTCCCACCGCCTCCTCGTTGTGGTAGATCATGGCGGTATCTACGTGCCGGTAGCCAGCGTCGAGGGCCCAGTGGACCGCATCGATGGTTTCCTTTCCGTTTTCACTTTGGTAGACGCCCAGACCGAGGCGGGGGATCTCCAATCCGTTATTCAGGGTTTGCGTTTTCATAGCCTCCCTAACGGAAGGGAGCGCCGGGGGTTGTATTCCGCTCAGTGCTCATGGGACAGATATTCCCCGAAATGCTTCATTACCCAACTGTGGGCGGGCGCCTGGGTGGTGACGTACAGGTACCATGGCAGGGCGGGCACAAACTCGTGGATCGCGGAAATGATGAACCGGTCGTTCAGCACGCTCCTAAATTCAAGCCAGCCCTTGTCGTTGCGCTTGGCGAGCAGGCCGCCCACTATGTAGAAGAGTTGCCGGTGATTGTCGCTGCGGCTCGGGATAAAGGTGAGTTTGAGCAGCGGGATCTTCAGAAACTGGAAGGTGGAATTTTCACCACTGGTCTTCACCCCGATGAGGGCCCGGAAGAAAATGGGCAACCACCGCTGGTAGATCCGGGCGACGTACGTCGCCGTGTGGCGGCGCGGATTGGGTAAGCGCTGCACGCTACGGACGGTGTTCTTTTCGTCTGCGGGCGCCGGCGCGCGGGTGGGAAGCGGGGAAAGCACGTCCTCTCCGGACAAGGCGATCCGTGCCGCCTGTTCGAAGTTGCAGCGGTTGGGAAAGGCACGCAGTACCGCGTTGTCGGTGGCTACCATTTCGTGCCGCAGGCTCTCCACCAGCGGTTTGACCAGGTCAGCAGAAGTATCGGTAAACTTACTCACCCACAGGGTAGACATTCCGGGGCTGAAGAACCTGACGGGGCGGATGATCCGTCGCTTACCCATCAGCCTGGCCACCGTCTCCAGCATATCCATATAGGTCGTGGTTTCGGAACCGCCGATATCAATAGTTTCGTGGTAAGTTGTCTGCCGCCCCAGGCAGTAATGCATAATATCCAGCGTATCGCTGAGGGCGATCGGATGGGTAATGGACTGGCACCAGGACGGACAAATGAGCACGGGCAGCCGGCGAACCAATTTCTCCATGATGCGGAAGGAGGAGCCGTAGGGGCCTACGATGATGCCCGCACGCAGGGCGGTCACCGGTACTCCGGTAGAGGCCAGGGTGAGCTCTACCTCCCGCCGGCTGCGGAGGTGACGGCTGTAGTCGCTGGGTAATTCATTTTTGGGTAGGAGGCCCCCGACAAAGAGGATCTGCCGGATTCCCTGATTGCGGGCCGCCCGGGCAAAGTTATCAGCCAGCAGCAGATCGGTATCCTCAAAACTCCCCTGCGAAAGCCGGGTAGAAGGCGACATCGAGTGTACGAGGTACAGGGCGTAGTCCGCTCCGGCGATACCCTCCTCCGTGCTGGTAATGGAGTAGAGCTCGACTTGCCGCCATTCCGCCATGGCATAGTCGGGTCCGGGCAACATTTCGTTGCGGCTGAGGGCAATGATTCGATACTGGTGGTGGAAGCGCTCAATGAACCAGCGGCCGAGAAAACCGGTGGCTCCGGCGATAACTAAGGTTGGCCGTTCCATGCAGGGGAAACGGAGGGCGACCGAAGTTGTTAACCCCGCACCCGCGTTCCCGCCCCTTTATTCCACCGGATCATCAGAAGCGGAGATCCTCTACGTGATAGCCGGGAAATTCGGCCCGCTTAAAGTCGAACGTACCGGCAGCCAGGGGGGCATTACCGCGCGTTTTATCGAGCAGAAAGGTGTAGCTGCTGCCATCCCGGCTAAAGGCCTTGACCGAAACGATTTCCTTTCGTTGGTTGTCGATCAATAGGCGCAACTTAGTGAAATCGCTGGCGTCGCGGTCGATGGGCTTCATTTCGATCACCTGCACCGTACGGCCTGCGGCTGATTCCTCCCCCTGCAGGGCCAGCACGTACTGGTCGCCCTCGTAAAAGCTGAACAGGTTCTGGGGAGTGAGCATGCCCGTTGTTTCACCCGGTGACGGCAGGTCGTTGATTTGCACTTCCTTGCTGGCGTGGAGGATGAAGTACGCGGCTTCCTTGTTAATGATGCCTTCCTGATTTCCGAGTTTGAAACGGACAAGGTCGCCCTCCCGGCTCAGGGTACCCTGCTGGGTTTCAACCGGTTGGTTCGGAAAAGAAAGCTCGAGGCGAAAATCAGCCACCAGGGTAGTGTACCCATCATACTTTTCGCGGACGATCTCCAGGAGTTGCTTGGCCTCCGCATCACTCTGGGCAGCGGCCGTGTACGGCTTGTTCTGCGCAGCAAGCGGAAGGGCGCAGAGCAGGGAAAAACAAAGGGTGGCTAGGAGCGGGGATACATTCATGGTGTTGGCTTGGCTATTGGGAGTGTAAACGTGTACGGGCACCAAATGGACGTAGGTAGCGTCTTAATTACACGTTAAAGGCCTGAACTAGGAAAAGTGGTAAACCAAATCAGGAACGGATCACTTTGACTGTTCATAATTCTGTATAAAGGGAAGCCTACAGAACTGTTTTCACGTTTTGCTTAAATATGAGATGCAAGCCGGTGATTTCTTACCTTTAATGCCCCTGGATGCAAATTGTGCGCCCCTTACTTTCTAAAGCCCCTTCCGATGAATCAGGATCCCGATGATGACGCGAGAATTGTGTCAACCGACCAGTTCCGGGATTTGCGTTTCAACCTGTTGTATTCCTGTAGCTGGATTAATAATTCCATGCGGCATTTCTTACATCCTCATGGAGTCACTCCCAAGCAATACAGTATTCTACGACTTCTGAACGATCGGTCTCCTGCATCCCTTTCGATCCAGGAGATCCGGGATATGCTCGCCGACAAAATGTCGGATGCCAGTCGCCTCGTGGAGCGCCTGGAGAAGAAAAACCTTTTGGACAAGTTTCCTTCCGACCAGGATCGCCGAAGCAACCGGGCCCGCATCACCGAGCAGGGCATTCAGTTGTTGGCGAAAATCGAGGGCGGTAAATCGGTTCTGGACAACCTGATCAGCGATCGACTCACCAGCGGAGAGGTAGAGAACCTGAACCACCTGCTGGATCGGCTGAAGTAGCAGGCGCTGGAGTACCTTTGGCCCATGAACCTGTCCGCGCGGATGGCCTGGCGATACCTATTTGCCCGGAAGTCTACCAATGCCATCAACATCATCACCTTTGTCGCAGCCTTCGGGGTAGCCATTGGAACGGCGGCCCTGATTATCGCCCTGAGTGTATTCAATGGCTTCGAAGATATCTTTGTCGGCCTGTTCAACAACCTCAATCCGGACGCACGGATAACCGCCGCCGCGGGAAAAACCTTTTCCGTCACCGATGAACTGATGGCAGATATACGGGGAGTAGCGGGCGTTGAGGTGGTCTCCCAGACGCTGGAGGAGACCGCCCGCTTTCAGTACCTCGGCCACCAGGCCTTCGGCCCCCTCAAGGGTGTCGACAGTTACTACGCCTCGATCAACGGGATCGATACGATGATCGAGGAAGGAAAATTTGACCTCGATGCCCCCCACGTAGATGCCCTCGGTGCTATCGTGGGGCAGAACCTCGCTCAGGAGTTGCTCATCGATCCCCTCAATCTGTTCAATTCCCTGTCCATCTACGTGCCCCGGCCGCGCACCCGTGGGGGAGGGACCATACTGGCATCCGGGAGGCTCCCCTATCAGGTCAGGGAGGTTTTGCCGACCGGGATAGTCCGCAGTCAGGAAGCCTTCGAAAACCAGGCGGTTTTGATCAAGCTGGCCCTGGCCCGCGAGATCATGGGGGTGGAGGAAGGGATCGTTTCCGGTCTCGAATTAAAGCTGGCTCCGGGCTTCGGCATCCCTGCCACCTACCGCCGCCTCCGCAAAGCCGTGGGGGCTGACTACGTGGTAAAGAACCGCTTTGAGCAGGAAAACAGCATTTTGAAATTGATGCGGGTGGAGAAGTACGTCGCGTACGCGATCGTTACCCTGATGATGATCCTGATCAGCTTCAACCTGATCGGCGCCCTGTGGATGATCGTTCTCGAAAAACGGAAGGATATTGTGATTCTCCGCAGCCTGGGAATGATCGGAGCGGACATCCGCAATGTTTTCCTGCGGGTTGGCCTGCTGATCTGTATCCTCGGGCTATTCTCCGGGTTTGCGCTGGCCACCCTACTCTACCTCATCCAGACCCACTACGGCATCATCGGCTTGCCCGGTACCCTGGCGGAAGCCTATCCCCTCTCCTTCCGGCCGCTCGACTTTGTGGTGGTAGGCGCTACCGTGCTATTCATTGGTCTGGTCGCCTCCATCCTTCCCGCCCGCAGGGCCGAGAGTGTAGAGCTGGCGGTGAAGGAAGGGTGACCCTCCCCCATTACGGGTCGCCTGATGCACGACGGCCCGCCTGAATGCTCAGGCGGGCCGTCGTTCGTTGGCTGCGCAGTTTACCGGGATCAAGCGGCAAGCTTGCTTTCATTGCGGTAGAATTCGCTGAAGCTAATCATGCGTTGCTTCTCCTCGTCCCAAAGTTTGTTGAACATCAGGGGGAGGCTCTGCAAGAACGTGATCTTGGTGACGTGGCGCTGAAGCACGGGGTTTTCCTTGGCACACCGGCGCAGGTTGTAGTTGGGGATGCGGCTGCTGAGGTGGTGAATATGGTGGTAGCCGATGTTTCCGGTCAGAAAGTGGACCACCCGGGGCAGTTTGTAAAAGGTAGCCCCCTTAATGGCCGCGGTGAGGTAATCCCAGTTTTTGGACCACTGCATATAGGTGTGGTCGTGCTGGTGCTGCACGTAAAAGAACCAGAAGGCGATAATGCCGAAGAAGAAAATGATACTTCCCTGGACGATGAAGAAGGCCTTCCAGCCTACCAGAAAACCGAGTCCCACGTAAGTAGCCAGGATCAGCAGGTTATTGATCTGCTGCTTGCGGATGATGGGCGACCACCCGGGGAAATTGACGCGGGGAATACGCAGCACTACCCCAAGGTAGAGCACGGGTATCACGATAAACAGTACGAGTGGGTTACGGAACACGCGGTACTTGAAGCGGCCCCAGGCATTCAGTTTCCGGAATTCACCAACGGTGAGAAAATCAATGTCCCCGATGTCGCGGTGCTCCAGCTGGCCGGTGTGGCCGTGGTGGAAGCTGTGAACGCGGGCCCAGTAGGTGTAAGGGATGGAACTGAAGAAGGAGCAGACAAAGCCGACCGCGTCGTTCATCTTTCGCTTACGGAAAAAAGAGTAATGCCCGCAGTCGTGTTGAATGATAAAGATGCGGACCAGGAAGAACGCATTGACCATGCCAAGGGCCAGCGCCAGCCAGATCGAGTAGTCCACGCTGAAGTACATGGCGACCCAGAGTGCGAGGAAGGGCCCGAAACTGCTGAACAGTTGGCCCACGGCACGCCAGGTACTGGCCTTTTGGTATTGTGAAATGATGGTTTTCCAGTTCTTCAAGGACTGGTGGATGTCATCCACACCGTTTTGAATTGCTTGCACGCTTGATAATTTAATGAGAATCCCGCACGCGGGAGTCAAAGATTAGTTCTCGAGGACGAATATACGCGCTGGTGAAATCCGTCTGCGCACTCCTCAATCCTCAATGCATATAACGTCAGTTCGCTCTAAGAGTTACGCGGCTGGAGTTATAGTTAAGTGAAAGTTAGGATTTGGCCTACTTGAATCCGTACAGCAACTTCATCTTATCAAAAATGGCCGTATTCTCGAAGATGCCGGAGAAACGCTCAGCCCCCGGGCCGTAGGCAAAGACGGGAATCAGGTCAGCGGTGTGGTAATCCGAAGTGAAGGCACCCTGGATAGCGTTCAGCGAGGAACCGTTCTGGATGGCGTATCCCCCGGTCTCATGATCGGCCGTGACAATTACCAGGGTTTCTCCGTTACGCTGGGCGAAATTTAGCACCTCGCCGATGGCCTGGTCGAACTCCAGCATTTCAGAGATGATGTAGTCGCTATCATTGGAATGGCCACCCCAGTCGATCTGGGAGCCCTCGATCATCAGGAAGAAGCCCTTGTCTTCCGTATCCCGGTCGTGGAGGAATTCAACGGCCAGTTTGCTGGCGTCCACTAAGTAGTTTCTTCCCTGGCTAAACGGAAGCGGTTCTCCATCAGCCGTGTAGTACGCGAAGTTCTTCGCGCGGTCCACCTTGAGGTCCTTCAGGTCGGAGTTGACAAAAGACTGTACATCGTTGCCCCGTTCGCGCAGTTCGGCACTGAGGTCACGTGTATCCATTTCCCGGCGTTCGAAGAACTTCGCCCCTCCGCCAATAAAGAGGTCGATGTCAGTCGCCATCAGGTCCACGGCGATTTCTTCGTAGTTCTTCCGCTGGTTGGCGTGGGCGTAGAAGGAAGCGGGAGTAGCGTGTACGATGGAGGAGGTAGCGACCAGTCCCGTCGGCATCCCGGCGGCTTCCGCCAACTCGAGGATCGTAGTGACCGGCAGCGTATCCATGTCTACCCCGATGGCCCCGTTATAGGTTTTCACTCCGGCGCTAAAGGCCGTGGCTCCGGCGGCAGAATCCGTGATCAGGTTGTCCCCACTATAGCTTTTATGCAGTCCGACGACCGGGAAACGCCCCAGGTTCAGGTGATTGCTATTGCTGTAGAGGCCGGCGGAGATCTGCGTGACGCCCATGCCGTCGCCAATCATTAGGATGATGTTCTTGGGGCCGCGCTGCACGCGGCCAGAGGGTGCCGCGCTTTCGGGCAAGCGGGCGGCATTGCTGCCCACCCGGTTGGACGCCGACGGGTCAAGGCCACCGGACAAACTGGTTTGCGGAGCGGGGGAACAGGCCGTAAAGCCCGTTAGGAAAAGTATGCAAATCACTATTCTAACGTAATCCATGGTGCAAAGATAGCGGATGTCCCGGCCCGAACCGGGCACGGCAGTGTCAATAAAAGGTGAATTTAGTACCGCGAATTTACCGCCCCGCCAGCCGATACCGGTGGCCGGGCAGGGGGCAGATCACGCCCCGCATCTCGAGCGTCAGCAGAATACCCGCAAGCTGGGCCGGCGGTAGCCCCAGGTGGTGGTGCAGCTCGTCAATGGAGCAGTCTTTACCTGCGCGTAGACAGTCTACCAGTTTGCTTTCCTCGCTGTTGAGCCCGTCAAACAGGCGAAGTTGCGCCTCTGCGGTCTGTCGTCCTTCCCACTGCAGGAGACGTACCACGTCGTCCGCATGCTCAATCATATGGGCTTTGCCGGACTTGATGAGCGCGTTGCAGCCCGAAGTATGGGAATCTCCCGCCCGGCCGGGGCAGGCACCTACCTGGCGGCCGTATTCGTGGGCCATGTTGGCGGTGATCATCGAGCCCCCGGAAGTGTTGGACTCCACGACCACCGTCATGGCCGCCAGCATCGCCACGATCCGGTTCCGGGCCGGAAAATGCTCCCGCTCCGGGCTCTGCCAGGGCGGATATTCGGTGAGTAGTCCCCCACCCTGCTGACGGATACGCTGGGCGACCTTCCGGTGCGCGGAAGGGTAGATGTGCTGAAACCCACTCCCCATGACCGCCAGTGTCGGTACGCCGGACTGAAGGCATCGCCGGTGGGCCGCCACGTCCACGCCGTAGGCCAGGCCGCTCACGACCAAGGCCGAATACTCGGCCAGCGGATCGACCAGGCGCTCGACTTGCTCCCCACCCCCGGTGCTCATTTTTCGCGTCCCTACGATCGCCACCGTCTTTGCGTTGGTTAAGTCGGCCGCCCCCAGGTGATAGAGTACGGGCGGTGCCGCAGGGAAGCCCCGGAGGGCGGGCGGGTAGCCCGGTCCGTCCACAATGAGCGTCGAAACCCCATTGGACTCGTTAAAGCGCAGGATCGCATCAGCCTCGCGAAGGTGCCGCTCCCCGGAAAAGTGCGCGATCGTTTTACCGGCTACGCCGCCCACTGACGAAAGTTCGGACGGAGCCGCCCGGAGCACCGCGGCGGGTGAACCAAAGTGGGCAACGAGGGCACGAAATAATTTGGGGCCAATGGCCGGCACGCGACTCAGGGCAACTGCGGCGTATTCCTCCGGACACATAAACTAAGAACTAGCAAACTCACGGATTTGCCACGGAACGGGAAAGACAGGATGGGAGCAAAAAAGAGCAGTTTTGCGTGGCACCTCAAATATAAGGCAGTAAACACAAATTGTTTCAACAATGCGACTTAAATTTGCCCCGCTTCGGAGGATTGGCGGAGCGGTTGAACGTGCCTGATTCGAAATCAGGTGTACCCTTACGGGTACCGGGGGTTCGAATCCCTCATCCTCCGCTCGTTATAGGGGTTGAGGATGACGGAAGGAAGGATAGAGGGGGTGCCCCTAACTTCTTCCTTCCGTCATTCCCTCAACCCCTTTCTAATTTGCCATTTCGCTCAGGAACTTGATCCGCACCAGCTTGATCTCCTCGATGGTAACGTCCTCTTCCTTAAGCTTCTGGAAGGCCAGATCGGGATCGTCGGAATCGGCACTCATGAAGTACTCGTAGGTTTCCTCCATACTGTACTCGTCCACTTCTTCCTCTACGTAGTAGTCAATATTGAGCTTGGTGCCGGAGGCAACGATGACGACCATTTCACTGAGCAGCTCGTCCATGGTCAATTGGTTGCCAGACGCGATGTCCTCGAGTGGCAGCTTACGGTCGACCCCCTGGATAATATTGACCTTGGTCTTGGATTTATTGGCAACCTGTTTGACGACGAAGTCGCTTGGCCGGTCAATGCTGTTTTCCTCGCAGTACTTCTCGATGAGGACGAGGAAGGGGGTGGCGTAGCGACGGGCCTTGCCGATACTAACCCCGTGAATGTTCTTCATTTCCTCCAGGTCCACCGGATAGCGGGTAGCCATATCGATGAGGGAAGGGTCCTGGAAGATGACAAAGGGTGGGATACCGAGGCGCTTAGCTTCCTTTTTGCGTAGGTCACGAAGCGCCAGCAGCAGTGCCTCGTCGAGAACAACGGCCCTGGCATCGTCGGCCTCGCCGCGCATGTCTTCCGCAAGCTCTTTTTCAAAATCGTGATCGATGGGGATCTCGAATTTAACCGGTTTGGCCAGGAAGGCCTCCCCCTCCCCGGTGATCTTTATGGTACCATAGGACTCAATATCCTTACGCAACAGATTATTGAGCAGGCTCTGCCGGAAGACGGAGCTCCAGAAAACTTCCTCCCTGCCCTTCCCCATGCCAAAGCCGGGTAAGTCCGTAAAGCCGTAATCCTTCATCTGCTTTGTCTCCTTGCCGAGGACGAACTCGATGAGCGTCTTGAGGGGATAGTTCTGGTCCAGGGCAAGGACGGCCTGCAGTGCCTGTACGACTTCCTGAGTAACCTCCACACGCTCCCGTGGATGCCGGCAGTTATCACACATCTTGTTGCAGTTCTCCTCTTTGTACTCTTCCCCGAAGTAATGGAGGAGAAAGCGACGGCGGCAGGCGGTGGTCTCGGAATACGACATCACCTCCTGCATGAGTTGGGCACCCATTTCGCGCTCCATCAGGGGCTTATCGCGGAGGAACTTCTCGAGTTTCAGAATATCCTTGTACGCATAGAAGGCGACGCAGCGGCCACCAAGTCCGTCCCGGCCCGCACGGCCGGTTTCCTGGTAATAGTTCTCGATCGATTTGGGGATGTCGTAGTGCATGACGAAGCGCACGTCCGGCTTGTCGATACCCATGCCGAAGGCGATGGTGGCACAGATGACGTCGATGTCCTCCATCAGGAACTGATCCTGGGTACGGGAACGGGTCTTGGGGTCGAGGCCGGCGTGGTAGGGGGCTGCCTTGATGCCATTGACCACCAGGGCCTGAGCGATCTCTTCGGCCGATTTACGGCTTTGTACGTAAATGATGCCCGATTGATTGGGCATTTCCTTGGCGATCTGGATGATCTGGCGGAAGGTGTATTCCTTCTTGCCCTTAGGCCGAACCTCGTAATAGAGGTTGTCGCGGTTGAAGGACGAGACAAACGTATTTTGATCCTCTCCCATCCGCAGGTTCTTGACGATGTCAGATTGCACTTTAGGTGTAGCTGTCGCCGTCAGGGCGATGATCGGAATATCGTGACCGATCAGGTCGAGCATCTCCCGGATCCGGCGGTACTCGGGGCGGAAATCGTGGCCCCATTCCGAAATACAGTGCGCTTCGTCAATGGCCACGAAGGAAATGGAAGCCTCCCGGAAGAATTCGATGTTTTCCTCCTTGGTGAGCGTCTCGGGAGCGACGAAAAGAAGTTTCGTCTTGCCCGACGTGATGTCCTCCTTCACCTGCCGCATTTGCGTTTTGGAAAGGGAAGAATTGAGAAAGTGGGCAATTTCATCACTATCCCCGTGGGAGCGGATGGAATCGACCTGGTTCTTCATCAGGGCGATGAGGGGGGAAATGATGAGGGCACACCCGTCCATCATGATGCCGGGCAGCTGGTAGCAAAGACTTTTGCCGCCGCCGGTGGGCATGATCACAAAGGTATCCTTCCCGTCGAAAAGAGATTGAATGATGGCTTCCTGGCTGTCCTTGAAGGTGTCAAACCCGAAGGTTTCCGATAAGGCTTTTTCCAAAAAGCTCACTGACGCTTTTGCAGTCATATGGTTATTACGCTTTGTCACGTTCCATGCTTCACGTACCGGGATGCGTTGCAAATAACGCCTCTTGTGTGGGTACAATGGTTGGCTAGCAAGCTGAACGGTACGGACTCGCTCCGTGTTTGAAAATATACTTTCGGTTGAGTAAGAAATGCGAACGGAAAACCGATCGCAACATGCACTTTCCTCTCAAAATACAGGTTTGCACCTATTTTTTGCCCTGCTTGAGAGAAATAGTAAAAATTACGTTTTCACCTATAATCGTTGTAACACCAAAATAGAGAAAATTTTGAGTAGCCTTGTTGCCGAAACCGGCCGTCAAACCCTGCAAATTGAAGCGGACGCGCTGGATCAGCTGGCAAAAAGCATTGGTGAAGCATTCACTAACTGCGTCGAAGCGATTTTTCATTCCGGCGGTCGCGTAATCGTCACTGGAGTTGGTAAAACGGCATTGGTAGCCCAAAAGATTGTGGCCACCCTCAACTCTACGGGGTCACCGGCCTTCTTTTTACACGCAGGCGACGCGATCCACGGGGACATCGGCATGGTGCAGCCCACCGATGTCGTCCTAATGCTCAGCCGCAGCGGGGAAACCGCCGAAATCAAGGTGCTCTCGCTGCTCGTTCGCAACATGGGCAACACCTTGATTGCCATGACCAGCCGCCAGGATTCCACCCTGGCCCGTCGCGCCGACCACCTGCTCCATACGCCCTTCGACCGGGAAGCCGATCCCAATGAACTAGCTCCCACGACCAGTACTACCCTGCAAATGGCCATGGGCGATGCCCTGGCTACTTCCTTGCTGGCACTCCGGGGGTTCACATCGGCGGACTTCGCCCGGTTTCACCCGGGTGGCTCGCTGGGCAAACAGCTGTACCTTAAAGTCGCCGATCTGTATCCGGTCAACCAGCAACCCGCCGTCTTTCCCGATACCCCGATCCGGGATACGCTCTATGAGATGACCTCGAAATGCCTGGGCGCGACCGCCGTCACCGAGCGGAGAACGGGTACGCTACTGGGCATCGTCACGGACGGCGACCTGCGTCGCCTCCTCAATCAGCGGGAGGACCTTACGGGGGTAAGGGCCGTCGATATGATGACCCGGTCTCCCAAAACAATCCTCGACACCGAACTAGCCATCCGCGCACTCGGCGTTCTCCAGGAAAACAGCATCAGTCAACTCATCGTCACCAACGCCGCCGGTCGCTACCTCGGCTTCGTTCACTTGCATGATTTCGTGCGGGAAGGACTCATTTAGCGGCGCTGCAACGAGAACGGGGATGTACGCAGTGTGCGCCCATCCCCGTTTTCCTCTGATAGCTTTACCGTAAAGCGCAGCCTATTCCTGTACGATTTCCATATCCATTTTCTGAACCACGTCGGGGTGAAGGCGCATGGTGAACTGGTAAGTACCGAGATCCTTTGCTTCTTCCGGTAGGACGATCTTCCGACGCTCCACGTCCACGCCGTACTGCTCCTGCAGCAAATTGCGGATCTGAAGCTGAGTGATGGAACCGAAGATGCGGCCGCTGGTGCCTGACTTAGCGCCTACGCGCAGGGTCTTTCCTTCCAGTTTTTTAGCTACTTCGCGGTATACGTCCAGTTTCTTTTGTTCCTGTGCGTTCTCCCGGCGGATCATCTCATTGAGGCGACCCATGTTAGACTTGTTGCCAACGATGGCCAGTCCGCGGGGCAGAAGGTAGTTGCGGCCGAAACCGTCCTTTACCTCGATCACTTCGTGCTTATCGCCGACTTTCTCGACGTCTTGCAGCATAATTACTTTCATGATGAATTATGTTGTCCCGACCTTTCAGAGCAGTGCCCCGTGGTATACGCCGGTTAGTTGATAAATGTTACGACCTACTTAAGGAGGTCCGTTACGTACGGCAGCATGGACAGGTGACGAGCCCGCTTGATGGCGGAGGCGACCTTGCGCTGGTACTTCAGGGAGTTGCCGGTAATGCGGCGGGGAAGGATCTTGCCCTGCTCATTCACGAAGGTGAGGAGGAAGTCAGGATCTTTGTAGTCGATGTACTTGATGCCGAACCGACGGAAGCGGCAGTACTTCTTTCTGCGTCCTCCGATCTTGGGATTGGAGAGGAACTTAATATCATCGCGAGTGGCCATGATGCGTGTTTTTTAGGTTAGCTACTGTGGTTATTCCTCCTCTTTGAAGGACTCGGCATCCCCGGAAGGCACACCGGTAAGGTGAGGGCTGTCAGCCTTCTTGCGGCTGATGCCGTGAGCGGCAGGCTCGTTCTTGGCGGGCTTCTCCTGCTTGTGCCGCTTCGCCTTGCCGATCTTTCCGGCACGCTTGTCGGCATTGTACTGCACGCCGTACTTATCCAGGGCAACCGTAAGGAAGCGCAGGATGCGTTCGTCGCGGCGCAACGCCAGCTCGTAGTTTTTCAGAAAGGCGCCGTTTGGAGCGGTATACTCCACACAGTAGTAGACCCCGTTGTTGCGCTTGTTGATGTCGTAAGCCAGCGTACGCAGGCCCATCTCATCCACAAAAACAATCTCACAGCCCTCCTGCTGGAGGGTGTCTACGTACGCCTGAGCTGTCGCTTTGATCTCATCCCCCGACAGCACTGGGTCTACGATAAATGTAGTCTCGTAATTTCTCATCGGATCAGGTGTACTGATTAGTTAAAAACAATGGTTTCGCATGCTTCAGTCCTGTGGGTAGGTCCAAAGCGGGTGCAAAGATACACCTTTTAAGTTGCTGTGCAAGACTCGATCAGAGAAAGGCGGCGGTTCCGCAGGTGCAATGGACGAAAAAGTAAAAGGGCAGCTTCGTGCTGGAAGCTGCCCCGACAGTGTTGGTTTGTAAAATCCCTTTTAGGCTATTCGTCGAAGGACATGTTCATCTGGCGGGAGGCGGTGACCAGTTCGCGGTACTCTTCGGTAGTCAGGCCGTCGTAGCAGTACTGTATAGGATCCACCCGCTCGCCGTCCTTCTCAATTTCGTAGTGGAGGTGGTCGCCCGTACTCTGCCCCGTGCTACCCACCAATCCGATGAGGTAACCACGGCTCACTTCCTGGCCTTTTTTCACCTTAATGGAGCTCATGTGGGCGTACCGAGACTTGAATCCATAACCGTGATCGATAATTACGCAGTTGCCGTAGCCGGAAGCCTGACCGGCGAACGCTACCACTCCCTTGCCGGAAGCCTGGATTTCGGTTCCTTCGGGGCAGTTGAAATCGATCCCATAATGCATCTTGTTTACGCCCAGGGTCGGGTGAACACGAAACCCAAAGCCGGAGAGGTTTTCCATCTTCCTGCCGAATTGATCAACGCGGATGGGTTTTATGCTCGGAATGGACGCGAGCATATCTTCTTTCCGGACTGCTGCATCCGCCACTTCGTCGATCGACCGGCTCTGTAGGTCCACTTGGTACCTAAGCCGGTCCAGTGTCTCCCGCAAATCAGCCATTTCGGCGCCTACATTGGGAAAGTTGCGCAGGTCGTCGTACGCATCGTGACCACCCTTACCACCCTGGAAGACGTCATCGTCAATGGGCTCCATCCGAAGCGCCAGACGGACGGTGTTGTTGCTGCGCTCGTGGAGGTGTTCCACCACCTCCGACAGTTCGGTGAACTGGGTAGCCAGGGCTTCATTCTCGGTTTTTGCAATTTCCAACTCCCGGAGCAAAAGCCGCTCACTGGGACTGGGTAAATAGCGGTGTACCACGGCCATAAAGAGAAGCCCGGTCAGGACGGCAGCACAGAAGAACCCGAAGAACCGGAGTAGGGTGAAGCTGAAGGGCTCTGTTACCCGGTCGTACTGAAGCGTACGGGGATTAAAAACGAATTTTTCACGCCTCATTGAGGAAATCTTGAACCAAAAAAGACCGAGGTAGAGGAAACTGTTGGTTTGTTAGTTCTCTAACCCGGCATGAATGGTCGGCGGCTTAAAAACCTCGACCCGGCAGGTAGCCAGGGGCAATGTAAGTCGTCAACGCTTAACGCTACAACTCTTCCGAAAAAAAGTTGTGCGCTATATCATAACGGAACTGACACGGTTCGTGACCGGAGGCACGGTCCGTGTCAGTTTCACTTATTTGGTTCACAGTTGGAAAAGGCAGTTCGCCTAGAGTGCTGCCGGCCGCTCGCCGATCAGGGTCTTAAGCTTCTTACGTGCCAGGAATATACGGCTCTTCACGGTGCCGATGGGAATATTTAGATAGCTTGCAATCTCTTTGTACTCGTAGCCGCGGTAAAACATGAGAAAGGGAACGCTGTAAATCTCACTGATCTGCCGGAGTTTGTCCTCCAATTCCTCCATGCGCATATTCATCTCTCCCCCGTTGGCGATGGCACTCTTATTCTCTACTGCGAAGAGGAAACTTTCCACGGGTTCGTTGACGTGCTTGCGGCTTTTCATCTTCCGGTACCGGTTGATGTAGGTGTTCCGCATAATGGTCGAAGACCAGCTCTTGAAATTGGTCCCCATGGCAAATTTATCCCGGTGCTTGTAAGCGCGGAAGATGGTCTCTTGCATGAGATCCTGCGCGTCTTCATAGTTACGGGTTAGACGAAGTGCGAAAGAAAAAAGGATGTTCTCGAGACGGTCCATTTCGGACATGAACTGCTGGTTTGTCATATTAAAACGATAAAAATGTGTGTAAGGTGATGTGGCGCACTCCCTAATATCTCATCAAGAATCGTGCCATATCCCTAATATACTGTACGATAGTCCATTGATCAAAAGGCACCCGCAAATCAGCCGGTGGGATTTAGGGAAATGACTATATACAGTAACCGGCCTATTTCCGTTCTCCCGCTTTTCGGCCGCGCGGTTTACGGGAAACCCAACTAAGCCCGCAAACTGCGAACATGATCCTGCTCGCCTCGTTATTCCGACCAACTCCCGGCTTTTTCGCTAGGGCGCAGGGAATTCGGAACACACTCAATGCACGGCCAGAATCTAACAACCGTCAACGATGCAAAAATCAACGAGCTGCTAACCCGGTCGGGGCTGTCGTTGTTACTGATTACCTCCTCCTGGGACGGGCATGGCGTCATCATGCGCACCCTGTTGGAGGGCCTCTCCAATCGGTACAGCAAAGTATTCTTCGGGGTGGCGGACGTAGAGGATTCCCCCCGCATCTGTAAGGTGTTCAATGTCACCAATCCGCCAGGTCTCCTGTTTGTTCGGGACGGGGAATTGATCGACCGGGTTCAGGGAGCGGTGGGCGGGAGTACCATCATCGAGCTGATCGAACGCAATTCATAAGTCAAATCAACCAGTTGTGAGCGACGAAATCTTTAAGGTCTTTGTATTGGAAGACATGCCGGTTGACCTGGAGCTGGTCAAACGACAGGCCAGGAAGTTTAACCCCAGCGTTCTCTTTGCCGTTGCCCGTCACCGGGGAGAGTTTGAAGAAAAGGTGGTCACGTTTCAGCCCGATATCGTGTTGTCTGACTACAATCTTCCGGACATGAACGGATTGGAAGCGTTGCTGTACGTGCGAGAGCATCTGGACAGCACCCCCTTCATCTTCATCACGGGGATCCTGAATGACGAAGAGAAAGTGGCCGAGGCCATCCTCAATGGCGCCTCCGGATACTTGCTGAAGGAAAACCTGCGCAATCTCCCCGAACTGCTCGAAAGCGTTGTTCAGCAGAACCAACAGGCGATGGCGAAACGGGAAGTTGAGTGGGAACGCCGGCGCACCAATCAGATCAAACTACGCAAAAGCATTGCGATGCTTAAACAGATCAATTTTCCGGGTACCGACGAAATCGCCCTGAGCCTACAGGAAGTAGCTGACGACCTGGGATAATGCGGATCTCAGCTTAGGCTACGGTCACTACACTGCTGAATCGTCGGGAGGTTCCCGGGCTTGGATCGCGGTCCTGACCGGCACCGGACGGAGTAAGCGAAGATTCGATCAGCCGGTTATACTCGGACATGTGGTTTATAAACACCAAAAAGTTTTCGATGTCTCCATCCGCCGCTGGATTGTGCCCGTCGTTCATCTCACGCTTGAACTCATAGAAAACCTTGAAGCCGTCCAGCATTCGCTGGATCTTATCGGAAATCAGCTTGATCTCCTCCAGGGAGCTGTCGGAAAGTAGGGGCGCGTTGCCGAAGGTCAGCCCCCGGCCGTCGCTGTCGGCGGCCGAGAGGTTGGTGATGACCATGTCTTCGAGCGGTACGGAAAAGTACGCAGCCATACCGTTAATAAGGGAGAGGCGGGGCTCAACATTCTTGGTTTCGTAGGCAGCAATATTGCTGCGCTTTACGCCCAGATCATCCGCGAGCTGCTGCTGGGATAGCTTCAGCCGTTTACGCAAAAATCTAATGTTGCTGGATAAAAAGTTCACTAGCAGGGGGTTGAATGGTTACTGTTTCAAGGGATAGGAGGGAGACGAAGATAAGAACGTAACGTCAATTATCACTTTGCCAATGTGCAGATTTGGTAATTTAAATCACCAAGCAACGGCTCCCACGGGCGGTCGGGGCGGGTGAAACGAGATAAATTGGGAGACGAAAGCAAGCTCGACCGGTTCCAATGAACATTCGCGACCCCGCTCACGATCTATTTAGCGAACGTCGTATTGATGCTCACTAATCAAAATTATCCTCAACATGAATGACAACAATAGTTCCGGAAAGGGGTGGGCGCTTGGCTTTGGCCTCCTTGCAGGCATCGCCGTAGGGTACTACCTTAATTCTAACGAAGGCCGCTCGATGCAACGCAAAGCGAAGGCCCAGTTTGATGAATACGGCAACCAGATCAACGAATACTCCAGCCAGGTTTCTACCAAGGCCAACCAATTTGTCGATACGGCCAAAGCCAAAAGCCAGGAATACCTGGAGCAGGCTAAGGGCAAGACCAGCGACCTGACTTCCCAAGCCAAAGTAAAGCTTGAGGAAGGTAAGCAATGGGCGTCCGGCCAGGCCGAAACCATCAAGAAGAACGTCGACGAAAAAGCAGACTCCGTAAGTAAGTCCGCAAAGGCTACCGCAAACGAAGCCGAAAGCAGCTTCAACCGTGGCGTGAATAAAGCGGAACGCAAGATGGACGAAACCCGCGAGCGGATCGACCGTACTACCGAGAAGAACTAACGAGAATGCCTTAATTCCTCTCGCTTAACCCGTTAAACGGCCATGCACTGTACTTATCACTGCATGGCCGTTCCTATTAAACTCCCATACATGCACTCCAAAGAAGAACTCTTAGAACAATTAGGAGAGAGTTACGGATACGCCTCGCGGATCGTAGAAAAGAAACTCGAATACTTCAAACTAAACCTTGCAGAAACCACTGCAGGCGTCGTTTCCGGCATCATTACCGCAGTAATTTTGGCCGTCGTCGGCCTGATCGCGCTGCTCTTTGCCCTAATCACCCTGGGCTTCGCCCTGGCCAATGCTTTCGACAACAGCGTGTATGGTTTTGGCTTGGTTACCCTGATTCTCCTCCTAATTTTCGTCCTGGTGCTCGTGCTCAAAAAGTCGCTGATCACCGATCCGACGGTCAGCAAGGTCATCACCAAGTTTTTTGAACACGACGGAAAAGAAGTCTAAGATGATTAAGAAAGCCAAAATAACCAGCCTCTCCGAGCTGAAAAAACGTAAGAAGGAAATCCGTCTGGAAGCAGAAGTGGCCAAGCGCGAATTTGCCCACTCCATCGGTACCACCAAAGGAAATGCCGGCAATTTTCTGGTAAAGAAAGTTGCCCTTCCCGCAGGAGGCGCGGTGATGGGACTCCTGTTCCTGAGCAGCCTGTTCTCTACGAAGGACAAAAACAAGATCCCGGTCATCAAGGAAACCAGGGTCATTCACGAATATCCCGATGGGAAGCCGTACACGGGTAAGGGGCGTAAAAAAAGCCGGACCCGGCATTTCTCAACCCTTATCAGGATGAGCCGAGTACTGATCCCCGTCATCCAGGCCGTCGTAGGCGCGGTCATGACCAAGCAAGCCCAGGAGGCCGCTCACGACACGAAGCGCGGTACCGTGCGCAAGTAGGCAGGGTATGAACAACCCCATTTTCTCCCTCTCGGCCATCATGGGCGCTGACGTCCTCTCCAACAAGGGGGATTCGATTGGTATCCTGGAGGATGTAATCTGGAATAAAGACAGCGGCAAGGTTACCTACCTTATTGTCTCCCCCCAGGAGCCAAACGAGGCTCATTGCCCGGTCTACTTCGCGATTCATCATTCCTTCTTCTACTTCGACGGTCCGGACGAACTACTCACCTTCAATCCTAAGATCGGCAAAGACGACCACAGTTTTTTCCTGGACCTGCCTACCCATTACGAGGATACGGACATGCAGGACCTAACCGGCTTTAACCGCTACCTGCTTACCTATTCTGCGGTGGCGACCCACCGCAGCGATAACGGCGGACTCACGGACTGATCAGGCCCTCACCTTGTTTACCTCGGCAGACTCCAATACCGGGCGCAGGACATACACCAGGGGGATGATCCCCATCACCAGCGCTGTAGGAAGGATTACCGTGGGTGATTCAAACCAGCTGCCGCAACTCAGTACGGTCAGAATCACTACAGTGGAAAATGGCAGGGAGAAAGCAAGCACGTTAAGGCCAAGGTCCAAATCAAATACGGAGGCGCTGCCCGGCTCCCGCAGGGCTTCTACGGCTGACATGTGGGCGAAGGGCCAAAAACTGACGGCACACTGTGCAAAGATCACCGTCAACAGCGCCATCGCGCCGGAGAATCCGGCCGCGTAAACCAGCGCTGCACTAAGCGTAAAGGCCAAAGCGGACCGGAAACAAAGCGCCCGCATAATTAACCCAATCTCCTCCCGCCGGAATTTTACGGCCATCCCGATGAAGAGCAAAATAAGGGGACTCATCAGCGATGCAAGCCGCACCACGGTATCCTCCAGAAAGACCGGGAGGTCGCTCAGGGTGAGCCCGAAAGTCAGCATCAGCAGGGCGGCCAGGATGACCAGGTTGACGGGTTCCCGGAGCAGGGAAAGGCCCAGGTCCTTTAGCTTACCCCTGCGGTCCACATCCGCTGCACCGGCGCCCCGCCGCCCGTAGTACCAGTTCATGGCCACCATATACAGTATGATGAGGACAAACACCTTATTCCCGACATCTGCCAGGGCAGCCAGCGCCAGGGGGCCGTCGCCCAGGTACTCCAGGATGAAGGGGAAAACGCTGAGGCCGGGAGCCAGAGAGGGCACGAGCATCATCATGGTACGCCACTCCTTGCTGTCGGCCTTAAAGCCCAGGCGGGGCAGGATCATCCCCGAGATGAAGTACAGGGCGCCATTGAGTGCCAGGGCCGCAATGGGCAGCAGGAGCATGCTGGTCGACACCTCTACCTTGAGCAGGGCAACGAAGATGGTAGCCGGCAGAATAATACTGAGAATGAGCACTTTGATCCCACTGAGATCCTGCTTGTTCAGCAGTTTACGTTGCAGTAAGTAGCCGGCCAGGATAAGCAGTGCGAATGCGAAGGTTTTTTGTAAAGCTGGATTCATGGGTCTGCAGTAGAAAGTGAAGAAGCTCCGGACGGCCCAAAAAAGCCATCCGGAGCAAAAGGGAAACAAATAGATTACACCAAAACTTCTCGTAGCGCGGAGAGGAACATGTCCACTTCTTCGGGCTTTCCGACGCTTACGCGGCAGTAGTCTTTTCCGAAGATGTCAAAGGCACGCACCCCAATACCTTTATCCATCATACCTTCCAGGAACTTATCGCCGGGCATGGCAATGGGGAAGAGGACGAAACTCGTCACCGAAGGGACGTACTCGAGGCCCATGCGCTCCAGGCCGGCATAGGTCTGTTCGCGGAAGGCCGTGGTCTGTTCGCGGCTGGACGCCTGGAACTTAGCGTCGTTCATACTGGCCATGGCTCCCTCCAGGGAGGTTTTGCACAGGCCCATGTTCCCGCGGCTGATCTGGTAAACCTTCTCCAGGGTTTCGGGAAGGGCAATGCCGTATCCGACGCGCAGGCCGGCCATGCCGTGGATCTTGGAAAAGGTGCGGGCGACGATGACGTTCTTGCCCTCCAGGATCAGGGGCACCATGGTCTTCGATTGGTAGTCGGGCAGGAATTCCAGGTACGCCTCATCGACGAAGACCGGCGTAGTGTCCGCCACCTCGCGGCAAAACTGCTTGAGGGCATCGTTGTCGGTGAGGGTGCCGGTGGGGTTGTTTGGATTGCAGACGTAGACCATCTTCGAGTCTTCGTTCAGGGCCGCTTTCATGGCCGGCAGGTCGTGGGCCCAGTCGTCGGTGACGGGCACTTTATTCCAGGTACCTCCCATACCCATGACCACCTTGATCAGGGACATGTACGCGGGGTCGGCGGCCACTACATTTCCTCCTTCGAGGAAATGCACGATGGCCATCTTCTCCAGCACGTCAGAGGAGCCGGGGGCCAGCATGATGTAGTCCTCGGGAACGCCCTCAAATTCGGCGACCATCGTCCGAAGTTGGGCGGCGGCCTCGTGTTGGTAGCGGTTGCCGGTGTCGGCGTAGGCACCTACCGCCTCGATGCACTTGGGCGAGGGGCCGTAGGGGTTTTCGTTGGCCAGCATGCGGGCTTTCAGGGGACCGCGTTTGGCGAGGGTCCGTTCCCACTCGAGCTGGGGCAGGTACTCGGCAAAGCTCGGTTTCACCAGAGCGACGGGCCGGGCGGAAAGCTTAAGGGAGGGAAGGGCAGCCAGGCCGGCACCGGTCAGGGCGGCGCGGCGGAGCCACTGGCGGCGGGTAGTGGAAAGTGAAGTCATGGAATGGTTGTTGAATTGGTGCGTTGGTGAATTAGTACGTTGCGGTCTTTGGAGAAGCCCTCCGGGAAGGACTCCTCCGATGTTTCGCCGGATTGTTAAAGGTTGGTCAGGATTCGGAAAGCCTTGCCGTTGAAGGAGCCCGCCCACTCCAGCCGGCTTACTCCGGTGAGGTCGGCAGAAGGCACGGAAAAGGTCGCCTTGCCGTTGGCGTCCGTCACTACGGTCTGCAGCAGGTTCTGGACCTGGCTGTACACCCTGAGTTCCAGCCCCGGGACCGGCGTGGCGATGATGCCTACGTTGACGTCCAGGATGCCGTCCTTATTCAGTTCAGTGAAGGTGCCCTCGTAGGCTACCATGCCCTGGGGAGGGTCGGCCAGTGCGGCGATCTCGCCCTTTACCGGGGAGGCTTCGACCGTAAAGGCCATCTCATCGTCGATGCAGGAGCAGAGGAGCAGCAGGGGAAGCAGGATTGGGAATAGCTTAATCATTAGTAAAGTGCGTTGCAGGTGGAGAAACGGGGTGGCTTATTCTGCCCACCAGAGGGGGGTGAGTTTGTTATCGGGTCCGCCGTTGAGCGACGCTCCGGCGGAGACGTTGGCATTGTTCAGGCTGTACTCCGACTCCGGGTAGCGGAGACGGGTAGGCACCTTCCCCTCGTTCTCCATGACGGCCCGGGGGTCGGGTGCGGGCAATACCGGATAGCCGGTGCGGCGGTACTCGGCCCAGGCTTCGAGACCTTGCTGGTAGAGCGCCTTCCACTTTTCGGTCATGATCGTCGCCTTATCGGTGCTCAGCCCGGCGAGGTAACCGTCGGGCGCGGACAACCCGTACTGGGTGAAGGAGGCGGTCACGGCAGCCTCCAGGTATTCGGTAGCGCTGCCGCCCGTCGTGTAGTCGCCGTCGAGGACGGCTTCCGCCAGGATGAAGTTGATCTCCGAGAAGGTGATCAGTGGTATGATCTGCCTCTCCTCCATGAAGTAGGCACCGGGACGGCTGGCGGTAGTGTAGTAGGCCACCGCCTCGCCTTCGGGCAGCCCGTTGGGGGCCCCGGCGTATTTACCGACGAAGTCCCCGGCTAGGGCCGGCTCAGCGTAGACTTCCAGGCGGGGGTCGGTGGCATTTCCGGCCCCGTCGGTCATGGCGGCAATGAGCGTGGTGCTGATGGACCAGTCCTCCCGTCCCCCGATCACCATCGCTTCGTACCAGCTGTTGCTGTTCTCGCCGCTCTGGCGGGCGGTGGGATGGAAGTAGAGGGCGACGTCGTCGGCGGTGACGATCGGATACTGCTGGGGATTCCCCATGATTTCGGCAACGATCGCCTGACTCTCCCCCGGCACCCGGGCCGCCTGCCGGTTGGCAAGCCGCAACCGGAGGCTGTTGGCCAACTTCTTCCACATCACGATATCGCTGTTGAAGAGGATATCCTTGTCGATGGGCGTTCCGGCGGGATCCAGCTGATCGCTGGCGGTTTTCAGGTTGGCCAGGATGCTGGCATACACCTCCGCCTGGCTGTCGTAGACCGGGGCGAGGTTGCCGCCCGTCGAGCCTACCAGGGCCTGGGTATAGGGGATGGCCCCCCAGGTATCGGTCACGATCGAGAAGACGTACTCGCGCATGATCAGGGCGGCGGCGGAGAAGTTCAGGTTGTAATACTGGCCCTCCGGGTCGCTGGTGAGCTTGATGACCGTTTGCAGGTTCACGAGGCTTTCCGTGAAGAAGCCGTCCCAGGTCCCGCTGCGCAGGGTAGCCGCGGGGTTGTAGGTATCGCCTTCGTTCACGTACTGGTTGCGGGCGAAGTACTGCATCCAGAGCATGCCGCCGTCGAGGTTCAGCCGCTCGTTGCGGGTACTGTGGCCGTGGATGCGCTGGGCGGCCTCCCGCACGGCCAGGGGGAACAGGGTGGCGGGGGGCACCAGTTCGGGTTCGTTGGGGTTTTCGTTCAGCTCCTCGAAGCCCTCGTCGCACGAGGGGACCAGCAGGAGCAGGGCGAAGAGAAGGGGGATATAGCTAGTGTTCATTAGTTGTAATTTGGGCGCGGACGCAGGTGCAGTGGGCGTCAGGACGGTCCTGATTCTCCCGCGTCAGCGGTTTGAAGCCCGGCTTACCGGGCGTGTCTTTGGTCCTTAAAAAGTGAGGTTGAGGTTCACGCCGAAGCTGCGCGTGCTGGGGATGGTCGTGTAGCTCAATGCTCCCTGCAGGTTGCCGCCCAGGACGTTGAATTCCGGGTCCACCTGGCTGTGGTTGCTGTACAGCATGGCGAGGTTGCGCCCGATAATGCTGATGCTGGCGGCGCGGAGGAAGGATACCCGGTCGAGCAGCATACCGGGGAGGGCATAGGTGATCGCCGCTTCCCGCAGTTTGACAAAGCTGGCATCGAAGATGGAGCCCTCGTTGGCGTACCGTACGCTCAGTCCGCCGACCACGTCGCGGGTGGGGCCTACCACGTCGTTGGTTACGTAAATGGGATTTTCGGAGTCCCCGACGTTGCGGGCACCGATACCGATGACGCCCTCTTCGCGACCGATCGCGGTCATGGGGTAGACGCCGGTCTGCATGCCGAGCGAACTGCTTTGCTCGGCGATCTCCCCGCCGATGCGGGCATCGATCAGGAAATTGGCGCTGAAGGCTCCCACGCGGAAGCTGTTGCGGATACCGCCAATCCAGTCCGGCGACACGTTGCCGAGCTGCATCAGATTAGGCTCCACCAGGGGAATGCCGTTCTCGAAGATCACCTCTCCGGCGAGTGGTCCGTCTGGCACCCGGGCGTAGCCGCTGCCGAACAGGGTACCGAAAGGTTGTCCCACCCGGGCTTCCAGGCTCAGGCCGCGGCTTGAGGTCAGCACGATGGTTTCCAGCTCGTTGCCGCTCTCATCGGTGTAGAGTTCGAGTACCGTATTACGGTTACGGGCGTAGTTGATGGCGACATCCCATCCGACTTTCGGCAGGTCGATGACGGCACCCGTCAGGATCACTTCGGCGCCGCGGTTGCGCACCTTTCCGGCGTTGATGAGCTTGCTCGAGTACCCGGTAGCCCGGCTGACGGCGATGTTGATGATCTGGTCTTCCGTGGTCTGCTCATAGGCCGTAATGTCGAGGCCGATGCGACCGTTGAGGAACCGCAGATCCAGTCCCGCTTCCTTGCCCGTAGTGCGCTCCGGGCGCAGGCCGGAGCTGGCGATCGCGCCCTGTTCGGCAAAGAGGGGGGTGTTGGCGTTCCATGAAGTGGAAGGGGCGAATACCTGCCGCAGGCGGTAGGGGTCGGTGTCGGAGCCTACCTGGGCCCACCCGGCCCGCACCTTGGCGTAGCTGAGGATGGGGCTGCTAATCTGCAGGGCATCGGTGATGATTCCACTCAGGCTGACCGAGGGGTAGAAGTAGCTGTTATTCTCTACCGGCAGCGTGCTCGACCAGTCGTTGCGGCCCGTTACGTCCAGGTACAGGAAGCTCTTATAGCCGAAACTTGCGGCTCCGAAGAAGCTGTTCACCTCTTTTTCCTCGATCCGGCTCACGTTGGTATTCTGGCTGGCGTTGTTGGAGACGTTGTACAGGCCGTTGATGGTCGCGTCGTTGACGCCTACGTAGTTGCGCTTGAAGTAGTTGGTGCGGTGATTGCCGCCGAACTGGGCGTTGAGGCTGAGGTTTTCGCCGAAGTAGTTGTTGTAGCTGAGGATGAAGTCCAGGTTGGTTTCCTGACGGCGCAGGACGTCCTCGCTGAAGGCTTCGTTGAGCTCGCTGCCGCTCTTAATGCGGGCGTTCCGGGTGACGGAGCGACGGGTGTCGGTCCACAGGTCGGTACCTCCCCGGACCATCAGGCGGAGGCTGGGCATAAACTCGTACGTAAAGGCCACGTTGCCGAGCAGGCGATCCTTCTCGTTGGCGTTGGTCAAGTGCTCCTGCTCGTAGAAGCGGTTGGAGGCAAAGGAGTGTTGCCAGTTGGCGTAGGGATAGACATCGCCCTCCCGGACGATATGTACGTCCATATACTGTGCGTAGTCGCGCAGGCGGCCCCAGTCATCGTGGCGGTGGTGCCAGGTGCCGAGTTCCCAGAGGCCGGGTTGCTGCCGGTTGTCAGAGCCCGATTTGATGTATTCGGAACTGACGCTGACTTTCAGCTTGGGAGCGAGTTCCTGGTCGATATTGAGGCGGAAATTGTTGCGCTCGTAGTCGTTGTTGTACATCAGGCCCTTGGAGTCGACCCGGCCGAAGCTGAAGCGGAAATTACCGCTTCCGTAGTTATTGGAAATACTCAGGGTATTGTTGGCCGTATTGCCGGTGTCCCAAAAGTTACTCCAGCTGTCGGGGACGGGGACGAGGGGGGCGGTTTCCGTACCGGTCCACCATTGCCGCACGAGCCGTCCGTCCATGGGCGCTCCCCAGCTTTCGTCCACGCCGGCCGTACCCACCAGGGGAGCGTCGGGGTACACGCCGCGAAATTGTTCCAGGGCCAGGGGATCGGAAATGCCGCCGTTGCGGCCGTCGGCGTACCAAGTCACGCCACCGGTGCCTCCGCCGTATATATTCTGGAATTCGGGGACTACAAAGGGATTTTCGATGGAGTAGCTACCGGCGTAGCTGATCGTGAGGCCTTCTGCCTTAGACCCGTTCTTGGTGGTCACGAGGATGACCCCGTTGGCAGCGCGGCTACCGTAGAGGGCGGCGGCGTTAGCGCCTTTCAGGACCGTGATGGACTCAATGTTATCGGGGCTGATCTCAGAGATACCGCCACCGTAGACGTTGTTGTCCGCTGCCCCGTTGATGGGCGCGGCAAAGTCGCCTTCCATCGGCACCCCGTCGATCACGTACAGCGGCTGGTTGTTGCCGAGTACGGAGCTGTTGCCGCGAATGGTGACCTGGGAGCCGCCCCCGGGCACGTTGGCGGCGGAGACCTGCAATCCGGCCACCTTACCGGACAGGCCGTTGACCACGTTGGTGCTGCGGGTCTGTTCGATAGCTTCCGACTGGAGGTCCTGTACCGCATAGCCGAGTGATTTCTTCTCCCGCTTGACGCCGAGGGCGGTCACGACCACCTCGTCGAGATCGAGGGCCGATTCCGAGAGGGAAATGGAAAGGGACGTTTCAGCGCCTAGGGTCATCGTAAGGCTCTGGTAGCCGGTATAGGTGACGACCAGCTGGTCTACTTCATCGGGAAGGGTAAGCTCAAAATGGCCGTCGAAATCGGTGACCGTTCCGAGGGTGGTACCTTCGGCCATGATAGTAGCGCCGATGAGCGGACCTTCCGTGTCTGTGACATTTCCCGTGATGGTACGTTGCTGGGCCGAGAGGCTACCGGAGAGGAGCAGCAGAAGCCCGAAATGGGTAAGCGTTGGTTTCATATACTAATGGGGATACTGCCTCGTAAGGCGTGAAGGGGTAAAGAGTAGCTTGCAGGATCCGATCGGTAAAACTGTTGTTCAAAGTTCAGGAAAGGGGGACAGCGCATTCAAATCATAAAGAGAGCTGTTTTGTGACAGCTTAACTTTTTCTTCCCAAGTGAGGAACGCTGCCTATTTTGTCTAGCGGCGCGTTTACCTTTGCTATACCCCTTGATTTCGGTTGGCTTCGATTCTATTCGCAATAAATCCCGACGTCACACAAGTCCCTTTCTGTTATGGCAATCGCAAAAAAAGAGATGCTGATTGAGCTAATTGAGACGCTTGACAGCTCGGAAAAACGTTTTTTTACCCGCTACACCAACCAGACGGGTTCCGGCGAGACGGATAAGTTTTATCGCCTCTTCCGCCACCTCAGCGACGGGGGCACTCTCGATGATCCAAAATTGGGCAAGTTGTTGGGCCTGACCGGCCCCACCCAGTTGGTCAATCTCCAGCGTCATCTGTACAGCCGTATCCTGGATTCCCTGCGCCTGCAACACCGTCGGCGGGAGCCCAGCATCCAGGTGCGCGAGCAGATCGACCACGCCAGCCTGCTGTATGACCGCGGGCTTTATCTGCACGCCCTGAAGATCCTGGCGCGCGCCAAGGAGTTGGCGTTTGCCTTCCACCTCGACCTTCACCACCTCCTCATCATAGATTTTGAGAAGACGATCGAGAGCAGGCACATTACCCGTGCCTCCTCCGAACGGATGACGTCGCTCACCAGCGAGAGCCGACGGCGGCAGGAGGTGATGGGCAGTACGGTGCGGCAGTCGAACCTCCAGCTCACCCTGCAGCGCCACTTCATCCTCCACGGTCACGTGGCCTCGGCGGAGGAGGCCCGAAAGTTCTACCAGCTCTATTACCATTACTTCAGCGACCCGGTCGCCCCGACCGCCACCTACCAGGAGCGCATGCTGGCACACCACTGCCGCTTCTGGTACCACTACAACCAGCTCCAGCTGGAGCAGGCCGGGGTACATGCTGAACACTGGACCGCCCTGATCGAATCCCGCGCGGAGATGCGGGAGCGGGACGCCAACGAGTACATTAAGGGAATGGACCGTCGCCTCCTGATCGCCTTTTTCCGCTACGACGCGGAGGAACACCGCCAGCTGCACGCCCGCCTGGTCGCTTTTCTGGCGGCCGGCCAGACGACCCCGCAACAGCGCAACCGCAAGATCATGGCCGACCTGATCCTCTTCCGAGCCGAACTCAACCAGGCACTGCTCGAGGAAACTGCCGCCTGCACTCCGGCCCGCGCCCGGGAACTGGCCGCCAAAATCGAAGACATCACCGGGGTAGACGGCCATAAAAAATTGGTCCTCCACTTTAAACTGGCGGCAATTTGCGCACTGAACCGCCAGTACGACGCTGCCCTGGCTTACCTGCAGCCCGTACTGGACCAGTCCAGTCCGCTGCGTTATGACCTCATTGTGTACGCCCGCTTGTTGCAGCTCTGGTGTCACCTGAAGCTGGGTCATACGGAGTTCGTAGGCTACGGAGTCAATAATCTGGCGCGCTACCTTGGGCGCATCGGCTACAAAAGCACCTACCCCACCCTAGTCCTGAATTTGCTGCGGGGCTTGCTGCGCGGGGATGCCGCCGCCCTCCCCGCTTTTGAGGCCCGCCTAGCCCCCCTCCGGGCCAACGTGTTCAACCTGAGGGAATTTCGATACTTCGACATCACGCGATTTATGTGATGTTCGCGGCCTATATTGTCGCGCTTTGCAGTGTGGAACTGCGGATGTCTGCAATCATTACGTCAAACACAGATCATGGAGTTAGGCCAGCTGGGTACGATCGATACCCTTATTTTCTCATTTTATATCGTCTCGGTTATTGCCTTCGGTGTCTGGATCGCGAACCGCGAAAAGACCGAGACGGCAAGCGATTACTTCCTGGCCAGCCGCAGCCTGCCGTGGTGGGCGGTGGGCGGATCCCTGATCGCCTCCAACATCTCCGCCGAGCAGATCATCGGCATGAACGGGTCGGGCTTCGAACTGGGCCTGGCCATCGCCACCTACGAGCTTATGGCGGCCATCACCCTGATCCTGGTCGCTAAGTTCTTCCTTCCGGTATTCCTGAAGAAAGAGATCTATACGATGCCGCAGTTTCTGGAAGATCGCTACGATGGCACGGTACGGACCATTATGTCCGTTTTCTGGATCGCCCTGTTCGTCTTCGTCAACATTTCCACCGTACTCTACCTCGGCGCCCTCGCCATCGAGACGTTGCTGGACGTTCCCCTGGCCTACGGCATCATCGGCCTGGTCCTGTATTCCGCTTCCTTTTCCATCTTCGGCGGCCTGAAAGCGGTCGTGTGGACGGACGTCGTGCAGGTCGTCGTACTCATGGTAGGCGGCACCGTCGCCGCGTTCGGCATCCTGGAGGTCGTAGGCGACGGCAGCGTACTGGTCGGGATCGAAAACCTCTACAACACCCTGCCCGATCATTTCGAGATGCTCTTTGAGCCGAACGATACTTACCTGGACGTGGCCAATGCCCATGAGCTTTCCACCGGCCTCACGCCCGACGGCGTAGCGACCACCCTACAGGCCGGTGACGAGTATAAATCCTCCTTTCAGCTGCTGCCCGGCATGGCCATGCTCCTGGGCGGCATGTGGATTGTGAACAGCTATTACTGGGGCAATAACCAGTACATCATCCAGCGCGCACTCGCCGCCAAAGACCTGGCCGAGGCCCAAAGGGGGGTTGCCTTTGCCGCATTCATGAAGCTGTTCATCCCGTTCTTCGCGGTACTCCCCGGCATTGCCGCCTGGTACCTGCTGCGCGATCAGGATCACTCCAACCTGCCCATCACCAAGGCCGACCAGGCTTTCCCCTGGGTACTGGCCAACTACGTCGGCGTGGGTTTCAAGGGCCTCACCTTTGCCGCCCTGGTAGCCGCCATCGGTTCTTCCATTAGCTCGATGGTCAACTCTACGTCCACCATCTTCACGATGGACATCTACAATAAGTTCATCAACCCCCAGGCCACCCAGGCCCGGCAAGTACGGGTGGGGCAAATATCCGCCGCCGCCGCCCTGCTCCTTGGTGCCGCCGTGGCACCCGCCCTGGCCAACGCCGGTCAGGTATTCCAGGTCATCCAGGAATACACGGGGTTCATCAGTCCGGGCGTACTGACGGTTTTCGTGTTCGGCATGTTCTACCGCCGTGGCACCTCCCAGGCCGCCCTGGTAGTGGTACTGGCTTCGGTGCCCCTGTCGTGGGGTTTCCAGCAGCTGATGCCCGATCTACCCTTCCTCGACCGGATGGCCTTCATCTTCCTGATCTCCGCCGCCCTCATGGTAATCATTAGCGCGATGACCGGCAAGACCGAAGAACAGCAAGTAGCCGAACAGGTTAAAATCGGGGGCTACGGCGAACAGGAGAAACGCGATCTCTCGACCAAGCTGATCAAGGACGTTAAGCTCCGCAATGGCCTTTCACTGGCCGTCATCGGTATCGGGTTGTCTACGGGCATCCGCCTGCTGTTGCAGCCGGTACCAGGAGTACCTACGATCATGTCGATCATCTTTATCGTCCTTTCCCTGATCGTGATCGGGTTGATCTACACCGACAAGAAAGCGGACGACTACAAGGCCATCGATCTCGACCCCGCCATGTTCCGGACGCGGATGGGCTTTAACATTGCCGCCATCAGCATCATCCTGCTCCTCGCCCTGATCTATACCTTCCTGGGGTAAAGGGTCGGACAAAAAAAGCCCCCCGGACGTGTCCGGGGGGCTTTTTTTGTGCCACGAAGGGAGGAGGAACTAGAAGTTCGCGTCCAGGGTTGCGCCGGCACCGGTCGAGCTTACGGCCAGGGCGGTGAGGATGCAGAGAGTAAACAGTGCAACGGCCAGTCCCCAGGTGACTTTTTCGATGACATCGGTAGAACGGGAAGCGCCCAGCATCTGGTTGGCCTGCCCGCCACCGAAGGTGGAGTCGATGCCACCACCCTTCGGGTTCTGGATGAGCACGACGAGCATGAGGAGCAGGCAGACGACGCCGGTCAGGATGGTGAGGAGGTTGACCATGTTATAATTTTTCCTTCAATTCTTTAATAAGGTCGGCAAAGATCGGTTTTTTCTCCGGATAAAGCAAGATGAGCCGGCGGTACATCTTGATGGCGTGCTGCAGTTGCCCCTGCCGTACCAGCAACGCCGCCAACGTTTCACTCACCACGGCCCCGTGATCCACGGTGCTGTTCCCCTCCACGGCCGCAGGGGGCCGTCGCTCCCGGCGAAGTTTAAGGAGGCGCTCCTGCAGGGAGATCTCCCGGCGGCGGGCCGCCACGACCCGGGAAAAGCGGATCGGGTCCTCGGGGCGGGCCTCCGTAGATACCGGAGACACCCCGTTCGGTATAGGCGGAGCAACTACCGGTTGCACGTCTACTTCCCCAACGGCCGGCTCATGAACGGGAATAAGCTCGTAGAAGGCATCCGCCAGTACGGACCAATCATCCCGAACCGGCACGGCCGGCGCTTCCACTTCCCTGGGGGCCGGGGGGGTGACGGCCCTCGGGGCAGCTTGCGGAACCGTTGCGGGGACGACGTCGGGGCCGGTATCCGGTAACGACAGCTCGTTCAGCCGCGAAGGGAGCTCCTCAAATGAATCCCCGAATCCGGCCAGTTCGAGCTCCTCCAGCTCCAGGAGTTCAAGTACTTCCCCCTTATCTTCTTCCCGCTTATCCATGGCCTCTAACAGATTAAAGAGGTGGGGACGGTCGAACGTAGCCGCCGCGAAGCGATTGAGGTGCTGCTCAAATTCCGGATCATGCGTCTGCTTCGCCTTCAACAAAACCAGCAAGCGCAGGTTGGTCGAATACGGAAACTCCCCAACGAGCACCAACAGTTCCTCCATGGAATACTCGGCCAGCAGAGAAGGCTTTTCAAGGGCTCGGAGGACAGATTGAGGGTTCATACGCGGGGGGGCGGGCCGAAGGTCGGTGCTAGTCCCTAAACTTGCAACCGGGTAGAAGATTTCCACAATAACGAGAAAAAGCCTGTCGTTACTGTAACATGCTTGCAGTTCTTGATTTATGTTATTATCTTTGTTATCTACCCAAGCGTTAAACACCTTATTACCCTAAAGATCTTGTGTTGTTCATAGTGTTTGTTATGTAGCCTTTGACCTAACCGTTAAAGGCTTTTTTTATGCCCGGTATCGTCCCATCTTTATTATATTGTTGGTCGGGAACTTACTCATGATGATAAGCAACCAGGACTTGACCCAACCGATGCCCAATCCAAGCCACCTTACTCAGCCAGGCGACCCAGGCAGCCCCGTCGACATCGACATGGATAAGCTGCGTAAGGCAGTTTTAGTCCTCCGCGCCCTGAACCACGACCTCCGGCGCCGCATCATCGACCTGCTATACGCCGAGGGGCACCTCACGGTCACCGACATTTTTGTCGCCCTGCGCATCGAGCAGTCAGTCGCTTCCCAACACCTCGCCGTCCTCCGCAAGGCGGACATTGTCGTGCCGAAACGTGACGGCAAGTTTATTTTCTACGAAGTGGCCCCCAAGCGGCTCCTGGAGATCAAAAAAGTGATCACCAACCTCAGCGATTAACGCCGGAAGCGCTGCGAAAAGCGTTGCTCGTTCCCCCGCTCATCCGTCACGGTCAGTTCCAACTGGTGCATCCCTCCTCCGGCAATGCGGCCTTCCTCAAACGTATGGGTCAGGCGCCCCGATTTGGCATCGTATTCCATCAGTATCCAGGCGCCGTCCACCGTGGCCCGGTACCTTAACCCTCCGCCCGACTCTTCTTCGATCCGCACGCTAAAGGAGGCCGCCCGCCGGAGATCCGTCCCAAACCGCTCCCCCCTGATGACGGGGGGCACCGTGTCCACCCGCAGCACGAAGTCCCCGAAACTCTTAATCCGGGCCAGCATCCATCCGTTCTCCTCCCAGTCTCCGCCTACGCTGGTGGCAGCTCCCGACGGCCCACACTGAGCCACGTACACTTTTTCGCGCAGGTCATCCGGAATTTCCCGGCGGGGCCGCAGGTGCAGGGATGCCCGGCCGTGCAGTGGGGTCTCGCGATCCTGGAGCTGGTGGGTATCACTGAGGTAGCCCTCCGAATCGTCCGCCAGCCGGGCATACCGGAAGGGCAGGTCCCGGTACAGGGCATCGGCACCCAGTTCGAGGCGCATTCCCCCGGTATCGATGATGCTGGGCTCCCCGGCGGGCAAAAAGTACTGGTACTCCGCGAGTTGCCCACCGGTGGGGCCGGATTTACCGTCCCAAAGCACGACGAACCGGGCTGCCGAGGAGTTGCCCGCAAAATCGCCGGCGGCCACGGTGATGGTCCGGGGCTGCCCCTGCTGCAGCCTGACGATGCCCTGGTCGGGTTCGGGAGATCCTGGCCTCCAGAAAAGTGCATTTGGCGTCAGCGCGTACAGCAAGTAGAACCAGGAAGTGTTCCGCTTCCATTCCGGAAAGTCGGTCAGGGCATTGAGGTACTCCGTCTTTTCGAAGGGAATACGGTCGTAGACGAAAGAAAAAGCCTCGACGGAGTCTACCAGCATCCGACCCGAATAGATACCGTTCCAGTTGGGCATGGAATTTTGCCGGTCGTAGGCCTTGAGTCCGAAGGCCACCCGTGGACCACTCACCCGGATGGTATCCGGCAGACTTCCGTCCAGCAGATCGTAGCTCGTGCCGACCGGAGGGAACGCGTCGGCAGGAAGCTCGTATACCCGCAACTGGCGCAGTTGGGGGAGGCGAGTATCCGGAATCGGGAAGCCCAGGGACAGGGGGTTGAGCGGAGCGTCCGTAGCCGCATCCCGGATCTCGAAGTGAAGGTGGGGGCCAAAACTGAATCCGCGGTTCCCTACCCCCCCGATTTGCTGGCCGCGGGTGACCGGAAAGGCGGTAGAGTCCAGCTGCAGGTCGATCTCGAAGGACTCCCGCGCGTACTGCAGCGCCCGGATGGTGTCCAGGAGCTCGGGGGCAAGGACCTCCATGTGGCCGTACACGCTGCGCTTCCCGTCGGGGTGGTCGATGTATACCCCCTGGCCGTAGCCTCCGCCGCTGATCTTGATCCGGCTCACGTAGCCGTCATTGACCGCATAGACGGGGGTGCCTACGGCTCCCCGGAAATCCAGTCCCCCGTGAAAATGATCGCTGCGCAGCTCCCCGAAGGTGCCGGTGATCAGCAGCGGACCCCGCAGGGGCGGACGGTACTGGGCGGCAAGGCAGGCCGAAGCGAGGGAAAGCAGAAGTAGGAGTAAGGAGCTGGGATGCAATGGAAAGACGGGCAAATGGGGAAGAAGGGGTGTACAAAAGTATTAAATCGTTCGTTCAGAACCGGGAACTCCCGCCCACCTCAACCCCTTTGATTGAATCATATGGCAAAATACCTATTCCTGCTGCTGTGCGCCCTTCCCGCCCTGCTTGGCGCCCAGGCGGATACGACGCAGTACCCCTTCGTAGCTTACTGGTCGAAAGGTAACGTGTACAAGTTCGGGGTTTCCAAGATCAAGCTCAAATACCAGAACGATTCGCTGGTGAAGGCCGACACGACCAGCTACCAGTCGGTATTCGAGGTCATGGATTCCACGGCGGACAGCTACCTCATCAGCTATACCTTCGGAAATGAGTTCAGAAGCACGGAGGCGGTATCTCCCGAGCTTACGGAGGCCCTGGCGAATTTCGACCTGAGTAGCATCACCTATACCACCAACGAGACCGGGCAGTTTCAGGCACTCCAGGATTGGGAACCCTTTGCCCGGACCATGCAGGTGACATTCGATACCGTCATTGCCCAGACCTTGGCCGCAAAAAAGGTCGATGAGGCCACGTTCAGGGCACTCATGGCACCCGCCGTGGCGGTCTACACGACCGAAGCAGGCATTCTGAATAAGCTCGTGGGAGAGCTGCAGCACCTCCACCTCTTCTACGGGAATTCCTTCTCCCTGGGCGATACTCTGCGGTACGACGATTCCTTTGGCAACATGTTTGGCGGTGCCCCCTTCCCGGTCAGGAGCGAGCTTTACGTGGAACGGGCCAACTGGTCCGACGACTACGTCGTCATGCGTCACCTCAACACGCTTGCCCCCGAAGGCGAAGCGGTCTTTCAGGAAACCATGAAGCTGACCTACCCTACCCTGCTCGAAAAGGATCCGAAGGGACTGGAAGGCATGTCCTTCGACATTACGGAAGACAATTGGTACGCCTTCTACTACTATCCCGGCATCCCGGTGCGGATCGAAAACGACCGCTGGATCACCATCGTCGTCGGAGGCACAAAAACGGTAAATCAGGAACGGCTCATCGTCGACTGGATAGACTGATCTCTACTCAAAGGCACTGATACCCGTAATGTCGTGGCCCGTGATGAGCAGGTGGACGTCGTGGGTCCCTTCGTAGGTCAGTACCGTCTCGAGGTTCATCAGGTGGCGCATGATCGGGTATTCGTTCGTAATGCCCATCCCGCCGTGGATCTGCCGGGCCTCGCGCGCGACATCGAGGGCCATGTGCACGTTGTTGCGCTTGGCCATGCTGATCTGGGCCGGGGTGGCCTCCCCTCGGTTGGCGAGGGTGCCGAGCCGCCAGGCCAGCAACTGGGCTTTGGTGATCTCGGTAATCATCTCGGCGAGCTTCTTCTGCTGCAGCTGGAAGCCGGCGATGGGCTTGCCGAACTGCTCCCGCTCAAGGCCGTAGCGGAGGGCGGAATCGTAGCAGTCCAGGGCAGCGCCGATGGCTCCCCAGGCGATGCCGTAGCGGGCTTTGCTGAGGCAGCTGAGCGGTCCGCGCAACCCGCGGATATCGGGAAAAACGTTTTCCTTCGGCACACGCACGTTCTCAAAGACCAGCTCTCCGGTGATACTGGCCCGCAGGCTCCACTTGCCGTGGATCTCGGGGGCGCTGAAGCCGGGGGAATTGGCCTCGACCACCATCCCCCGGACTTTACCCTCCTCGTCCTTCGCCCACACCACGGCCAGGTCGGCGATCGGGCTGTTGGTGATCCACATCTTCGTCCCGTTAAGGAGGTAGGCGTCCCCGTCGTCGACAATGTTGGTCAGCATGCCGCCCGGATTAGATCCGGCGTCCGGCTCGGTCAGGCCGAAGCAACCGATCAGGTCGCCGCTGCCCAGCCCGGGGAGGTACTTTCGCTTGATGTCCTCGGTGGCGTACTTGTAGATGGGGTACATGACCAGGCTGCCCTGCACGGAGGCCATGGAGCGCAGGCCGCTGTCGCAACGCTCCAGTTCCTGCATGATGATACCGTAGGCAATCTCATCCATTCCGCCGCCTCCGTACTCTACGGGCAGACTCGGACCGAACGCACCGACCTCAGCCAGCCCCTTGAAGAGGTGGGTTGGGCACTTGCCGCGCATGGCGGCGTCCTCGATGATCGGGCTCACCTCCGCCTTCACCCAATCGCGCACCGCCTGCCGGGCCATCCGGTGGTAATCTTCCAGCAGGTCGTCGACCAGGTAGTAGTCGTGAAACTGGAAGCGGTCGGCGCGGGCCTGCTGGTGAAAATCGGCCTTGGTGG
The DNA here is from genome assembly GCA_038258275.1 of Chitinophagales bacterium. Lineage (GTDB taxonomy): Bacteria > Bacteroidota > Bacteroidia > Chitinophagales > Saprospiraceae > Neolewinella. The sequence continues at coordinate 82,979 of JBBSPZ010000003.1, read as the reverse complement.
TAAACTGGTGCTTAGGAGCGGTGGTGGCGTCGAGCATGATTAACTGTTATTTTGGGGCAGTAAAAGTAAGGAATGGTGGGCTTAGGCTTCGCGAGCAAAAGTCGGTGGTCGTCACAAATGGATATTTAATTTACTTTGGCCCCCCTAACACTTAATACAAGGCGTGATTCATCCCAACACCGCATTGAAGTTTATCAGCGATTCCATCGGTTACGGCGTTTTCGCAACCTCCCCGATCGCCAAAGGCACCATAGTTTACGTCAAGGACAGCCTCGAATTGGTGATTTCTCCTTCCGATTACCTGCTCCACTCCCCGGAGATGCAGGAAGTCGTTGACCGCTATTCCTACATCGACGAGCGGGGCAACCGGATCGTGAGCTGGGACTTTGCCAAGTACGTGAACCACTGCTGCAACTGCAACACCATCAGCACCGGCTACGGCTTCGAGATCGCCATCCGCGACATCGCCGCCGGCGAGCAGATTACCGACGAGTACGGCATCTTCAACCTGGAGGAGGACATGCCCCTCATCTGCGGGCAGCCCAACTGCCGCGGCTATGTAGGGCCCTCCGATTTCGATCGCTACTACCGGGATTGGGACACCAAAATCCGGGGATCCATCGGGCAGCTGTTCGAGGTAGAACAACCCCTGATGACCTTCGTCAGCCCGGAAACCCGCAAGGAACTCAATGCCTATTTCGTCAATCCCGCAGCGTATAAGTCGGTGTACGCCCTGAAACTGAAGGACTGAGGGGTGCGGTGCCGACTGGCTTTCCCCTGCACCCGCGTCCCCGCCAACCCTAGGCCGCCGTGGAAGTAGTGATCACGGGAGCATCGCGGGGGATCGGGCGGGCGTGTGCGGAAACCTTTGCCCGACACGGCCACACCGTGACCGCTATCTCCCGTAGCAGTGAACAGTTACAGGAGCTGGCGCGGGAGTTTCCCGGACGTATCCTACCGCTGGTGGCAGACCTGAGCGCCGCGGTGGCACTGCCCGCAGGCCCCTACGATGTGGTCGTGCTCAACGCGGCATATTATGCCCCGGGGAAACTGCTCGATCCCCGGCGTGACGTGTTTGCCGAAGCCTGGGCACTGAACGTACTGGCCAACCACCGGCTTGCGCGGCAGTGGCTCCCCCCGATGGTGGCCCGGGGCAGCGGGCACCTGATCGTGATCGGCTCCTCCGCCACCGACGATACTTCGGTCCACATGACGGCCTACGGGACGACCAAAAAGGCGCTGCGGGCCCTCTTTGAGGGCTGGACCCAGGAGCTGGAAGGCACGGGGGTACGGAGCACCCTGATCGCACCGGGGGCTACGCTGACGAGCAGTTGGGACGGGGAGGCCCCGCCACCGCTCATCCTGGCGGCCTCCGAAGTGGCCGGGCTGGTTTACCGCGCGGTGACGGAGGGACTAACGGGAAGAATCGTGATCAGGGCCGGCGCTTAATTGTAGTGGCTTTCCATGCCGAGCTCCTTGACGAGGAGATAGTAAAACACGGCGCGGTGCTTGCTGCGGTCGGCGTAGCGCTTACAGATAGCCTGAACGGCGTCCATGGCCTTTGCGTCATCGGTCATGCCCAGCTTTTTCTTGCAGAAGTTGTCGACTACCCGCTGGAGCTCCACCTTATCGCTGCAGGCGACCTTGTTAGCATCATTGTTGTAGATGGACGGGCCTAATCCCTTGACCACTTTGCGCAGTAGCTCCTTGTCTCCGCCGGCGGCGTGCTTGTCGAGGGCCGCTTCGTAGGCGGTGATCTTTTCATCGAATTTACTCATGTGCATGATTTAGTGCGCCGGGGCGCGTTAGGAAATCGTGGTAATTTAGCAAAACCCGCCACAGCACGCCCTTCCCGTTTGTCCACCCTATTTTCCATGCCGAAGCACTGCATCCCCCTGCTCTTCCTGCTGCTGTTTCCCCCGGTGGAAAGCCGGGCCCAGGGCTCCGACATCTTCCCCGAGGCGCGCCGGGAGGCGCTGCGGCGGGAAGTCGTATTCGAGCAACCGCAAGCCCCGGAGCCGGCGGTGACCCCGGAGTCAGTACCGGAGGTTGACCTTGCAGCCTACCGCACGCCCCTGATCATCGCTATTTCCGGCCTGTTGCTCGCGGGATTGGCCTTTCTGCTGTACCGGATCTTCCGGGACCTCAACGGTACCAGCGGGCGGCAGCAAGAAGGATTGCCACATAGCGTGAAGGTGAGCGAGCTCATCGAGGAGGAACTGGTGGAGTCCGGTGTCGACCATAAGCTGCTGGAGGGAGCAGAGCGTGCCGGACAGTACGCGATTGCCGTGCGCCTGCTGTACCTCAGTCTGCTGCATGCCCTGACGAACGCCAACTTGATCCGCTACCGCCGCGACTTCAGCAATCGCGATTACCTACGGCAGCTGGACGGACAGTCGCTGCGGGGTGACTTCGCAATGGCCACCAGGCTGTACGAACAGTACTGGTACGGCAGCCACCCCATCGATCGCCTGAGCTACCGGGTAGTCCGTCGATCCGTCGCGGCTTTGCTGGGGCGCATCGCCGAGGCTGCCCCAACAGCTGGAGCGAATGACTAGGTTACTTCATCCCCTAACCTACCTCCTGGCCGGCCTGGCCGTACTTACGCTGTATAGTTGTCCGCCGGTGAACTGGAACGAGACCTACCGTTACGACAAACAGAACCCCTTCGACCTCTATGCCCTGTACCAGCTGCTGGAAGCCCGACCGGAGGGGCTCACCCTGCTGCGCGACCGCAGCGACCTGACCCGCCTGGACTCCGTCACCGGTACCAACTACCTCTTCGTAGGCAACCATCCGTACTACGAAGAGGAGGCCATAACCGGGCTGCTGGACTACGTCGAGCGCGGCAACAACGCCTTTTTGGCCGCCGGCGACGTGCCGGAGGACCTCGCCTACCACCTCTTCGGCGATGCCTGCTACTACGGCGCATTCGAAGAGGCTGCCTACGCCAGTGGTGACCCACGCTTCCCGACGGTTCAGGCTGATTCGGTCGTCGTTTACCGCTACCCCGTGGGCGACAGCTTTCACCTCGTGAATACCCGCTACTGGCAACCTTCCCTGGTGTACCTCCACGTCATCAGCGACCGGCTGCTCTGCGATTCGGAACTCGACAACCAGGTACTCGGCAGCCTGGACACCAGCGGCGTCAACTTCATCCGCCTCGGGTGGGGAAAGGGGAATTTCTACTTCCACTCCAATCCCGTTTTCTTTACCAACTGGTTTCTCGTCGATTCCGTCCAGTACCGCTATCCCGAGGCCATGCTCTCGGTGATCGCCGACGGGGCCCTATACTGGGACGAATACCACCGCCGCTACCGGCAACAGCAGCCCGGTACGGCCGCCTCCGCAGCCCGCTCCTACACCGGCGGCCGTAACCTGCTGAACGGCAACCAGACCCTCCTCTACATTCAGGAACGTAGGGAGCTGGCGCTGGCCTGGTACACCCTCCTCGCGGGGGCGCTGCTGTTCGTCCTCTTCCGGGGGCGGCGCCGGCAGCGCATCATTCCGGTTAGTTCACCTCGGTCGAATTCCAGCCGCCGCTTCATCGACACCGTAAGCCGGCTCGTCCACGAGAAGGGAAATCACGCTGCCCTCGCCCAACGTGAACTGGCAAGCCTGCGCTTTCACCTCAACCACCGCCGCGGGGTACGCTGGGTGGAAGGGCAAGCGCCGCCCGTCGACTTAGCCGAACGGACCGGACTGCCGGAAGAAGTGGTGGCGCGTGCCCTTGCCCAGATCCGGGTCGTATCTGCCGGTAAGCCGCTGGGGGAAGGCGACCTGCTGCGTTTTTACCGGGCCATCGAACCGCTCTATATGGTCTAGAGAATTTTGATGTCGTAGCTCATCTCGTAGACCTCATTGGGCCCGAGTTCGACGAGGCCTTCCTTGTCGGCGAAATTGCCCGTAGTGTCGTCCGCATCCGCAAGACCGATCCAGGGCTCGAGGCAGATGAAATCCCCGTTCGTTTTCGCCCAGATGCCGAGTTGGGTCCAGCCGGCGTAATCCAGCTTGAGCACCGGCCCGTGGTTCCTGCTTTCCAGTTTGAGGCTGGGGGAATGGAGGTCCTTGAAGACGAGGGCATCTTGGGAGAACAGCTCGTGGGTGAGCGGCAACACGGTGCCGCCCTCGGTCCAGGGGACGGGGCGGGTAGCGCGGCTGATGTTTCCGGTGGGGGTCACCTGATGGCTTTCGCTGTCCTCGGGGTGTTCAAAGCGGAGGAAATAGTCCGTATACGTATCGTCCTCGAAGAGGGGAATACGAAAGGCCGGGTGCCCGCCCAGGTGGAAGCGGATCGGCTGGTCGTCCACGTTCATGACCTCGTGGTAAATGATGAGGTGCTCGTTGCGCAGGCGGAAGGTGATGCGAAAATCAAACTTATAGGGGTACACGTCGAGGCTCTCCTCATCATAGCAGAGGCGAAATACCAGGCGGTCTTCCAACTTGGAGAAAAACTCCAGCTTGCTGTTGTGGCGAATTATTCCGTGCTTGGGGATGTGGTACTCCTTGCCGTCGATCGTGGTCTTTCCGTCCTTCAGCGTCCCGATAATCGGAAAGAGCACGGGGGCGGTGCTGCCCCAGATCGCCGGGTCACCCGACCACATATATTCCGTGCCGGTCGATCGCTTGACCAGGCTTTTGAGTTCTGCCCCGGTAGACTGTACCGTAATGCTGAGCTGGTCGTTTTGCAGGTGGAAGTCCATCGGTATTTTCGGTAAATTGGTGCAGCTTAATATCAGGCGCCTAAAAGGCTCCCACAAAGTACTCATTTAAGGCTTTTTCGGCTTGCGCGATCCCCTCTCCCGGTGCTGTTTCCTCTGCTTGCTCCTGTTTCCCTTCGCGGCGGGTGCTCAGGACACGCTGGTCCTGCAACCCGGTCCCGGCTACTACCCGGGCGCCGTGGAGGTAGTCGTTCGGGGCGGGGACGCAGGTGCCGTTCATTATACCACCGACGGCAGTACCCCCACCCCCCGATCCGCCCGGTACGCCGGTACGCCCGTCCGCCTCGACGAATCGGGAGTCCTCCGGGCCGCCACCTTTACCGGGCTCATCCAGCAGGGCAGCCTAGTCGGTGGCAGCTACCTGATCGAAGAGCCGCCCTCCCGCCTCCTCACCGTCTCGGTCGGGGTAGATCCCTGGCGACTGTTCAATCCCGTCTCCGGCTGGTTCATGCCCGGCCCCGACCCCGGCACCGGCGCGTGGGACCCCCAGGGGGCCAACTGGTGGACGCACCAGGAGCACCCGGTACACGTGGACTTCTTTGAGACGGACGGCCACCTGGTCTACAATGGCACCCTGGGCCTGCGCATGTTTGGGGGCGTGAGCCGGATGCACCCCCAGAAGTCGTTTTCGCTGTCCGGGCGGGAAGAATACGGCAACAAGCACATCGATTATCCACTGTTCGGGCCCGACGGACAGCAGGACTTCCGCTTCCTGGTCGTCCGCAACGGCGGTTCGGACTGGGCCCGCAGCTACATCCGCGACGCCCTACTGACCGGCCTGCTGGTGGACGCGAGCTGGGACCTCGACGTTCAGGCTGCCCGCCCCGTCCGCGTCTACCTCAATGGGAAGTACTGGGGGCTTTACCACCTGCGGGAAAAGATCAACCCCCGCTTCCTGGCCGATCGCCACGGCATCGACAAGGACTCCCTCAGCCTGCTCGAGCACCAGTCTACCCTCAAGCACGGTACCGCGGTTGACTACCGGCAGCTGCAGCAGTTTGTTACTACCCGAGACCTGGCCGACCCTGCCAACTATGCCCGCCTCGGCGAGCTGATGGACATCGACAACTTCCAGCGGCTCCAGATCGCGCAGACCTACTTCGACAACCGGGACGCCGGGGGCAATATTCGCTACTGGCGACCCGACGGACCCGATCAGCGATTCCGGTGGATCCTGTACGACGTCGACCAGGGTTTCGGACTCCACCGCCAGGCCGGGTGGGAGACCAATACCCTCGCCTTCAACACCGATCCGGCAGGGCCGTCCTGGCCTAATCCGCCCTGGTCAACCCGCTTCCAGCGCCGCCTCCTGGCCAACCCCGGGTACCGCCGCACCTTCGTTAACCGTACCCTCGATTACCTGCATACCGACTTTAGCCCGGAAGCCGTGGCGGATCGCATAGAGGCCGCGGTCGGGCAGGTAGCGGGCGAAATGCCCCGTCAGCTGGAGCGCTGGAACGGGCGGATGAAACACTGGCAATACCACGTGGAGCAGCTCCGGAAATTCGGGCAGTTGCGACCAGCCTTTCTGCGGGAACATCTCCGGGAATTCTTCGACGCGGGGGACGACCGCCAGGTCGATCTGCTATCCGGAGTAGGGGGCTACCTGATCCTCAACGGCAACCTCAACGTCGGGAGCGACGGGCTCACCGGTACCTACTTTGCCCACTTCCCCCTGGCCCTCGAAGCCGTGGCGGAGCCGGGCTACCACTTCACCCGCTGGGAGGGGGCGGAGACGGATGGCGCAACGATGGACCTGGACCTGAGCGCAGACCGGGCGTACCGGCTCAAGGCCACCTTCAAGCCGGCCCGCCACCCCCTGGCCGAACGGGTCATCATCAATGAAGTATGTCCGCGCAGTACGGCCGGCGGCGACTGGCTGGAGCTGTACAACCGGAGTGAGCACCCGGTGGACCTGACCGGCTGGTTTCTGGTCGACAACAGCAGGCGCCGTTTCTCCCTCCCCACTGCCAGCCTGGAGTCCGGCGAATTCCTGGTGGTGTGCCGGAGGGGGGAGCAATTCCGGATGGCGTATCCGGAGGTCCCGGACTTCATCGACGGGCTGCCTTTCGGACTGAACAAGGAGGACGATCGCATCGGCCTCTATTCCGCCGACGGAAGCTACGTGAACGCGATCGCTTACCAGTTGCCGACACGTGCGGACAGTACCTTCACCTATGCCCTCGCTCTTCCCGGCCTGGACAATGGCAAGCACCGCAACTGGGTGGTCGAGGCGGGGCCCGGTACGCCGGGGGCGGCCAATCCCGCCCACCTCCAGACCGCCGTGGTCACCCGGCAGAATTACTGGACCCGGGTCGGCATCGGCTTGGCCGTCTTACTCCTGGTGGGCGTGGTACGAACGCTGCACCAGCGGCCCCGCTGAGTTCAGCTATCTTGCGGCGTATGAAGCAACGTGAGGATCTGATCTACGGCCGGCACCCGGTACTGGAGGCCCTGGCGGCAGGACAGCCCGTCGACAAGGTCTTTCTCCAGCAGGGTACCCGGGGAGAATTCGAAAAGGAATTGCGGGCCGCCTGCAAGGAGCACGAGGTACCAATGACCATCATCCCCCAGGCTAAACTGCAGCGCATGGTGCGCGGCAATCACCAGGGGGTGGTAGCCCAGCTCGCCGCGGCGGCCTACCAGCGGATCGAGGATGTGCTGCCCCAGGTGTACGAACGGGGAGAGACGCCCCTGATCCTGCTCCTCGACGGGGTTACGGACGTCCGTAACCTAGGGGCCATTGCCCGCTCTGCCGAAGTCTGTGGAGCGCAGACGATCATCATCCCCCAGAAGAACAGCGCCGGCCTGACCGCTGACGCCGTAAAGAGCAGTGCGGGCGCCCTGAGCCGGCTGCCCGTTTGCCGTGAAAAGAGTCTCGTGAACACCGTTGAGTTTTTGCGGCTGAGCGGCGTAAAGGTGATCGCCAGCGACCTCAACGCCACCCACTACCTCCACGAGCTGGAATTGAGTGGGCCCCTGTGCATCGTAATGGGGGCGGAAGACGAGGGCATCAGCACGGGTGTAAGCCGGGCGGCGGACGTGACCTTCCGAATCCCGCAGGCGGGCACCCTCAACAGCTTTAACGTATCCGTGGCCGCCGGTATCCTGCTGTTCGAGGCGATGAAGGCACGACAGCAGGGGATGTAAACGGCGCCGGACTCCGTATATTTACCGCAAATTGTTTTAAATAGCATGACGCCTTCCGTTTCCAAGGCTGGGTTGCTCGACCAGGGCATTGCGCGGTTGCCAGGCATCGGCCCGGCCAAGGCCGAGCTGTTGGCCAAGGAGTTGATGATCTTTTCCCTGGGCGACCTGCTCCACAGCTATCCCTTCCGCTACGTCGACCGCACGCAGTTTCACCCCATCATCGACATTTTGCCCGACCAGGGCAACGTGCAGATCAAGGGTAAGCTGGTGTCGATGACCATGAAGGGGGAGAACCGTAAAAAGCGTCTGGTCGGACGAATCCGGGACGAAAGCGGTGCCGCTCTGGAACTGGTCTGGTTCCGCGGCGTGAATTACCTGGACCGTACCTACAAGATCGGGGAAGAATACGTCTGTTACGGAAGCGTCCAGGAATTCAACGGGAAGCTGAACATTACCCACCCAGAGATGGAGCTGGCGAACCGCGCCGTGGCGGAAGGGGAAGTCTCCTTCGAACCCGTCTACGCGAGCACCGAAAAACTGAACAAGCGGGGGCTGGATGCCCGGGGCCGGCGCAAGCTGATCCGCGTCGTCCTCGACCAGCTTAAGCCGGAAGACCTTCCCGACATGCTGCCGGCCGGCCTGCGCCGGGAACTGCGGCTAATGGACCGCTACGCCGCCATGCGCGCCATCCACCTGCCGGCGAATCAGGCCGAGCTCGATGCAGCGACCCGCCGCCTGAAGTTCGAGGAACTCTTTCTCCTCCAAGTTCGCCTGCTCCAGCTCAAGGTGAGCCGGGAGGCCCGGGTAGCGGGCTACGCCTTTGGCCAGATCGGCGCGTACTTCAACCGGTTTTACTCCGACTTCCTGCCCTTCTCCCTTACGGGGGCACAGAAGCGGGTGCTGCGGGAGATCCGTCAGGATCTCGGTCGCGGCATCCAGATGAACCGGCTGCTACAGGGGGACGTCGGCTCGGGAAAGACCATGGTCGGCCTGATGTCCATGCTCATGGCCCTCGACAATGGCTTCCAGGCCTGTATGATGGCCCCTACGGAGATCCTTGCTTACCAGCACTACGAATCCATTCAGGAGTACCTCGACGGGATGGATCTGCGCGTTGCCTTTCTTTCCGGTAACGTGAAGGGCAAGGCCCGGCGGGCCTTGCTGGAGCAGTTATCCGCCGGGGAAATCGATATCCTGCTGGGTACCCATGCCCTGATCGAGCCGCCGGTCGTCTTCAAGAACCTGGGCTTAGCCATCATCGACGAGCAGCACCGCTTTGGGGTAAAGCAGCGGGCCAAGCTCTGGAAAAAGAACAGCCCCTACCCTCCTCACGTGCTGGTCATGACGGCCACGCCGATTCCCCGTACCCTCGCCATGACCGCTTACGGAGACCTTGACGTGAGCGTGATCGACGAACTGCCCCCCGGCCGCACGCCGATCAAAACCATTCACCTTACCGAGCACCGCCGCGAGCGGGTGTTCGGCCGTATCCGGGAGGAGATCGCTAAGGGGCGGCAGGCCTACGTCGTCTACCCGCTCATCGAAGAAAACGAAAAACTCGACCTGCTTGCCCTCGAAGCAGCCTATGAGGAGATGCTCTATAAGTTTCCGCGACCAGATTACCAGATCAGTGTGGTGCACGGCAAGATGAAGCCCGAAGCCAAGGACCTCGAAATGGCCCGGTTCAAAAATGGCGAGACCCAGATTATGATGGCCACCACCGTGATCGAAGTAGGGGTGAACGTACCCAATGCGACCATCATGGTGATCGTCCACACCGAGCGGTTCGGACTGAGTCAGCTCCACCAGCTCCGCGGTCGGGTGGGACGGGGCGCTGCCGAAAGCTATTGCATCCTGCTTTCCAGCGTAAAGCTCAGCAGGGAGGGCCGCCAACGCATCAACACCATGGTGGAAACGACCGATGGATTTAAGATCGCGGAGGCCGATCTGAAATTGCGGGGCCCGGGCATGATCGACGGTACCCAGCAGAGCGGGGTACTCCAGATGCGCATCGCCGACCTGGCTCAGGACGGGAAAATACTAGCGGTAGCGCGCGACCGGGCAAAAGCAATGCTCGGTAGCGATCCCGGGCTTCAGCTGCCCGAGCACCGGTTGCTCTCCCGCTACCTGGAGCACAACCTGAAAACCGTAAAGGGCTGGAGCCTGATTTCCTGAAGCTGGTGGACCGCAAAAAAATGCCCCGCTACGATCACTCGTAGCGGGGCATTGTCTTACGGGGTTAAGCGAATGGCTTAGGGAAGTTTGACAAACTTCCGGACCAGTTGACGGTCGCCCTCAATGATACGGATGGTATAGGTACCCATTGGGAGTTCCGTGACCTCGAGTTTGTCCTCGAAGAGCACGTCGCTCTTCTCATAGCGGTAGTCCTTGACCATGCGTCCGTTGATGTCCAGAATCATCAGTTCCACCCGGCCAACGTAATCGCTGGACAGTTGAACCGTCAGTTTGCCCATGGTCGGGTTCGGGAACACATCGACCGTCGGCTCATCTGGCAGGTATTCTCCACCGGTGAAGGCAGCCGGCATGAAGTTCTCCAGGCCACTGGCTGGTTCCGTACCGGTGAAGTTGGGGGCACAGTTGATGGCTTCGCCACCAAGTCCGGTAGGCAGGGATTTGTACAGCGAAAGCACCATTTTATCGAGCAGGGAGTATGCTTCCCGGTTAGCCACCCGGAGGGTGTGCTCGCCGGCGGACAAATTAAACGTGATGTCCGTACCGTCGTCGTTGACTTTCACCCACTGGAATCCATCGGTCAAAAGTTCGGTACCGCCGATAAACTTGTAGAAGTTCACCCAGGGAGCGTCGTCGATCTGTACCCAGAAGGAGTTGCTGCTGCTCCTCCAGGCGTCCATGCGAAAGAAGAGGTGGTACTTGCCGTCTTCCTCCAATTCAATGGTAGTCGCCAGCTGCGATCCGGGCGAGGTAGCGGTCGGGACCGTGAACCGGGAAGGACCATTGAAGCCGACATAGGCACCGTTCGAGGTTGAGGTGTTGGATCCTTTGGACCAGCCACTACCCAGGGTAGCACACTCTGCTTCCATCCAGTAATTTCCGTCGCTTCCTACCGTAGGTTCACAGGCATCGCCTACTCCGTTTCCGTCGGAATCGAGCTGATCAGGATTGTAGACCGTAGGACAGTTGTCCGTGAAGTCACGAACGTAACCACTGGGGGCGATACAGGCCGTAACGTAATTATTGGGGTCACCAAATCCGTCGCCGTCCGTGTCTGCGAAGAAAAGCTTTTGGTAGACCACGGTGTTGTCCAGGGGACTACAGTCGGTAGCGTCGGGGTTGCCGTCGTTGTCGTCGTCCTCGTCGCAGACATCGCCCTGGCCGTCGCCGTCCGTATCGGTAAGATCGGTCGATGCGAAATCGGGGCAGTTGTCCAGCGCGTTGGACACATAGCCTTCGGGGGCTTCGCATGCTTCCACAGATACATCCGGATCACCGTAGCCATCACCGTCTACATCCGCATAGAATACGGGGAGGGTCTGATCTGGGTTGGCCACCGTTGGGCAGGTATCTTCGGAATCGATGATGCCGTCGCCGTCGGTGTCGGTACTGTCTGGAGCAAGGACCGTAAGGGCGAATACTTCGGTGTCGGTAGCTCCGTCATCGTCCGTCACCGTAAGGGTGATGGAATAGAGGCCGGGAGTTTCAAATACCGTGGTCGCGGTCATGCCATCCACCGATCCGCCGTTCCACGACCAGTTGTAGCTGGTGATGGTACCGTCGCTGTCGGAGGAGGTGCTCGCATCGAGGTCTACGCTAAGGGGTGCGTATCCACTGATCAAGCTCAGCTGACCGTTGGCAACCGGAGCCTGATTAGCAGGTGAACCGCCACAGTTGATTCCACTGTCGCCCAGGCCGCTGGGTAGAAGGCCACTCTTATTCAGGTGAATCTTGTCGAGTTGAGCCTGTGCTTCGCGGAAGGCGAAGTCGATGGTATTGGCCCCCGCGACCAGGCTAACCTGGCTATTGGTGGTTTCGTTCCAGGTAAAGGCCTTGTATCCTTTCTGCGTGTTCCAAGCCATCCACTTTCCGCCATTGACACGGATCCAGTAGGAATCCTTACCGGAATCTACAGCAAATACGCGGCCATAGAGGTGGTAGGATCCGGCCTCGACATTTTCCAGGGTAAAGCGGATCCGGTTTTCGGGCAAGTCAGCCGGGGGGGCATTCTTGGCACTGGTGCCGCGGAATACGACGTAGCTGCCATTTGAGGCGGTCGTCTTAGTCTCCGTGAGCCAGTTGCTACCCACCAGGGCACACTCTGCTTCCAGGGTGTAGCGGATGGGCCCGGCTGGTGTAATGTCACACACGTCGCCCTCTCCGTCACCGTCGCTGTCCAATTGGTCGGAGTTTGCGGTAGTGGGGCAGTTGTCTTCCACATCCACGACACCGTCTCCATCCGTGTCGATATCCGCGTCCAGGGCCGTAACCGAGATTACGTCCGTTGCGGTCGCTCCTTCGTTGTCGGTCACCGTCAGCGTCACGGAGTATCCTCCTACGGGGAAGACTGCGTTTACCACTGCACCGGTGGCAGAGCCACCGCTCCAATTCCACTGGTAACTGCTGATCGTACCATCTCCGTCTCTGGAGCCGGTTGCGTTCAACTCCACGCTCAGGGGCGCGGGGCCGGTGGCAGGAGTAGCCTTAGCTACCGCGAGGGGTACTTGGTTGGCCGGCGGACCACCGCAATTGGTAGCTTCCGCTCCCAGCCCTACAGGCAATGTACCATCCAGACTCAGGTGAATCTTGTCCAGTTGCGCCTGGGCTTCGCGGAACGCAAAGTCGATGGTGTTGGCACCGTCCACCAGGCTGACCCGGCTGTTGGTGGTCTCGTTCCAGTTGAATGCTTTATAGCCTTTCTCGGTGTTCCAGGCGACCCACTTTCCACCATTCACGCGAATCCAGTAGGAGTCCTTGCTGGAATCCTCGGCAAACACGCGCCCGTACAGGTGAAATAACCCGGCCGAGGCCTCGTTGAGGGTGAAGCGAATCCAGTTGGCAGGAACATCAGCCGGAGGCGCATTTTTGGCGCTGGTGCCGCGGAATACGACGTAGCTGCCATTGGAGGCAGTTGTCTTGGTCTCCGTGAGCCAGTTGCTTCCTACCAATGCACACTCTGCCTCCAGGGTATAGGAAGTGGTTCCTCCCGGAGGAGTTGCCGTACAGGCATCGCCCGTACCGTCGCTGTTACTATCCAGTTGGTCCGGATTCGCGGTAGCGGGGCAGTTATCGGTATTATCCGTGACGTACCCGGCAGGCTGGATACAGGCAACCAGGCTATCGTTCGGATCACCGTACCCATCGTTATCGGTATCCGCGTAGTAAGTCGTGCCGGTGGAAACCGCGGGATCAAGGGGAGCACAGTCGTCTGCATCCAGTACACCGTCGTTGTCGTCATCCTCGTCACAGGCATCTCCCAACCCGTCGTTGTCGGTATCGGTGGTGTCGGCGGAGGTAACCGTAGGACAGTTGTCGTCGGCATTCGCCACGTATCCGGTTGGTACCTCACAGGCCGCTTCAACGGTCACCGCGGGATCTCCCAGGCCATCGTTGTCCGCATCGCCGTAGAAGGTGATGAGCAACTGATCGGGGTTGTACGCCGCGGGGCAGTTATCGGTATTGTCCGTGACGTATCCGGCAGGCTGGGTACAGGCAACCAGGCTATCTGTCGGATCACCGTACCCGTCGTTATCGGTATCCGCGTAGTAAGTCGTGCCGGTGGAAACCGCGGGATCGAGGGGAGCACAGTCGTCTGCATCCAGGACACCGTCGTTGTCGTCATCCTCGTCGCAGGCATCTCCCAACCCGTCGTTGTCGGTATCGGTGGTGTCGGCCGAAGTAACTGTAGGACAGTTGTCGTCGGCATTCGCCACGTATCCGGGTGGTGCCTCACAGGCTTCGATGGTTACATCGGGGTCACCCAGGCCGTCGTTGTCCGCGTCACCGTAGAAGGTAGGTAGCACTTGATCGGGGTTATACACCGTAGGACAGTTGTCTTCGGAGTCGATCACCGTATCGTTATCCGTATCCACCGATTGGGTGTAGACGGATACGGTGACTACGTCTGTGTCGATACTGCCGTCATTGTCTTCTACGGTGAGGGTAAGCTCGTACTCACCTTCCGTAAGGATGGCAAAGGTATCGACGCCGGTGGTTGAACCGGTACCCCAATCCCAGCTGTAGCGCTGGATGGTGCCGTCTGCGTCAGTGGAAGCGCTTCCGTCAAGGGTTACCGTCAGGGGAGCAATTCCGCTGGTTGGGCTTACCGTGGCGACCGCCGTCGGGGCACCGTTGGCGGCGCCATCGACGGTCACGGTCAGCTGATCGGTGGAGCGTGCTCCTTCATTGTCGGTTACCGTCAGGGTAATGACGTATTCACCGGCTTCAGTCAGGACGATGGCGGGGTTCATTCCTCCAGCGGTGTTTCCGCCGGCCCAGGACCAGGCGTAGCTGACGATGGTTCCGTCCGGGTCAGATGATCCGCTACCGTCAAGTTGCACGGTAAGCGGGGCGGTGCCAGCGATGGGGGTGCCCTCCGCTACGGCAACCGGGGGGAGATTCTCGTAAACTACCCCACAGTTGATGGCTGGTTCGCCAACACCGGGTATTGGTTTAGCGCCGTCGTAATCGATGTGCAGTTTATCCAACTGCGCGCCATTTTCACGGAAGGCAATGTCAACCGTGTTGTAGCCCTGTACGAATGCATACGGGCTGTTGGTGACCTCCGACCAGTGGAAGGCACCATCCAGAATGAGGCCTTCCGACCATTGCGCCCAGTTTCCGCCGTTGACCCGTACCCAGAACGAGTCGTCCTGGTTGCTGTTGGCCAGTACGCGGCCAAAGATGTGGTAACGACCCGCGCGGACCTTGGTCATCGTGAACCGAACGTAGTTGGCGGCGATGTCTTCGGGTGGTCCGGCCTTCGCCTCCTTGCGCTCACTTACTACGTAAGATCGTCCGGAAGCGGTAGAGTCAGTAAGAACGGACCAGCTGCTACCTACTTCGGCACATTCTGCTTCTAGCCAGAAGACGTTGACTCCGGCGATGGAAGGGTCACATACGTCGCCGATGCCGTCGTTATCCTGATCTTCCTGGGTAGGGTTGGAGATGGCAGGACAGTTGTCGGTGTTGTTCAATACGTATCCGGCGGGCTTGTTACAGGCCGTCTGAGACATATTCGGATCTCCAAAACCGTCACCGTCCACGTCAGCATAGTAAGTTGTACCCACACCGCGGGTCGCATCAAGTGGGTAGCAATCCTGACCATCGAGGATGCCATCGTTGTCATCGTCGGGATCACATGCGTCGCCGATTCCGTCCCCATCGGTATCGGTAAGGTCAGAAGAAGCGTAGTCGGGGCAGTTGTCGTCCGTATTGGTGACGTAACCCTGGGGCTGCGTACAGTCGAGCTTTGTGTTGTTGAGATCGCCGTAGCCGTCCTTATCGAAGTCCGCGTAGTAGACGTTTTGCTCCTGATCCGGATTGGCTACGGTCGGACAGTTGTCCTCTACGTCACGAATACCGTCCCCATCCGTATCGGTGTCGTCGCGTTCCACCTGAATATTTACCACGTCGGTATCGGTTGCGCCTTCGTCATCTGTCGTCGTCAGGGTTACCGCATAGTTACCGTCCATGAAGGTTACGTTCGGGCTGATGCCAACGGCGCTTCCGCCTCCACTCCATTTCCAGCCGTAACTGATAATTACGCCGTCGACGTCATAGGAGTCCGAAGCATCCAACTGTACTGCCAGGGGTCCGAACCCGGAGGTCGGCGTTGCAGTGGCGCTGGCGACCGGCGGTTCGTTTTGCTGGATACCACAGTTGGTAGCGGTTTCTCCCGTGCCGACTGGGGCTCCTCCCTGGGTATTGATGTACAGCTTGTCGATCTGCAATCCGTCTTCCCGGAAAGCAAAGTCGATTGTGTTCATGCCATCCGAGAGGTCGAAGGGACCCCCAAAGAGAGGGTTCCAGGCAAACAAATCACCGATGGCGATATTACTTACCCACTTCAGCCATTCGCCTCCGTTCACTCGGATCCATACGGAATCGTCGTTGGCATCCACGGCGCGCATGCGGGCATAAATGCGGTAGGTTCCCGGCTGGACACGGTCGACGGAAAACCGCAGGCGATTCGCCGGAATGTCCTGGGGAGCTTCGTTGAAGGAGTTTCCTTTAACTACTACCACGTAGGAGCCGTTCGAAGCATCCGGGCTGTTCACCGTTGTCCACCGATCGCCTACCGTGGCACACTCGGCCTCCAGCCAGAAAGCAGTTTTTCCCAGCACGGAATTGTCACAGGCGTTTCCTACGCCATCGTTATCAGAATCCATCTGATCGGCGTTCGAGACACTGGGGCAGTTGTCCGTATTGTTGGTTACGTAGCCATCAGGCTGCGTACAGTCGCGGATGACGTCGTTCGGGTCTCCGAATCCATCCCCGTCAAAATCGGCATAGTAGGAATTGAATCTGCCGATCAGGGGATTCAGCGGAGCGCAATCCTGCGCATCGGGTACTCCGTCGCCATCGTCGTCGTCGTCGCAGATATTACCAATCTTGTCGCCGTCCGTATCCGTCTTATCGGAGGAGGGAATAGTCGGGCAATTATCGGCAAAATTGGAAACATAGCCCGGAGGCGCTTCACAGGTCTCAACGAATACATTCGGATCACCAAGTCCGTCATTGTCTGCATCCAGGTAAAAGGTCGGCAACACCTGGGAGGGGTT
Source organism: Chitinophagales bacterium (assembly GCA_038258275.1). Classification (GTDB taxonomy): domain Bacteria; phylum Bacteroidota; class Bacteroidia; order Chitinophagales; family Saprospiraceae; genus Neolewinella. The sequence goes on along the minus strand of JBBSPZ010000003.1, from coordinate 66,352 downwards.
GGAGGTAAGGGGGCAATTGTCCTCTGCATCCAGCACCCGGTCTCCGTCCGTGTCGTCTCCGCCGTCCAGCACGCGCAGCTGCTTGATGTCAATTGCGGAAGTGCCCTCGTTGTCCGTTACCGTCAGGGTAACGTTATAGGTACCCACGGGCAGCGTGACTTCGGTCACCACCCCAGATGCCGTACCGGTACCCCAATTCCACGCGTAGCTCTGAATATCGCCGTCTGGGTCGGAGGACTTGGAGGCATCCAGTTCAACGGTCAACGGCCCAATTCCATAAGCGGGGTGGAGTTCTGCGATCGCAATGGGCTGCTCGTTGAGGGAAGGGCCGCAGTTGATCGCCTCCTCACCTAAGCCGGTGGGTTTAGCGCCATCGGCGGCGAGATAAAGTTTGTCAAGTCGGGCACCGTCTTCCCGGAAAGCTACGTCAATGGTGTTCACGCCATCGGGGAGGCTGACGGGGCTGTTCGTAAATTCATCCCAGATGAACGTGCCAAGTTCGAAGTCATTTCCCCACCTGGCCCATTCGCCATCGTTGACCCGAACCCAGAATGAATCGTCGTTCGGATTGTCGGCAAAGACGCGTCCAAAGATCCGGTACGTACCCCGCTGAACATTGCGAAGGGTAAAGCGGACGCGGGTGTCGGCCACATCCGCGGGCGGTGTTCCCGTGGAATTTCCCCGCTCGTAGACGATATAGGATCCACCGGAGGCGTCTTCGCTCTCCACCGTGCTCCAACCGTTGCCTACCAAACCACACTCGGCCTCTAGCCAGAAAAGGGTGCTGCCAGCCGCAGATTCGTCACAACTGTCGCCGATGCCGTCGCCGTCGCTGTCCGTTTGATTGGGGTTGGCGACGTTTGGACAGTTGTCGGTGTTATTCGCCACATAGTTTGACGGAGGGAAGGCACAGGTGGCAAATCCGTTATTCGGGTCACCAAAGCCGTCTCCGTCAAAATCAGCGTAGTACAGAGTAGCTCTGCCTACCCGTGAATTGAAGGGCTCACAATCATCGACGTCTTTGACGCCATCGTTGTCATCGTCCGGATCACAAGCATCCCCGATGCCGTCCCCATCGGCGTCATCCAGGCTCGTAGAATTGACCGTAGGACAGTTGTCCAGCCGGTTTTCCACGTAGCCCGGAGGCAGTACACAGGAACGAATAGCAACTGCGGGATCACCGTAACCGTCTCGGTCAATATCCGCATAGTAGGTGGTTGCGGTACTGATGCCCACGGTCAGCGTGGCCACATCCGTACCACAGCTTCCTTTTCCACCAACCGTGTAGGTATAGGCACCCGCAGCGGCAACGGCGGGGTTAAAAAGGTCACTCACGACCGTAGTACCCTTCCTCCACGTACCTCCGGCCTGGGGGTTGCCCCCGAGGGCGTTGAGCCGCTCGAACAGGCTGAACGCTTCGTTCGCCTGACATACCGTGACGATGCCGTCCTCTCCAGCATAGGGTGCGGAAAGGTTCTGGTTGATGGAGATACTTTCGGTTAGAATGCAGTTGGCAGTTGTCGCGGTTTCCGCCCGGTAAGTTCCCGGTTCGTTCACGGTGATGGTAGCCTGGGTACTAATTTTCGTAGTCCCTTTATACCAGTTGATCACCGCCGTGGGGTCGTCAGTAGCAGCCGTTAGCTCGATGTTGTCCACCGTGCAGGTGAGGGTAGGATAGCTGGCGGAAATCGTGAGGTCCGTTGCACCCGACCCCTGGTACACCTCTACGGTGCTGGTCAGCGGGCAGGTACTGCTAGTGGTCGCCAGGGTATAGATCCCGGGAACGGTGACCAGGGGGTTCTGGGCGGTGGACTTGAACCCGCCGGGGCCGGTCCACGCGTAAGTACCTTCGGACACGTTTCCGTTCAGTCGTACATTCAGCGTGTTGCAATCCAGCACCTTCGGCTGGCCGTCTGCGTTGGCGTTCACCGTACAATCGATGTCGGTAGCCCGGACGATGATGCTGAAGTTGTTCGAAACCGAAAGTTTGTTGTAGTCGGTTGCCGTAACCTTCACCTGAGTAGTGGTGGTGGCCTGGGGCAGTCCCGCTACGATATTAAATTTCCCGGTGAGGGAGTCCAGCTTGATCCAGCTGGGCAGCGGCTGTCCGTTCGCAAGACTCGCGGAGTAGAACAGCTTATTGCCAAGGTAACCCTTGTCAAACCTGGGGCTTACATCGTAAATGTAGGGTTCCAATACGTCGACGGTTACGTTAGCAATGGCCGATACGGTCGGCCTGGCTTGTGGGCGGATGTTGCGGAGGTAGAGAGCGTTATCCTGGAAATCGCAGTTCCCCCCTTCTGCGTCACAACCGTTACCGATGTAGTCCATCGCAGCGATGTAGTCGTTGGGTACAACGTTGCCGTCCCGATCCACCACCCGGTATACCCGGACCCCCAGGATCTGATCTTTGAGTTGCCCACGATCGTTGCCGCCCTGGGAAGTATAGCGGTCAATCCAAATGTAGAATGGCTCCGAAATGGAAGCTGCCGAGGCGCCGGCAATGTTAGTGCCGGACTGTGGAAGTACACTCTGAAAATAGCTTTGGCCGTGGTTGAAGGAAATGTCTCCGACAACTGCTCCGGCAGCATTCCGCAGCGAACTACCTACCGGACCGGAGCTGTGGAATGCTGCGAGCTGTAGTACGGTGACCGGCTTGCCGGGATCCGCCTGCACAAAGTAGGGCGTGTAAATCAGGTCTCCTTCAATACCCGATTTGATTCGCTCGTCCGTCGGGGAATCCGAACCGGGACGGTTGATGTAATTGCCGTTGATGTCCCTGCCCAGTTGGGTTTCGAATCCGTACAGGTCAAAGAGTTGGGAGAGGGTGATCTCATTACTTCCTTCGGGAGCCGTCATGTATCCCCCCTTAAGGATGGCCGTCTCCGTGATCGCGTTGTCGGCATTCGACGCCACGACCAGTTGCTCGGACACCAGCCGCTTTCCTTCGCCGCCGGAGGTGATGAACTTGATCGTAGCATCCACGTACTGATTGGGCTGAATTACTAACCCACCACTGGGAATACTGATCCCGGTTACGACGAAATTGCTCGCGTTGGTGGTCGTCAACTCAGTGATCACGAGCGGGCTGGTCCCTTCGTTATGAATTCGTACCGGACTCTCGTCGAGGAACTTAGAGGAAATACCAAACGAGTTTTCAGCTCTGTTAAGTCGGTTAAAGACAAACCAGTGTTCGCCGGGGAACGATTCGTTGGTTCCTTTGAGCTTCCGCATATTCTCGATCCGAATCAGGGCACCGGAACGCGGAATAAGAGCAAACTGGCGCTCGCGCTGGCCGATGTTACCCCGGCCGTCCGTAACCGTAGCTTTCAGTAAGTTGCTGGTCACCGATTTTCCTGCCGGAATCGTTACCACAAAGGTGCCCGTGTAGGTCTGGGGAGCGCCTCCGTTCAGGGTGTAGACCACCCGCTTGATTCCACCACTTCCGGCATTATCTCGCGCGGTAATGGTCACCTCTACCTGACCGTAGTATTCTCCGGCCTGATTTTGATTGCCAACCAATTCAATTGCAACGCTAGGCTTGAACCCACTGCTGTCCACGGGAACGATCTCGACGTAGATAATTTTAGAGTTGCCGGTCTCGGGGGCGCCGATGTCATCGATGGTCAGGCGACCATCCACCACCCTTACCGTATCGGTTCCGATCTGGAACTTGCTGGTGGTCAGGGGAATAAAATTATCAACCAAGACCTCATTCTCCGCACGGATCGTGTGCTGGCTGTTGGTCGATACCGGATCTCCGGCCGCCAACTGGACGCGGTACAGGCCGTTCGGAACCTCAATCTCCCAGTCGTGGGGATTCATCTGTCCGAACATGTCCAGGTGGTTGAACGAATTCAGCAACTTGTCCTCATCCGAACTCAGTTCGGTAATTCCACGCTCGTCTCCACGGGCGGCGGAGGTATTGTCCAGCGGCTGTTTCGTGACCGGATCTATCCAGCCATAGGCGTAGCCGTTGTTTCGCGGACCGTACGCCTCGCCAACATCCGCCAGGTAGCCGGAGGGCGGCGTGAATGAATTGTCCTGGAAGTTGATCTTGATGGTTCCGGCTACGTCCGGCTTGGTTACGGTAGCGGTCACGTTAAGCGTTGCCGAAGCAAACCCCGGAGCCGAGGCCGTAACGACCGCCTGGTACACTCCGAACTTCAACTGGGATGCATCCACCGCAACGTCCAGTACCTGTCCGTACGTATAGTTGGAGGGCAGGACGATCCAGGGCTGATTGGCCGAAAGCGAAATGGCATTTTCTGCAATGTTCGTATTCGCAATCAGCTCCGCCGTATAAAAGCTGGAGAGTTTTCCCTCCACGACGTTCACGCCGAGGATCGCAGGATTAAAACTGAGCGCAGGCTCCGGTGCGACGTACGGCTTTACGTTCTTGAGGAGGTACAGGTAATCCTGATAATCCCCGTTCGTTGCATCTTCAAAGCCGACCAGGTAGCTGTTGGGCACCAGGATTCCCTGACGGTTACGTACGGGGTATACCCGGGTCCGGTGAGCCACCCCACCGGTATTCAGCGCGTCTTCGGTGTAGTTGTATCGAGTAAAGGTGTTGGAATACACGTAGAGGCCAAAGGCGCCGGAAGGAGTGAAGGACTCGGTCCCTCCCGGCTCAAGCTCGGGGTACAGGGTCTGGGCCTGGGGCAGGCCGTCGACCAGCACGCCCAGTTCATTGTACGTGATCGAGCTACCGGTGTGGGCATACCACCCAAACGGCAGGCTTTCCGCCGGAGAGTAACGGGCGACCGCGATCAGCTGAACTGGTTCGGGGCCGGCGGCCTCAAACAGGGACTCGTTGATTTCCTCCCCCTGCAGGGTAGGATCGGTAGTGTTATTGAGCGTTTCCCAGCCGACGTTGATATTGACGCCCAGCGTCCGCACCACATCCTGGAGGGGCGGCTCATTCGCACCTTCCCAACCACGCTTATACAGGCCGTGAAGTCCCAGGTTAAAGGTTCCCGTCTCCGTATTCGTTTTGAACACCAGGCTAGCCGCTTTGTACGAAAAGTCGGTGGAATTGAGGTCGGGCTTGAAGGTAACGGTATAGGTTCGCGAGGCCGCAGGTGCAAGGGTCAGGGTGGATGGACCGGTGAAGGAATACCACGTACTGAACGTTCCCGCCAGGGCTACCGAGGAGACTTCCAGGGTTTCGTTTCCAGTGTTGGTGATCGTTACGGTCTTGGTGTCCGTCTGGGGAGCCTCTTCCTGCTTTGTTGCCTCGAAAATCATTTCGAAGGGCGTAGCCGTAATTTGTGGCGCAAAGACCAGGTCGGCAGGCTCAATATTTCTGACCAACACGACGAGATCCTGGTAATCGTAGCCATCGGGGCTTTCCTCAAAGGCGAAGATGTAAGTGTTGTCCACACCGGGCACCTCGTAAACCCGAACCTGGTGAGGCACGGCACCGGTAAAGGTGTTCAGCTGGTCTTCCAGGTAGAGGTAGCGGTTATCGAAGAACGGCCAGCGGCTGTAAAATCCGAAAATCTCCGCCCCGGGATTGAAGTTTAGCAAACCCGAGAGCTCGGGATTCAGGGTCTGTCCGTTTCCGGAAACAGTATTGCGTACGGTGAAGAGTTCGGCCGAGGAAGAGCTGACGCCGCCCTGGTACCAGCCGAAGCCGACAATGGGATTGGCACCTTCCGGACCGAAGACGCTCAGCACCTCCACCTCGACGTCCGCATTGTCAACGGCGCGCTGGAAGTACTGGATTCCGCTTTCGTCCCCAAGGATGTCGTTGTAATTCGCCCCTTCGGGAATATCGATCCGGTTGGAGGCCGGGTTCAGGTCACCCACGTTGATGGCGTACTCGTAGGTATCGAAAATTTGCTGTAGCGAAGGCTCATTCGTGCCCCCGCTGCCCTTCTTACCCAACCCACGCAAGTCGATCTGGCCGGATACGACCGAATTGGACCCCGACACCGTCAGGGTAGCGAATTTCGGTCCGGGAGTAGTGGGGTTGAAATTGATCAAAAATGACTTCGTGCGGTAGGCATCGATGATGCTGCCAATGGTGCTGACCTTGGCGGAAAACTGGTCCGCGTCTGGTCCGGAGATGGTCACCTTTGGATCCAGCAAGGGAGCATTTCCAGTGTTGGCGATGGCCACGGGAATATCAACTCCCGCAACGCCATCCGCAATACCATCGGTGATCACGCTGACGGGGTCAACCTGGATAACGGGCACGGCCTCGGTCTGCTCGCTCGGCTTTAGGAGTACGATCGACTCGGTAGCAAAGTCAGCAACGTAGAGGTTCCCGTTGACTAAATCTTCGGTAATGTCCAGCGGATCCTGGAACCCGGAAAATCCGGGGATGCCAATCTTGGTAGTCAGGATGTCTCCATTAGGTCCGTTGGGGACCAGCGCGATGATGTCGCTGCCACCGCTGTAACGGCACACCAGGATGACTCCTTTAAGGTTACCGCCCTCCGCATCACTCTTGTATTCGATAACCCCGTTTGGAGATTTATTGTAGTCGAAGTTAAAGGCTATCCCCCGGTAGTTGGGATCGGGAGTAACGTTGTTCGGGTAACCCACTACGTCAACCGGCCCCCGGTTGAGGACGAATTCCCCCCGAAGCGGGTTGGCGTGGCCGTAAAAGCCGATACCGCTCGACTTAGGATCGACGCGGAAGAGAAAGTCCAGCTGGGTATTGTTGCCGAAAGTGGCCGGAATTACCGGGTAACGACCGGAAGGATCGTTGTAGTTGTAGAAATCTCCGTTCGGGCGGCGGGTGCCGTTGACGGAGGGCGGAGTGTTGCTTCCACCTGCGGTACCGTTCGTAGGAATGTAAAGCTGACCATTGGAGTGCCACACCAGGTCAAAGGCGTTCCGGATGCCCGTCGCGTAAAGCGTTAGTGGGGCATTGACGTAAAACGGGTTATAGGTGCCGTTGTCGGGAAATACCCCCTCGGATTCCGAGTAGGTGCCGGTGCCCGTACCGAGGGTAGGAGAATTTACATTGACCGAGTTGATAGCCGCCTGGTCCATCGTGGTTTTGGCGTTGAGCGGCCACGCGTTCGGCGGCAACTTATCTAAATCCAGGCGGAGGGTGGCGCCGGACAGCAGACGTTCCTTCCGGTTACCCCAGGAATCATCCGGAGCACCGCCGGCGGTGTTACTTCCCACGTTAAAGTAGAGCACGTTGGGCTCTTCGGAGCGGAAGGAAATGCCGTTGACCAGGTGGTCTCTCCGGGAACGGGGAAGGTTGGTAACCAGGAGGTTCTCGGTGCCCAGGTCGGGCCCGGACAGCCGGCTGATTTTACCATCCCAGGCCGGTCCATTATTCAGCACGCCAGTCGAATGGCTCACAAACGCCACGAGGTTCGTGGGGTTAGCGCTTGGGGCAAAAGTCAGGCCCATCGCAGCGCGGGATCCATACTTGTTTTCGAGGACCGAAATGGTGAGTTTGTTGGTGAGCGAGCCATCGAGCTGAATGTCCCACCGGTCGATGGTGCCCGAAATTCTAAGTCCATAGAGCTTGTGATCCGGGCCGATGGTCAGGGATGTATACGCCTGTCCGGTAACTACGTTACCGAACTTGGTAAAGGACACGTTGTCCAGTTTAGATTTGCTTCCGGTGTTGTCGCTGGCGGTCGTAAAGGTCGATTCGAAGGGTTCGAAAGCAGCCCCCGTGAGATCGGTAACCCCATCCACCACAAAGCGGTAGGTAGTGCTGACCTCCAGGGGAAAGATGGGCGTCAGGTTGATGGCGTCCCCGCCGCCGCTACCATTAACGGAAGCGCTGACCTGCGCATTAGTGGCTACCTTAAACAACTTAACGGTACGGGTAGTGATGGTCGAGTTATCGATGCCATACACCCCGTTGAGAGCGTTCGGCAGGTACAGCTCGTTCGCGGAGATCGAGGTAGTCAGTTTGACGTTGGAAGCTCCGCCCGCGGGAATGACCCCCACAATCTTTGGCTTGTTGCTTACTACTGCGACCTTCAGCGAAACAGAGAGCTCGCTGCTGGCGAAGCCGTCGGCGGAAGCAATGATGGTCGTACTGTAATTGCCGGCCGGGAGATTGGCAACCGTAGTGAATATAAGGTCTCCGGTGGAAGGATTGGTGGGAAGCACCAACCAGGCGGTAGAATTCGGGTCGTCCGAAAGGGTCACGGTCGGGGTGCTGCCATCGTTGGTCAGCAGTTTGGTCGTGAAGGACTTGCCGGATTGCCCCACGCCCTGATTGAGTTGAACGGAGGTAGGGGAAAAAACCAGTGCGGGAGTATAGGGCGCTACTTGGATGCTGAAATTATCAAAGGAAAAATCAAGGGCATCCGCCGCCGGTGCTCCGCGGTGGGTGGTAAAAAGGCCACTGAACAGTAGGTTCGGGGTGGCCCCTTCCGCATCGTGGTCGATCCCAGTCCCCAGGTTCGCCGGCACGGGCAGGCTATTTCCCGAACTGCTGGATACTGGTACTTCGCTGCCTCCGTCGACGGAGTAAAACCCAGTCACCGTCTTGAAAACGGGGTCAACACTAAGCCGCAGTTTGATAAAATCACTTGCGGTCAGAATGGTATTCGAGAGAATTTCAGCAGTCAGGACCGCTGACGGGTTGGCGGGGTCGACCTGCTCCGTATACAGTTGCACCCGCTGGAGATTTCCGGAAACCTTGACCAGGGAAAGCTTCACGTAATTGTCTTCGTCGGTCCCATACCATACCCCTGCCTGCTGGTCACCTATGGCATCCGTAGAAGCGAAGTCGGGTTGGGCGAGTTCCACGACAATATTAAAGGCGCTGCTCGGAATGGAAAACCCCACGCCAAGCGCATTCACCTGGGTATTACTGTTGCTGCTGGTAGCAGGAGTACCAAAGCGGGTACCCCGCGTGCTGGTGATCGTCAACCGACCGTTCCGTACACTCAGCAGGGAAGGCTCATACCCGGGCACTTCCGGGTTGGCCGGAGTCTGAGGGTACTGATTGACCGCTGGCCGATCGACCATGGTAAATCCGGTCGCCAAGGATCCTTTATCGAGCAGTCCGCCTTCGGATCCACTAAACCCGAGGGTGAAAGGCAGGGACACAGCGATCTCATTGCACGCTAGGGTGCTGATGGGGGAGCAGCCGAGTAAGGTTGAAAACCCAGCGCCGTTGCCAGAAATATCATCGGTGAAGCTTGGAGGAAAAGTCGGGTAAGCGGTCAGGCTCACACTGCAAACGATGCAGACCACCCATAGTAGTCCAGCCTTAGCAAGAAGTAATGTGTTATTCATTTGTGTTGTTTACAAAGTACTGGGCTCAATCTCGGAGCCTGTAAAAAACAGCGATCATCCTTTTTGCGGGTGGCTATAAGATGAACGCGTTGTAGGGGTCAATTACGAAAGCAAGAAAGTCGTTACGAAAACCTGTAACGGTTAAACCTAACGCGTGGGTGTAAAATTTAGCCTATGCCCTTTCAGAAGAAAGTAAGAACTGGATTTTTCAGGTCATTATCCGGTCCAGCCAGTCGCCACTACGACATTCATCACAAAGATTTCTGGGTGCGGAATGGAAGAGGGTGACCCTCGGTGGAGGTACGATAAATAACGCGTGGTAGTTTTCTATTGCCAAATAGCGGGTTAGAAAAGCGGGTCAGCGAACGATATTTGGTGCAAATTATTCACAAGAAGCACCAGGTGAAGTTCCCTTCCTACTCAAAGCAGGTCTAGCGAGCCTACTACACAAGAAGACGGACCGCTGACATACATAATTTATGGGGTGACTCAATTTTTCTAGCCTACCTACGTGGCCACAAAAGTAGGCCATGCTTGCTCACCGCGCAACTCGGCACCGCACGACTACGACAAAAAGTCTTCTTTCGACTTCCCGACCCTACAATAACCTGGGTTCCGGGTCCCTTGTTTAGGAAACATTAACGTTTATCGGGTGAGGAAGGACCGCCATTAAGCTAATCGTGGTGACCGGGCCAGCGCGGCCTCCGTCCCGGAATACCCGCAACGACACTGGCTCCGTACGGGTGACCGGCATGACTACTGGGTGGTACGCATTTGGTTTAGAGTCTGGCCGAACCTATTTTTGCGCTTGCTTATTTTATCCGCCGCCCCCCTTTTGGCTTAGCGTTCACCCTTAGGTTGATCATGGAGGTTTCCAGTCGTAAGAATTTTCCCGCCGGCGGTCTACTTAAACACTGAACACTCATCCATGCTTCGCTTGTACTTCCAGCATCTCTACGCTACCCACTCCAGGCTTGTCGCCTATCCCTCACAGTCACTGGCCCTACAGCAGCGGACCCAGGCAACTTCGCTCCCGTTGGAAGGTTGCTCCGTACTCCACCTACCGGCATTTCGGCGCTCGAAACATACCAGACCTGTTGCCGGCTGCGTTACCTGCGCAGTTCCGGCCTTTCATTATTGAGCTGGTAGCCTTTACACTTTTTGGTATGAAGAAGCGAAGCTTGTGACTAGAACAACGATCCGAAACCATCCAAACCTGGCTAGCCGTTTAGCTTGAGCACCTCCCCCCACGGGTGGAGGTGTTAACGCTTCGGGTTTACCAATCGACCAGGTCTCATACATAGGTAGACCGCTAAACCTTGTGATGTGCCAGTCCGTGCACGTTTCTATGAGAATGAAAGCATTTCCTTTCAGCGGTATTCCAGCTTCCTGACTCCAGTCGGGGGGGCTTCCGTCAGGACAGTCCTTCCTAATAAAAGTTCACAGGAGACACTCACTTACGCTAATCGACCCAAGCCCCACCCATCTATTTAACTTTACCCTCAGCTCGCAGCGGCTCCCCACATTCGCTTGCGAGCAGCATAAAACTAGCCTCAGAATTTGTGTCTCCCCGACACATTGAGGCCGAAGGCCTATCCTGAAGTCACCACTTGGCCGGATTCCGCCGATCTTCGCTTCCTCCCCTCTTTCAGTCCTAGAAGTCAATCTCTCATAGATGCCACTGCGTTACTTAATTCCCGCTCTATTCCTTGCCACACTCACAAGCTGCGTACCGTATAAGGAGCTCGTCAACTTTGACAAAGTAGTAGTGCCGCAGGGCCGAACCGAAGAGATCGAAAATGCCCTGGAGCTCAAAATTCAACCCAAGGATTTGCTGCGGATTCAGGTGTTGAGCGTAGACCCTATGGCCGCAGCCCCCTTTAACGAGAATGCCGCCGGTGGCAATACCGGACAATTATCCAACCAAAACCTACAACTCTTCCAGGGTTACCTGGTGGATCTGGACGGTTACATTGACCTTCCGCTACTGGGGCGAATCAAAGCTGCCGGACAAACGGTAGAATCCCTGCAGTTTCTCGTGCGCGGGAAGTTGCAGGAATACCTGCGTGACCCGGTCGTCAACGTGCGCTACCTCAACTTCAAGGTGACGGTGTTGGGAGAGGTTGCCGTGCCGGGCGTTATCCCTCTACCCAATTCGAGAGTTACCATCCTGGAGGCCCTTGGCATGGCCGGAGATCTCACTGATTATGCCGACCGCTCATCGGTGTTGGTGGTGCGGGAGCAGGAAGGCGAGCGAAGCTATAACCGCATCAACCTCCAGACGGATGAAGTCTTCTCGTCCGAATTCTTCTACCTAAAGCAAAACGATGTCATCTACGTAAAGCCCATTCGTGCCCGGACCGCCACCGTCTCAGATCCGGGGCAACGGGCGGTATCCTACCTGGCCCCTGTACTTTCCATTGCGGGAATCATCATTGCCCTGACCCGATAACTAGACCTCCCCCAGAACCGCAACTTCCTTATCTGCTATGAAAAATATTGCCGAAGACTTCTCTCCCAAGATGGGGAGAACCGTCGTACCGCCTCAGACGGGCTTCACCAGCGATATCCAAATGGATTATTCCGCGCTGCTCGACCGTACGCGGCGCAATTGGTACTGGTTTGTTCTGGCGGTGCTGCTTTGCTTATCCCTGGCCTGGCTCCACCTGAGGTACACGACCCCCATCTACCTGGCCCAGACTTCCATGCTGATCGAGGAAGATAACGGCGGGGGGCAGGGGGGCCTGTCTAAACAGGTCATCACGGATCAATTGGGCTTCTCCAATACCTACGTGATCGACAACGAGATCTACATGCTCAAGTCCAAGTACCTGATGGAACGCGTCGTGGACCTGCTGGGCCTCGACATCAGCTACGTCCACCGGGGTTCGGTGAGGGACATCGAGATCTACCAGCCGGAAAGCTTTGCGCTTTCGCCGGTCGATTCACTCGATATGATCACCACCCCAGCGACCGAGTACGGAAGCGTGGAGGTCCGCTTCGACAATGCCAACACCTTCTCCCTCATCCGGTACGAGGGCGATACGACGTCTGTCCGTTACGGTAAGTCTTTCCCTATCGGCAGCAGAAATTTCAAGCTGACCTTCCTGGGCGAAACCCCTTCCCAGAGCCCCGAGGATATTTACCAGATCAACGTCATGAATCCCACTTCCCTGGCGCAGGGGTATTCGGGGGGGCTCTCGGTATATCAAGTGGAACGGTCGGGCGTTGTGAATCTCTCGTTTATGGATGCCATACCGGAGAAGGCACGGGACATCCTCAATGCCCTCATCTTGGTCTACGAAAAGCAGATCGTTGAGCAGCAGAGCCTGACCGGAGGTCAGACCGTAAAATTTATCGAGGAGCGGCTGGACTTTGTCACGGAAGAGCTCTACGAGGTAGAGTCAAACGTAGCTAGCTTCAAGCGGAGTGAGAACATGTCGGTGGACCTTGCCACCCAGGGTGCTAACTACCTTGCCCAGCTGAACGAGGCGGATGCGCAATTATCGGAACTCCAGGTCCGCCAGGAACTGATAGAGGAAATTCGCAGAGTCCTCACGGAGGGCGATGATAACTTCGAGCCCCTTCCGTTGGCTAGCGAAGTAATTTCCGGCATGCTTGCCGATCTGATCGCGGAATACAACCAAACCATCTTCACCCGCGATCAGCAGTTGGAAGCCGTGACCCCCAGTCACCCTTCCATGGCTACCTTTTCGGAAAAACTCGCCAACCTTAAGCGCACCATCCTCCGCAGCATCAATTCCGTGCTCCGCGAGACCAAGGAGCGGGCGAATAAGATCGAAGAGCGCATCAAGCCGCTGGAAGCTCAAATCACCCGGATTCCCGGAAATGAGCAGAAGCTTTTACAGATCATGCGGCAGCAGGAGATCAAGCAAAATCTCTTTATGTTCCTCCTCGAAAAACGGGAGGAGGCAGCCCTTACGGTAGCGGCTCAGATCCCGAATACCCGCATCATTGACCGAGCATCCAGTTTGCCCTTCCCGATCTCACCCAACAAGAATATGTTCTACGCTTTCGCGTTCGGACTCGGCCTCTTCATCCCGGGCAGCTTCATTTTGCTAAGCACCTTGTTGTCGAAGCACCTCAGTACGGAGAAGGAAATCACCAAGAGCCTTCCCTACCCCGTAATCGGTAGAATCATCAAAACCCCGGTTCACCATACCGTGGTTGTCAACAAGAATACCCGTAGCGCGGTATCGGAGGGATTCCGGTTGCTCCGCACTAATCTGGGTTTCATGCTTCCGACCCAGGGATCTTCTGTTATCATGATCACTTCCAGCGTTAGCGGGGAAGGCAAGAGTTTCATCGCATCCAACCTGGCTGCTTCCCTGGCCCTGACTAAGAAACGAGTCGTCGTGGTCGGCATGGACATGCGCAAGCCAAAGCTAGCCGAGATGGTGCTGAACGAGAAAGAGAAAGGTACCAGCGTTAGCGGGTTGTCCAATTACCTGATCGCCAAATCTTCGTACGAGGAGGTCATCAAGCCAACGGAAAACGAGCGGATGTTCATTATTCCCAGCGGTCCGATCCCCCCGAACCCGGCGGAGCTGCTGATGGAAAACCGCATGGCTACGTTACTCGACCGCCTGCGCCAGGATTTTGACATCATCATTCTGGATGCTCCCCCGGTGGGCATAGTAACCGATGGCTTGCTGATGAAGGATCATATTGACATCTGCATGTTCGTCACCCGAATCATGGTCACTCCGAAGAAAAGTACCGCCTACATCAACGAGTTGGTGGAAGCGGGGAACATGCCGCGTTTCAGCCTGGTGATTAACGGGCTGGATCCGAAATCCACCTACGGCTACGGCTACGGCTACTACAAGTAGCCCGGGCCCGGGCATCCTCCCTTCCAGTACTATCTTTGACGGCTTGAACCTATCAATCAAATCCAAATCCGCTAATTACCTCAAGTGGGGTAAATTGCTTGGAGTCACTGGAGGCTCCCAACTGCTGATTCAAGGCGTTGGGTTTCTGTGCGGAATTTTCATCATCCGGATACTATCCACGGAGCAGTACGCCTACTACACCCTGGCCAACACCATGCTGGGAACCATGACCATACTCGCCGACGGCGGCATCGGAACGGGGGTCATGGCCGAAGGGGGAAAACGGTGGCAAGACCGGAAGGAATTAGGCCAGATCCTGGCGACCGGTATGCAAATGCGCAGGCAGTTTGCCATCGTCAGCCTGCTGGTCTCCGTTCCCATCCTCTTTTACCTCCTCCGGGAGCAAGACCTGGAATGGTACTATTCGGTACTCCTCATCGCGTGCCTGGCCCCCACCTTCTGGGCGGCCCTTTCGGGTTCGCTGCTGCAGGTCGTGCCGAAGCTTCACCAGGACATCAACGAGCTGCTGAAGATCAACGTCCGGATAAATGTAGTCCGCCTGTTAATTACGGTTCCCGTTCTCTTACTCTTCCCGTTTGCCGCGCTGGCCATTTTGGCTTCCGGTATCTCCCAGGTAGGGGGCAACCTACAACTACGCAAACTCTCGCTGGACAAGGCGGACTGGACGGCAGCTCCCGATCCCACCTACCGGGAACGAATCATGCAGACGGTGAAAAAGATCCTGCCCGGCAGCATCTACTACTGCATCTCCGGACAGATCACCGTATGGCTAATCGCCATCTTTAGCGATACCGCAAGCATAGCCCAGATTGGTGCGCTTTCCCGCCTGATGATGTTGTTGACCCTCGTGCGTGCCGTGGTCGAGATGTTGATCGTCCCGCGCTACGCCCGCTTACCTGCCGTCAAATCTGTCATTATCAAGCGCTTTTTTCAAATTCTTGCCCTGCTCTTGCTAATGTCTGCTGGTCTCGCTACCCTGGTTTACTTTTTCCCGGAAGTGTTCCTCTGGATCCTGGGCAAGAACTACAGCGATCTGAAGTACGAAGTGTTTCTAATGACGATCGGAAGTTGTTTGTCCCTGGTGAGTGGCGTCGCACATATGATGTCCTCCGCCCGGGGGATTATCCCTAACCCCTACGTCTTTATCGGTACGATCATTGTTGGCCAGATCGTGATCCTGAGCTTCGTAGTCGACTACACTACGCTGGCCGGTGTCATTACCTTCTCGGTCTTTTCCGCCGCGGTCAACATAGGCTACCGTGTCGTAGACTTTTTATACCGGACTAACTACAAAATGGAATGGAGCAGGTCGCAGTAAGATCACGCTCAGCCTGGATCGCCCGCTACCCACGGCATTCGTTCCAGGCCGACCACTCCGTCTCCATCGCTTTTAATTGCTGAAATGAAGATATTAACCACGCTCGCTGAACAGGATTACTTTCTAGGTTTAGCCGCCCTGCTGAATTCGGTGGTCAAACACGGTACGTACGTCGACAAGGTGATCGTTGGTTACCGGGGTAACCTACCGACCTGGCTACCGGAGCTGCAGGACTCAAAAAACGGACGTTCGTTCACGACCAAAAGCGGCCTGGAGGTCGAGCTGGTCGAACTCAATGGCAGCCTCCACATGGTCCACGAAAAGCCAAAATGGTTTTTGCACCTGACGGAAGTGTTGGCTCCGGATGCAGCGGAATACTTCTTCTTTGATTCGGACATCGTCATGAACGCCCGTATGAGCTTCTTCGGCGAGTGGGTCCAACAGGGGATCGCCATTTGTGGGGACGTCAACTTTACCTTCCACCGGCACCACCCCATTCGCAAAAGCTGGGCTTCCTTCGCCAAAGCGGCCGGCCATCCGATCACCCACCAGCTCGATGATTATTACAACAGCGGTTTTTTGGGATGGACCCAAGCAACCAAGCAGTTTATCTACGACTGGAATGAAGCCTTTGCCATCTTAGCGCCGCACAGTGGAAGCATGAAGGAATTCCGGGTCTTTGACCGCACGGCTACCGTACTGAGCACCAATCAGGATTCGCTCAACCTGGCCGCGATGATCACCGAACAGCCGATTTCTCCGGTAGGGCCGGAGGCTATGGGATTTATCTACGGTATGCGCCTAATGTATCATCCCATCGGCCCGAAACCCTGGAAGCGTAAATTTCTCAAAGAATTTTTCCAGGGGAAGCCCCCTCGGGAATCCGATGTCATCTTTTGGAAGAACGTGAACGGGAGTGAGCTGGCGCCCTTTCCGGAAGCACAGGTCAAGCGTATGCAGTTCCTCTGTAAGGCCTTACGGTTCAATGCCCGGTTCTACAAACACCTGGCGGGCTGATGTCAAGTGCTATCTTGTTTATGTGTGGCTCCCTGAACGCCGGAAAAAACGGCGTGGGAGACTACACCCGCGTACTCGCCGGCCACCTGCAGGCCTACGGATGCCGGGTATCCATCGTCGCTTCCCACGATCAAGCGATCAAAGGGATCGTACGGGAAAACCAACGGGAAGGAAATCAGGAAATCGTCACGCTAAGAATTTCTACAAAAGCTTCGGAAGAAAGCCGGTGGGAGACGATCAGAGGTTTCGTAGCGGAATTCGGTCCCGAGGTCATCAGCCTGCAATTCGTCCCCTTCTCCTTTGACGCCCGCGGATTTCCTTACCGCTTTGTCCGGGAACTGTCCCGCCCACCCCTCTGCCACCTGCAGTGGCACGTCATGTTCCATGAATTGTGGGTCGGCAATGGGCCAAAGTGGGCACTAAAGAGAAGACTCCTGGCCCAGGGCCAGCGGTGGCTGATCAAAAAGTTGTACCGTAGGTTAAATCCTGCCGTCGTTCATAGCCACCTTCCAACCTACCTTACCGAACTGGCCCGCATCGGCATTCCGGCTCAGCCCCTTCCGCTGTTTGCCAACGTCGCGGCCAGAGGCCCGGGGAGGGCTCCGCAACGATCGGTGGAAGCGGGACCCTTCCGGATGGCATTTTTCAGCCAGATGGAGCTTTCGCCGCCCATCGCCACCTTTATTGAGGACCTTCTCTCCGCGCAGTCATCCGATCGGGAAGGCTACGTGGAAGTTCTGCTTATCGGCGGCAACGCCCAAAAGATCGACGGCATGCGGTCGAAGCTGATGGAGCGGTTTCCTGCCCTGAGCGTGCTTCCGGTCGGCTTCCTGTCCAACGAAGCATTGGGAGAACAACTGGGAGGGGTCGACTTAGGAATTACCCCAGTCCCGTTTCACGCCCTGGGAAAAAGTGGGACCGTAGCTGCATTCCTGGCGCAGGGAGTACCGGTGGCCGCACCCAAAATCACGAAGCAAAATTGCCCGTTTCTCTTTCCGGCATTCAACGAGGCCGTACTTACGGCCTTCACCCCAGAGGGGTACCGTGTGGCGCGAACGGCGGCCGGCCACCTGCCGGTTGAACTGATCTCCCCGGAACGTGTATCCCTCAATTTCATGGAAGACTTACAGCGTTTTGCCCTTATTCCCCTTCCGGATACCCAGAAAAATTACTTCCGTTCATGAGCAGCGAGACTGATATTCGTACCGCCATACTGATCAATTCCTTTAATCGACTCGATCTGTTTCGGGAGGCGCTGAAGCCGCTTCAGCAGTGGCTCCCCAGTGATCCTGCCTGGAAAGGGCGGGTGGCGGTGGTGGTTTACGACGCGGGCTCCACCGACGGGACCCTGGAATGGTTGGAAGAACAAAAGCAAGCGGCCAGCTTCCCAATCGAGATCGTTGTGCCCCAATCCGCTGAGGAAGACACCTCCTTCGCGGCGGGCCTCAACACCATCGCGGCTTTCGCGATTGAGCGCTACAAGTCGCTCGACTACCTGCTGTTTTACGAGACGGACAACCAGATACTTTCCGCTCCGCCCCTTACCAAAGCACGGGAAGTGCTCGAGCGCCACGACAAGATGGCGGCCTGCGGCTTTACCGTTCGGTACGTAGACGGCCGGCCGGCCGGTATCGGGGCTTCCTTCCCTACCGTCTGGAAGTTCTTCCTGGGTCCTAAGCTGGTACACGCCCTGAAGATGGACTCCATCCGCTACCGCAATGCGGACGCCTTCACCGGCGTGGATTACGGTATCCTCGATATCGTTCACACCAGCCCACTGCTGGTTAAGGTTTCCGCCTGGCTGGATTCCGGCGGCCTGGACGCCGAGCGGTTTCCGTTTTCCGACTGCGATCTGGATTGGGCCAAGGTGCTCCACGATAAAGGATGGCTGTTGTCCGTCATCAAGACCGACGAGGTCATTCACGACAACCAGGCGGCCATCTCTTCGTGGTCGGCCAACCGGGCCATTCAATCCCACCAGGGCCGCCTGCGGTACCTGAAAAAGCACGCCAGGAACAAAGTCTTTCTGGCTTGGCCGGTGGGCCTCCTGCTCCGTCACGGGGTGGAATGGATGCTGGCTAACCTCATCTACCTGGGTAAACCGGACCGGCGGCGGCAAATCCGCTCCACCACGGGGCGGCTGTTCCGGTACTGCCTTAGCGGCTATGAGCGATAGTTCGCGGGCTTGTCGGTAAACATTGCACCCGCCCGCCGGCCATAACCCGGGTAATGTTGTTCGTTGTTTCTCTACTACGGCTCAGGAGGCGCTTCCGCACCGCCTCCCCCGTTCGCGGTTCCGATCGGCCCGATCGCCAGCCACTCGGTCTGCCCCTTTCATTTTACTAAACCTATTCGATGGTACTGCTTACTCACCCTACCGGAAATGCCTTCGTGCGCTCGATCCTCGAAGGACTTGACGAGGCCGATTTGCTGCAGCGATACTTCACCACGATCGCGACGTATCCGGGCAACGTGTTCGACCGCCTGAGCAAGGTCGGCCCCCTGAGCGATTTCCAGCGCCGGAGCTATTCCCCCGCAATTGAAGCCGTAACCGACATGTCTCCCGGCCTGGAACTGGGCCGGATGGCCGCCGTACGGATGGGCCTCGACAGCATGGTGCGCCACGAAACGGGCGTGTTCAGCGTGGATGCCGTGTACCACGATATCGACCGAAAGGTGGCCGGTAAAGTTGCGTCCTATAGTCCAAAGGCGGTCTACAATTACGAGGACGGGGCCTACCATACCTTTCAGGCCACTGCCGGCACCGGGATTCTCAACCTGTATGACCTGCCCATCGGCTACTGGAGAGCGGCGCGCAAAATGCTGACGGCCGTAATCAACCAACGGCCGGAATGGGCCTCGACGATTCCCGGCCTCAACGATTCCGATGAAAAACTAGCCCGGAAAGACGAGGAGCTCAAACTTGCCGATCACATTTTCGTGGCCAGCAGCTTTACGGCTTCCACCCTGGCGGAATACCCCGGAGAACTGGCGCCGGTCACCGTTGTCCCCTACGGATTCCCCCCCGTTAACCGCGAACGCAAGCATACCCACTCGGGCGACCGGCCGCTCAAGCTGCTCTTCGTCGGCGGCTTGTCGCAGCGCAAAGGACTGGCGGAGATGTTTGAAGCGGTAGCGCACTTTGGCGATCGCGTCGAACTGACAATCGTGGGCCGTAAACCCTATTCCGACTGCCCCATCCTGGATCAGTACCTGCAGGCGCACCGCTACATTCCCAGTATGCCCCACGCCGAAATCCTGAAACTGATGAGCACCCAGGACGTGCTCCTGTTCCCTTCCCATTTCGAAGGATTCGGCCTGGTGATCACCGAAGCCATGTCACAGGGCACCCCGGTCATCACTACCGAGCGGACGGCCGGGCCCGACCTCATTGAGCACGGCGAGACCGGCTTCCTGACCTCCGCGGGGTCCGTAGGAGGACTCATCGAACAGATCGACCGCTTGCTGACCGACCCGGCGCTGGCCAAGCGCGTAGGTCAGGCCTCCATCGAGCGTGCTCTCCACCGGCCCTGGTCCGTGTACGGCCAGGAGATGGCCTCGGCCGTTAGCGAACTCATTAAGTAGCCCGACCGAACTTCCCCGGCATTATGACCACATCCCATCCCCTGACTGAATACAGTATTTCCCACGCGAACGCAGGTGATCGGGAGATCAAGCGGATGGTGTACCTGTACTTCTTTCTGCTGGTGTTCGAAGGGTCGCTAAGAAAATGGGTTCTGCCCGGTTTATCCGCTCCGCTACTCATCATCCGCGATCCCGTGGCCCTGCTCACGATCTTGCTCTACCTGAACCGGAAGCGTGAGCTGCTGAATTTCTATACCCTCCCGATGCTGTTTCTCGCGACGCTCTCCTTCCTATTTACCCTGGGGCTGGGGCACGGAAACCTGCCGGTCGCCATCTTCGGCTTTCGTACCATGGTGCTCCATTACCTGCTGATCTTCATCATCGGTAATGTATTCACGCGCGACGATGTCGTCCGCATGGGCAACTGGATGATTTATCTGCTTCCGCCCATCACGCTGCTGGTGGGCTTGCAGTTCTTCAGCCCGCAATCGGCCTGGGTCAACCGCGGTGTCGGTGGCGACATGGAGGGGGCGGGCTTCAGCGGCGCAATGGGGTACTTCCGGCCGTCAGGGCCCTTCTCCTTCACTACGGGACTGACCACCTTTTACAGCCTCGTCGGCGCCTTCATCTTTGCGTTCTGGAGCGAGCCCCAGCACGCCAAAAAGATTCCGCTGTTCCTGGGTACAATTTGCATTTTCCTGGCGATTCCGCTTTCCATTAGCCGGGGCTACCTGTTCCAGCTAATCCTGACCCTGGTCTTTTTTGGGATGGCCAGCGTCCGCGACGGGCGATCGTTTCGCCTGTTTCTGATCTCTCTGGTCGTCGCGCCGATCCTCCTGCTCATGCTCAGCACCATCGGCTTCGTGCAGACCAGCCTGGAAGCCCTCACGACCCGGTTTGCGCTGGCCTCCCAGTCGGAGGGTGGCCTCGAGGGTACCCTGGGCGACCGGCTGCTGGGTGGCCTATTCCGGTCGGTGACTGACTTTGAGGGTACACCCTGGTACGGGTACGGCCTGGGTATGGGAACCAACGTAGGTAGTCAGCTCCTCACCGGCAGCCGGAAATTTTTGATATCGGAGGGAGAATGGGGCCGGGTAACTGGAGAAATGGGGCCGGTGTTCGGTCTCCCCGTCATCCTGCTGCGCTGCGTGCTGGGTGCCCAACTACTTTTCATGAGCATCCCGCGGCTATTCCGCGGCAATGCCCTTCCCTTCATTTTACTAAGCTTCGGACTGGTACAAGCCGTTATCACCGGTTGGTCACAGCCTACCTCCCTGGGCTTTTACGCCCTGACCGTTGGGTTGATCGTTGCCTGCTTTAACGACAACGTCAGCGAAGCACAACCGGCGGTCAATCCGCTAAACCTCAGGTAACTATGGACTCACTACGCAATAATTATCAGTTGAGGGAGTGGTTTTATGGCAACAAAGACCGCTACGAACTCACCAAGCGCCTGGACTATTACCTGAGCTCCCTCCGGCACCTGGACAGCGGGTTGAACAAGAGCCAAGATATCGTCGTATGTGGAATGCTCCGCTCGGGCTCTACCTTGGTTTTCAATATCCTGCGCGAGATTCTCCTCCACAAGATGAAGCATCACCAGGGGTTTTACGGCCTGGAAAAAGACTACCGAGCCAAGACCTCCCTGGATTTCATCCCCACCCTCTGGAAAACACATACCTACTCTCACCTGCTGGTAAAACGCGTGAACGCGGGGCAAACTCAGGCCTTCTTCACGCACCGGAACCTCCTGGATTCGATTGCCTCCCAGCTGCAGAAGGGCTGGATTCCCGACCTCGACGAGTTCCTCGCCTCTACAAAACTCAAGCGGTACGTATTCACGTCCATCCTCTACGACGAGAACCCCAAGTTCACTTCCCTCGCTTACCAAGACCTCATGACCAACAAAAAGGCCGTCGTAACCCAGCTCTTTCAGTCGGTCACCGGCACGATCAACGAGGAGATCATCGAACGAATTCACCAGAATACGGAAGTTTCTTCCGTGAAGGCGAAGATCAAAGCGTTGAACTACGACCAGTTCGACCAGAACCTCGTCAATCACGAAACCGGACTACACAAAGACCACATCAACGATCCTACCATCGGAAAGTGGAAGAATGTAATCTCGGAGGAAGATGCGGATAAAATCCGCCGTACCGAGGCCTTCCAGGTCTTCTCCGAACACTTTAAGTACAGTACCCCCGCCTAGCACGGGTGCGGCCCCTAGGTCGTCTTTTCGCTCCCCTTTACCCCAAGATCCCGACCACCGCTTGCCTTCCAATTCCTCAGATCCAACCGCTGCCGCCACAGCTCGCTCCGGTGCTTCCGGGCAAGCCAGTGAGGTGAAGGTGCTCACCTACCTCAACCGTAAACGGTATCCGACGGCGTTCAGCATCGAGCGCCTGTTTGAGCGACTGGCCCGGGAGATGGAGCGACGGGGCCTGCAGGTGACTGCCCGGGAGTCGCCCTACTACAACAACACCGTCCCCAACGTCTGGCGCAACATCGAATGGGCGCGGACGCAGGTGCAGGGTCCCGAAACCCGGAGCGGAGCGGTGTTCCACATTACCGGAGACGTGACTTCGTGCATCTTCGGGCTCCACGGACCGGCCGTGATTACGATCCACGACTGCAATCCCCTGCTGCGCTATTCCCGGAAGCACCCCCGGTACTGGTTCTACCGCTGGTTCATCTTTGAATGGCCGGCCCGCCGGGCTGCGGCCGTGACGGTAATTTCGGAAAAAACCAAGCGGGAGCTGCTGGAGCTGACCAGCTGCCGGGAAGACAAGATCCACGTGATTCCCAATTTCGTGGATCCATCCTTTACCTATCTCCCCCAGCGGTTCAACACGGAGTATCCGACGATCCTGCAAATCGGAGTCAAGCAGAACAAAAATATCGCCCGCCTCGCCGAGGCCCTGGCCGGGGTACCCTGTCGCCTGGAAATCGTCGGGGAACCGGCGGAAGAAGACCGGCGAGCCCTGGAGAGAAACAAGATCGACTTTCACTGGGCCACCGGCCTGTCGGACGAGCAAGTCAGGCAGCGCTACGAAACCTGTGACCTCCTCGCTTTTGTGTCAACGTACGAAGGGTTCGGGCTTCCCATTCTGGAGGCGCAGATGACGGGCCGGCCCGTGGTCACCAGTGCAATCCTCCCCCACCGCGACATCGCGGGGGAAGGAGCCGCCGATCTGGTAGACCCCTTTGACAGTCAATCGATCCGCCAGGGGATCCTCCGTGTTATCACCGAAGAAGCGTATCGCAACACCCTGCTGTTGCTTGGACAGCGCAACGCAGCACGCTACCACCTGGAAGCGGTTGCTAACCAGTACATTGACCTTTACTCCAGCCTACTTTGAAAAAACAACTCACCATTCTCTTTCCAGCAGGAAGCTTTTACCCTGCTCAAAACGGGGGGCCTGACAACACCGTGTACTGGATCACCAAAGCACTCACCCGGCGGGGGCACAAGGCCGTTATCGCCACGACCGACTGGGGGCAGGGGCTACCCATGCCCCGGGATCGCTGGCTCGAGACGGACTACGGAAAAGTAGTGTACACCCGCGAGCTCCTGCATTACCTGCCCCTCAAGGTACTGTACCGGGCGCTCAGTAACCTCCGGGCAGCGGATGTTCTGCACCTTTCCATGATCAGCTATCCGTCCTCTTTTCTGCTGGCGATGCTCAATTCCTGGTTTGTGGGCAAGCCGATGCTGTGGTCCTCCCGGGGCGACCTCGATCCGCCCATGCTTCAGCGTTCCCGCAAAAAGAAGGAAGCGGTGCTGTGGATGATCAATACCCTGGTGAACAAAGACCTGCTGTGGTTCCACTCGACCTGCGACGCCGAAACCGGCTATATCCAGGACAACTTCGGGGCGGATTCAAAGGTGATCCAGATTCCCAATTACATGGAGCTCCCGGAGCGGATCGCCACGTCCAAGGAAAAATTCTTCCTGTACATCGGGCGCATAGACCGCAAAAAAGCCATTGAAAACCTGATCGAAGCCCTCTCCAAGTCCGCCAGCTTCCTGGCCAGCGAATTCACCCTGAAAATCGTAGGAGACTACTACAACGATTACGGTCAGGGGCTGGTCAAGCAGGTAGAGGAGCTGGGCCTGACGCAGAAGGTACGCTTCCTGGGCCACCGCGACGGGCGGGAGAAGGAGGAAATTCTGGCGGCGGCCTGGTTCACCTTCATGCCTTCCCACACCGAAAATTTCGGGATTGTGGTTATGGAAGGACTTGCGCAGGGTACCCCCGCCGTTGCTTCCACCGGCACCCCCTGGAAAATACTCGAAGAACGGGAAGCGGGCTACTGGGTCGACAACGACCCGGAGAGCCTGACGAACATTATTGACCACATCCTCACGATCCCCACCGACCGAATGAATGAACTTAACAAGAATGCCCTCCGGCTGGCGCAGGAGGAGTTCAGTATCCACGCCAACGTTGGCGAATGGGAAGCGGCATACCAAAAGCTGCTAGCATGAGCCACCAACTGACCATTTGCATCCTCACCTACAACGAGGAAGCCAACATCGAAACCTGCCTCGACTCCCTGGCGACCGTTCAGGCACCGGTATTCGTAGTCGATTCCTTCTCCAAAGACCGCACCCTGGATATCTTGGAGCAGCGGGGCATCCCCTACGTCCAGCACGTCTTTCAGAATTACGCCGCCCAGCGCAATTGGGCGCAGGCAAACATTCCCGAGGCAGGAGAATGGGTACTCCACCTCGATGCGGGCGAGCGCCTGACGCCAGGGATGGCCCGGTGGCTGAACGAATCGTTTGACCCGACCGTGCGGGGCGTAGACGGCTATATGTTTGCCCGCCGCGCCATCTTCCTGGGCCGGTGGATCAAGCACGGCGGGTACCACCCGATCTATCACCTTCGCCTCTACCGGCGTCACCTCGGCCACTGTGAGAATAAGGTCTACGACCAGCACTTCATCGTGAACGGTACCACCGCGAAAGCCGCGGACGGGGCTGACCTCGAGGACGGCGTCATGAGCAGCCTGCGGGATTTTACCGTCTCTCACGCCCGGTGGGCGGTATTCGAGGCGGTGGAGTCTATCCTGGCCGAAGGCGAACAGGGAGAAGTCCATGCCCGACTGTTGGGCAACCCCATCGAACGCAAACGGTGGCTGAAAAGCCGGGTGTTTCAGCGGTCGCCCCTCTTCCTGCGCAGTTTTCTCTACCTCTTCCACCGGTATATCATTAAGCTGGGCTTCCTCGATGGAAAGGAGGGGCTCATCTTTCACTTTCTGCAGGGCTTCTGGTTCCGCTTCCTCGTCGATTCCACCATCTTTGAACTCCGTCAGGAGATGCAATACGCTTCCCTGGACGAGGTGGTGAAGAAAAAATACGACCTGGACGTCAACCTCTTCCTCAACAAGGAACCCCTGATTGTCTGAGATGAACGAACGCTACCAAGACCTGCGCACGTTCCGTATGCCCGAGGGGTTTCGCGGGCGACCGGCCTGGCTGGTTCAGCTGTGGTGGATCGTCGAGGCCCTGTTGTTTCGGCCCTCTCCCCAGTTCTTGTACGGCTGGCGACGCTGGCTGCTGCGGCAGTTCGGCGCGACTGTCGGCGAGGGCGTAGTGATCAGGCCCACGGTCAGAACCCAATTCCCCTGGAAGGTGACGATCGGCGACCATGCCTGGATCGGTGACGATGTGGTTCTATACAGCCTCGGAGAGATCACCATAGGAAAAAATGCGGTAGTGTCACAAAAAGCCTATCTTTGCACCGGTAGTCATGACCCGGAACGCCCAGACTTTTCTATCTTCAGTCTTCCTATATGTATAGAGGATGAATGCTGGATTGCCACCGATGTATATGTTGCACCGGGGGTAACCATTGGAAGAGGCACCCTCGTTGGTGCCAGATCATCCGTTTTTAAAGACCTCCCGCCGGGAAAGATTTGTATGGGATCTCCTGCCCGGGTGGTTAAAGACCGACTTCGATCCGAAGATACAAACAGACCGGTCCACGCAAAAAGCGGGGACCAGTTGCCGTGAGTCCAGGATCATACCTGTAATTAACCTATTTTTCGTCTAACAGTACTGGCGAACGTACACAAACCTGAGACCAGCTTTTTACTGGCAGCACACCTTGAAACTATTAATCTACGGCATAAACTATGCCCCTGAGCTTACCGGAATCGGAAAGTATACGGGTGAAATGGCAGCGTACTTCGCTGCTGCTGGTGACGTCGTGGAGGTCATCACCGCTCCCCCTTATTACCCACAGTGGGAAGTGCAGGCCGGATACGGAAAGGGCTATCGCAAGGAAGTCATTGACGGCGTCACCGTCTTGCGTTGCCCGCTTTACGTGCCTAAGGAGGTAAGCGGGTTGAAGCGGATCCTACATGAGGTGAGTTTTGTAGCCAGCTCCCTCCGCTACTGGATTCCCCGCTATTTTCGTTCCTACGACCTGATTCTTTGCATCAGCCCACCCTTTCACCTGGGCTTCCTCGCGCTCCCCCACAAATGGTTGCGGGGTACTCCGGTGATCAACCACATTCAGGACCTGCAGGTGGATGCCGCCCGCGACCTCGGTATGATCCGTCAGGAGGGTTTACTGTGGTTGCTGGAAAAATTCGAGTGCTGGCTGATGAAAAAGGTGACCAACGTCTCCACCATCAGCAGTGGCATGGTCCAGAAAATCGTTAAGAAAGGCATCCAGGAAAAAAATATTATAACTTTTCCAAACTGGGTTGACAAAACCCTCGTATATCCTGTTCCTAAAGCAGACTCTGCACGGACAGATTGGGGTTTTGATAACCGCGATCGGATCGTATTGTATGCAGGAAACCTCGGAGAAAAGCAAGGGTTAGAAAACGTTCTACTAGTTGCCGAACGCCTCCGGGGTGTCCCACGCCTCACCTTTCTTATAGTTGGGGAAGGTGGCGCAAAGTCCCGCCTGATGGCGGAGGCAGCACGCATGGGATTACGTAATGTCGTCTTCAAGCCACTTCAGCCACTTGCTCGACTTGCGGCTAGTTTGGCAGCAGCCGACATCCACCTCGTACTTCAGAAAAAGGCGGCAGCCGACTTGGTGATGCCCTCCAAGCTAACGAACATTTTGGCGGTAGGAGGACATGCACTGGTGACAGCAGAACCAGGAACGACTTTATACGATCTGGTGCAGGACAATCAACTTGGAACAACGGTCGATCCAGAAAATTTAGATGCCCTTGAACAAGGCATTAGAGAAATCTTAAGCGGACAGCGTGAGGCGGATTACCGCGGTGCACGTGCTTTCGCAGCGGAGTATTTAGACAAGGAGAATATTCTTCTTGGTTTTAGACAGATTTTGACACAGAACACTAAACAACACAATTCATGGAAGTCTCTACCCAGTTAGGCGCACCCGCGGAAACGCGGGTGTTGCGGGCCACTCCGCACCGGTACGATCTGATCGCTACCGACTTTTTCCTGATCAACCTTTCTTTCTTTCTCGCCAGCCTCATCACGTACGGCCTGTTCGATTACGAAAGCGTCATCAACGGACGTAACCTTGCGCTGGTGGTGTTCGTCAACATCGCCTGGGGTTGGCTGTGTGTATACTTCAATGCCTACCGCTGGTACGAGCGGGTGCGTATGGAGCAACAACTGACTAAGGTGTTTAAGATCCTGGTGTTTTTGCTGGCCTTCACTTCCTTATTCTACTACAACGTCCTGCGCGAAGCGCCGTACACCCCCTTCATCCTACTGGCCCACGGACTCGCCCTTATTCTGGTTTCTACCGGTCGCGTTTTCCACCGGCTCCGGGAAGAAAGTCCGTTTGAAAAATTCCGCTACGTAATCGTAGGCGGTAAAGCGGAGAATCTCCGGCAACTATTCAAAGCCTTTGACTACTGCTTTCCCGGAAGCGCGGAGCTGGTGGGCCGTTTTGGCAACACGCCCCACGCTAATGTCGCCAACATCGGCAAATACCACGACCTAAAGAGCTACCTGCTCAGTCGGCCTAACATCGACAAGCTCGTTTTCTTCCACAGCGATCTTTCCCTGGAGGAGGAGCGCGAAATTATGCGGATCTGTGAGAACCAGTTCATTGACGTTGAGGTAGCTCCCCGCGAAACCACCCTGTTCCCCCGTACCTACAAGTGCCAACAGTTGGGCGATCTTGCTATGCTTACGCTGAAGGAGGAACCGCTTACGGCCCTGCGCAACAAAGTGATTAAGCGCACCTTCGACTTAGTGGTCAGCTCGATGGTGATCCTGTTCGTCTTTCCTATTCTGATCCCGATCGTCGCCCTTGCTATTTACCGGGAAGACCCGGGGCCCATCTTCTTCCGCCAGGAACGGACCGGTTACCGCAACAATGTGTTCCGGATGTGGAAATTCCGCTCCATGCGCATTAACGAACGTTCGGATGAGAAGCAGGCCACCCTAGGAGACGACCGCATCACCAAAGTGGGTGCCTTCCTCCGCAAGACCAGCCTGGACGAATTTCCCCAGTTTATCAATGTGTTCCGGGGACAGATGTCCGTCGTAGGCCCCCGCCCCCACATGACCAAGCATACCCAGGAGTACTCCCGCATTATTGACACCTTCATGATTCGCCATAAAGTCAAGCCCGGAGTGACGGGGCTCGCCCAGATCAACGGCTACCGCGGCCCTACCGACGAAGTATGGAAAATGGAAAAGCGCGTGGAATACGACGTGTGGTACCTGGAAAACTGGAGCATGCTCATGGATATCCGCTGCGTTGTTATGACCGTTTACAATGCCATAAAGGGCGAAGAAAACGCCGTCTGATCCCAGAGATTCGCCAAGCGCTTCGGGGCATCTTCATCCGTGGTACCTTTGCCGTACGAATCCCCGAATCACTCACGCTCTATGAAGATTTTAATATCTACTCCCGTCTTCAAGCCAATGGTGGGAGGGATGGAGGTGCTGGCAAATAATTTTGCGGTGCACTTCACCGATCGGGGTCATGAGGTAACCCTCGTGACCCCGATCCCCTACACCGGCACGGATGACGCGGCGTATAAGATTGTAAGAAACCCATCCCCGCTGGAATTTTATCGCCTGGTCAAGGATACGGATCTCGTGTTTTCTAACGGTGCCAGTCTTTATGCCGCGCCTTATGGCTTGCTCACCGGCAAACCATTTGTCATGCGGCACACGGGGTATCAGGTAGCTTGCATCGACGGGGCAGGCTGGTTTCAGGGAAAGCAAGCCCCGTTGCGCCCTCTACCTTCCTTCCTCCATCACCTCAAGCACAACTCCTTCGGGGAAGCCGTCCGGGGCATTTTCAAGGTGACGGCCCTACGCTCCTTTGCTAAATACGCCGTAACGAAAAACGTAGCGATCTCCGACTGGATGAAAAGGCGGCATCCCCTGCCCCGACAGGTGAGGATCCACAACCCGTTCCCCATCGTCAAATTTGTCGGTGCCATCAACACCACGGGAGAATACACCTACGATTTTTTCTTCCTGGGTCGCTTAGTCACCGAAAAAGGAGTGGATTTGCTCGTGGAGGCCTTTGCCAATATTCAGGAGCAGA
The DNA here is from genome assembly GCA_038258275.1 of Chitinophagales bacterium. Lineage (GTDB taxonomy): Bacteria > Bacteroidota > Bacteroidia > Chitinophagales > Saprospiraceae > Neolewinella. Next base: position 36,809 of record JBBSPZ010000003.1, on the reverse strand, counting down.
CGGATAACAGCTACCGGCTTTGCATCATCGGGGATGGCCCCGAACGCCCCCGCCTGGAAAAAATGGTGAGCGATTCGGGCCAAAATGAATACGTGACCTTTAAGGGGCAACTCACCAACGGCCCACTGGTCGAAGCCATGAGGGGCTGCAAAATCGCCGTCCTTCCCTCCACCTGGGAGGAGCCCTTCGGAGGGGCCGCTTCCGAAATCCTGGCCGCGGGAAAAAACATCATCGTATCCCGGGACGGTGCCTTATCGGAAATCATCAGCGATGCGGGGCTCACGTTCCCTAATCGCGACAGCAACGCCCTCGCCAGCGTCATGCTACAACTTGTAGCGGACGAGGAGTTGCAGACCAGGCAGCGCGAAAATGCCAAACTGCGGATCAAGGATTTCAACGAAGAGCGCCTGATTGACGACTATCTTCGCCTCTTTCATGAGCTACTTACCTAATCATCAGGCCTTTCCGATAAAGGCTACAGAATTTTAACTGTGGTGCCACTCACCGCGAGCGGCCCACACTTCATACCTACTTTTCACATTCCCATACCCTAGTACGTCTGACCCCAATCAGGCTTGCCCACACACAAATGATGTATGTCTAAAATTGCCCTTATTACCGGTGTCACTGGACAGGACGGCGCCTACCTCACCGAACTGTTGCTCAGTAAAGGATACGAGGTGCACGGCATCAAGCGCCGGGCCTCTCAGTTCAACACCGACCGGATCGACCACCTCTACCAGGACCCTCATCTCTCCAACCGGAACCTCATCCTCCATTACGGGGACCTGACCGACTCCTCCAACCTCATCCGGATTATCCAGGAGGTGCAGCCGGATGAAATTTACAACCTGGCGGCGATGAGCCACGTCAAGGTGAGCTTCGATATGCCGGAATACACCGCGGACGCGGACGGGATCGGGGCTACCCGGATCCTGGAGGCCATCCGGCTGTTGGGGCTGACCGAAAAGACACGTTATTACCAGGCATCGACGTCGGAGCTTTACGGATTGGTGCAGGAAGTTCCCCAGTCGGAGACTACCCCTTTCTACCCCCGGTCTCCCTATGCCGTAGCCAAGCTCTACGCGTACTGGATCACGGTAAACTACCGGGAAGCGTACAACATGTACGCCTGCAATGGCATCCTCTTCAACCACGAGAGCCCATTGCGGGGGGAAACCTTCGTCACTAGAAAGATCACCCGTGCCGTGGCCAAGATTTCGTTGGGCCTGCAGGATAAGCTCTACCTCGGAAACCTGGACGCTAAACGCGACTGGGGTCACGCAAAGGACTACGTCGAAGGAATGTGGCGTATGCTGCAGCAGGAGACGGCCGAAGACTTCGTATTGGCCACCGGCATCACCACTAAGGTCCGCGACTTCGTCATCATGTCCTTCCGCGAGGTCGGCGTGGAGCTCGAATTTAGGGGCGAGGGTACCGATGAAGTTGGCATCATCTCGAAGGTCAACAACGAGGATTTCCCCCTGCAGGTGGGCACTGCCGTCGTTGCGGTCGATCCCCTCTATTTCCGGCCGACCGAAGTGGAATTGCTGCTGGGGGATCCCTCCAAGGCTAAAGCGAAGCTCGGTTGGGAACACACGTACGATCTCGCCACCATGTGTTCCGAGATGGTACGTTGCGACATTGAGCTCTTCCGCCAGGATGAGTTGCTTAAACGGGAAGGATTCAACGTCCGCAATCAGTACGAATAATGCACCGGCCTGCCAGTCCGGAAAATTAGCCACGCAAAACGTAATTAATTTTTCCCCGCTTTAAAATATCCGCTACTACGGACAGTTATAGAGGGGAAGGGTGCTTTTTTGGTGCCCTCCGGCTTACAGGAAACTCCTTCCGGCAAATTCTTTCACGCTTTTGCTGGGATCCCTGGGGGAAAATGCAAACTTTTCCCGATTTGACTTGCTTTTGAGACATAGCCCTACTACTTTTGGGCCGCCTGGACGGATCCAGGCTATGACGCTGCCTTCCTAACGGTATTCCAATTTGCAAAACTCTCGAGATTAGATCCCTGCGACACGTCGTAAGGTCGCTCACCTGATTGTTTTACATTTTAAATACCTGCGATTTGTCAGTACAGTTATCCCCGCAGTCTACGACGGGTGCCAGCATTACTCCATACTCTGGAGAATGGACACTCAAAACAGCAGCCCATCTATTACGTCGGACCATTTACGCTCCGCGGCTGGACGAGATTAAGTTGATCCACTCCAAGGGCCTGAACAGCGCCGTAGATTACCTGATCAAAACCCAGTCCATTCCGCCTCCGCCGTTGAAGCACAAGGAAGGAACGGACGAAGGAGTAGAGCTCGGCAAAACCTGGATCAATTCTCCCTACGTCGGCCTGACCAAGTTTAGGGGCCAGTCCCTGGACGGATGGTACTACATGAACCTCATGAAGTCCCGTACGAACTTACAGGACCGCATGGTTTTCTTCTGGCTGAACTACTTTGGTATCTCGTACCTCTCCAAGGATGCCCGGGCGATGTATTCCTACCTGCGCCTGTACCAGGAAATGGCCGTCGGGAACTTCAAAACCATGATCCAGCGGATCGCGGTTGAGCCGGCCATGCTCGACTTTCTCGACGGTCACACCAACCACAAGAGTAACCCGAACGAAAACTTCGCCCGGGAGCTCATGGAGTTGTTCACCATCCAGAAAGGGGAGCAGGTAGCGCAGGGGGACTACACCAACTACACCGAGCAGGATGTCGTGGCTCTGGCCCGTGCGCTGACCGGGTGGAGAAACTATAAATTTGAGTACGCCGACGACAACACGCCGGTCGCTAGTTATTTCGATTCGAAGGCTCACGACACCGGCGACAAGCAGCTGAGCCACCGCTTCAATAATGCGGTGATCAAAAATGGCGGGGCGAACGAGTACAAGGAAGTCATCGACATCATTTTCCAGCAGGATGAAACCTCCCGCGCCTTCTGTCGGGAGCTCTACCGCTACTTCATGTTCCACGAAATCACCGACAAGGTGGAAATAGAGGTTATTGAACCGCTGGCAGCTACGCTTCGCGCCAACAACTTCGAGATTCAACCGGTACTTAAGGAGTTGTTCACTTCGGCCCACTTCTACGCTGGGACCGTCCGGGGTGCCATCATCAAGAATCCCCACGATTTCCTGACCAGCCTGTTGCGCCCCTTTAAGGAATACCAGCACATCGACCTCGGTCTTAACCGGTCGTACGAACAGGGAGCCAGGTACAAAGGGTATTCCGATGAACTCAACCTCGAATACCTCAACTCTCCTACGGTCTCCGGCTGGAAAGCCTACTGTGACGCGCCGCTCTATTACCGGCACTGGATCAGCCCCTCCCTCCTGCAACGGCGGCTGCAGATTGCCCAGCGGTGCGTAAGGGAAAACAACCACATCAACGGCGACCCCATCGACCTCAACTGGATTGGATTCATCAATTCCTTATCCAATCCGCTGGATGTAGATAATATGATCGAGGAGATTTTACTGATCTTCCTTTCCCGGGATCTGGACGCCTCTCAGGTCGCCCGACTTAAAGACAATTTGCTTCAAGGATTCAGTAACAGAGAATGGATCAACCAATGTAGCGCGTTCATTGCTAAACCCAACGACCAGTGGATCAGCCGTCCCATCACAGATCGCCTGCGCCAATTTTTCGAAGCCCTTTTCGGCCTGGCTGAATTCCAACTCCAATAAAGAAGAAACCAATGAAACGCAGAAATTTCCTCCAAACGGCCGCCGTTTTCGGACTGCCGACGATCGTACCCATTGCCGGCCTGAGTGCCAGCAAGTCTTCCCTGTTCACTTCCCTTATCGCTCCTGAATCCGATCGCGTTCTGGTTATCGTGCACCTGTTCGGCGGCAATGACGGCCTCAATACCGTTATCCCCCTGGATCAGTACGCTGGTCTGACCAAGGTGAGGCCCCTCGTTTACATCGAGAATAAGCTTGCCCTTAAGGTCAACGACAACCTTGCCCTCCATCCCCGGATGACGGGAATGCAGAACATGTTTTCCGACGGGAACCTCAACATTGTCCAGAGTGTAGGCTACCCCAAGCAAAACCGTAGCCACTTCCGCTCGACGGACATCTGGACTTCGGGTTCCAGCGCCGACGATATCGAACGGACGGGCTGGTTCGGTCGCTACCTCGACAAACTCCACCCCGGCTTTCCCGTCGGCTATCCCAGCTCCGAGCAACCGCATCCCCCGGCCATTTCCCTGGGGAATGTTGCTCATGCCAGCTGCGAAGGCGCAAACATCAACTTCAGCCAAACAGTAGTTGATCCCAACAACGTAACCATGTTGGCCAAAGCAGACATGGGGGCCACCTCGAATGACTTTTACGGTACGGAGTTGGACTTTATCCGGACCACCATCACCCAGACGAATGCTTACAACACCGTCATCAGTAAGGCCACGGACGCCGGTCGCAACACCGTCTCCTACCCTAGCGGAAACACCCTGGCCGATCAGCTCAAGGAGGTAGCGCGTATGATCAGCGGAGGGTTGCAAACCAAGGTTTACACCGTCTACCTGGGTGGCTTTGATACCCACGCCAAGCAGGTCACCCCCGACACTTCCAACGGCAACCACGCCAACTCCCTGCGGGAAGTGAGCGATGCCATCAGCGCCTTCCAGAAAGACATCAAGCAACTCGGTCTCGACGACCGGGTCCTCGGCATGACGTTCAGCGAATTCGGGCGCCGTATCCGCCAGAATGCCAGCCAGGGTACGGACCACGGCGATGCCGGACCGATGTTCCTCTTCGGCGGCTGTGTCAACGGAGGCGTGATCGGCGACAACGTGGAGGTGCACCCGGATGTCCCCCAGACGGAAGGCGTACCGATGCAGATCGATTTCCGCGACGTGTACGGTTCCATCCTCGTGGATTGGTTCAACGTCAAGTCCACCCTCGTCAAGCAATTGCTGCACCAGGAGTTCAAGTACATGCCGCTGGTCGGAAAATGTAACGAAGAGCTGCCGGATTCTACGGACGTAGTGACCGAGGACGGCTGGACGATCGGAGATCCTTTCTCCAACTCCTCGAACGAGGTACGCATCACCATCTCGAGCCCTTCCTCCAGCAAATTGCGGTATTCCCTCTTCGACGGCCGCGGACGGCTCGTGCTGGCCAACGAAATCTCGGTGAGTGGAACTGCGGATTATTCACTCTTTACTCGCCCCACCCGCCTACCTTCGGGAAGCTACGTGCTTCGAATGGCTACGGGCTCGGGCAGCACATCGACTAGAAAGGTGGTCTTTGATTAATTTGCCACCCCTAAGGTAAAACGGTATCCAATACTTATACACTCGACGAATTTTGCGGTTACCAGGGGGGGCATGGTCCCCCCTGGTTTTGCTTTTCCTTCGCACCCACTATAAACACACCCCAGTCACATCTACATGAAGAAAGTTCTTATCACAGGTGCCGCCGGATTTCTCGGCTCTCACCTCTCCGACCGCTTTATCGCGGAAGGGTTTCACGTCATCGGAATGGATAACCTCATTACGGGGTCCATGGACAATATTGCCCACCTGATGCCGCTCAAGGAGTTTGAATTCTACTACCACGACGTGAGCAAGTTCGTTCACGTCCCCGGCGAACTAGACTACATTCTTCATTTCGCTAGCCCCGCCAGCCCCATCGATTACCTGAAGATGCCCATCCAGACCCTCAAGGTCGGCAGCCTCGGTACCCACAACCTACTCGGCCTCGCCAAGGCGAAGGGGGCACGCATGCTCATCGCTTCCACCAGCGAGGTGTACGGCGACCCCCTCGAGCACCCCCAACAGGAGACCTACTGGGGCAACGTCAATCCCGTCGGCCCCCGGGGCGTCTACGACGAAGCCAAACGCTTCCAGGAAGCCATGACCATGGCCTACCATACCTTCCACGGTCTAGAGACCCGCATCATCCGTATCTTCAACACCTACGGGCCCCGCATGCGCCTCAACGACGGCCGCGTACTGCCCGCCTTCTTTAGTCAGGCTATTCGCGGACAGGGCCTCACCGTATTTGGAGACGGAAGCCAGACCCGTTCCTTCTGCTACGTTGATGACCTCGTCGAAGGCATCTACCGCTTGCTGCTGAGCGACTATGCCCAGCCCGTCAACATCGGCAACCAGGACGAAACCACCATCCTCCAGTTCGCAGAAGAGATCATGGAGCTGGTCGGAAACCCCGAGGCTCACCTCGATCGCCGCCCCCTTCCGGTAGACGATCCGAAGGTGCGCCAGCCCGACATCACCCTGGCTAAAAGGATTCTCGGCTGGTCGCCAAAGGTGAGCCGGGAAGAGGGACTGCGTCGCAGCCTCCCCTACTTCCGGGAGGCCGTGGCCAAAGCGGACGCTACAAAAATTTAATTTACCCCACTATTCACTAAGACCGGTTACCGCAGGGCAGCGCTTTTTGATGAAGCACTGCACCTGCGGCCCCGTCTGATTTTTTTAAATCAAAAACCCCACCACACTATGAAAATTGCAGTAGTTGGAACCGGTTACGTTGGACTCGTAACCGGAACATGTTTCGCCGAAACTGGCAACGAAGTGGTCTGTGTCGACATCGATGCAGCCAAAATTGAGAAGATGAAGCAGGGCAAGGTGCCCATTTACGAGCCCGACCTGGACGTGCTTTTCGAGCGCAACCAGCGCCAGGGCCGCCTCCGCTTCACCACCGACCTGAAGGAAGCCGTCGATGCTTCAGAGATCATCTTCCTGGCCCTGCCTACCCCCCCGGGTGAGGACGGCTCGGCGGATCTCCGCTATATCCTCGGCGTTGCCAAGGATCTGTCGACCATCATCACCAAGTATACCGTGGTGATCGATAAAAGTACCGTACCCGTAGGCACCGCCGAAAAGGTACACGCTGCCCTGGCGGCCAACCTGGATGAGAGCCTCTTCGACGTAGTGTCCAATCCGGAATTCCTGCGCGAAGGCGTAGCCGTGGACGACTTCCTCAAGCCCGACCGGGTGGTCATCGGCACCGACAGCAAACGGGCCGAAGAGAAGATGCGCCGCCTCTACGAGCCCTTCGTACGCAGCGGTAATCCCATCATTTTCATGGACCTCCGCTCCGCCGAAATGACCAAGTACGCCGCCAACAGCTACCTGGCCACCCGGATCAGTTTCATGAACGAGATCGCTAACCTGTGCGAAAAAGCGGGCGCGGACGTAGATGCCGTGCGCAAGGGCATGGGCAGCGACTCCCGCATCGGTAAGCGCTTCCTCTTCCCCGGTGTAGGCTACGGCGGATCCTGCTTCCCCAAGGACGTGCAGGCCCTGGCCATCACCGCCGGTCAGCACGATTACCAGTTCAAGATCCTCGACGCGGTCATGAACGTCAACACCAAGCAGCGCTTCCGCATCGCCGAAAAGCTCGAAGCCCACTACGGGGATGACCTCGGCAGCAAGACCATCGCCCTCTGGGGACTGGCCTTCAAGCCCAACACCGATGACATCCGCGAAGCTCCTGCGCTCTACACGATCGACCGCATGCTCGCAGCGGGCGCCAAGGTGCGCGCCTTCGACCCCGAAGCCACCGAGCACGTTAAGGCCATCTACGGCGACAAAGTCACCTTTTGCGAAGACCAGTACCAAGCGCTCGAAGGGGCCGACGCCCTGGCCATCGTTACGGAGTGGAGCGTGTTCCGTACCCCCGATTTCGCCCGGATGAAGGAACTGCTTGCGGAGCCCGTCATCTTCGACGGTCGTAACCTGTACGACCTCGAACGGATGGAGGAAGCCGGCTTCCACTACGATAGCATCGGCCGGCAAACTAGCCGAAGCCTAGCTCTAAAGACTGATTAAGATGAACCCAGAGCATAAAGTCTACGTCGCCGGTCACCGGGGTATGGTGGGCTCGGCCATTGTCCGCCAGCTGCGGGCCGACGGCTACGAGAATATCGTGACCCGTACGAGCCGCGAACTAGACTTACGCGACCAACGCGCGGTACAGGAATTCTTCGCGGCCGAGCGTCCGGACTACGTATTCCTCGCCGCCGCCAAGGTGGGAGGAATACTCGCCAACAACATTTACCGCGGGGAATTCCTCTACGACAACCTCCTCATCGAGGCAAACGTCATCGAGGCCGCCCGCGTCAATGAAGTGGAAAAGCTGCAGTTCCTCGGATCCTCCTGCATCTACCCGAAGCTGGCCCCCCAGCCGCTGACGGAAGACGCGCTGCTCACCGGCCCTCTCGAGGAGACCAACGAACCCTACGCCATCGCTAAGATCACCGGCATCAAGCTGTGTGACGCTTACCGCGCCCAGTACGGCTGCGACTTCATTTCCGTAATGCCGACCAACCTGTACGGCCCCAACGACAACTACGACCTTCAGAGGAGCCACGTGCTGCCCGCCCTGATCCGCAAGTTTCACGAAGCGAAGCAGGAAGGAAGCGGGGAAGTAGTGATGTGGGGCACCGGCTCTCCGAAACGGGAGTTTCTCCACGCCGACGACCTGGCTGCCGCCTGTGTCTTCTTGATGCACAACTTCAGCGACTACGGCTTCGTCAACGTCGGTACCGGCGAGGACCTGAGCATCCTGTCGCTCGCTGAAACCATAAAGGACGTGGTCGGCTACGAAGGTGCCATCACCCAGGACCTCACCAAGCCCGACGGCACCCCGCGAAAGCTGATGAACGTGGATAAGCTCCACGCCATGGGCTGGAAGCACACGATCGACCTCCGCGAGGGTATCGAACGGGTGTATGCTGATCTGGAGGGCGAGGACTGGTTCTAGTTCGAGTTCACCACAGAGGACTCAGAGGGCTTCACAGAGGTCCACGGAGTAATCAAATAACAAAGGGAGTAAGACGTCGTCTTACTCCCTTTTTCTGTGGACCTTAGTAAGGCCCTCCGTTTACGCTGTGGTGAACCTACCGGCCCAACGCCTTAGCCATCGTGCTGCCAATGTCCGCGGGGCTCTTCACCACGTGTAGACCACACTCCTCCATGATCTTCATCTTGGCTTCGGCCGTGTCTTCGTGACCTCCGACGATGGCGCCGGCGTGGCCCATGGTGCGGCCCTTGGGGGCGGTCTGTCCGGCGATGAAACCGACAACGGGCTTGGTACCAAACTCCTTGATGTAGCGGGCGGCATCGGCTTCCATCGTACCGCCGATCTCTCCGATCATGATGATGCCTTCGGTGTCGGGATCGTTCATGAGCAGTTCTACGGCGTCCTTGGTGGTGGTGCCGATGATGGGGTCACCACCGATACCGATGCAGGTGCTCTGGCCCATGCCGGCCTTGGTGACCTGATCGACGGCCTCGTAGGTGAGGGTACCCGAGCGGCTCACGATACCGATCTTGCCGGGATTATGAATGAAGCCGGGCATAATGCCGCACTTGGCCTGTCCGGGCGTGATCACGCCGGGGCAGTTGGGGCCGATGAGGCGGGTGTCGTAGCCCTCGATGTAGGAGCGCACCTTTACCATGTCCTGAACGGGAATGCCCTCGGTGATGCAGATGATGACCTTGATGCCGGCTGCGGCGGCTTCCATGATCGCGTCGGCGGCGAAGGGGGGGGGACGAAAATTATGGAGACGTCGGCACCGGCTTCCTTCACGGCGTCGGCGACGGTGTTGAATACCGGCCGGTCGAGGTGGGTTTGTCCGCCCTTACCGGGAGTGACGCCGCCTACGACATTGGTGCCGTACTCGATCATCTGCTCGGCATGGAAGCTGCCTTCCTTGCCGGTGATACCCTGCACGATTACGTTTGAATCTTTATAGACTAGAACTGCCATTTTTTATTTTATGTGAGTCAGGCGCCCAAATACCGGGTCGCCTTAGTTGTCCACGATAATGAATACATCCTCATCGTCCTGTTGCATGTAGTAGTTCTCCCGGGCGAAACGCTCGCGGTTCTGCTCCATGTCCAGCTTCTCGGCTTCGGCCGCCGCGGTCAGCTTATCGTAGCGCTTCAGATCGGCTTCCAGTCGGTTCACGGTGCTGTGTAACCGAAACTGGGTTCCCACGTCGTGCCGGTCGACAAACAGCATCAGCCCGGTAAACAGGACCAGGGCAACGAAGTAGCGGTTCCGTAGGTAAGCAGGCACCTTCATCCACAGAGCGGTAACGGGATTCTGCGGTCGACGACGGATAGCCATGGCGAAATGGATTGGTAAGGGGTGAAGATAGAGATATAGTAGGTTACCGGCGGAGAAGCGCGCGCCCGGGGAAATATGCCGTACCCCCGAGTTCCTCCTCGATGCGGAGGAGCTGGTTGTACTTGGCGATCCGGTCCGAGCGGCTGGCGGAGCCGGTCTTGATTTGTCCGGTATTGAGGGCCACGGCCAGGTCGGCAATGGTCGTATCCTCGGTCTCTCCGCTTCGGTGACTCATCACGGAAGTATAACCGGCCAGTTGAGCCATGCTTACGGCCTCGATGGTTTCGGTCAGGGAGCCGATCTGGTTGACTTTGATCAGGATGCTGTTGGCGCTCTTCTCCCGGATGCCGCGGATGAGGCGCTCGGTATTGGTCACGAAGAGGTCGTCGCCCACCAGTTGGCAGCGATCGCCGATGGAAGCGTTGAGGGCGGCCCAGGCGGACCAATCGTCCTCATCGAGTCCGTCTTCAATGCTGAAGATGGGGTACTTATCGACCCAGCCCTTCCAATAGTCCACCATCGCGGCGCTTTCGATCTTGCGACCGTCGGACTTGTGGAAGTGGTAGACTTTCTCCTTGCTGTCGTAAAACTCCGAAGCGGCGGCATCCATGGCGATCATGATGTCCTCTCCGGGCTTATAGCCGGCGGACTCGATGGCCTTCAGGACGATCTCGATGGCCTCCTCGTTGCTCTTGATGTTGGGGGCGAAGCCGCCCTCGTCCCCTACGTTGGTGCTGTAGCCCTTGTCGTGGAGGACCTTCTTCAGGTGGTGGAAGGTTTCCACGCCCATCCGCAGCGATTCGCTGAAGGTATCGGCACCGAGGGGTAGGATCATGAATTCCTGGAAGTCGATGCTGTTGTCCGCATGGCTGCCGCCGTTGAGGATGTTCATCATCGGTACCGGCATCGTGTGGGCGTTGACGCCTCCGATGTAGCGGTACAGGGGCTGGTTCAGTTCCAGCGCCGCGGCCTTGGCAGCGGCCAGGCTCACGCCCAGGATGGCATTGGCGCCGAGCTTACTCTTATTGGGGGTGCCGTCGAGCTCGATCATGGTCTCGTCGATGTAGCGCTGGTCGCTGACCTCCACGCCGAGCAGCTCTTCGGCGATCTTCTCCTCGACGTTGCCGATGGCCTTGAGTACGCCCTTACCCATGTAGACGCTCTTGTCGTTGTCGCGCAGCTCTACGGCTTCGTACTTACCGGTGCTCGCTCCGCTGGGAACGGCGGCCCGGCCGATGGCACCGTCTGCGGTGACTACTTCTACTTCTACGGTAGGATTGCCGCGGCTGTCCAGAATCTGGCGGGCACGGATATCGAGGATACTACTCATAATGGATGCTTATTTTTTAGATTTTGGCGGGATCGCGGGTGCTGTGGAGTCAGGGAATGAAGGATTGAGGGCCTTCAATCCCTCATTCCTTCTATCCTTAATAAGGTCTACAAACTGGTCGAAAAGGTAGGAAGCGTCGTGGGGGCCGGGACTGGCCTCGGGATGATACTGCACGCTGAAGGCGGGTTTGCCGACCACCCGGATGCCCTCGATCGTATCGTCGTTGAGGTTGCGGTGGGTGATCTCGACGATATCGAGGTTTTCGGCGATGGCCTCGGGGCTGACGCCGAAGCCGTGGTTCTGGCTCGTTATTTCGCTCTTGCCGGTGAGGAGGTTCATGACCGGGTGATTGATGCCCCGGTGGCCGTGGTGCATCTTGTAGGTTGGGATCCCCACCGCGCGCGCCAGGATCTGGTGGCCGAGGCAGATGCCGAACAGCGGCTTGTCCTCGGCGAGCATGGCCCTGGCGGTATCTACCGCGTAATCCATCGCGCCGGGATCACCGGGTCCGTTGCTGATGAAGAGGCCGTCGGCACCGAAGGCATCGATGTCCGCCATGGTAGCCTGGGCTGGAAACACCTTGACGTAGCAGTCACGGCTCAGGAAGTTGCGCAGGATATTCTTCTTGGTGCCTAAGTCCAACACGGCGACCTTGATCGACGCATCGGGGTCGCCCAGGGTATACGCTTCGGCGGTGGTCACCTGACTGCTGAGTTCGAGCCCCTCCATGTCGGGCGCCTCGTCCAGTTGGCGTTTCAGGTCTTCGAGGTCGAAGTTTTCGCTGGAGATGATCGCGTTCATGGCGCCCTTCGTGCGGATGTGGCGGACGATGGAGCGGGTGTCCACGTCACTGATACCGACTACGCCTTCCTTCTCGAAGTAGTCCTGGATGGAGGACTGGGCGCGCTGCCGGCTGAAGGGAACGGTAAAATTCTTGCAGATCAGGCCGGCGATCTTGACGCTGTCGGATTCGACGTCCGTATCCCGGATCCCGTAGTTACCGATGTGGGCGTTGGTGGCAACGAGGATCTGGCCAAAATAGCTGGGATCCGTAAAGATCTCCTGGTAGCCCGTCATGCCGGTGTTGAAGCAAATCTCGCCAATGGTAGTGCCGATTTTTCCGGCGGCTTTGCCTTCGTAGGTGGTTCCATCTGCCAGTAGCAGGAGGGCGCGGTGGTCGCTCATATCTCGGCGGGGTTGGATGTTATCGCGGCCAAAGATAGGCAATTACTTTACCCCGGGGTCGGCCACCCGAACCTTGACCGCCCGATAATTCAGTAAATTCGGCCCGTGAACGGAAAAGAAGATCAGACTTACGACGCCATTGTGGTCGGCACGGGGATCAGTGGGGGATGGGCGGCGATGGAGCTGTGTCGGGCCGGATTGAAGACCCTGGTTCTCGAACGCGGCCGCCCCATCGTCCATGGCGACTACCCCACCGCGAACCTTGATACCTGGGAGCTGCCCTACAACGATCGGGTACCCGCCACCGAGAAGGAGGCCCACTACGAAAAGCTCGGACGTAAAGACTACGTGCTGCGTCAGAGCACCAAGGATCTCTTCGTGAAAGACGATGAGTACCCCTACACCGAAAAGCGCCGGTTCGACTGGATCCGCGGCTACCACACCGGCGGCCGCAGCCTGATGTGGGGGCGGCAGTGTTACCGCCTCAGCGACCTGGACTTCACCGCCAACGCCCGCGACGGCATCGCCGTCGACTGGCCCGTCCGCTACGCCGACCTCAAACCGTGGTACGATTACGTTTCCCGCTTCGTGGGGATCACGGGCCGTACCGAAGGGCTTTCGCACCTGCCCGACGGGCCCTTCCTGCCTGAGATACCCCTCAACTGTGTCGAGGAGGGATTCAGTAGAAAGGTGCAGGCCGCCTTCCCCGGGCGCACCGTGACCCCCGGCCGGGCCGCCCACCTCACGGCCTATGATCCGCAGATACACTTGGGCACCCGCGGCAATTGCCAGTACCGCAACCGGTGCATGCGGGGATGCCCCTACGGCGGATACTTCGCCAGTAACTCCGCTACCCTGCCCGTGGCCGCCCAAACGGGGAACCTTACCCTGCTGAACCACGCCGCGGTGCGGGAGGTGATTTTTGATAAGGACCAACAGAGGGCCACCGGCGTCCGCGTACGCCTGACGGAGACCGGGGAAGACACGGAGTTCTTCAGCCGCGGGGTCGTTTTCCTCAACGCCTCTACGCTCAACACCGCCGCCATCCTGCTGGCCAGTACCTCCGACGCCCAGCCCAACGGCCTCGGGAACGACAGCGACCAGCTCGGGCGCAACATCATGGACCACCACCACCGCATCGGGGCCTCCGGCACCTTCGAGGGCTACTCGGACAAAACCGAGAAGGGCCGCAAGCCCCTCGGCTTCTACATCCCTCGCTTCGTCAACCTAGATGCCTCGAGCAAGCGGGACTACCTTCGGGGGTTCGGTTACCAGGGCGGCGGCAGCCGCGACGGCTGGTGGCGCCTCGTCCGGGAAACCGACATCAGCATGGGTAAGGAACTCAAGGAACAACTCCTTCGCCCCGGCGCCTGGAGCGTAGGCATGACGGGGTTCGGCGAGTCGCTGCCCGACCCCGACAACCGCGTCACCCTCAACCGCGACCTGCTCGACAAAGACGGCCTCCCCACCCTCACCATGGACTGTGGCTTCGGCGAAAACGAACGCCTAATGCGCGAAGACATGGATACCTGCGCCGCCGAAATGCTGGAAGCCGCCGGAGCTAAGGACGTCTCTACCAATCGTGAAGAAGCCCACCCCGGCTTCTCCATCCACGAAATGGGATCCGCCCGCATGGGCCGCGACCCGAAGACGAGCGTGCTCAACCCCCACAACCAGCTGTGGGCCTGCCCCAACCTCTACGTCACCGATGGCTCGGCGATGGTAAGCGCGGCCTGTGTGAACCCCAGCCTGACCTACATGGCCCTCACGGCGCGGGCGGTGAAGCATGCCGTGGAGGGGTTGAACCGGCGGGATATCTAGTGGTCCAACCTGTAGCCATCGTTACGTTAAGTCGCCGGTAAGTTGGTGCTGACCGAGGCGCTGAACCCGGAGCGTAGCCGTACCTACGGGAGGAGTGGAGCAACGAAGGACAGGGCCAAACTACCCAGACATGGGAGTAACAGTAGTTGCGGGTTGGACCACCAGGCAGAGACAGCGCTACGTCAGCACGGAAGTAAACTCCAGGGGCAGGTACTGCCCGTCAGTAATGCGATCGGATATACTCGCCGACTGCCGGAAGAAGGCCGCTCGGAACTCCGCCAGGGTGCCTTCCGGATGATCCGCCAGCCAGTTGGCCAGCAAGCCGCTGACGATAGGCGTGGAGATGGAGGTACCCAGCGGGTAGATGAGGGTGCCGGTCTGGAACTCCGGCACACCGGTCGTCATGAAGGCGGCAAGTGGCACTTCCCGTTTTCCGTAATTGGAAAAGTCCATGAGCTCGATGCCGTCGCGGTAGCCCAGCTTGCCGGATTCCTGGTTCCAGTAGGAGGCGACCGTGAGCATATTGTCGGGGAAGTCAGGAGCAAAGGCGGCGGGCCACTGTGGATTGGTTTCGAGGTCCTCACCGTCGTTTCCGGCGGAGGTCACCAGGTAGACGCCCCGGCGGGCCGCGGTGCGGATGGCGCAGCGAAGGGCGTCCGGCATCTCTTTCTGGTAAAAGCCCCAGCTCATGTTGATCACCTGGCTCCCGATCGCGGTGGCTTCGTAGATGGAGACCAGCGCGCCGAAATAGCTCGAGAGGCCGCCCGCTCCAAAGGTCTTCATGTGCACGAGTTGCAGCGGCCGCTTTGCAGCGTACTGGGCCAGCAGGGCGGCGGCGACGTAAGTACCGTGGGGAGTTTCATCCTCCGGCTCAAAGTCGTGGTTGATGAAATCGTATCCCAATTGCCAGGGACGAATGAATTCCGTCTGCTTGGAACCGCGGTAGCGGCTAGCGGTCCACCGTCCGGCATTGATTTCGGACAAGTCTACGCCACTATCGATGATGGTAACGGTAACCGGCTCCAGGTTCCGGTCAACTGATTGGCAGGCTCCCCCTGGCTTCAACACCTCGGCGAAATAGGCGGCCGGCGAGCCGATAGCATCCCTGACCTCCTTTTCTTCCTCCACGCGGTGGATCCTTCCGCCGCCTTCCGTCGGTTTTGCAGGAGAGAACAGGTTGACAATGTAGTCGGGGGAGACCGTGCCTTCCCCCGCATTGACTTTTGCCCTGACCTCGTGGGCGGAACCACCGGTGGTGTTGAGGTCCATACCCGGAGGAACCCCCAAAGCGACTACGCTACCCGCTTCGCCCCGGTAGCGCTCGGAAAACTCGAGCCCAGTAGCGACGGCCCAGGCCACGAGGTCATCCTTGGGAGAACAGCTTGCCAGAATGAGCCGCTGAAACGATTTTCCGTCGGAGCTGAATGGCACCACCATCGTTTGTTTCGCCCGTTCCTCTTTCGCATAGGGGTCCAGGCAGGTCGGACGGGTATTGACCACCACGCCCCCCGGAGACCGGGGCTCTGTGCCATCGTAGGCGGCCAGTCTCAGGTAATTACCCTTGCGCTGGTCGGCAGGCTCCTGGCTTACTTCCTCTTTCCCCGCCGAAAAGCGAACCAGGAGGGAGGCAAATTTTCCCGACCCCACACCAACTTCCAGCCGCCGGGCAATTTCACTGATCTCCAGGCACTCCGTAAGCGACTGGACCCTGCCATCGTGCCGGAGGCCGTAGACCCGCAGGTACACCAGGGCAGGCGTCCCTTTGTAAACGTGGAGATAGAGGGTTTCCGCTTCGGGCACGGCCAGGGCGGCGCACCACCAGGGTCCTTGCGCCGTACAATCGTCGGGCAGCGGGGGGCCGCTATATCGCCCGCCTTCCAGCAGTTGTTCAAAGGTGAGCAGGGCGGGGTCGGAGACCGCAGGATCGCTGTACGGAACGCGGGGTAAGTCGAAACGATCGATGATCATGAAGTGGATAGTTTATAGCTGATCAGAATACGCCTGGTTATTGCGGGATGATCCGCGACGTTACGCAGGCCGGCTTCTTTTATCGAAGAGTACGGCACCCGCGTACGCGCCCCGATCCTTGCTTACTTACTGGCGGGACGAATCGGAAGGTAATTTTCATCCCTGATCCGGCCGGAGAGGGTGGCCGCCTGTTGGTAGTACTTCTGGCGGAAATCCTGGAGGGAGGAGCCCGGCGAACCCGCCAGGAAAGTGATCAGCCGGCCGGAGACAATGGGTGCGGAGATCGACGTACCGAGGGGATAGATGATCTGCCCGCTACCGTATCCGGGTACGGGGGTGGTCATGTAAGCGGCCAGGGGGACGGTTCCCTTTCCAAAATTGGAAAAGTAGATCAGTTCGAGGGTCGTCGCGTCTTCCTTCTCCGCATTCCCCTGGTACCAGTAAGAGGCCGTAGCGATCACGTGGTCGGGATACATCGGAGCGAAGGCGGCCGGCCACTGTGGTTCTCCGTCCAGGTCCAGGGTATCGTTACCGGCCGAGGTGACCAGGAAGATTCCCTCGTCGATGGCGGCCTCCAGGGCACAGGTGAGGGCCTCCGGCGGGGTCGGATAGCTGATGCCCCAGCTCATGTTGATGAGGTCGCTGCCGATCGCGTTGGCCTCGTAGAGCGAGACCAGGGCACCGAAGTAGCTGGAGATCCCCTCCTGTCCGAAGGCCTTCAGGTGTACCACGTTCAGTCCCGCCTCCGCACCATACTGTCCAAGCAGGGCTCCGGCAACGTGGGTACCGTGGGGGGTAAGGTCATTCGGCTCGAAGTCCTTGGCGATGAAGTCGAAGCCCAGCTCATCGGATTTAATGAACTCCGTTTCCTTGGACTGGCGGTACCTCACCCGTTTCCAGATGTGCTGGTTGGGCTCTTCGGGATCGACCCCGCTGTCGATAATGGAGACCAGCTGGATGGGCCCGCGGTCGGATTCCTCCGGGGCACGAAAGGGGGGCAGGTAAGCGTCGAAGTATTTTTCCCCACTGGGGATCACGTCCCGGATCAGCGGGTCGGTGGTCGCCAGGGGCACCCGATCCGCCGGAGGAACAATGGTAGCTGGAGCACGCGGATGGAACAGGTTAATGAGAAAGTCGGGCTCCGCCGTACCGTCCCCGCCGTTCACCTTCGCGCGGACTTCCCGGGCAGCGCCCCCCGTGGTATTCAGGTCCATGCCCGGCGGAACATCAAATACGACCACGTTCCCTTTCTCTCCGTAGTATTCTTCCGCAGGGGTAACTCCGAGTTCCTTGACCCACGCATTCAGTACATCGCTATCTTGCTCGCAGGCGCTGAGTACTACCCGCTGAAAGGCGGTACCGGAGCAGTTGAAGGGCAAATTCGGCAGATCCAGCTCTTCCTTATCGGTGAGGGGTTTACCGAAAGGACGCGTGCTGTAGCGAATTCCTCCGGCGGAGGCCGGCTCCTCATCCTCATAGGCGGCCAGCCGGACGGTGTACGCCGGATCATAATCCTGCGGGTCTTGTCCGGGGGAAGCATCCACGCTGAAGCGTACGAAGAAGCCCTTAAACGAATTACCGCCGGTGTTCACCCGATAGCGGGAGGCGACCGTGGTCACGGTCTGGCATTCCAGCAGGGTAACCACTTCACTGCAGTTGAGCTCACCGTAAACACTGAGGGAGATCGGCCCCGGGGCACCCTTATATACGTGCAAAAAGAAGTGGTCGTCGTCGATACCGTTGAGGTAGGCTACCTGGGTGCGGCCGATGGAGGTGCAGTCATCCGGTAGCGGCGGCAGTTTTTCCCCGACGGATGCCCCGCCGACGTTCAGGTTCGTGAAGGTGAGCAGTTCGGGCGCGCAGGCGGCGGGGTCGCTGAACGGGATTTCTCCCAACGTATAGCCACAATCGGAGGGGTTGTATACGGGATTGTCGGGAATGAGCTTGCAGCTGCTCATACACAGTACGGCACCAAGTAGTGCGTACATGCTGCGGTGAAGTAGGGCGGTCATAATGCGTGTGTTGGTGAGCGAAGTCGAAAGCCGGGGCGCAGGAACAAGTTCGACCGTTCCAACAGAAGCCGGCACTGATCGTCCCCTAATTTAACTGGTTAATCACGAAACTCCTAAGTTACTGTCTACTGTCCGATCAATTACCACCGCACGAATCACTATCTTGAAGCCCGTTTTCACTTTAAAGTCAGCATCATGAATCGCCGTTCCGCCTTACGCACTACCGCCCTCGGACTGGGGGCCATCAGCCTCAGCAACGCCATCTCGGCTACCGACCGGGCGGCTGCCGGTGCCGGGGTCGCGCCCGGCAAGACTAACCACAGTACCTGCTTCTGGTGTTACAACGACATGCCGCTGGAAGAGCTCGCCGAACGCGGCAAGGAGATCGGCCTGAAGAGCATCGAACTGACCACCGTAGACCAGTGGCCCATCCTCAAGAAATACGGACTTACCTGCGCCATGGGTACCCATAGCAACTTTAGTATCGATACCGGCTGGAACGATCCGGCCAACCACGAGAAGCTGCAGGAGCAGTACACCAAGGTCATCCGCGATGCCGCCGACCACGGGATCCCCAATGTCATCGTCATGAGCGGCAACCGCCGCGGAATGAGCGACTACGACGGCATGATGAACTGCGCCGTTGGCCTGCGGCCCGTGGTGAAGCTCGCCGAAGATGCCGGCATCACCCTCCAGATGGAGCTGCTCAACAGCAAGGTCAATCACCCCGACTATATGTGCGACCGGACCCAGTGGGGCGCCGCGCTCGCGGAAATGATCGGCTCCGACCGCTTCAAGCTGCTCTACGACATCTACCACATGCAAATCATGGAGGGGGACGTAGTAGCCACCATTAAGAAGTACCACCACTACATCGGCCACTACCACACCGGCGGCGTACCCGGCCGCCACGAGATCAACGACAGCCAAGAGCTCAACTATCCGGCCATCATCCGCGCCATTCATGAGACCGGTTTTGAAGGATACGTGGCGCAGGAGTACCTCCCCACCTACGACGACAAGATCAAGTCCCTCAGCGAGGGCCTCCGTATCTGCGAAGTATGAGGACGCCCCCCTACCAGCTCATCGCCAACGTAGGGAGCATTCTACTGGTGGCCTTCGTGCTGGCAGCCTACCGTTTTTTTCCGGGGCAATTGCCGGACTGGAGCTTCACCCTGGCCTGGGTTGTGGCCGCCCTGGTGCTCGTCGGCGTGTTGACGGAGCTCTGGCTCATGTGGCAGGCGTACCGGGCGGGGCAGTTCTTTCCCATGCGCAACGCCTCCCTGTTCGTGTTGCTGTTCAGCTTAGTCGGGATTCCCGTATACCTGCTCTACGCGGCAGCGACGGACCAGTATCTCGGGCCCGCAACGCTGCTGCTCATTCCGGTTTTCCTGGCCTTCGCCGTCCGGAACCTCTTCCGGGTGCACCTCGATAGTATATCCCTCAGGGCCAAGACGGGGTTTCGCGCACCGGTGGAAGTACCTCTTTTCAGCATCAGTTCCGTGGAGGAGACGGATGATAAGCTGACCGTTCATTCCGACACCAGGCAGCCCATCCAGTTGCTGCGGGTATTTTTCCTTCCCTCCCACTGGCAGACCCTGCGCGAGCGGCTTACCGGGCTCGGGCAGCAGCCCGACCGGCAGACCGTTCCCTGAGTTTCAGGAGGCCGACACCCGCCACGACCACGATCAATACTCCTACCAGCCAATACGACCAGGCGGGAAGCCCGGGGCCCCCGTCCAGGGGTAGTGGGCCGGCGGCCCCGTACAATGTGATGCCCGACCAGTAATACGGATGGGCATATTCTCCTCCACGCAGTTCTTCCTGGGCACCGTTGAGGGCCTCGCTGCGGCTTTCCCCATTGACCAACCGGCGGTAGAAATCGACAATCAGGTCCTTGGTCGCCCGGTCGTCTACCTGCCAGAGCGTAGTGATCGTGCTTTTTGCTCCCGCGGCCGCAAAAGCGCTTGCCAAACTCATCGTGGTTTCCCCTACGGCCAGTTTCCCGAGGGCGGTTTCACAAGCCGACAGGACGGTAAGCTCACTGCCAATGGGCAGGCCGTACAGGTCGTTGAAATACAGCATCTCCTCCTGCTGCAGACTGTCGCCAGTTTGGGTGAAGGCCACGAAGCTCAGGTTGGGATCGGTAGGATTCACGCTGCCGTGACTCGAAAGATGCAGAATGCGGCTGGAGCCCAGTTCTTCGAGAAATCTTTGCCGGTTCGCGTCCGGCCCGTACAAGGCGACGGCATCGCTGACCAGTTGGCTGACCTCTTCTACTTCCTCGCGGTTGTAGGGTAGGGGATAGAGGATGTTTTCGCCCCGCAGCTGGGTGCTGCCTCCCCGGGTTTCCGCAACCGGCCCCGACTTGCCGAAGGACGGGGCAAAGGCGAGCAGGTTACGGGCATAGGTGGGGGATCCCTTCCGGCTCACTTCCACCAGGTACCGGGCGCTGTAGGAAAATTGAAGCTGGGTGGCACCCTGCAGGTAATCAAGCGCGGCATAGTCGAGCGGAATCTTCGCTTCCGCCAGTGGCAGGGCGGCAAAGGGCAGGTAGTTCAGGACCCCGTCGGGTACAATACAGAGGCGCGGCCGCAGGTGCAATGATTCCCGGACGGCAGGCGGGAGCAGCTGGTTCGACAGCTCGATACCCATAGCCAGGAAGGTCCCGTCCAGGGAATCCTGCACCGCTCTGGTCCGGAGGCTTTTGCGCCGGAAGGCACTGCGTTCGATATCCCGGCGGAAGCGTTCCACGCGGTCGGGCAATTTTTCGCCGTTGTCGATCGCCACGGCGCTAAGGCTGCCATCGGAAGTGAGCAGGAAGACCAGGCTACCTTCCCGGGCAAGGTGGTACTCCAGGAGGTCGCAGTCGTTCTGCCGCAAATAATTGATCAGTTTGGCGCGGTTGAACGGCTCATCGGGCTGTTCGGGAGACCGGTTTTCATGACTCAGGCGGTCGAGCCGGATCCGGGCTTCCTCGAGCGCCGGTTGCCGGTCCGTCTTGCCGACGCTGACCTGCCGTTCCAGGTCCGCCACCGTTCGGATAAGCTGACTTTCCTGTGGGGAGAGGCCTTTCTTGTTGGCATGCAGCGCCGCAAGCAGAGAAAAGGCGCGGGATTGTTCGCTGAGTTCGAAGGCTAACCACAGGCAACTGTCGGCACCGCTTTCCTGATATGCGGCAAAGTGCAGGGAGATGGCACTGTCGAAAAAGGGCCGCAGGTTCCGGCTCAGGTATCGCCGGCTGTCCTCCGTGCTGACCCCATGGCGCAGTTGGTTTTGCAGATCGAAAATGATGGCATAGTCGGCAAGGGCCGCTTCCCGCTTTTCCATGGCGGTACACACCAGGGCACGCACCGAGAGAAGATCGATCAGGGGCACCACATCCTCGGCCGCATAAGCTGATCCGGAGCTGCCTGGATCGGCGTTTGCCATAAAGTAGTCGATGCGCTCGTTCACCAGTTTCAGCACTTCATCGTAGCGTTTCCACTTCAGCAGTATCTCGGGAATTTTTTCGCTCGCGTAAAAGATCCTGATGTCTGATTTCTCGAAGAGTTGCCGCGCCCGGCGCCGGTATATTTCGAAGTCCTTTACATCGTCCAGCCCCCCGTAGTATTCGGCCAGGTTGAGGTAGACTTCACCGAAGATCAGCTCATTGCGGGTGGTGGGGGTGATCATGCCTTCCGCTTGTTTCAGGTTGGCGAAGCCCTCTTTTTCGTCGCCGAGCTCCCGCTGTACGATCGCCAGTAAATTGTATGCGGTAGGAAGATTCAGCGGATACTGCGATTTCCTGGCGGCCGTGACTGCCCGCTCGGCATAGGTCAGGGCTTCGTCCAGCTTATCCAGCCGCAGCATGGTCAGCCCCGCGTTGTGGTAGGTGACGAATTTTTCGTCTGCATCGGCATCCGGAATCTGTTCGATCAGCGAAACGGCCCGGTAGGTTGCGCTGTAAGCCAGCCGAAAATCGCGCAGCTCCTTGGCCAGCGAAGCGAGCCTGTTCAAATTACGCAGGTAATTCAAACTGTCATAGGACGGCAAGGCATCGTAGAGGGCAGTGGCTTCGCGGATCACGAGGACGGCGGAATCCAGCTGCCGGAGGTAGGAAAGGGAGTTGGACAGGTTAATGCGGGAGTGAGCCCGGTCCTGATGGGCATACGGATAAAGGGAGTCCCGTACCGCAATGGCCCGGCGGTAGTAGATGACCGCCTCTTCATCCATGCTGTTCCTGTAGTAGGCATTCGCGGCTTTGTGGAAGGCCAGTCCGGCGAGGCTGTCGATGATCGGCTTGCCGCCCTTGTCGTGGGTGACCTCCAGAAAGAAGGGGACCGACCACATTATACTGTCCGAGTCCAACCAGGCCTCCCCCTCCGCAAGGAGCGAATCGCGCCCCCCCTGGCTGCGCACCTGATTTACGGCTTCCGTCTGCCGCCCCCTCTCCAAAAGCTGTCTGATGTCGTGTGCATCCTGGGCAAACGATTCCCGACAGGTGAGTAGAAGGCTCAGCACCAGTAACGAACGGACTACGACGTATGCCATGTGGACGGGATACATTTCTCATCTAAGATACCCTGTAGGGGACAAATCAGCTTACGGGCGTTTTTCTCCATCTTTGTCCGACTTTTTTCCAATCCAACCCCCACTATGCAAGACCTCCGCCCCCTCATCGAAGCCGCCTGGGATAACCGCGAACTCCTGAAGGAAGCCACCACCCAGGACGCCATCAACGCCGTCATCGAAGAACTGGACAAGGGGCGCCTGCGCGTAGCCGAGCCCGGTGCCGACGGCGAGTGGCAGGTCAACGACTGGGTGAAGAAGGCCGTGGTTCTCTATTTCCCGATCCGCAAGATGGAGACCATCGAGGTCGGCCCCTTCGAGTTCCACGACAAGATGGAGCTCAAGCGCGACTACGCCAGCCAGGGCGTACGGGTGGTCCCCCACGCCATCGCCCGCTACGGCGCCTACCTCGAGAGCGGGGTGATCATGATGCCCAGCTACGTCAACATCGGCGCCTGGGTGGGCAGCGGCACCATGGTGGATACCTGGGCCACCGTCGGCAGCTGCGCACAGATCGGCCGCAACGTCCACCTCAGCGGCGGCGTCGGCATCGGCGGCGTACTGGAGCCCCTGCAGGCGACCCCCACCATCATCGAGGACGACTGCTTCATCGGCTCCCGCTCCATCGTCGTCGAGGGCGTGCGGGTGTGTAAAGAGGCCGTACTCGGCGCGAACGTGGCCCTCACCCAGTCCACCCGCATCATCGACGTCACCGGCGCGGAGCCCAAGACGTACCGCGGCTTCGTCCCCGAGCGGTCGGTGGTGATCCCCGGCAGCTACACCAAGTCCTTTCCCGCGGGCGACTATCAGGTCAGCTGTGCCCTCATCATCGGCCAGCGTAAGGCCAGCACCGACAAGAAGACGAGCTTAAATTCGGCCCTGCGGGAGTATGACGTGGCGGTTTAGGGAGTTACCAATTTCAATTTCCCAAGTACCATTTACCATTGGCGGCTTTGCTCGCTTCGCTCGTGGCGTGTACTACGGATGCATTTTACCGCAGATGGGCTGCGCCTGGCGCGGATTGAGTCGCGGATTAACGCAGATTTCGGCTCGCTCCGCTCGCCGGAGCAAACCAACCTCACCCGCCTACGTATACCTTCTTTGCACCTGCGGCCCCGCCCGCCTATCCCTGCGGAGCCAAATGGTACTTTGTAAATCGTCCTTTGTAAATTGTAAATTGACTTGTACCTCTCTACCCTAAAGCTGACCCAGTTCAAGAACTATGCGCGGCAGTCGCTGACGTTCTCGCCGCGGCTGAACTGCTTCGTGGGCTTTAACGGGGCGGGGAAAACGAACCTGCTGGAAGCGATCTACTACCTCTGCATGAGTAAGGGGTACGGCAGCGGCGCCGACCAGTACAGCATTCGTCACGGCGACGAGGTGGCCCGGCTGGACGGCACCTTCCTCCTCGACGAGGACCGCCAGGACCGCATTGTAGTCAAGCTGCGCAAGCGGCAGCGCAAGGTGATCGAGCGTAACGGCACCCCGTACGCACGCATCAGTGAGCACGTCGGCCGGTATCCCGTGGTCATCGTGACGCCCGACGACATCAGCCTGGTGCTCGAGGGCAGCGCCACCCGCCGCAAGTTGCTCGACAACAGCCTGAGCCAGACCGACTCCGTTTACCTCAATCACCTGATCGCCTACAATCGCCTGCTCGAAAACCGCAATGCCCAGCTGAAGGAACTCAACGGCCGCGCCGATACCTCCGGCCTCCTGAGCGTATACGACGCCCAGATGGAAGTGCCGGCCACCTACATTTTCGAGAAGCGGCGGGAATTTATCGAGCCGTTCACTCACCTGCTCCTGGAATCCTACGCCGCCATCAGCGGCCGGCGGGAAGCGGTCGGTCTGGAGTACAAATCGCAACTCACCGATCACAGCTGGCGGGAGTTGGTCGCCGCGCGCAGTGAAAAAGACCGCATCCTGCAGCGCACTACCGGGGGCATTCACCGCGACGAGCTGATCTTCACCCAGGAGGGCCATCCGCTGCGCCGGGTCGCCAGCCAGGGACAACTGAAATCCTTCGTACTGTCGCTCAAGCTGGCCCAGTATCGGTTACTTGAGCAGAGTACCCACCGCACGCCCATCCTGCTGCTCGACGATATCTTCGACAAGCTCGACCACGAGCGGGTAGGCCAGTTGCTAGAACTGGTGATGAGCTCCGCCTTCGGCCAACTCTTCATCACCGACACCGACCCGGAGCGCATCACCTCCCTCGTAAGCCACCATCCCGATGTCGCCTGGGAACGCTTCCTGGTAGTCGACGGCATCGCCCGCAACGAAGCGGAGTGGAAGCGGTATATTGAAGAAGAATAAACGCCATGTATAAGCCCATTCCCCAAAAGCCCGAGCCCCTGGAGCTGAAGACCGCCTTCCTGCGCCTCCTCCGCAACCAGCACAACGAGGCCGGCTACTTCAAGGCGCGCACGAAGCTGGTCTGGGAAAAATTCTTCGGCAAACACACGGCCGACAACACCCGCGACTTTCTGGTCCGCAACCGCAAGCTCTACGTCTACGTCACGAACGCCCCGCTGCGCAATGAGCTCACTATGGTCCGGGAAGGCATCCGTACCCGGCTGAATGAAGAGTTCGGGGAGGAGTATTTGGTGGAGGTGGTGATTAAGTAGCTTAGAGCAGGTAGCTTGTAGCGTATAGCTTATAGCGGGTAGCATATAGCGGGTAGCATATAGCGCTCGGCACTAAACGCTATATGCTATACCCTACCCTACCTACTATTTTCCACTCCAATCCGGGCACAGTCTTTCACCACCGGGCAGCGACTACACCACGGCCGGGTACCCGTACATACGTGCTTACCGAAGGGGACGAGGACGCGGTTGATCTCGATCCAGAGGTCCTGCGGGAGTTTTTGGGTGAGGGCGTCGCGGGTCTTGTCGGGGGTGGAGGTGGCGACGTAGCCCCAGCGGTTGGTGATGCGGTGGACGTGGATATCGACGGCGATGAGCGGATGGTTCAGGGCGACGCCGAGGGCCAGGCTGGCGACTTTGGGCCCTACGCCGCGGAAGGCGATCAATTTATCGTAGTCGGCCGGTGTTTCGCCGGCGTAGTCGTCAACGATGGTCTGACTGAGGGCGAGGAGGTTGTCGGCCTTGGCGGGGGCGAAGGTGGACTGGGCGATGGCTTCGATGATCCTTTCCCGATCCAGCTTCACCATTTCGGCGGGGGTGCGGGCCAGGGCAAAGAGCCGCTTGCTTACTTCGGTACTCACCTCGTCGTAGGTGCGCACACTGAGCAGGCTGCTTACGAGTTGTTCGTAAAGGCTGTCGTAGCCCTCATCGCGTAAGCCAAACATCGCGGCGGGAGCTTTATCGGCAACCGCTTGGGCACAACGCTGGAGGACGGAATTAATATGAAAATCGCTCATGCCCTGATAAGCAGCGGACATGAGCGATTTGTTTTGACGGGAGGAACCGTCGACGATTATTGCAGGGTCACTTCGAAGGTACCGTAGGGGCTGTCTCCGTCTTCGTATACTCCGGGGTAGTAGTTTCCGCTGATTACTACCCCGCTGTTCGTCTGCTCCAGGGTGCCGATGAGCGAGTAATCATCCGACGCAGTGATGTACTCGTAGTACCCGGAGAAGGTGTCACCTTCCATAGACCAGTTACCCTCTCCCCGGTCCGGGGTCGAGGAACTGTTGGCCAGTACCACTAGGTCGCCATTTTTCATCACCTGCAGGGCGAAATAGGAGGAGCCGTCGTAGTTCCCCGCGAAGGTGCCGGAAAGCGGATTGAGGATCGTGACCGGCACCACCACCTGGCCTTCGCTGTTGCTGACGATCACGTCCACCTCGTGGGTACCGGGGGGGAGCAATTTGGTCCAGCTGAGCTTTCCGGTCGTAGAGTTGATGGTCAGCCCTTCGACGGTCGTACCGAGGGCAATGGTCCCCTGGTCGCCGTTCCAGTCGATGCTGGGGGTGGGCGAGGTGCCGGGGGTATAAAACTCCGCAGCAATGCTGGTGGAGGAATAGGAGACGGTGGGCGCGGAGCCGAGTCCGGCGATCAGTTCATCCACCTGCTCGCAGCCGGTGCTGAAAACGAGGAGGAAAACTGCGAGAAAGCTAAGTAGAGAAGATGAAGCATGCATAGTGGCGCTGTTTTTCCCTTCATTCCGCTACTACCATGGACCGTTACGCTTTGCCCCCTGTTTTTTTGCAGGAATGCAGGTGCCGGGGGAGGAGAACTTCAGATACATCTAATATTTTTTTAAATAACTTCATCCCGTGCCATAAATCATAAAGTACTGAAAACCATAGTATTAATTAACAGTAAATCGTTTTTAAACGTTTATATTCGTTTATATACGCAAGTATATGTTTAACGCACGACTAACGGTTTGGGCTGCCTCCACCTTTGTATCGTCACCGATTGAAAGCGATGTGTACTGCTTCACGGAGCGATCGGCGGGCGACACATTTTATCACCAATGCTCGTGTCCACTTATTCATGCGACAACGGATACGAGCCATTACCAACCTTTTTATTATGCAAGTACGTAATAGTGTAACCCTCATCGGCAACGTAGGCCAGCTCCCCATCACCAAGACCCTGCCGAGCGGCACCCGGGTGATCGAGTTCAGCTTTGCCACCAACGACAGCTACCGCAACCGCGATGGCGAAAAGGTCACCCGCACCGAATGGCATCGCGTCAAGGCCTTCGGTAAGGTGGTCGACGTGCTCGAACGCTACCTCACCAAGGGTAGCCAGCTGGCCCTGACCGGAGCGATCCGCTACAACCGCTGGACCGACAAGCACGATCAGCAGCGCATCTCCGCCGAGATCGTCCTGGAGGAATTCACGTTCCTGAGTCCCCGGGACCGCAACGATGGAGCCGCCGACTACGAGCCGGAAACCAGCGTAGCGGAGGTTGCGGAGCCCGCCCCGAAAAAGACGACCAAGCGCCGCACGGCAAAGGCCAAAGCCGCTCCGGCGGAAATGACCGCGGCCGCAGACCTGCCCTTCTGAACGCAGCAGGGCATTCCCTTCCTCCTCACTCTTTAATCACTTTCCGGATGGGAGGCAGGACATTTTTTTGCAACGTAATGGCGCCTGTCCCGTTGCCGGCCGCATTGCTACAAAGCCACTTAGCGAACCAAGCGCGTTTCATTCACTACCGGCAGCAGGATTAGGTAGGGACCGGCTTCCTTCCCCACGGGAAGGAGCCGGTCTTTTTTTACTTCACTACTTTCAGGCTGAGGTCGAGGCTGACGGCGGAGTGCGTGAGGGCGCCGACGGAGATGTAATCAACGCCCGTTTCCCCTACTTCACGAATGCTGTCGAGCGTAATGCCGCCACTGGCTTCCGTCTCAAACCGACCGCCGATATGGGCCACGGCTTCGCGGAGCAGGGGCACTTCAAAGTTATCGAGCATGATTCGGTCTACCTGTCCGACCTCGAGTACTTCCATCAGTTCGACGAGGTTGCGCACCTCAACGGTAATGGGCAGTTCCATCGCGTTTTCCCGAAAGAACACCTGTACGCCGCCGATGGCCTTGGTGATTGAGCCGGCGGCATCGATGTGATTGTCTTTGATCATAATGCGATCGTAGAGTCCGTCGCGGTAGTTGTGCC
Source organism: Chitinophagales bacterium (assembly GCA_038258275.1). Classification (GTDB taxonomy): domain Bacteria; phylum Bacteroidota; class Bacteroidia; order Chitinophagales; family Saprospiraceae; genus Neolewinella. The sequence goes on along the minus strand of JBBSPZ010000003.1, from coordinate 8,234 downwards.
CTCCGCCGAGGCGCACGGCCCACTTCTCCAGGAAGCGGAGGTTGGGGGTCGTCTTGCGGGTATCCAGCACCTTCACCGGAAGGTCTTCCACTTCGAAGGCGTAGCGGTTGGTCAGGGTGGCGATGCCGCTCATGCGTTGCATGGTGTTGAGCACGAGGCGTTCGGCCTGGAGGAGGGCCCGGGAGTTGCAGGTGATGTAGAAAGCGATGTCACCGGCGTGCATGAGGTCGCCGTCCTCCATCTGCTGGTCGAATTCGGCAGTCGGATCTACCCGTTCGAAAATCATTTTTGCTACCGCCACTCCGGCGAGAATGCCTACGTCCTTCACCAGCAATTTCGCGGTATCCCGCTTATCGGCCGGGATAGTTGCCTCACTGGTGAAATCGCCCGGACCCACGTCCTCGGCCAGTGCTTCGTTAATGAATTGTAGGATGCGTTGCCGCAGACTCTCGTCTATCTTCGCCGACATATAGTTACTTTAGTATCGCCCGACCGGGGCGACGCGTTTGCACACGTTCAGATCTCTGGCCGCAAAGGTAAGCCTTCCCGCAACCACCCGTAAATACCCCCCTGTGATCGAAGCGTTTTTCGAAGGGCTCCGGCAGGAACTCGCCCTTCCCGTGCTCGACTGGAAACACGTAAAGCGGGCCTACTCAGGCCGGGCCTATCACAACCTCCACCACCTCGAAGAAATGCTGGGCGAGCTCCGGAAACAGGAAGCGGCCGGTGCGGAAGCCTTCCCTGCACCCGCGGACCCGCCCGTGTTCGGACTTGCCCTGGTGTACCACGACATCGTCTATAAACCCACCCGCCTGGATAACGAGGCCCGCAGCGCCGACTCGGCCGCCAACGTACTGACCACCTCCGGTACGGTAAGCGCCGCCCGCATCGATCGCTGCCGTCAGCTCATCCTGGCCACCCGGAAACACGTGCCCTCCCGCGGCGACAACGGCGACGAAGGGCTGCTGATCGACCTCGACCTGGCCGTGCTGGCCCGTGATGCCGCCGGATACGACCGCTATACCGCCGCCATCCGGAAGGAATTCTGGATGATCCCGGGTTTCGTCTTTCGCAGGAAGCGTGCCGAGGCACTTACCGGCCTGCTCGACCGGGAGGAGATTTACTCCACGACCTACGGCCGGGAACATTACGAGGACCAGGCCCGCAAGAACCTCTGGCGTGAATTGCGGAACCTCTAGCGGGCGTTCGGCTGGTCCAGCAGGAGCTGGACGTCGTCCATGAGGTGGGTAACCTCCTCTTCCACCAGGCCACTGGCGTAGGCCCGGACAAAGCCCTTGCGGTCTACCAGTACAATGTAGCCACTGTGGTCGAAGCCCCCGGGGGCCGCGTCATTTTCCATGGCGATGCTGAGGTAATCCTCGTCCAGATCGTAGATCTCGAACTTGTCGCCGTAGATGAAGCGCCAGCGGTCCAGGTCTTCGATCCCCAGCTTACCGGCGTACTCCGTCATGTGCTCAGGGGTGTCGCGCTTGGGGTCGACCGTAAAGGACACCAACTGGAAGTCGGGGTTGTCCCCAAATTTTTCTTCCAGCCGCAGCATCTCACTGGCGACCCTGGGACAGATGGTGGGGCAGGAAGTGAAGAAGAAGTCGGCGACGTACACCTTGCCGCGCAGGTCCTCGCTACCGAAGGGGCGATTGGCCTGGTCGACGTACTTCCAGTCGCGCACCGGCTCCGGGAATACCTCACCGGTTTCCGCGTCGAAGGGATGATTGCCGGGATAACCCAGGCTGTCGACCAAGTAGTTATTGCCGTCTTGACTCAGCGGGTGGTGCTGGTAGTAGGCCGGTGCTTCCTCGATCGGGACACCGTCGGTGTGGTCGTGATCATCGCAGGCGGACAGTAGGGCAAAGAAAAGCAGGAGGGAGAAGCAGCGGTAAATCATGGAAAGCTAACACCTGGCCTCCTCCGGGGTTTTCCCTACTTGGAAAGGTCACGGAAAGTTGACAGGCCGCACTCCAGGAAGGTGGCGTAATCGTCTACGTCGGGCGTATAGGCAACCGGCGGGTTGAGCGTCTGCCCGTCGGGAGACACCAGTACGTAGTAGGGCTGGGTAGCGTGCTGAAAAACGCTCTGCTGGAAGTAGTGCCACTTTTCCCCGACCTGGTCGATGGTCAGGCTGCGCCCGGTACCGTCCAATCGCTGTACCTCCCGCTCCTGTCCGGCGGGCAGGGTGGCCCGGTCGTCGACGTAGAGGCTGATGAGGACGTAGTCTTCGGTCAGCAGGTCTCTGATGCGGTCCTGGCTCCATACGTTCTCCTCCATCTTGCGGCAGTTGACGCAGGTGTAGCCCGTGAAGTCGAGCATGATGGGCTTGTTGACGCGGCGGGCGTAGGCGAGACCGGCGTCCAGGTCCTTGAAGCAGGTGATGCCCTGGGGGCAGTCGCAGGGATTGAGGTAGCTGTAGCACACCGGCGGCGCGATGCCACTCAGGAGGCCGAGGGTCTGGTAGCTGCCGGTGTCCTTGTTGGTCGTGAAGCCGAAGGCCAGGTAGGCCGTGAAGGCCACGCCCGCTACGGCAACGGCCAGGGCGAGGGGACCGGCCTTCCGCTTCTTGCTGTCGTGGGGGAAGCTGATCCAGCCAAAGAGGTAAGCCGCGATACCCATGGCACAGAGCATCCAGATGATCAGGAAGGGCTCGATACGCAGCAGGTCCCAGTGACCGACCAGGTCGGCGTTGCTCAGGAACTTGAAGGCGAGGGCCACCTCGACGAAGCCCAGGACCACCTTTACGCTGTTGAGCCAGCCCCCCGACTTCGGCATGCGGTTGAGTACGCCCGGGAAGGCGGCGAACAGGGCAAAGGGCAGGCCCAGGGCCACGCCGAATCCGGCCATACCCGCCGTCAGGGGCCAGGCACCGTCGCTCACCGCCTCGACCAGCAGACTTCCCAGAATGGGACCGGTACAGCTGAAACTGACCAGCGCCAGCGTGAGGGCCATGAAGAAGATGCCCCCGATCCCACCGGAGCCCTCCGCCTGACTGGCCTTGTTGCTCCAACTCTGCGGTAGCACCAGCTCGTAGAAGCCGAAGAAGCTCCCCGCAAAAACCATGAAGACCACGAAGAAGAGCAGGTTCAGCCAAACGTTGCTGGCGATGCTGTTGAGGATGCCCGGATCGACGCCCGCGATCAGGTGGAAGGGCACGCTGAGCAGCACGTAGATGAGGAAGATGAAGAAACCGTACAGGCCGGCGTTGCGCACGCCCCGTGCCCGGTTTTCGCTGCCCTTAGTGAAGTAGCTTACGGTCAGCGGGATCATCGGGAAGATACACGGCATGATTAGGGCGAAGAGGCCGCCGAGCAGTCCGAGTCCGAAGATGCCCCACAGGCTCTGTCCCCTGGTCACCGCCTCCCCCAGGCTGCAGGAGCCGACGGGATCGGCATTGAAGGTGGTGCCGTCGTCGGTGATCGAGGCGACGGTAGGAGTGGCCGTCACCGCACCAGCGGCCGCCAGGTTTTCCGTACCGGTGAGTCCGTCGATGGTGATCACCTGGGTAGCCGGGTTAAAGGTGAAGGGGATGTCGCGCGGCGGCAGGCACATTTCGTCGTTGCAGGTCTGGAAGGAAATGTAGCCGGTGACTTCCGCGCTGCCGTCTACTTCCACGACCTGGGAGTAGGTCACCGTACCGCCGTCGATCTTGCTGACCTCAGCTTCCCAGGTGGTATCGTATTTCTTTTTGAGGGTGGCGGAGGTTTCCGTCACCTCCCCGATCGGGGTGACCCCGGGCTTCTCGTCGACCGTCAGCTCGGTGGGGATGGGCCCGATCGAGGGATCGACGTTCATGCTGTAGAGCGTCCACTCCTCGGCCATGGAGGCGATCAGCGACATGCGGTAGCGGTTCCCTTCCAGCGCTTCGGCGCGGACCATCCAGCTCACGGGCTCGTCCTGGGTGGGCGGCGGCAGGCTGGCGGTGTAACTTTCCAGCACTTCTTCCTGCGGCATATTTACCGGCTTCACCTCGTCAATGGCGGGCTGCCCTACGTCCGTGATGGCATCCTGCACGGGTTTGTCACTGGGCGGGGTCGCGGGTGCGGTGGCTTCCCTAACCCCGGCCGGCTCCAGCAAAAAACTGTGCTCCTCCGTGGTGGGTGGCAGGCACTGCTGGTCGTCGCAGCACATAAATTCCACCTCTACCGCAATGGGCGTTCCGTAGTCCAGGACCCGCACCGTCTGGGTAAAGACCACCGGCTCGTCGCTCAGGAATTTGATCACGTTGACACCGAAGAGCTCGTCGACGCCCTCCTTGCGGTGGCCCGTTTCCTCCGTTTCCCCGATCAGTTCGTAGTGGTCGCCCTCCTGCCAGTAAAAGGTGGTCGGCACGGGTCCGCCCGGATCGGTATGCTGGCTGTAGATCGCCCAGCCGTCCTCGGCCGTGGCGGTGGCCTTCAGCTCGAAGCGGTCTCCTCCCAGCGACTGCTGCTCGAAGGTCCACGAGATCGGGCTCGCGAATTGAGCGCACAGGCTAACGGAAAACAGGCTCAGAAAGAAACTCAGGCGCAGGGCCATAGCAGGGTATTTACCGGTGGGGATCGGATGTGAATTTGATAACGTTGCGGCGTGGCTGCAGGTTATACTTGGTGGCTTGCTGATAGACATTCACCGCAGATAGGTTCACCACAGAGGTAAGAGGGTTTCACAGAGGTCACACAGCGGACTTTTTACTCCGTGAAACCTCCGAGTCCTCTGTAGTGAATTAACCTTGGGACGCCAGTAAGAGAAACATAGCCGGCCGCTTTTGCAACACCGCACCCGCGGACGCGCCCCACTCTCCCACCGGAGCCGTCTTTACCCATTCCGTTTCCGTAGTCAGGTCGCAGGCAACTGAAAAGAGGGTGGTAGGGGCCAAACTTTCCACCGCCACCTCGACGGTCGCCTGGTTGCGGTAGGGGGCTTCGATCCAGAGCTGCGTTTGCTGGCACTTCCGACTGTCGGCTTCGAGACGGCGCAGGTCCTTGGCCAGCTGGGGGCGTTTGGGGCTCAGGTAGCCGTGGAAGGTGAAGGACTGCCCGTTCAGCCCGGCCGCCATAATGCTGAGCAGGATGGCGGAGGGGCCGACCAATGGCACGACGGGAACACCCATACGGTGAGCCAGTAGCACCAGCTGCGCCCCGGGATCCGCTACGCCGGGGGCTCCCGCGTCGGAGAGTACACCTACGTCTTCTCCATCCAGAATTGGCGCGAGGAAACCCGCCAGCTCGTCGTAGCGGGTCCGTTTATTGAGCTCGTAGTAGGTGCACTCCTGTAGCCGGTGATCCAGCTCGACCTCTTTCAGGAAGGCGCGGGCGACCTTACCGGTTTCCACGACGAAGTGCCGTAGCCGCCGCGTGATCGCGAGCGTCCGGGGGGAAAGGGTGTCGATGGCGCCCGCGCCCAGGGTGGAGGGAATCAGGTAAAGGGTACCGCTCATGGGGCTAATCTACGATCAGCTCCACCGTATTCAGTTCCTGCTGGCGAATGTCGGCGGGCAGCTCGCGGTATGCGTACTGCTGGGTGCGCAGCTGGGGCCGGAAGCCGGCTTCCCGGATCGCGTCCTGGATGCCGTCGGCCGTAAAGCGCCAGCGGGCACCGGCGGCACTCACCACGTTCTCCTCGATCATGATGGAGCCGAAGTCGTTGGCCCCGGAGTGAAGGCAGATTTGGGCGACCTGCTTGCCCACCGTCAGCCAGCTGGCCTGGATGTTGGTCACGTTGGGCAGCATAATGCGGCTGAGGGCAATCATGCGGATGTACTCGTCGCCGGTCACGGTGTTGCGGGCGCGCTTGATCTTCTTGAGGATGGTGTCTTCGTCCTGGAACGGCCACGGAATGAAGGCCAGGAAGCCCTTCGCATCCGCCGGCTTTTCACTCTGCACCTGCCGCATGCGGACGAGGTGGTCCATCCGCTCCCAGTTCGTCTCGATGTGGCCAAACATCATCGTCGCCGAGGTCGTAATGTCGAGCTTATGGGCGGCGCGCATGACGTCGAGCCACTCCTCGCCCCCGCATTTCCCCTTCGAGATGAGGCGGCGTACGCGATCGCTGAGGATTTCGGCGCCGGCACCGGGGAGGCTGTCGAGTCCGGCCTCCTTCAGGGCCTTGAGCACGTCGTAGTGGCTCATGCCCTCGAGCTTGGCCACGTGGGCGATCTCCGGGGGGCCGAGGGCGTGCAGCTTCAGTCGCGGGTACAGGGATTTGAGCTCACTGAAGAGGTCACTGTAGAATTTCAGTCCCAGTTCCGGGTGGTGTCCGCCCTGGAGCAGCAGCTGCTCCCCGCCGAAGGCGAAAGTTTCCTCGATCTTCTGCTTGTACTCCTCGATGCTGGTGATGTAGCTCTCCTCGTGTCCCGGCCGCCGGTAAAAGTTACAGAACTTGCAGTTCGCGATGCAGACGTTGGTCGTGTTGCTGTTGCGGTCGATGATCCAGGTCACGGTCTGCTCTGGCACCGACTCGAAGCGCAGCTGGTTGGCCACGTACATCAGTTCGGCGGTCGCCGCGTTTTCGAGCAGCCACACCCCTTCTTCGGCGGTGAGCCATTCCCGTTTTAGTCCCTTGTCCAGCAGTTCAGCAGTATTCATACCAGGAAAACGGTTGAGGGTTGGGGTAGTTGTCGGGGAACTTTCATTTTTTAGTGAAAGCTAGGGGTTGGAGTTCACCACAGAGAGATCGGAGGGCTTCACAGAGTTTTCACAGAGGATATTGGGGAGGTAGGGGCGGCGGGGCGCTGGTGCGGGGCTTTCCGGGGGCCCGGGACCTCAAGTCGATATGGGGGACCGCTTTGCGGTCGGCGCCCTCGGATCACTCCATGGTGGACCCACGAGCGTCAGCGAGCATCCCCACAAATGGTAAATGGTACATGGTCAATTGTAACTGGTAAATTCTACCGCTCCAGTCGCTCCCGCTCACTAAGTTCCTTCAGTTTTCCCCAGAAGGCTTCGTTGTCGCGTTCCTTCTTGGTCTTGTCGAAGGCGTCGGTGTGGAGGAAGGGTTCCTTGGGTCGCTCCTGCTGTTTTTTGGCATGTTTCTTACGCAGGGAAGAGACTTCGTGCTCCTCCAGCTCGGAGCGGTAGACGTAGGCACCGAGAACGCCCATCACCAGGCCCAGCAGGTGGCTTTCCCAGCTTATGCCCTCCTGTCCGGGGAGGATACCGACGATCATGCCGCCGTAGTAGAAGAGGACGAGCAGTGCGACGGCCACGGCCCGGAAATCGCGACGGAAGATGCCGCTGAAGGCCAGGAAGGCGGCCAGGGCGTAGATCACTCCGCTGGCACCGATGTGGGTGACCGACCGTCCGAGGACCCAGACGAGGACGCCGGTGCCGAGCCAGAGGGAGGCGAGTACGCGGGGCCAGAGGCGTGGATAAAAGAAGACGAGGAGACCGGTAAGGGACAGGAAGGGGATGCTGTTGCTGAGCAGGTGTCCCCACCCACCGTGTAGTAAGGGGGAAAGCACGATGCCGGGGACGCCGGCCAGTTCACGGGAGTGGAGGCCGTAGTAGGCGCTGAGGAGTCCGCCGGTGAGGTAGTAGTCCACGATGAACACGATCCACATGATTGCCAGGAGGCCGAGGGGCCACTTGATGACATTCTTGAGGTTGCGTTTGCTCAGCATGGCGCGGGGATTATTCCTCTTTTGCGGCCGACCCGCCCTCGGGCATCTGGTCGTCGGTGTAGAGGCGTTCGAAGATGGTGTCCACCTTATTCATCTCGTCGAGGGTCTCGTCCAGGAAGTAGGAAAGTTCCGGCAGGCGGCGGAGGTGACGCTTCAGGCGATGGGCCAGACCGCTCTTGAGGCGGGCGTGATCTTCGTCCATCTGGAGAATGACGGCCTGCTTGTTGTCGGTGTTCCAGATGCTGAGGTAGACCTTGCCTACGCTAAGGTCGGGGCTCACCTGTACGTCCATCACCGTCACCAGCGGCTGGGTGCCGTAGATATAGGAACCTTCCTGCTGCAGTACGATGCTGAAGTTGCGCTTGATCATTTCGGAGACCTGGCGTTGGCGTTTCGATTCCATGGGGAAGGGGTTTTTTATTTGGTCCTTTAGCAACGTGCTTGGTTAAAGGTAAGTTGCGGAGGGGGGGGTTGTAGCTTATAGCATGTAGCGGATAGTATACAGCTTATAGCTTATAGCGTATAGGGCGCACAGCCTGAAGCGCGGCCCTATACACTATAAGCTATATACTATACGCTAAACCCTACAACGTCTTAAGATACTCCACCACCGCCCAGCGCTCTT
>JBBSPZ010000002.1:0-174960 GCA_038258275.1 Chitinophagales bacterium | reverse complement strand
TAACGTGAGGTTGGGGGTCAAACCCCTGTTTTTCAGCACTTTGCGAAGGATGAGGCAGGGAATTGGTAACTTGAAGGATATCTCAACTCCCTTCAACCCAACTCCTGCCTCATGCTCACCAAAGATAAAGCAGATAAACTGATCGAGATCTTCGTCACCGTAGATGATTTTTGCCTACACCTGGAGGAGTGGTTGGCCACCCACCCTCAGCCTGATTTTCACCCGCCTCGCTTCGAAGGAATTATGAGCGTCAGTGAAATACTCAGTATTATTATTTTCTACCACTATTCTGGCTACAAATGCTTTCAGTATTATTACCAGGACATGGTTGAGCAGGAATTAAGGACCTATTTTCCAAAGCAGGTTTCGTATAAACGATTTCTCCAGCTGATCAGCAAATCAGTACCTCACCTTTATGTATTTACCAAATGGCAATGTATGCAAGCCCAGTCCACGCAGATCTATTTCATTGATTCGAAGAAACTGCCCGTGTGTCACAACCGAAGAATACACAACCACAAGGTTTTCAAAGGATTAGCAGAGCGAGGCCGGAGTTCCACCGGCTGGTTTTATGGCTTTAAAATTCATCTGGTCATCAACAATTTAGGGCAAGCCGTGAATTTCATGATTACTCCCGCAAACGTTTCCGATGCCAATCCGGAAGTGCTGCGTCATATCCTGTTGAAACTCCAGGGGAACTGCTACGGAGACAAAGGTTACCTGTCCAAAATCTTCGCTGAACTATATCAACAGGGATTGAAACTGGTCACCAAGATTCGTAAAAACATGAAGAACAAACTCATGCCGTTGCAAGAAAAATACCAGCTATTTAAACGGGCCGTCATTGAGTCGGTCTTCGATATTTTGATGACCGTATTTGACCTCGACCATACCCGACACCGGAGCCCCCAAAATGCGATGGCACACCAAATCGGGGCTATGGCAGCGTACTCATTCATGGATCAGAAACCAGCCGTTTTGATGCCAAAACTGCTCAACTGACCCCCAACCTCACGTTAACCCAAAGATATTTACTCCAGTATTTCCTGTAACCCCACAGATTCACGGTTGACATGATTAGGCACTTTATACGCCGATCATGGTCGTTTGATTAGTTTTTTAACGGCAGTTTGCGCCGTAACTTATGTTAATATGGTAGTTAGAAAGCTTTATTGGTTGGCCCGCGTCTTTTGGCGCGGGCCTTTTCTATTTCCGGATCATTGGCGAATAGGAGCTGAATAACGCCTGGTAGAGTTCGGAAGGCTGCTCGCCTGCTCCGTAGATCGTCACCGCCCGGCAAATGGAATCGCCGCCCAGCTCAAACGAAATCCCCTCCTCACCGCGGTAGACCAGAGTTCTCGGCTCTTCGCCGGTATAGGCGGCAACCGGTCGGATGGCGTAGGCCGAGCGAAGCTCATCCACGGTGCTGCCGACGCCAAGGCCCCGCTCATCCTTATACTTGGCTGCGGTCGTCCGGATAACGGTGACCCGCTGGATATTCATGGAGTTGGAGTCCAGGGTCGTGAAGACGTCGAGCGTGGCTTCCTTGCCGTTGTCGTCGATGACGTATGCGTACACCGCATGCCCGGTCGAGGATTCGCTGAAGGATAGGCTATCCAGCCCCTCAAAGGCACTGACCGAATTTTCTCCGAGGGTAATATTCCCGAGGCTTTTCCCCGGTAGGTAGGTACCGACCGTATCGACCAGGGGCGCCACCTTCGATGCTCCCTGTTCCGCTTGGCCTGGGCCGGACTGAAGTTCGGACGAACCGTCTGAGGCCGGTTCACAGGCCAAGAGCAGGGCAAACAGGCAAAGGCTCAGGGAGAGATAGTTTTTCATGGGTGAATTTTTAGGGGGATGCAGAAAGGGGACGAGCGAAACTACAGTTATTCAGTGGCCCCGGCGACCTCAATATTCCCGTAGAGTGGCAGGTAGGTCTCCCCGGGTAAGCGGCCGGCCGGCAGGATCACCACTACCCGGCACCGATCGTCGGTGCCGAACTCAAACGAGATGCCATTGCCGCCGGCGAAGATTTCGGTAGGTGTCTCCCGCGTCGGTAAAGGTGGCGTAAAATTCCAGCGGATAAGCTTGGGCGACCTCTCTACGGGTGTTGCCGACGCCGATCCCACCGGCATCCCGGTAGTGGATGGCGTCGGGTCGAATGAGGCGAACGCGTCCCGAATCCAGGGTATCGGGACTGCGCACTGCGGAAACAGTACCCGTGGCCGGGGGTCGGCAGATCAATGGGCTGCCGCTCGACCACCGGAGGCGATTGAACACCTTCCCCCGCCTTCAACGTTCTAGCTTCACCATACTTGCCCGCGCCAATGCTTCGTACCCTCTTCGTTTTTTGCTTCCCCCTGGTGCTCACCGCCTGTGCCGACGGGCCACCCGAGTCGGCCGGTCCTCCTGCTGTTGACGAGGCGGCCCTGGCCGATATCATCGCTCAGGATCAGATCGAATACACGCGCGAACAAAATCCCGAAGCCCCGGCGGGTGAACCCGCCATTGCCGATATCCAGCCTGCCGCCCGTCCCGTGGCCGCGCCCCCCCGCTCCGTAGCTCCGCCGCCGCCCACCAACACCGCACCCGCGGCCCCGCCCGCTCCAGCGGTGAAGCTCAGCTCGAGTGCCCCCGATCACGGGGGCTGGAACACCCTCCTGGAAAATCACGTTTCCCCGGGCGGCCGCGTGGATTACCTGGCGTTGCAGCGTAACGAGGTCAAACTGGACGCCTACCTGGAGTTGTTGGCCAAGAAGCGCCCCGACAAAAGCTGGAGCAGGGAAGAATCGCTGGCTTACTGGATCAACGCGTACAATGCTTATATCGTCAAGCTGATCCTGAACCACTGGCCCGTCCAGAGCATAGAGGACATCAAGGAGCCCTGGGACCAAAAATGGATCGAGCTGGAAGGTAAAACCTACAGCCTGAACCAGATCGAACACGAGGTGATCCGCCCCACCTACCGGGAGCCGCGCATTCACTTTGCGCTCGTATGCGCCGCCCAGAGCTGCCCACCGCTTGCCAACGAGGCATTTACCGCCCGGAAGCTCGAAACTATGCTGGAAAAGCGTACGCGCAGCTTCATAAACGATGAAAAATTCAACGTGACCCAGGAGGATGTTGTCCGGGTATCCCCCCTCTTTGATTGGTATAAGGAGGACTTTGGTGATGTAACTAAATTTCTCAACTCCTACCTGGCGACCGACATTCCGGCGAGCAAGGAACTCCACTTCCTGGAGTACGACTGGTCGCTAAACGATTAGCCGGGGTAACTACGCAAGGGGGGATAATTTCTACCTTGCGCCATGGCTAAGATTAAGAAAGAGGTCCGGCTGCCCTACGCTACCGAACCGAAGGTGGTATTCGAAGGAGACACGGTATCCACCCAGCGGTACGACGACGTTTTTTACAACCACCACGTAGGTGCGGTAGCCACCGTGTCCCGGGATGGAGAACAAGATTTTATCATAGTGGGCGACGGCTCGGTCCACCTCAGAATCGAATTCTGGTCCGAAGATATAGTCCGGTTTTTCTTTTCTTACGGCAACCAGGCCGAAGATTTCACCTATGCGCGGGATCCGAAATGCCGACCGACGACGGTGAATCTGGAGGTGGCGGAAACCGAAGCGGTGTACGAGATCACCACCGCGTCCCTGGAAATTGCCCTGCATAAGCCGGACGCCTCGATCCGGATCACCGACCGGAGCAGCGGGCTCATCCTGCACGAGTACGCCGCGCCCTTTTATACCCGCTTCACCCTGATGAAGGGGCTCGACCAGATGCGCCTGCAATTTCGCACCGACCGCCGGGAGGGATTTTACGGGCTGGGAGATAAGGCCTGGGATACCGACCTCAACGGCCGCAGCTTCGAAAACTGGAACAGCGATTCCTTCGCCTACGGGCGCGAACGGGACGCCCTCTACCGGACCATCCCTTTCTTTTACGGACTCCGGTCGAGGCACGCCTACGGCATCTTCCTCGACAATACCTACCGCACCCACTTCGACTTCAACAGCCACGCCGACGGCCTGGCTACGGTGTGGGCGGACGGGGGGTCCTTTGACTACTACTTCATCAACGGCCCCAAGCTGGACCAGGTCGCGGGCCGCTACGCCCAACTGACCGGCTTACCGGAGCTCCCCCCCCTGTGGTCGCTGGGGTACCACCAGTGCCGCTGGAGCTACTATCCGGAATCCCGCGTAAAGGAACTCGCGGCCACCTTCCGTAAAAAGAAGATCCCCTGCGATGCGATCTACCTCGACATTGATTACATGGACGGCTACCGTTGCTTCACCTGGAATGCGGAGTATTTCCCCGACCCCAAGGAAATGATCTCAGATCTACGGAGCGATGGATTCCATACCGTGGTGATGATCGATCCGGGTATTCGCGTTGATGAGGAGTATCCGGTGTACACCGAGGGCGTAAAACTCGACGCGTTTTGCCGCCGCAGTACGGGCGAGCAAATGGTGGGTCCCGTATGGCCACCGGAGTGCGTCTGGCCCGATTACACCAACCCGGTCGCCCGCGACTGGTGGGGCACCCTATTTAGAGGACTTTACGTAGAGGACGGGGTTAGCGGCTTCTGGAACGATATGAACGAGCCGGCCATGTTCAAGGTGAATGCCCTGACCTTTCCGCCCGACGTCCGGCACGACTTCGACGGGCAGACCGGCGACCACAAAAAAGCCCACAACATCTATGGCATGCAGATGACGCGGGCCACCCACGAGGGCCTCAAAGCCCTCGCTCCGGCCAAACGCCCCTTCCTGCTGGGCCGTGCCAGTTTTAGCGGCGGCCAGCGCTTTGCCTCCCTTTGGACCGGCGACAACATCGCGAGCTGGGAGCACCTGGCCCTGGCCAACCGCCAATGCCTGCGCCTCTCGATCAGCGGATTCAGCTTCGTGGGCACCGACATCGGCGGGTTCGTAGACGACCCGAGTCCGGAGCTGCTCACCCGTTGGCTGCAACTGGCGGTGTTTCATCCCCTGATGCGGGTGCACAGCATGGGCAACAACACCGACGGCGCCGCGGAGGTCGAATCGGAAAATATCAAGCAGGCCGAGAAAGACCACCGCCAGGACCAGGAACCCTGGGTTCATGGAGGCAAACACACCGTGCGCAACCGCATGGCCATTGAAATGCGCTACCAACTCCTGCCCTACCTCTACGGAGCCTTCCGCAAGCACGTAGAAACCGGGCAGCCCGTGCTGCGGAACCTCTTCTTTTACGATCAGGAAGATCCGATGTGCCGCACGTTCGGGGACCAGTTTTTGGCGGGTGACGACCTGCTCGTCTGCCCGGTGGTGGAGCCCGGAATAAAATCCCTGATCGTATACCTTCCCGCCGGCGATTGGTATGACTTCTGGACCGGTAACCACTACACCGGCAAGCAAAAGATCCGGGTGCGCCTGAAGGCGGATCGCCTGCCGATTTTCGCGCGGGCGGGGGCGATCCTGCCGACCGTCGACCCGGTACAGCACACCGCCGCCCTTGCCCGGGCGAAAACCCTCAACTTGTCGCTGTTCCTGGCCGACGAAGGGGAAGGGACCGTTTACTGGGACGCAGGCGAGGGATACGGCTACCAGGTCGGTCAACACACCACCCGGCGGTTTACCATGCGGCGCAGCGGCAGCCGCATTACCCTGGAACAGGCGGTCGACGGAGACTTTAATGCCTCCTTCCAGTACGCCAACATCCGCCTGGTCGGCCTGGAGCATGCCCCCGGACAGGTGACGCTGGATGATGAACTACTCCCCCACTCCCTCCAATTCGACCAACGTACGGCTTCGGTTGTTGTGCCTTTCGGGTTCCGGAAGGTAACCATCGAATGAGCCGCGAGGCGTCAACCACCACACATGTTTACAGGAATTATTGAAGCGGCGGGCACGATCACCGCGATCAGGCGCGAACGGGATAACGTACACTTCACCGTGCAAAGCCCCATCAGTCACGAACTGAAGATCGACCAGAGCCTGGCCCACGACGGCGTCTGCCTGACGGTAGTGGCCCGGGACGAAGAGACGCACACCGTCACCGCCATCCGGGAAACATTGGACCGCACCCGCCTCGGGGAGTGGGAAGTCGGCGGTACCGTCAACCTCGAGCGGGCCATGCAGGCCGGCGCGCGGCTGGACGGCCACATCGTGCAGGGCCACGTCGACACGGTGGGCGAATGCCTGGAAGTGGAGGACAGCGCCGGCAGCTGGTACTTCACCTTTCGCTACGGAACGGATGACCTGATGGTCGACAAGGGCAGCGTATGCGTGAATGGCGTAAGCCTGACCGTGGTCAAGCCGACCGACAATACCTTCCAGGTGGCCATCATTCCCTACACCTACGCCCACACCAACTTCGGCGCACTCCAGCCCGGCAGCAAGGTGAACCTCGAATTCGACATCATCGGCAAGTACATTGCCCGGCAGATGGCGGCCTACCGGAAATAAAGTTTTCTTAAGGGAGAATAATTTAGTTGCGACACGGAACAATTGGGCGATCTTGACCATGTATCAACCACAACCCATAATTCCCCGCATGATGAAGACTTTACTCCTTTCTTTGTTGCTGGCCTTACCCATTCTAGCTAGCGCCCAACGTTCGCTTCCCAGCGATCTCTCCTCGCGAATGCAGCCGGGTCGGGTGCCCAGCCTCCAGAAAGTAGCCGCCGACACCTTGTTTCCTTCTGTGTTGCTGGAAGACTGCTTCCAGTTTATTGAACCTTACTTCACCCAGGACACCGGCTTCGTACTGGGCAGTAACATCTACAGTGACATTGCTCAACTGCAGCGCATTGTAAATACCAGATCCTCCTCCTTCGAAGTGAACTCGGTAGAAGTCCCGGTATTCCTAGCAGATAGTACTGCTTTCGACATTTACCTGAGCGCGGTGATCTTCTCGGAAGTTGATGAAAACGGCGTGCCAGGCGAATTCTTAGGGCGGAGCGACTCACTTCGCGTCGGCGACTTCAACCGCGACACTACTGGTGGACTCATCAACTTTACCGAATTCGTTTTTTCCAATCCGGTCCCCGTAGAGAACGATTCCTTCCTCATCGGTATTGATTTTTCGAATGCCTATTCTACGACCAGCGTTGAGTTTATCGGCCTGTATGGCACCCCCTTTGGTTGCGGCGATGGCAACAATGTCGTCCAGGCCAGCGCCACCAACAGCGGAGTAGTTTTTGGAACCGTTGCGGAATACTACGGGGGAGCCAATCTGGAAATCCCGATGTACGTGGCGGTCGAGAACCTCACTACTTCGCTGGGCAGTCCTGCTTCCGCTGATTACCGCGTGCAGGTTTCCCCGAATCCTACCCCTGACAACCTTCGCCTTCGCTTTGAGGCGCCGACCCGGGGACAATATGCCGTAGTGCTTACCGATCTGACGGGTCGCCAACTTCGGTCCGCGGTGTATCCATCAACCACCCAAAGCGTACAGGTAGATTGGGACATTTCCGATCTCCCCACCGGCCTCTACCATTACCACATCGACGGCCCTTCCGGCCGGCAATCGGGTAAAGTGATCAAGCGCTAGGAACCGAGATCGAGTAAGCCTCCGGGCAACACCATCACCAGGACCGTGTCGTCCTCCCGCACCCCGACCACCAGGTCTTCGTGCAGGGGGATGTACACGGTCTTGTCGTTGTAGGTCAGCTCGGCTAAGTAATGCTCGGGCAGGTCCATGATGCGTTCGATGGGCCCCAGCAGCGGGTAGCCTTCCGCCTCGATGCTGTACCCGATGATGGCGTCCCAGGGCGTCTCGTCCTCTTCTTCCAGTTCGGTGACCTGATCGGCGGGTAACAACAGGGGCTTATTGGCCAGCAAAACTACCTGTTCCCGGGTCTCGAAGGTTTCAAGTTTTACGGTGAGTTTTCCGCCCTGGCGAAAGCGCTCCACGAAGTAGGGCACCGGTTTATCGCCGATCAGGATCGCTTTGGCCTTCACCAGGTCAGCTTCGTAGCCCTCATCCACGAAGAGGTTCAATTCCCCCCGGGTGCCGTGGGGCCGTCCGGTCACCCCGATCTGTACTAGTTCCATAGGTATTCAACTTGTGCGGGGGCGCGGGTGCAGCGTATACCGCAGACCGACAGCCGCTATTCTTACTGCTTGAGCAAATTTTCCAAATCGACCCGCTCCCGGATTGGGCCGAAAGTCGTCAGTTTCTTCTCCGCCATTCCCTGCCCGGCCAGGGCGCAGGCTTTCCAGTCCTTCCCTACGAGGTGGGCGGCCAAAAATCCGGACCAGAACGCGTCGCCCGCACCGGTGGTATCCTTTACTTCTACGGGTCGGGCAGGCAGGGTAAAGGATTCCCCGTCGCTGAGCACGTAGGAACCGCGCCCGCCGAGGGTAAGGCAGACGATTCCGGCACCCAGATCGAGCAGCCGTTCCCCGGCTTCTTCCAGTTCCTCTACCGGCTCGTTGAAGAGCCGGAGGTAATCAACGTCGCTGCACTTTACCAGCGTAGATTTCTCTGGATCGGTACACAGGCTGATGTAGTTGTTGATCACCCAGAGGGCTTCCAGGCGGTCGGGCCAGATCTTGGCGGCGTAATTGACATCGATGCTGAGCCTCCCGCCGGCCTCCACGACGCGGGCGGCGGCATCCAGAATAGCGGAACGGGCGGGGTCTCGACTGAGGGCGAACGCAGTGGTGTGGAAGATCGCGCACTTTCCCAGGTAGGCATCCGGGATGGATTCCGTCGTCAACTCCAGGTCCGCGGCCCGGTAGGCCTCGAAGTTGCTCACCGCTTTCGACTTCGTCACCAGGATCATGGTCGTAGGAAAGGGTACGCTGGCAACGTAGGTTAAATCTACCCCGGCCGCATCGGCTTCCAGCTGCAGCAGGGCACCCGCATCATCGTCGCCGACTGCGGCGATCAGTCCGACGTCCCGTCCGAGCCGCGCCAGGTTCATGGCCAGATTGGCGGGGCTTCCCCCGGGCACCCGCAGGTAGGTATCGGCTCCCTGAAAGTTATCGGTGTATTCCGTGCTGATGAGGTCGATGAGGAGCTCGCCCGCACAGATGATTTCCGGTTGCTTCATACTGGGAAGGTAAGCTTGTTCTTATCAATAGGGTGAATAGCCGGGTGGAGGACCTCCCGGTCCGCGCGTTAGTACTGCACGCAACATCGTCGGGCCTGGAAGCCCTCCCCCGGGAGCTTGCACCCGCGTGCCCGCCCCATGCTATTTCGGGTTGATTACCTTTATGCAATGACAGAGACCGACGTCAAGCTCATCTCCGTGGAGGAAGTGATCAAGGCCCGCCACCAGCTGCGGGGCATCGCCATCGAGACCCCCCTGATGCGGAGTACCCGACTGAGTAAATTGTACGGGGCAGATATCTACCTGAAGCGGGAGGATTTGCAGGAAGTCCGGAGCTACAAGATCCGGGGGAGCTACAACAAGATGGCCTCCCTGAGTCAGGAGGAGCGCGACCGCGGCGTCGTCTGTGCGAGTGCCGGCAACCACGCCCAGGGCCTCGCCTACGCCTGCAACGCGATGCAGGTGAAGGGCGTCATCTTCATGCCCGTCGTGACCCCGGCCCAGAAGGTGCGCAAGGTGCGCATGTTCGGGGGGGAATACGTGGAGGTGGTCCTCGTCGGCGACACCTACGATGACGCCTACAGCGAGTCGATGCGCGTGGCCGAGGAACGGGGGCTGACCTACGTGCACCCATTTGATGACCTCAAAACGATCGCCGGACAAGGTACCGTGGGCCTCGAAATACTGGACGCCGTGAGCAGGCCCATCGACGTGCTGATCATGGCGGTGGGTGGGGGGGGACTGAGCGCCGGGGTAGGTAGCGTCTTCCACCAGCTGAGTCCCCACACCCGGCTGATCGGCGTGGAGCCCACCGGGGCGCCCGCCATGTACGACAGCATCCGGAAGGGGGAGATCGTCACCCTGGACAAGATCGACAGCTTCGTTGACGGGGCCGCCGTACGGCGCGTCGGCACCCATAACTTTCCAATGGTCCGGGCGACGTTCGAGAAGATCGAACTGGTGGACGAGGGTAAGGTCTGCGGCGTCATGCTCGACCTTTACAACGAAGACGGGCTGGTCGTGGAGCCCGCCGGAGCCCTTTCGATCGCCGTGCTCGACCAACTCGGCGACCTGAGCGGTAAGCACGTGGTCTGTGTAGTCAGTGGGGGCAACAACGACATTACCCGTACCCCGGAGATCCAGGAGCGGGCCCTGATGTACTCCGGACTGAAGCACTACTTCATTGTCGAATTTCCCCAGCGGTCGGGGGCCCTGCGCGACTTCCTGGACGTGCTCGGACCGGAAGACGACATCACCCACTTCGAATACACGAAAAAGCACAACCGTGCAATGGGTCCGGCACTCGTAGGCATCCAGCTGGGGAAACGGGGAGATTTTGAAAAACTACTCGCTCGCATGGATGCGCGCCGACTGCGGTATGAGCACTTGAACGACCAGCCGATCCTCTTCGAGATGCTGATCTGATCGATCATTTACCGGCGCCAGCTGTCTTAAGGGTATGGAAGTACAAATTGCCTGCCCCAAATGCGAGTGGGAACCCGATGGCCAGCCCTACTGGAGGTGTGATACCTGCCACACCCACTTCGACACCTTCGAAACCACGGCGATCTGCCCCAACTGCAAAAAACAGTTCCGCGATACCCAGTGTATCGCGTGCTCCGAGTTTTCTCCCCACCTCGACTGGTACCGCAATCTCGACGCCTGGCTGCTGCAGGAACTGCAAAAAATCCGGGAGCAGGTACTGGCGGACGTGTAAGGGATAACGTGCCGTGTACCGGGGTTTCCAAACATTCCGTTTACATTAGCCGCCTATAAATCTCAGTCTATCTTGCTCCACAAGCTTAAACTTATTTCCGCCGGCGCGGGCAGCGGAAAAACCTACCGGCTTACGCAGGAAATGGCCGCCTTACTCACCGACGGGTCGGTACGGCCCAGTGGCATCATCGCCACCACCTTTACCAAACGCGCCGCCGCCGAACTGAAGGAACGGGTTCGCGTCGACCTGCTGCGCAAGGGCATGACCCGCGAGGCCGGCGAACTCACCAACGCCCTCATCGGTACCGTGCACGGGCTCGGCGTAAAGCTGCTGCACCGCTTTGCCTTTGAGGCCGGGGTGAGCCCGAGGGTGGATATCCTGGCCGACGGCGACGATCAGCGCCTCTTCAACCTCAGCATGGCGGCCGTCATCACCCTCGCGCAAATCCGCCGCATCGAAGCCCTTTGCGAGCGGCTTTCCCTGAGTCGCAATGGGGAAAAATACAACTGGCGGAAGGACGTCCTCGGCCTCGTGGAAATCATCCGCGGAAATAATTTCAGCGCCGCAGCCACCGCCCGCAGTAAAGGCAAGAGCTGGGAAATGCTCAGTGCTTTCCTCCCCTCCCCAGACCCGGTACTCACCCTTGACCAATACCATACCCGTATGAAGCGGGTACTGAAGGAAACCTATGCCGCGCTCCTCGGCAACGATGCCGACGGGACGAAGAAGACCGAAACTGCGGCTCTCTACCTGCGGGGCATGCTCAGCGACCTCAAAGGTCGCGACTTCCTGCCGTGGATGGAATACGCCAAAATGGGCCGCTTCGAAAAGGAGGTCGGAGCCAAGAGCCGGGACCTGGTCACCGAGCTGGCCGAACTCGGTCAGTACCATGCCTCCCTGTCGGCGTTTCAGGAGGATCTCAGAGCCTACCAAGACCTCCTCTTCGACTGCGCCCAGGCCTCCATCGAAGAATACGAAACCTACAAGAAGAATCGGGGCCGCATCGATTACACCGACATGGAAGTGCTGGTTCTGAAGCTCCTCGATCACCCCAGCGTGCAGGAAACGCTCTCCCGGGAGTTGGACTTGCTGATGGTGGACGAATTTCAGGACACCTCACCGATCCAGCTGGCGATCTTCCTGCGCCTGAGTCAACTGGCCAAGCAAAGCGTATGGGTGGGCGATCCCAAGCAGTCCATCTACGGCTTCCGGGGCGCGGAACCCCGCCTTATGGCCGCGGTCATGCAGGCCAATGGCCCCATCGACGCCAACAATATCCAGACGAAGAGTTGGCGCAGCCGGGAGGACATCGTGTACGCCTGCAACAGCCTATTCGTGGAAGCGTTTCCGGGGTTTCGTCCGGAGGAGGTCGCCCTACAGCCGGTAAGAAAACGCGACGGATCGGAAAATGCCCCCTCCGAAAGTCCGCTGCTGCGGGATACCGCCGGACTCATCCACTGGCATTTCGAGGTGGAGGGGAAAGGACGGCACAGCAAGCGCTTCATGTGCGCGACCCTGGCCAAGGCCATCCGCGAACTGCTGGATAATCCCCCCCCCATCCTGCCAAAGGGGGGAAGTGGGGAACGGCCGCTGCGGGCCGGAGACATCGCCGTGCTGTGCCGCTCGAATTACGGGTGTGCGGACGTGGCCGCGGCCCTGGCCGGACAGGGCCTCAGTACCGCCATCGCGCAAACCGGCTTGCTGGAAACTGCCGAAGCTACTTTGCTCCTCGCCTGCCTGAAGTACCTGCTCAACGGCAGCGACAGCCTCTCCGTCGCCGAAATTCTGCTCTTCGGCAGTCGCTACCGGCTGCCCGACCTCATCGACGACCGCCTGTCCTTTCTTCAGCGTACGGAAGCGGGTACCCCCTGGGGCGCCGACGACGCCCTCCTGCAGGAACTCGAGGCCCTGCGGACCGTTACGGCGGAGCACTCCACCAGTGAGATCCTCAACATTGTCCTGGAGCGCATCGATCTCCGGCGTATCGTCGTCGCCTGGGGAGACGGTCCCCAGCGGCTAAGTAACATCGACGAGCTGCGGCGACTGGCCGTGGCTTACGAAGACACCTGTCACCGCCAGCACCGGGCTGCTTCCCTCGGCGGCTACCTGCTCTACCTCGATCAACTCAGGCGGGAGGGCCAGGACAAGCAGGGCGCCAGCGAACGCGCCGATGCCGTTAACGTGCTCACTTACCACCGCAGCAAGGGACTGGAATGGCCCGCCGTCGTCTGTTTCGACCTCGATCAGAGCCTGCGGGCGGATGTATGGGGACGATCCGTCATTCCCGACGATCCCGAGCAGGAGGTGGATCTCGCCCACCCGCTCTCCAACCGCTGGCTGCGGTTTTGGGTCAACCCCTACGACCGCCTCAGCGGCGGCATTCCCTGGGTGGACGCCCTCAACGAAAGTGTCTGGAAAACCCGCGCCACGGAGGACGCCCTGGCCGAGGAGGCCCGCCTCCTGTACGTGGGCTTCACGCGGGCACGGGATTACCTCATCCTGCCGACCGGCAAACCCGGCGCACCCTGGGTCGACCGGGTCTACGCGCGGGGCGGGAAGGTTACCACGGTACTCGCTCCGGAAACGACCGAAACGCCCTTTACCTGGGAAGACCACGACATCGACAAGACCAATAAGCACTACGTAGAGCAGGTGGATCAACCCCACTCTCCCATGTCCTATCAGCCGGTGCCCTTCATTGCCGGGACGCGTAGCGGCGACGTGCCCCATCCCCCCCGTTGGGTGGACGAGGCCTTTCTCCTCCGGCACTATGGCTCCTCCTCCGCCCGGGAGGGCCTCGTTTATCATGCCTTGCCGGAACCCGACCCGGCTACGGACCAGCGCGTGCTGGCCACCTGCGTCAGCCATTTCATCTCGGGCGATCCGGGCACCCACTCCGACGCCCACTACCGCCTGGAATTGGCCGGTGGGCTGCTGCGGGAATTCCGGCCTGGAGGGGAGATCGCGGCAGAGCGACTGACCGAAATTGCGGATGGGTTTCACGACTTCGTATCCGGCAACTGGCCGGACGCCGAGGTGCAGCGGAATTTACCGCTGCGTGGGGAGGTACACGACCGTGCCTACCAGCAGCGGGTCGACTGGCTGGCCACCCTACCCTCCGGGGAGCGTATCCTGATCCAGGACGTGTGCATGGGCCCCAAACAGTACCAAAGCCAGTCCGGAGTAAAATTGGCGGAAGTACGGTTGCTGCGGGACCTCCTCCAACACCAGCTCGGCCAACCCGTGGCCGCGGCATTCCTTCACTTCCCGGCCACGGCCACCCTGATCGAAGTTCTTCCGTGAATATCCTGCTCCTGGCCGCTACGCCCCGCGAAATCGAACCTACCCTTATCCTGCTCCGGGAGCGCGCCGAGCGGCAGGAAATGAACCGGCTTATTTTTCCCCGCTGCACCGTCACCGTGGCCTTTTCCGGCCTGGGTAGCATGCATACGGCCTTCTTATTTGCCCAGTACGCTGCCGCAGACCCCCCGCCCAACCTGGCCATTCAGGCGGGAATCGCGGGTGCAGTGGATGCCGTACTGCAGCTGGGCGAGGTGGTGAACGTACACTCAGAATGCCTGGTCGATCTCGGTGCCGAAGACAGTACCGGCGCCTACCTCAACCCGGCAGACTTGGGATTTCCCCCGGCGTATCCCTATGACGCCCGGGGAGTCCTCCACCCACCGGCCCTCCCGGCCATCCTTCCCTTTCGCAACGTCGCCGGCGGGACGGTTAACCGGACGACCGGCACGACTCATTCCCTCCAACGGCTACGGGAGAAATTTCCGGACGTACAGGTAGAGACCATGGAGGGGGCCGGATTCTTCTACGCCGGGATGATGACCGGGGTGGAAGTGCTGCAACTGCGCGCCATCAGCAACTACGTCGGGGCGAGGAACCGCGAAAGCTGGGACATCCCCCTGGCCGTTCACGAGCTCAACGCCGCCCTCTGGCGGGTGCTGGAACCCTTTTTACAGCGGGCGGATCGAGAGCATTAATTTTTCATTTCCACCTGCCGAGTAGGTCCCATCATTTCATTGCGCAGGGCAGTTTGTCGGGCGACGTTGCGGGCGACCTTCAGCCAGGCCTCCCGGGTGACCGGGTCCTCCCGATTGAGGATGGCGGGCTCGCCGCTGTCACCCCCTTCCCGGATGGACTGCACCAGCGGTATTTGTCCTAACAGCATGCTGTTGCTCTTCTTGGCCAGGGTCTTGCCCCCACCCTGTCCGAAGATGTAGTACTTATTGTCGGGCAATTCCGCGGGGGTGAAGTAGGCCATATTTTCTACGACGCCCAGCACCGGTACGTTGACGTGCTCCAGAAAGAACATATTCATGGCCTTCACCGCATCGGCCAGGGCTACCTCCTGGGGCGTCGTGACCAGCACTACGCCGGTAACGCTGACGGTCTGCACGAGCGTGAGCTGTACGTCACCGGTTCCTGGGGGGAGGTCGACGACCAGGTAGTCGAGTGGCGGCCAGATGGTCTCCTCAAAGAATTGGCGAATGATACCCGCGAGCCGCGGCCCCCGGAGGACGACCGCCTGCTCCGGATCGATCACGAAACCGGTACTCATTACGGGAAGCCCGTAAGCAAAGAGGGGTTTGATCTTGGGCTTTCCGTAGATGCTCTCCACCTGGGGCCGCTGCCCCTGCAGCCCGAGCATCATCGGCGCGGAGGGGCCATATACGTCGGCATCCAGCAGACCGACCGCCGCACCCAGTTCCTGCAGTCCGAGGGCCAGGTTAACGGCTACGGTACTCTTGCCTACCCCACCCTTACCGCTGGCTACGGCAATGATATTTTTCACGTGGGGAAGGGGGTTGGCCTGCTGCGGTCCACCGGTCTTCCCTCCGGTAGGGGGCGCCACCGACGGATTTTGCATATGTACGTGGACCTGCGCCTGGGGATAGACCTCCAGGATGGCTTCCTGGCAGGCAAAATTCAACTGTTGCTTGTAATCGGCCTCCAGCTTGGGCAGCTGGAGGGTGAACGAGACATTGGGGGCTTCTACCTTTAGGTGAAGGACCATATTCGCGGTGATGATGTCCTGCCCGGTTTGTGGGTCGGTGACCGTAGCGAGGGCTGCGGCGATTTTACTGAGTTCCATGGATTGAGTGCTTTGCCCCGTTAGAGATCTACAATGGTCACCCCTTCTCCGCCCTGCTCCCGGGGCGGCGTACTGAGGCTGAAGTCGTGGTTGTATTCCTTGAGTTTTTGGCGGACGGCGCGTTTGAGTGCTCCGCTGCCCTTGCCGTGGACGATGCGGAGTTGGCTCGCGTTAGACATGAGTGCCTGGTCGACGAAGGCCTGGGTCGTATTTAGTACTTCTTCAAAGCGCATGCCCCGCACGTCGAGCTTATTGCTGAAGGCAGCCACGGCGTTCACGTCGCTGGTAACGCTTTTTTCCTTTCGCAGGGACATGGGATTGTCGGCGTGTTCCAGATCGCGTAGGTTAACGGTAAGGCGCAGGTCGCCGACGATCAAGATGGCGCGCTTCTTGTCCACGGTTTCGATGGTACCCGAAGCTCCCCCGGTACGCAACTTGACGTAGTCGCCTTCCACGAACTCGGGCCGCTGCTTCTTGCCGGTCCGCGGCTGGTAATAGATGGTTTCCCGGAGGTTGGTTACTTCTTCGCTGATTTTTTCTCGCTCCTCGCGAAGGACCCTGGCCTGCTCTTTCGCCTCGTCGATCTTCTTTTCCTCGCGGAGGGTGCGGATGAGGTTTTCCATCTCCTTGTTGTACTTGGCGGTCTCGGCCAGGCTCTGCTCCTTGGCCTCGAGCTTCAGGCGCTTGCGCCGTACTTCGATGTCGCGGTGCAGTTCCTCGTACGTACGCGTCAGGGCGTCGAGGGTCTTTTGCTTGGATTCCAGGCCACGCAGTTGCTCTTCGGACTCCTGTTTTTCCCGTTGCAGGTCGACGAGCAGCTGGTCTACGGCGCGCTCGTTCTTTCCGGCGCGCATTCGGGCATAGGCAAGAACGTCTCCCGGCAACCCGCTCTTCTGGGCGATCTCGAACGCGTAGCTGGACCCCGGTCGCCCCACCTTCAATTCGTAGGTCGGGGAAAGGGTGTCCTTGTCGAAATTCATCCCTCCGTTGACGATGCCTTTTGTCTTGTAGGCATAAATCTTGAGGTTGCTGTAGTGGGTAGTGATGACGCCGTATACGCGGCGCGCATTCAATCCTTCGAGGACCCCCTCGGCAATGGCACCGCCGAGGACCGGATCGGTACCCGAGCCAAACTCATCGATCAGGACCAGCGTGCGGTCGTCGGCTGACTTGATGAACTCCCGGGCATTTTGGAGGCGGCTGGAGTAGGTAGACAAGTCGTCCTCAATGCTCTGCTGGTCTCCGATGTCAGCAAATATTTTGTGGAAGATGCCCATCTCCGACTCCTTGTCCACCGGCAGTAACATCCCCGACTGCAGCATCAACTGCAGCAAGCCTACGGACTTCATTGAGATCGACTTTCCCCCGGCGTTGGGACCGGAAAGCATGAGGAGGCGATTCTCCCCGCGTAGCCGAAGGTCGAAGGGCACCGTCTTTTTCCCGAACTGCCTATTCTTAAGGTAGAGCAAGGGGTGACGGCCCTCGAGAATACCGACCGTGGGCCGGTCGTCCACCCTGGGCCGTTCGGCTTTCATCTGGCGGGCGACGCCGGCCTTGGCTTGTACGAGGTCGAAGTAGGCAATTAAGTCGCGGTAGGCCGTGATTTGGGGGACGTAGGGCCGCAACGCGGCGCTGAGCTCCCGGAGAATCCGGTAAATCTCCCGCCGCTCTTCCTGTTGAAAATCGAAGATATCGTTGTTAATGCCGATGACCTCATCGGGTTCGATGTATGCCGTCTTACCGGTGGCGGATTCATCGTGGATAATGCCGCGGATCTGGCGCTTGTGTTCGCTGGGAACGGTAAGCACCCGGCGCCCGTTGCGAAAGCTTTCCACGGTATCGCTGAGGTAGCCGGCCCGCCGGTATTTCTCAATCACTCCTCTGAACGCCCGTTCGACCTCCCGTTGCTTGCTCCCGATCAGTCGGCGGATACGGGCCAGTTCCTCGGAGGCATCGGTGCGGATGAGCCCCTCGGCGTCGATGACCCGCTCGATGGCCGCCGAAAGCTCCGGAACGTAGTCTACTTCGCGGACTACGCCGTAGAGGCTGGGGTACGAGGCCTGGCGGGCGCCGGCGGAGAAATAGGCAAAGACCTGCTTAGCCTGCAGCAGCAGGACATTCAACTTCGCAAGCCCCGATTCGACCAGGACGTATCCCTCCACCCGCAGTGCACGCAACTCCTCGCTGATGTCATCGTAGGAACGGATGGCGAATAGGCCGCGCTCGTCCGTTCCCTGGAGAAATTCGGCTACTTCATTCAACCACTGGTTGATCTCGGCCAGGGAGGTACTCGGGGACAGGTCGCGGGCGGCCTGGCGGCCGATGTCCCCGTTGCACTGACGCTCCAGGAGGGCGAGCACTTTGTCAAATTCAAGTTTTTCGTAGGTATCTCCGGGGAGTAACTGCATAGCCATAAACGCACGGTAGGACAGGATAACGACCCAGAGCTGCGGATGGTTGGTTAATCCTCGCGCCGCCGGTTCTTCAACCGCGGTTGATTCCACTCTTCCCGTTGGGCGAAGTTGACCACATTTTTGATCGCGGAGATCAGGCTCAAAAACACCAGGTATCCTACCGTGACCACGAGATAGATCCAACGGTAGGAACCTGCCTCGGAAATGGTGAGGCCACTGAACGCCCAGGCCAGTAGGCCAGCCCCTACGGCCAAGCCCATGAAGCTGTACAGGCTGCGGCCCCAGTACTTCGCCGTGCTGGGGGCGGAGGCGCTGAGCACCGCATTAAATAAAGAGAAAAACAGCATGAAGCTGGCGGCACACAACCAGGGGAAGCGGTTGCTTACCCCGACCGTGTCGGTGCCGGCAACAATCAGACCAAAAAGATCCACCACAAAAACGATAGCCAGGACGACTCCGGCCTGCAGAACCGGATCTACACGGCGCTCGAAAATCGATACCTCGGAGCTCATAGCGGTTAGTTTCCCGACTAACACGATCGGTCGGTAATTGTTATTCCTTCGCCTCGGCTTCCGGGGAGGGGGGGAAGGTGCTCACCCACCGGATGGCTTCGCGAACCCGCTCCCGCTCCCGTGCCGTGTCCTCCCCGGTATAGGAATAGGCGTGGGCAAAGACGGCCAGCACCTCTTCCAGTACCGGTGCGATGCTGGGCATGTCAAAGTAGAGGCGCCCCGACCGGCGTTCGATCCAGTCAATTGGGTAAAGGGCCAGTTCGTGCTCGATGGACCAGGCGGCTTCGGCAGCAGCCAGGCGCGCTACATCGGTGGACTCGGGTCGGTCCGCTGCCAGGGCAATGATTTCCGGCGTTTGTTTCCCGTAGTTGGCCACCAGGTAGGCGGCGCGATCCCGTGCCAGGCTGGCAGCCTCCAGCATGCCGGCCATTTCCGTTTCGTAGCTGAGTACCTCGTCGAAGTCGCGGAAGGGTCCGCCACTCAGGACGATCTTGCGGGTCGTCGTATCGTGCAGGTCTGCCTCCCCATCATCGTGAAGTTGCTTCCCCAGGCGGTTGACCACGCGCTCGGCCATTTTGCGGTAGCCGGTCAGCTTTCCCCCGGCAATGCTGAGGAGTCCGGAATCGCTTTCGAATATCTCGTCCTTGCGCGACATTTCTCCCGCTGTTTTACCCTCCTCGTAGATGAGCGGGCGTACCCCGGCCCAGCTGGATTCGACGTCTCCGACCTGCAGTCCAACCGTAGGAAAGATCTCGTTCGTAGCGTGCAAGAGGTATTCAACGTCTTCGCGGTATACGGGTACGGCGTTGGGATCGCCCGTGTACGGGGTATCGGTTGTGCCAATGTAGGTGCAGCGCAGGCGCGGAATAGCGAAGAGCATCCGGCCATCGGCCACGTCGAAGTAACAGGCGTGGGCTAGCGGAAGGCGATCGCGGGGCACTACGATGTGGACTCCCTTGGACAGGAACAGGCGCTTGTTGTTCATGCTCTTGTCGATCTTGCGCAGGTCGTCGACCCAGGGGCCGGCCGAACTGATGACGTGGTCGCAGCTGATGGTAAATTCCTTTCCACCGAAGCGGTCACGACAATTTACCCCCACGATTTGCTTGTCGTCGTCGTACACGAAGCCGGTGGCCTCCACGTAATTTGCCGCTACGGCACCGTGGGTCATTGCCGTTTTGACGTTTTCGATGGTCAGCCGCGCGTCGTCGGTACGGTACTCGGCGTAGAATCCTCCGCCCTTAAGGATGTCGTGCCGCAGCAGGGGTTCCGTTTCCAGGGTTTCTTCCTTGCTTAACATCACGCGCTTGTCCTCCCCTTCCACATCCGCCAGGAAGTCGTAGACCCAGAGGGCCATACTGGTCGATAGTTTTCCGAGCGACCCTCCCTCCACCAGCGGCAGGAGCATCTTTTCGGGCCGCACCAGGTGAGGAGCTATTTTGTGTACGACGGCGCGCTCCTGCCCTACTTCCCGGACGAGTCCGATCTCCAGGTTCTTCAGGTAACGAAGGCCGCCGTGGATGAGCTTGGTGGACTTGGAGCTCGTCCCGGAGGCAAAATCATTCCGCTCAATGAGGGCTACGCTGAGCCCCCGGCTGGCGGCGTCCAGGGCGACTCCGGCACCGGTGATCCCTCCGCCCACGACTACCAGGTCGAAGGATTCCTGACTGAGGCGACCAAGGGTGGAGGTTCGTTGCTGAGCAGCGCGCATAGGGAGGGAGTTTTGCTGCTACCAACGCAAAGGACCGCAAATGGTTAATGGGTGGGCCCTGCCCTATTGCGCATTTTCGGGGCGCAATCCGCGGACGGTCTTACCGGCCTGCCACATTTCGCTTTCGTTGAGTTCCTGCAATTCGGCCTCCAGTTTCACGCGGTAGTCGCTCTGGCTGTTAGTTTCAATGCTGCGTTTGGCTTCCCGACCGCTGGATACACTCGCGTACAGGTCCTCGAATACGGGTTTGACGGCATCCCGGAATTTGTCCTTCCAGTCCAGGGCACCCCGCTGAGCGGTGGTGGAGCAGTTGGCGTACATCCAGTCCATGCCGTTTTCCGCAACGAGGGGCATGAGGCTCTGCGTCAGTTCCTCCACGGTTTCGTTAAAGGCTTCCGAGGGGCTGTGACCATTGGCCCGGAGTACATCGTACTGTGCCTCGAAGATTCCCTGGATGGCCCCCATCAGCGTACCCCGTTCCCCGGTAAGGTCCGAGTACACTTCCCGCTGAAAATCAGTCTCGAAGAGGTAGCCCGAGCCTACCCCGATTCCGAGGGCAATCACGCGCTCGTAAGCGCGGCCGGTGGCGTCCTTATCGATGGCGTAACTGGAGTTCAGTCCGCGTCCCGCCACGAACATGCGCCGCAGACTGGTCCCGGATCCCTTGGGAGCCACCAGGATAACGTCTACGCCTTCCGGGGCGACAATATGGGTCTGGTCGTTGTAGGTAATGCCAAAGCCGTGGCTGAAGTACAGGGCCTTTCCCGGAGTGAGGTAGGGTTTGATCCGGGGCCAGACCTCGATCTGGGCGGCGTCGGAGAGGAGGTACTGGATGATGGTGCCGCGTTCGGCAGCCTCCTCGATGGGGAAGAGGGTTTCGCCAGGTACCCAGCCATCCGCAACGGCCTTGTCCCAGGAGGCTCCACCCTTGCGCTGGCCGACGATGACGTGGAAGCCGTTGTCGCGCAGGTTCATGCTTTGTCCGGGTCCCTGGACGCCGTAGCCGATCACCGCGATGGTTTCCTCCTTTAGGACCTCGCGGGCTTTTTCGAGGGGGAATTCTTCCCGGGTGACGACCTTCTCTTCCGTGCCGCCAAAGTTTAACATTGCCATAGCTGTAGTTTTCTAGTGCCGGTAAAGATGCAAAAGTAGGGGGGGAAGCCCCGGGTCAAAGTGCCCCACTTTTACGACGGCTAATTCACCGGCGCCGTTTCGGCCTCCACCCGCACCTGATGGATGACCACGTCGGCAAACCGCGTATGGTTGAGCAGGTAATAATGCAGGGCAATGCTGTCCGCTACACGCCCGTAGTCCGTCCGTGGAGGACCCACCCGGGCTGCCGCAATTTCACTGGACCTGCGGGCCCGCCGGTATACCCACAGGGGCAGCTTGCGGTAAAAATGCAGGTGGGCATGGAGGATGGACAGGATGTGCCCCCACTTCCCCTGGGTAAGAAACAACAGGGCGGCGGCACCGTCGAGCAGCAGCCGGACCGGAAGCAACCAGAGCAGTCGCGTAACGTGCTCGTTCTTAAAGCTGGTGACCAGCGTATTCCGGAAATTGAGGTAGGCCTTCTGCGGGGTATCGTAGGCGAGGGTGCCCCCGCCCACGTGGTATACCTGGGAGGAGGGCTCCACCAGGATGCGGTATCCGGCCCGCTTCATGCGCCAGCAAAGGTCGATTTCCTCGGCGTGGGCAAAGTATTCCGGCTCGAAGCCCTCCAGGTCGTGAAAGGCCTTGGCCCGCACGAAAAAAGCGGCTCCGGTGGCCCAGAATATTTCTTCGGGACTATCGTACTGTCCCTCGTCGCGCTCCGTACTTCCAAACACCCGCCCCCGGCAAAAGGGGTAGCCCAGAAAATCGATGTACCCGCCTGCCGCGCCGGCATATTCGAAGCAATCCGGCGAATATTCGGCCAGTATCTTCGGTTGAACGGCTCCCACCGTGGGCTGGCTGAACAGGGGAAGGATGCTGCCCAGCCAACCCGGAGTAACCCGCACGTCACTATTGAGGAGTACGTAAACTTCGGCGTCTACCTGCTGGAGGGCCTCGTTGTAGCCGGCGGCAAACCCCAGGTTTTTCGTCAGGGCGATCAGGTGGAGATCCGGGTAGTGGCTGCGCAGCCAGGGCAGGGAATCGTCGGTACTGGCGTTATCCGCTATGATCACCCGACAGTTGGGCTCCAGGTTTTCGATGACGGTGGGAAGGTAGCGCTCCAGGAATCCCCGGCCGTTGTAGTTGAGAATTACGATGGCAGTGTCCGGATTTTCTTCCGCTTCCTCTCCTGAATGCTCCAGGCGTTCGAGGATGGCCCGGGCGTGGGTCTCATCGGCTGTTAGCTGATCCTTGAGCGCATCCATGCCGTCGAGGTGGACGTCCCCCCGTAAAAACTCCCGGAAATACACGGTGACGGATTGCCCGTACAAGTCGCCGGAAAAATCGAAGAGGTGAAGCTCGATCGTGGTACCCCGTCCATCGGCGACGACCGGCCGGTCACCGATGTACAGCATCCCACGGTGGCGCGCCCGGCCGACGGAGGCTTCGACGGCGTAGATCCCGTGGGCGGGGATCAGCTTTAGGGGGTGACCGGGCCGGAGATTAGCGGTCGGATACCCGATCGTACGGCCAATCCGCTGCCCTGCCACCACCGTCCCCGTGAGCTCGTAGGGGCGTCCCATAAGCGTTTCGGCGCGGCGCACGTCTCCCCGCAGGAGTGCCTGGCGGATTTTGGTGGAACTCACGGTGATGCGGTCGACTTCCTGGGCCGCGATCTCCACCACTTCGTACTTAAATGCTACGGCGTGGTACCGCAGGAAGTCCACGTCGCCTTCCCGGTCTTTCCCGAAGCGATGATCGTAGCCGATTACGATGCGATCAGGCTGAAAGTTCTTCACTAAAAAATGCTCGATGTACTCCGCGGGCGATTGCTGGCTGAATTCAATGCTGAAGGGCACGACGACCAGGTGATCGATGCCCTGCTCGTCGCAGAAGGCGGCCTTTTCCTCGGTGGTCGAAAGCAAGCGGAGGCTGGTATCGGCGGGCTGCAATACGCTTCGCGGGTGGGGATCAAAGGTGATGACCACACTCTCCCCGTCGCGCATTACCGCCATCTTCCGAATGCGTGCCAGGAGCTGCTGGTGCCCCCGGTGCACCCCGTCGAAGCTGCCGATGGTAATCACGGCACGGCGAAAGCGCGGCAGGCGGTCGAGCTGGTAGTGGGTTTTCATCTGGCGGGTAAAGATAGGATGCGTGGGTGGAGTAGACCCCAACCACGCATCCTGATCCGCTAGACTACGGGTTCCCAACCCGGCTCGTACTTCCGCTTCCACAGGGCCAGGGCGGCCTCGTTATTCTTGGGCTTACCGGTGGTGGGGTCGCACTGAAGTACGGAGGCCGTACGCTGCGCCATGTTGCCGAGGTGACACATCGTCACGCTTGGGTTGGCGCTGTTGATATCGCTGTTCAATTCCTCGTCGGTGTTGATGCCGCGGATGAAGTTGGCGATGTGCAGCTCATCCAGGTTGCCGCCGCCGGTGGTATCCATACTTACGGACTCTCCGCCTTCTTCCTCCCGGCGGATTTCCTTTCCGTTCAGGTCGTAGACGACGAAGCCGCTGCGGTCCATCAGCACGCTTCCTTCGGTACCGTAGATCATCGACCCGCGCCCGCGTTCCCACAGGGGCATGCCGTTGCAACTGCGGCCGTCCCAGTGGATGTGCTTGCCGTCGGGGAAGGTAAAGCTGGCCAGTTGGGTGTCGGTAGTTTCCCAGGCGTCGTTGAAGGCGAAGCGGCCGCCACTGGAGGAGACCTGCTCGGGAAATTCCACGTCCAGGGCCCAGCGGCACATGTCTACCTCGTGGGTACCGTTGTTGAGCAGTTCCCCGGTGCCGTACTTCCAGAACCAGTGCCAGTTGTAGTGTACCAGCAGGGCATCAAAGTCCTGACGCGGAGCAGGACCCTGCCAGAGCTCCCAGTCCAGCCATTCCGGGACGGGTGCCGGTTCGTGTTCTCCGATGGGTCCCCGGCTGTTGGCGTACCAGGCCTTGGCGGCGTAGGCCCTGCCGATGAGTCCGTCGTGGATTTCCTTGACGACCTTGTTCAGGCTCACGCTGCTCCGCGTCTGGTTGCCCATCTGTACCTTGAGGCCGCTCTTGCCCTGCTTGGCTACCAGCATTTCACCTTCGGCGGGATTCTGGCTGCAGGGCTTCTCCACGTACACGTGCTTGCCGGCGTCCAGGGCCATGATGGCCATCGGTGCATGCCAGTGGTCGGGGGTGGCGATGACCACGGCGTCGATGCTCTTGTCGTCGAGGAAGCGACGGAAATCCTGATCACCCCTGGGCTTCTTGCCGGATTTTTCCTTTACGTTGGCCTGGGCCTGGGCAATAGCGCGGGTATCCACGTCGCCGATGCCCATGACCCGGCAGTCCTTGGCCGTGGCGAAGGTGCCGGCCAGGTAATTGCCCCGGCTGTTAACCCCAAAGCAGGCCACGTTAACGCGGTCGTTGGCGCCGATGACTTGGCGCTGACTGAAGGCGGGCAGGCCCAGCCCGAGTCCGGCACCGGTGAGTGCGGTCGTTTTAATGAAATTTCTACGGTTTGGCATAATAGATTGACTTAAAGCTCACGAATCTTGATGGTGCGAAAAGATACGGCATCCCCGTGATCCTGCAGGAGAATGGGCCCGGCAGGCCAGGTGCCGAAGTTTTCCCAGTCTTTATACTTACTGGTATTCACCAGGGCATCGAAAAGCTGGCTGAAGCGGTCGTACTCGACCACCTTGTAGCCGTTGAGCCAGTGCTCCACCTTTCCGTCCTTCGCCTTAATGCGGCCGCGGTTCCACCCGTTGATGTTGTATTCCTTATTGCGGCCCGGTACGTCCTGCACCTGCGCGGGGATCAGGTCGTAGAGCGAGCCCATGGTGCGGTTACCCGTGATGCCCATCTTGGCGTCGGGATGCACCTTGTCGTCCAGGATCTGGTACTCCAGGCCGATGGCCGATCCGGGTCCCTTGTTGAGGTCCGGATCCACGTAGTATTTGACCCCGCTGTTGGCGCCCTCCGTCGGTTTAAATTCAAAAATCAGCTCGAAATTGCTGAAATTTTCTCTGGTGACGATGTCGCCGCCGTTGTTGGACTCCCCGCCGTTGCCGGGCAGCACGCGCAGTTCGCCGTCAGCGACCTCCCAACCCTGCGCGGGAAACTCGTCGAGTTTGACGCCCCGCCACTGGTCGGTCGAGTTCCCGTCGA
Organism: Chitinophagales bacterium; assembly: GCA_038258275.1. Taxonomy (GTDB): domain Bacteria; phylum Bacteroidota; class Bacteroidia; order Chitinophagales; family Saprospiraceae; genus Neolewinella. Next base: position 149,204 of record JBBSPZ010000002.1, on the reverse strand, counting down.
ACAGCAGGCGCCACCCTTGCCGTTTCTCGGACTCAGAGAGGGTGTTGACCATCATATTTTCCGTCGGGGCCAGCACGGCGGCCATCCGGTCGGCCTCGGTGGCGTTGTCCTTCACCCGCACGTTGCGCCACCGGACTTGCTTACCTACCAGCTCGTCGGAAATCTGGTGCACCTGCAGGCAAATCAGTCCGGAGCTGTCGAGGCTGTCGATGAGCACCGCCGTGGACTGGCCGTTGATGAAGGTGCGGATCTCGTTGCCGATCGCTTCGACGCGCATGGAGTTCCATTCGCCCTGCTGGTAGGCGGTGCGGGCCTTGTCGTTGTAGTGCAGGGGATAGATCCAGCTGCGCCGGGCCTCATCGTAAATGCCCCCGGTATATCCGCGGGCGCTGGGGTCGATCTCCACTTGGTATCCGTATACGCGGCGGATGTCGTCCTGCTGCCGCCACTGTCCCCGGGCCATGACTCCGCTGTTGAGGGGAGCATCGTCGTTGAATTCCAGTTCCATGACGTAATCACCGTAGGTGCGGTCGGTGCAGAGAAAGGTATTGGGCGTATTAACCACCGCGGTACCGGTGATGACATCCCCGTCCAGCTTATAGGGTGCCTCACCCCCGTAGGTTTCCCAGTTGCTCAGGTCCTTTCCGTTAGTGAGGGAGGTAAAGCCATCATCCTGGGCCGATAGGGGCAGGCAAATGCCGAGGAATAAAAAAGTGCATAGATCAGTTAGCTTCATGGTGCTGAGTTGGTGGATCAACGGTTATTTGTCGGGCAACTGCGAAGTCCTGCCTGTGGGGGTAATCGAACGATCGAATGCCCTGCCCGTGCCGCAACCTACGAATATATTTTCCGTTATTGCCCCCTTTAGCCCAATTAGCTCCCCATGAAACCTCTCCTCATCTTGCTTTTCGTTGCTTTTCTCAGCACCTGCGTCCGCGCCCAGAGCGAGCCGGGATTCGTGCTGGAATCCGAGGAAGACGGAGTAAAGGTGTACGTGCGGGAGGAGACCAACGGCGACATGACCGTGCGGGCACTCACCCGGGCGCGGGCGCAGGTGCCGGGCGTCCAGGCTGTACTGGATAACGCGCCCGCCTATCCCGAGTGGGTGCACCGTTGCGACGCCGCCTACGTGGTAGCCGGGGGAAAGGCCAATAATTACGTGTTCGTATCGGGTATCGATATGCCCTTCCCGTTCCGGGATAAGGAGGTGGTCGCCCGCGTACAGCAGCGGACGGAAGCGGACGGTCAGTATACCCGCACCATCACCGCCGAACCCGCCGCGATCCCCCCCACTCAGGGCCGCGACCGGCAGATCAACTACCAGGGAGAGTGGCGCGTCACCCCCCTGTCGGCCACCCAGGTGGAGGTACAGGTGACAGTGCGCACCGATGCCGGATCGGGACTGCCCACCTGGCTCCGCAAGGAGATCATGACGGGTGGCCCCTCCAAAACCATCGCCAACCTGCGCCGCCGCCTCGAACAGGCCCGTTGAGCCCGATTAAATGCCCGCCTCCAGGGCGCGCAGCAAGGAAAGGCTCTGGGGAATAGCCAGGTGCGCCCGGGGCGATTCCCGGCTCAGTTCCACGCAGACCAGTCGCCGGTAGTCGATCGACCGCAGGGCTACCAGTAAGGGCCGAATTTCCATATCTCCCTGGTCAAGCGGCAGGTGCAAGTGGACGCCGCGGTTCATCCCCTCGATGGACACGGTACCCAGACGACCGGCGTAGCGAAGTACCGCATTGGCAGGATGATCCTCTCCGGTTACCCAGACGTGCCCCAGGTCCAGGGCCAGAGAAAGTTCACCCTCCAGCTCCGGCCGTCGCTGGAGCAGGGCTTCGTAATCAGCATTGGTTTCGATGAACATACCCGGTTCGGGTTCCAGGCTGAGGGAGACGCCCCGGCTGCGGGCGTAGGCCACTACCTCCGCTATTCCACCATCGAGGTAGCACCGGGCTTCCTCCCCGGCGACGGAGGCTTGTTTTACCCCTGCCCAGAAGGAAACCGTTTCGGCCCCCAGGCGTGCAGCGACCTCAGTGGCCCGCTGCAGAAACCGGATGCGGAGGGCCCGCCCCTCCGGCGAAGGATTGATGAGGGTAGGTTCGTGTTTTTCTCCGGGCCGCAGCAGGTAGCGCGCCCCGGTTTCGATGACGCAGGCGAGTCCGTACCGGTCAAGCAATTCGCCTACCTCCCGCGTCCGCTCCTCCCAATCGGGGGCCAGCGGGTCGAGGTGCTGCCAGTCCAGCGTCAGCGCAACGCCGTCGTAGCCGGCCTCCGCGATCAGGCGAAGGGCATCGGGGAGGCGGTGGTGGGCACAGCCATTGGTATTGTAGGCGTACCGCAACCGGCTCACCGAAGGGGAGATTGCCGCGCCGTTGCTGCGGTGTTGGAGTTTCCCTGCACCGCTGCTTCCCCGGAGGTGGCCGCCAGCCAGCGCATCAGTTCCGCCTGCTGTTCGGGAAAGGCGTGTTGCGGAGCCCGGCCGTCGACCGTCATCGGGGCCTTGAAGAAGGCCCCCAGGGATTCGATCACTCCGCCCTGACCGCGGCGCTTGGCCAGGTTCAGGCAGCGGGCGATCTCGATGGCGAGCGGGGCGGCAAGGATGCTGTCTTTACAAAGAAAGTCGATCTTGATCTGCATGCGCTGTCCCAGAAATCCCGATACGTCAATGTTGTCCCAGGCTTCCTTGTCGTCGCCGCGGGGTTTGTAGTAGTTGATTTTCACTACGTGGCTTTCCACGGGGTACCCCAGGCAGCTGCCCAGGACGTCTCCCTTCGTACCGATCTTGTTTTCCAGCGATTCGGGTTGCCGCAGGGCTTCGCCGTCGCGGTTGCCCAGAATATTGGTGGAGAACCAGCCGTCCACGTGCAGCGCGCGGGCCCGGAGGGCGGGTGCAATGACGGTTTTGATGAAGGTCTGCCCGGTCTTTCCATCCTTGCCGGCCACCGGTACGCGGTGGCGGGCGGCAAGTTTTTTAAGCGCGGGGATGTCCGCAGAGCGGCTCGGCGTAAAGTTGCCGTAGGGCACCCCGTGGGTGATGCAGGCGTAGGCATACAACATGGCCGGACTGATGCCGGTATCGTTGCGGTCGAGCCCCCCCTCAAAGGCTACGGGATCCTGGTACAAGTCCGCGTCAATCACGGTAGTATGCTCCGTGCTGGCCAGGTTGATGACCACCACCTCCCCCCCCCCGATCTCGGCGGAAAAACTGTCGAGGCGATCCTGGATGTCCCGGATCAGTTCCCGGTGGGTTTCCTTACTGTCTGCGCCACCTACGACCCCCGCGCAGTAATTGCGGTTGCTGACCGCGGGCCAGGGTTCGATTTCACTCAGGGTGGCGGCGGCGGCATCGAGTTGATCGCGGCTGAGTACTCCATGCTCGCGGGCGGCGGTATGCAAATCGACGGGATAGAGATCCCACCCCCGGAACTGAATGGCGGCGTAGGGGGTAAGATCAAATTCGGGATGTTCGGCGAGCGGCAAGCCGGCGGTGCGCTGCAGGCCCTGACGGATTAGGTCGATACCGGCCACGGCCGTGGTGGCCACCGTGCCACCGAGGCCAACAATGGCGATACCGAGTGGCGCTGGAAGGTCAGAAGAGTTCTGTTTGCTGTGCATAGACAAGTGTACAACCGGCTGGCAAAAAAGTCGAAGCCCAAGCGGGAAATGCTTTAGGGTACCAGGACCGCCTCGGAGCGGATGGTGGGACATTCCTCCCATTCCATCATGGCATTGATGAGTCGGATGGCTTTAAAGTAAGCGATGTCGCGCAGGCGAATCACCGTGGGATGAATGATTTTCTGACGGATCAGCTGCTCCCTCCGGGTCCCGCGCAGCAGCGGCCAGGCGGGGGTATACCAGCGTTTCCCATCGTAGAGTGCCAGGTTGGCGTAGCTGGAGTCGGTGAGCTGATTGCGCTGCACCAGGATGATGTCGTCACAGCTTCCGCGTTGCGCGAAGAGTTGCTGTATGTCCCGACGGTCCGCATACTTGCGCCCGTACCGCAGGCCATCGGCGTGCACGACCTGCAGGGAATTCACCGGCCGCACGGAATAGGGTTCCACCTCCGCCCGATGCAGCCCGGCACCGTACAGGAGACGCAGTTTGTGCACCCCCGTCTGGGGAAGGTCGAGGGAATCTATGATGCCGCTGAGCCGGAACGCCGGCGACTTGGCGAAGTAGACTTTCCGGGAGCGGTCCACGCGTTCCTGGTGAAAAGAAAGGAGGGGCAACTGACCATCCTCGATGCGGATGCTTTCGAGGAGTACGGGATCGGACAATTGCGAAATAAGTTTGGGGACGAGGAAAATACGGCGTGAAGATAAGTCGGTGGCACTCCAGTCATCCGTGAACGGGAATGCGGACCTTGGACCTCAGCTCCTGCAGCTCCTCCTGCCAGTCGCTCTGGGCGGTGATCCCTCCCCCGGAACGGAAGAAATACCGGTCGCCGCCCTGCTCGATGAAGCGGATCAGGACGCAGGTGTCCACCGATTCCCCATCGAAGTAGCCCGCGATACCACAGTAGTAGCCCCGGTCGCTGCCCTCCGCTGCCCGGATCAGCCGGAGGGTAGCCGCTTTCGGTGCCCCGGTGACCGAACCGGCCGGCAGCAGGGTGCTGAGTATCGTCCCCAGGCGTCCGCGCCAGTCGGCCGGAAGTTGTCCTCCCACTTTGGAGCTCGTCTGCACCAGTCCCCCCGCAGTCGTGGTCACACTGCGCAGGTAACGGTAGTCGATAACGCGCACTCCCCGCGCCACCTGGCTCAGGTCGTTACGGATCAGGTCCACGATCGTTGCGTGTTCGGCAATTTCCTTAGGACTGTTGAGCAAAAAGGCCCGGCCGGCCGCGGAGTCCGCCGCAGTCCCCTTCATGGGTCGGCTCTCGATGTATCCCGAGGGGCTGATGGTGACGAAGGTTTCCGGACTGAAGGACACAAAACGGTCAGTCAGCAGCACCCGGTATTTGGCGGCACTTTGTTCGTATACGTCCGCCAAGTCTCCGTGGAGGGTAAGCGGGGTCGGAAAGGTAAGGTTGGCCAGAAAACTGTCCCCCCGCTGCAGGCCGGCCTGGACCTGTTGAAAGGCCGGCAGGAACTCGCCTTCCGACAGGTCGGCTGCCTGCAGGTTAACCGGCGGCCCGCAGCGGGAGGGCGCGACGTCCGGCCGGCCGGGGAAGCTGAAGCGGACTTCCGAACTGGAAAGGGTCTGTAAGGGCCACAAACGGGGGTGCCGGCCCTCAAAGTCCACCAGAAAAAAGCACGGCATACCGTTCCCGGATAGGGCATTTAGCCGCAATGACCAATCAATCAGGGGGTTGAACGGGGCAACTGCCATAGGTTAAACTCAGAAAAAACGAGGGAATGGATACTTTTAACATATTCTAGACTGGATTGACGCTACACTTCCCCCTACTTTTACTGTACTCAAAACGCTTTTGGTTTTGAAGGTTTCAGATTCCTCACAACACACAGCTATGAACCTCCCTTACGCTCCCCATTTCCCCACCCCCGGTTATTGGGGAGGAATTGAAGACCTGATCAGCGACCACCGCCGCTGAACCCCTGGGCTGACTGCGCCCGCCAATCGGTCGTGACTTTATTGTCGTACGATCGGTACCGTATAGATTCTGCCATGGTGGCGAAGTCCCAGCAGGTAAAGCCCCGCCGGTTCCTTAGTCAGGTCCACCGTTTTTCCGCTGATCTCCAGTTTCCGTCCGCGGGAATCAAACAGGCCGGTTAGGGTGGCGGGTCCGGTGACGTACACCCGGCCCGAGGTTGGATTCGGGAACACGGAGATGCCCACGGCGCGGAGATCGGTTGCCGGGGTGGTTCCTTCGAGCACTACGTCCTGGCGCAGGGTGTCCGAGCAGTAGCTGCCGCGGGCGACCAGGGTTACGGTATACGCCGCCGCACGTTCATACGTATGCACAGGGTCCCGTTCACTGCTCTCACTGCCGTCGCCGAAGGCCCACCTGCTGGTTTCTTCTCCAGCGCTGAGGTTGCGAAAACGCACTTCGGTACCGTCGGCCGTGTAGTCAAAATCCGCGACCGGGGTATCGAAAACGTTCACCGTAATGGTGGCGACGGAATCTGCCCCGCCGCCGCCGCCCGTAAGCGTGAGGGTCGCGCGGTAACGACCGGGTTTCGCGTAGGTGACTGTCGGCTGCTCCTCGGAAGAGGTTTCGGGCGTGCCCCCGGGAAAGTCCCACCGGCGCGCGCCGTAGTCTCCCCGGCTGAAATCCAGCGGGTCGATGGTCAGCGGGGCACAGCCCGAGGGGTCCTTTTCCAAAATTATGGCGCGAACCCGTTCCGTGGGATTCACCGTTCGCCCCTCCAGGAAGGTATTCCCACAGCGGCGATTTACCAGCATGGCGGAAGGACGATAGGTGCCCGCTTCCGCGTACCGGTATCCCAGGAGGGTATCGGTGGTGCTGATGGTTTCCCCGTTCCCCAGGGAATAGATAATCTCCTCTACGTTGCGCACGCCCACTAGTTGCAGGGTAATGCTATCGGCGCTTTCCCGGATCAACAGCGTATCCGCGGTGGGCGACCCCACCACGGTGAGGGTTTTACGGTCTCCCGCCAGGGTATCCGAGCCGACCACCAGCCATTGGGTGATGTAGAAGGTGCCCGACAGGCCAGCCGCAAAGGTGACGGCCACCTGATCGCCAGCAATAGAAAGTGCCAACTTCGCGGCATTCGGCCCGAACCGGTAAAAGATGGAATCGGCTCCCCGGCTGTTGTCAGTGAGGTAGAGGATTTCCGACGTGCAGATTTCGGACTGGCTCAGGGCAAAGCCACTAACGGGACGGGTATCCTCAAAGCGCTGAGTTTCGCCGTTTCCGCCGGAGGTCCCGATCGACTCCGTCGGCCCGCAAAGCTTACTCCCCATTCGCTGACCGGGGGCGCCGCCGCCGAGGTCGGTGACCGGGGCAAATCCTTCCTGGTCGCCGGTAAGCAACATCCGGCCGCCGCCGCCGCCGCCACCCGGACCAAAGCAACGGTCCGGCAAATTTTGGGTGTTTCCCCCGTCTCCCCCGCTCAGGTTGATGTCCGGTGAACCCGTCAGGGTGGTGGAGTAAACGAGCAAAGTGCCCCCGGCTCCGCCACCGCCGGCCCCGTCGCCACTGATGGCTTTGGCATCCGCTCCGTTGGCGACCACCCGGGCACCTGGAGCAAAGATCACCTCCGGTGCCCAGAGTACGACCACCCCGCCTCCCCGCCCTCCGGCGGCAGCGTCGGTATTGTTGGCGTGACCGGCCCCGCCGCCGCCGCCCAGGTAGATGCGGTCAACGTTCGGGGGGAGGGCACTTCCGCCGTACCCGGGGAAGAGTCCGCGGCAGAGCAGCGCACCGGCGACGATGTTCGTGGCGCCGATGCCGCCCGGCGATACATTTGCACCGCCGCCGCCACCGGTATTGTGGTCGTTGCCGCCGCCGCCGCCATTGGCGAGGGGTGCCCGGCCGAGGACGCGGGCGGTTTCTTCGGAACTGACCCCTTCCCCCCGGCTGGATCCGCGAAAGTTGCCACTCGGGTACGTCAGTTCGTTCGCCTGGGTCAGAAAATTACAGCTTCCCGGTGCCTGGACCCCCGCTCCTCCCCGAAACCCCGCTGCCGCGGCGTCAATCGTACCCGTCACCGTAAGGCGCTCGGATGCCGCTAGAAAAACGACTCCCCCGACCCGCCCGTCAAAGGGGGGGGCCTCCACGTCACCTACTGACCGCCGGGGTGCACCCGCGTCCGTTACGACTTGGGTAAAGGCTGCGTCGAAACTTCCCCGCACAACCTGGGAAAAATGGAGGGTGTCGCCACGTATGCGGGCGACCGACGTGAGCGCGTACTGTCCGGCACCCCGCAGGTCACTGACCTGTCCGGTGGCTGGTCCCTGGGTCTCCACCCGGGCGCCCCCGAATTGGTAAATAAGGAGGTGATCGCCGACGTTTGCCGCCCGGGCCTGGGCGCTGACCGCGTAGGTGGAGGCCACCTCGGAGACGGATAGGTAAGTATTCTGGGCACCCAGCGAAGCAAGGCGCAACAGAAAGAGGCCACTGAAGACCACAAGTTTGAATTTCACGAGAGGGGTAGAATTACAGGAAATTAGGCGGTTGATGTATGCATACAGAAGTGTCCGGAACATGGGTTTACCCGCGTTAAAGCCCCATTTGTCGGCGTCCCTCCCGCATATATTCCCGCACATTCAGCCAAAAGGCGGCGAAGAAGTAAAACAGCAGGGAAGAGCCCAGCGACAGGCAGGAGAGGTAGATGAAGTAAATCCGCACCCGACTCCGTTGGATGCCCATTTTATCCCCCAGCCAGGCACACACACCAAAGGCCGACTGCTCCAATTTTCTGCGTAGTAGCTCCATGCTTCCTTTCCTTAGGTTAACGTAATCCACTCTCCGCTAATATAAGTTAATATCCAACTTCAGGCGGGGCATAATCCAGTCTCCCGCAACTTCGCGGACGACTTGGCCCTTCAGCGCCTCCAGAGTAAGGTCTTCAATGGCGTAGCGCAGCAGGCGCAGGACGGGGTGGCCCACGGCGGCACACACTTTCCGGACCTGCCGGTTCTTTCCTTCCGTCAGTCCGAGCTGCAACCAGCTATCCGAAATGTGCTGCCGCACCCGTATGGGAGGAATTCGGGGCGGGATCGCAGGTGCAATGCGGGCAACCTCCAGGGGTCGGGATGCGAGGATCTTGCCCCTGGCGCGGATCGTGGGCCCCGCCGCCAGTTCCCGCATGGCCGCTTCCGAGGGCGTCCCCTCTACCTGGGCCCAGTACGTGCGTCGGTGGGCGAAGGAGGGATTCAGCAGGCGATGATTCAGGCGGGTATCGTCGGTGAGCAGCAGCAGGCCCTCCGAGTCCCGGTCGAGGCGACCTACGGGGTACACCCGGGGGGGAAAGGCGTAGAGGTCGGCCAGTGTGCGGTGCCCGGGCAGTTCACGGGTAAACTGGCTCAGTACGTCGTAGGGTTTATCGAGCAGAAAGTACCGCATCAAATTTCCCGCGATAGCGTTGCGAGCTCGCGGTCTACCTCCTGGTAGGTGCCTTCCAGAATGAGGAGGTTCTTCTCTTCGCGATCCAGCATCTCATCGAAGCGGGAGAAATTGGCCTCGATGCGGCGGCGCAGGGTAGTGATGTATACTTTCAGCTTCTCCTCCAGCTCGCCCGCCAGCCGGCTGCGCCCGGTGGTGATCTCCTGTTCGAAACTCTCCACGATCCGGCGGCGCGTGCCCCGGGTGCTGAAGCCGGCGAAAATGATGCCCACCGTCGTCAGTACGCCCCCGGTGACGTCCACCACGGGCAGGGTGCTCAGGGCCATGAGGATCACCCCCAGGGCCGCTATGCCGCCACCCGCCGCCAGGTTTGGGGCCAGGTTCTCGCGGTCGGCGAAGAGGCTCTCGTCGGTGAAGTTTTCGGTCTTGCTGACGAAGCGATTGAACTGGTCCTGAAGGTCACGGAGAACGTTTTCCCGGCGCTCGGCAATGTTGCTGAAGATTTCGTGGTCGTTGTTCAGAATCGTCTGGCTGCTACGGATCTTAAGGTCGATAGTCTTCACCATCTGTTGAATGCTCTCTGCCAGATCTACCACGTTATCATTGAGGCGGGCGCGGAGCTTGTCGTTGAGCTCGGTCTCCAGGTCGCGGGCGAGGTTTTCGAGCCAGGTTTTGGCACTGGGGGTGCTGCCGAAGGTGGACGCTACGCTGCGTTTCACCAGTCCGAACATGCTCAATCCACCGCGCAGCTCGGCCAGTTTTTCCCGGGTGATGCCGTCGTAGGTCAGCAGCAGGTTTTCTACCATCAGGTCTACTTGCTTGTTGCTCTGGGCCACCTGCTCGTCGAGGGTCTGCTGGATATCTTGCCGAAAATAGGTGTCTGCCTCGAACTGACTGCGGCGTACCAGTAGTCCGTCAGCGATGCGGGCGTTGATCGTCTGAGCGGTCAACACGCTGTTGTTAAGTTTCAGGCGGGGCGCCTTGCCCCCGGTGATGTTGTCGGAGATGTAGGTACGCAGCGGAGCAAATCCGCTGTCGGCTCCCCCACCCTGCTCCACCTTGGCGGAGACGGCAAAGACCTGGGGCTGATCAATCCCCTCCTTGCGGGCCTTCTCGGCCACCCCGGCGAGGTTCACTTCCAGTTCCTGCTCGGTGGCGAGGTCCTTCTGCTGGAGGACGAAAATGGTCTTCTTGCGCCAGTCGCCGTGTATATACTTGAAGAAATCCCAGGCTGACTGCCGGTAAGGGTTCTTGGCTTCGAAGACAAAGACGATGAGGTCGCTGGCGGGAATAAACTGCTCGGTGATCTCCTGGTGGTGCTCGACGATGGTGTTGGTACCAGGGGTATCGACGATCGCGATCTCGCGCAGGATCTCTACGGGCAGGAAGATTTTCTTCAGGTAGGGGTTGACCGTCACCTCCCGGCGCTCCTCTCCGTAGATGATCTGCTGGATGGTATCCGTCATCGGCTGGGGAGCCGCCTTGGCAATTTCCTCCCCGGTATCGAGCAGGGCGTTGACGAAGCTGGACTTGCCCGCCTTTACCTCCCCCACGATCACGAACATGAAGGGCTCGAAGATGCGGTTGCGGAGGTCACTCACGGTCTGGGCCATCTCCTCGTGTCCGATGCGGATAGTGAGCTCGTGCAGGCGCTTGATGATCTCCTCGAGACGGGCACGATCGGCCTGGAGGCCGGCGTCGATTAACTTGGTCATAGCTACGAAGGTAAAGCAGCGGGGAGTAGACGGGATTCGTTAACTTTCAAGATGATATGTCGCACCACGCCCGTCTTGTTCCTGATCGCGCTCGCCTTGGGCCTTTCGCATGGCCTCCGCGCGCAATCAGTTACCGACCAAGGATTCGCTTCCCCCGGTCAACCGTACGTGTTTATATCGCCCCTTAAAACCATTAACCCGGTAAATCCCGGCCTGCTTTACGGAGCCGGGATAAAGTGGCCGGCCGGGTACGCCGTAGAGCTTGGTCACCTGCGCTTGTTCGAACATATCCCGCGGGCCCCTAGGGTGGAAGACAACCGGGGAAATCGCTTTCACCTATCGCTGAGACGGTATTTGAATAAGGGGGAACAGACCACTGCTCCCACTCCGTACATCCAGCTGCGTACGGATTACCTGCGTCGATCGCACCGCTCGGTCGCCACCTTCCTTCCGGTAACCGATACGACCGAGCTTTTCGCCCTAGCGGGATATCAGGACAGCATCCGGGTCCACACGACTACCCTTACAGTTAACGGGATGGTGGGTTTCGAGTATCCGGTCGGTCGGTTCATCGTGGACCTGTCGATCGGACTAGGCTGGCGCTGGCGCCGGGTCAGGCATTCCGAGCGGATCCGGCAGGAGGACCGCTATGCGAGTTTCTTGCGAGCGGAAGAGTGGTTCACGCGGAACGAACCGGGCCAGGAGGTCACCTTCAACATTCCGCTCGACCTGCGCCTCATCTACCGCTGGTGAGCCAGTAGCGGTAACTCCGGCCCCAGGCAGAACAGCCCGTCCATCACCGACAATCCACCCAGGAAGCCGTGCCGCTCCTCGAAGATCTGGCGGTAGACGGGTACGTCCCGGGTCACCTTCCTTGCACCTGCGTCCCCGCCCAAAAATTCCGGAGTCTGGGATAGGGTCACGCGCAGCCCGGTGAGTTGGATTACCCGCTGCGTCAGGGCCACGTTATAGTCCCAGAGAAATTCCCGGCGCTGCTCCAACAGTTCCAGCAGCGGCGGACCGTAGTGCTCGAAGTAGGGCGCCCTCCCGTAGGCTGAGCGGATGGCCTGCGCGTGCTGCCGGGGCCAGTCGTCGCGGTAACTGATGCGGACGTCGCGGATGGGCAACTGCTGGTGTTTGCCCTTTTCGAGTGGGATCGAAAGGAGCAGCGGACCGTTGGCCCCCGCGATCCGGCAGCGGTTGCGCCACCCGCCTTTCTGGTAGTTCTCGCAGGCCTCCCACTGCCAGCCGCCCTGCCGAATGGCGGCCAAAAACCAGGCCAGGGGCGGGAAGTAAGCGGTAGGGGTAGATAACAAGGTATTGGCGTTTGGTAAGCAACGGGAAGCCAAACATATGCCAAAAGCTTCCGGTTATCCCTACAAATTGCATAAGTAAACCATGTTAAACGTATGAAGACCACCGATCACCTGACCGACCGCTACCGCAAGCAAAACCCCCTGACGCAGTATCCCCAGCCACCCTTCCCCCGGCAGCCGCAGAACCGCCCGGGCTCCGTCAATAAAATGGACCCCGAACCCGACCACGGCGAGGAAAGCTACGTAGGATTCGGACGCCTCAAGGACCGGAAGGCCCTCATTACCGGGGGCGACTCCGGCATCGGACGCGCCGCCGCCATCGCCTACGCCCGGGAGGGGGCCGATGTAGCCATCAACTACCTGCCCACCGAGGAGCAGAACGCCCAGGAAGTGATCAAGCTGATCGAAGCCGAGGGGCGCATCGGTGTTGCCATCCCCGGTGACATTACCGACGAAGCCTTCTGCAACGAACTGGTAGAAACGGCCGTCAAAAAGTTAGGAGGCCTCGATATCCTCGTCAACAACGCCGGCCGCCAGACCGCCCAGCAGGACATCAGCGAGCTGACCACCGAGCAGTTCACAAATACCTTCAAAACCAACGTCTTTGCTCCCTTCTGGATCACCAAGGCAGCCCTGAAGCATATGGAAGCCGGTGCCTCCATCATCAATACGGCCTCGGTGCAGTCCTTTGAACCCTCCGCCAACCTCATCGACTACGCCCAGACGAAGGCCAGCAACGTAGCCTTCACCAAGGCCCTGGCCGCTCAGGTAGCCAAAAAAGGAATCCGCGTGAATGCCGTGGCACCCGGACCTTTCTGGACGCCGCTGCAATCTTCGGGCGGACAACCCCAGGATAAGATTGAGAAGTTCGGCAGCACTACCCTGCTGAAACGCCCGGGGCAGCCGGTGGAGCTTTCCGCCGTATACGTCCTCCTCGCCTCCCAGGAGGCCAGCTATATCACCGGCGAGGTGATGGGCGCCACGGGTGGCGAAATGCCGTACTAAGGCCGGAGCGGGGACGTTCTTTCGGGGAGTGATCCCCGACGGGATGTCCCCGACCCTTTTTACCTTCCCCGTATGACCATTCGATTTCTACTTCCGCTGCTGCTCCTTTCCGGTATCGCCGGTGCCCAGGGCAATCCCCGCGCCTTCGCACTCACCAACGAAAAGGGCAAGGAAGTATCCTTCAACAAAATGATGAAGGAGCTGGCCACTGCCGACGTGATCCTGTTCGGCGAATACCACGACAACCCCATGGCCCACTGGATGGAAGTCGAGATCGCCAAACGGCTGGGCGCTTACGACCTGGGGCTCGAGATGTTTGAAACCGACGAACAGGAGGCCCTCGACCGGTTCATGGCCGACAGCCTCTCCGTCGCCCAACTCGACAGCCTCATTGGCGGAGTCTGGCCCAATTTCAATACCGATTATCTCCCCCTGCTGCAGCAGGCCCGCAAAACCAAGGCGCGCGTCATCGCGACCAATACGCCCCGCCGGTTTGCCCGCATGGTTTTCCAGCGTGGGTTCGTGGTTCTGCGGTCCCTTCCGGCGGAAGATCAGGTATATTTGCCCCCGCTTCCCCCACCCTACGACCCCGAGCTAAAGAGCTACAAATCCATGCAGATGGAAGGCATGGGTCCGGGACACAACGGGGAAAACTTCCCCAAGGCCCAGGCCATCAAGGACGCCACCATGGCCTGGTTCATTGCCAAGAGTGTCCGTCCGGGACGCCCCTTTCTCCACCTCAACGGCAGCTACCACAGCGACGACCGCGAAGGCATCGCCTGGTACCTCCGTCAGTATAAACCCCAGCTCAAGGTCGTGACCATCACCACCCTCGAACAACCCACTATCGACACCCTGGAACCTGAGTTTGCCGGGAAGGCGGACTATATGCTGCTGGTGCCTGATAATATGATTAAGACGTATTAGGGGTGCTGGGTGCTGGGTGCTGGTGGTGCCGCGTCTAATGTCCCCCGCGCAGCGGTCTCAAGCCCGGCCCGCCGGGGGCTTCCTGCATCCCAGTTCACCCCCAGATCGCGTCGTAAATCAGCAGGATCGCCACCAGTCCGGAAAAGACCGCCGAGAACAGCACCCCCGCGGCCGCAACGTCTTTCGCCTTTCCGGCCAGGATGTGGTATTCGGGACTGACGAGGTCCACCACGTATTCCACCGCCGTATTTAAAGCTTCGGCGGAAAGGACCAAGCCGGAGCAGAGCAGCACGGCCACCCACTTCCACAGCGGAAACTCCAGCCACCAGCTCAGGGCGACCATGAGGATAAAAGCAGCGACGTGAATCTTGGAGGGTGCCTGATTAACCAGGAGGTCGTAGGCCCCCTGAAAGGCATAGCCGAAAGCGGAAAACCGTCCGCGGGAATAGGCGATAAATCTCTTCATATCCCAACTTCAAGCGGTTCGGGACGGCAGTTGTTCAGAGCTATAGCCAGCCCACACCACCACGCAGCGCGATGAAGGTCGCGAGAGCTAAAAAAGGGGCAATCCAGCCGGTGATCAAGTAGGTATAGTAGGAGCGGCTCACTCGACTGGGCTGAACGAGCTCCACCAGGTGACTCAGTACCCAGATGGCTAGGCAGATGGCTCCCAAAATGAGGGCCAGGAGGGTACCAGCGTATTCGTCGAACAGCATGATCAAAGAATAGAAGATCAATTGTCCGATCAGCAGGAGTGCAAAATTCACTGGGGTTGGACCTGGGTGATTTTAGGACGGGTATCGATGCGCTCCAGCACGTGTTTGCCGACCAGTTCTCCCTGCCTGATCCCGTAATCGATGGAGGGACGGTAGTGGATACCCCCGTAGAGGCGACTGATGGCCGCCTCTTCACTGGCCGCCAGGAAACTCTCGTACTTCCGCGTCGGCAGGTCGTATTCCTCCTCGCTGTCGTCGGCGTAGGCGAAATGATCTCCGTAGAGGTCGGTCAGCACGATCGCGCAGGCGCGGCTGACGACCGAGTGCCCGCTCGTGTGTTCGGGGAAGGGGGGCGTCTGTAGCAGGGGGCGCCACTCCTCGTCGATGTGGCGGTTGATGAAGGTTTCGGGCCGCACGAGCCTGCTGCGGTACTTCTCTTCCCAGCAGCTGATGAAGGCGTCGTACATGGCCATGCTCACCAGGGCATAGGTCTCGACGGTCTTTGCGAAGTCCGCATCGGCCTGCTTGGCGGTGATGGCGGAAATATTGATCCAATGGCCCCCGGGGGTGATCTTCTTGGTGGCAAACATCAGGTGGCCTACGGTGTGGCTGACGTAGGGATTGCAATCCCAGAACTGGGCGATGGCCTGTCGCTGGGCGGATTCTTTCTCCTCCACGCCGCTGAAAACGGTATACACCTCCATGGCTTCCTTCATCCACTGGCTGTTGGGATCGAGGCTGAATTCGGTGGGCGGCAGGGGGCGGAACTGGCTGGCACTATCCAGGGCGAACGGGCGGATTTTCATCCAGCTGGGCTCAATGCCGTCCATATAGTCCGGCGGCGTAGGCTGCCACTTGGTCTCGTCGTCGGTAATGGAATACTTCGGGAAGGTGCGGGTCTGCTTGTACATATCCCCGCCGTACCAGCTGATGATGTGGTCGGCGACGAGCTCTCCGTACGCTACGGAAGCCTTGAAAACCTCCTCCGGCATCCCGATCTCCCGAATTTCCGCGAAGAGCTGGTCCCGGTACTCATCAAGCTTAGGCTCGCTGAAGATCAGACTTTTACCCACCTTCAATTGCGCCGTTACGGCGGCCAGGGGGAAGGCGATTTCCGTATGGGCGGGGGGCGCGGGTGCGGGGGTCAGGTGGGGGATTTGGCCGGCGAGACTCCGGAGGTTCGGGTCACCGGCGGCCATGGCCTCGTAGCCCGCGATGCTGGAATAGGAATAGATCCGGCTGGCTACGGGCGGAGAAAAGATGTCGTGGACGATCACGTCGGTAAGCTGCTTTACCGAGCGGTGGAAATACTCCGGGTTGGCGACTTCTTCCTGGTAGTTAGGATTGATGTCCTCTCCACAGGCCGTGAAGAGCGCGAGCAAAAAGAGAAGGGCGGCAAATCGACTGGTATGCATCATGTAAGGTGCTGATTGAAAAGGAAATAGTCTAAGGACAGCACGTCAGTGGGAATATTCAAAGGTACAACGCGAAAGCGCCGCCGAAGAATATGCGACGACAATCCGTCGGTTTTGCTACCTCCCTCACTCCGTCGCGCAAAAGTCCGGTCGTACCCGCTTGACGAATTCTTCGATCAGTGCTTCGTACTCCCGTCCACGCCAGACAACATTATGGGCGTGCCAGGCGCCCCAGTCCAGCGGGTGGTAAGTGAGTAGGTCCGGACGAATGCGCTCCGCGATCCGGTCCGACTGGGCGGGGGCAGTCAGGGTATCGGCCAGGGAGTGGAACAACAAGACGGGCACCTCAATGGCGGGGGCTGCCCGCAGCGGGCTGGCGGTGTAGAATTCCGTTTCGCTACGCCGGGAAACCCACCAAAAGGTGGTGGGCGTCAGAAGGGAAAGCGCCGGACCGTAGTCCCGGACGCCGCGTTCGACCACTGCGGTTTCCCAGTCGGTATAGGGACTTTCGGCGATGACCCAGGCAGGATGTACTGCTCCCCGGCCGGCGGCCTGCAGGGCCGTGGAGGCGCCCCAACTTTCGCCGAACCAGCCGATGCGGTCGTCGGCGAGTCCCGTTTCCTTGCGCAAAAACGCGTGGGCAGCAAGGAGATCGGTGGCCTCATTGATGCCTCCCGTCGCGTATGCCTCGTCACTTTTGCCGAAGCCCCGGTGATCGTAGAGCAGCAAGTCGCAGCTGCACCGATCGAAGTAGGGGGTATACTTGAGCATACTCACCCGGTTGTCGTGGTACCCGTGACTGAAGATCACGCCGCAGCGGGCACCGGCCCGGCGGTAGAGCCAGCCGCGCAACACGGTACCGTCTACGGGACTCGGGAATTCAACCGCCTCGGCGGGCGGCAGGGCGGCTTGCAGGCTGTCTAGGTTCAGCTTCCACTGCCCGGCACCGATGGCGTAGGATTCGTCGAGGCTGCGGTTAGGGGTGTCCAGGACCAGTGAGCTCATCACGAAAGTGATGCCCAGGTAGAGCAGGAGGAACACGGCGAGGAAAAGGAGTAACTTTTTCATTGAAATCCAGCGGACAGGCCACCAAATGTAAGTGCTTTATCTTCGCGGCCCATCCCTGCCATGCCCCCACTTGAACGAAAATACCGCCTCCAGTCCCTGATCCAGTTCGCCCTGGCCCTGGTCCTGCTGGTCGTGATCAACGTGCTGGCAAACGCCCGGCTGGGGGGGACCCGCCTGTACGGAGCGCTCGATCTGACGGAGGATAACCGGTTTACGCTGACGGAAAACACCCGCGCCCAACTCTCCGCCCTGGAGGAGCCGGTCTACGTACGGATCCTGCTCGAGGGTGACCTGCCCGCTTCCTACCAGCGCCTGCGCACCTCCGTCGAGGAGACGCTGGAGGATTTCACCAGCTACACCGACAAGCTCGAATTCGAGTTCGTCGATCCCCTCACCGGCAGCGAAGACGACATCCGGCAGCGACAGGAGGCCATGCTGCAGGACGGGATCGTCCCGATGACGGATTATCAGCGATCGGCCGGGGAACGCACCACCCGCGCCATCTATCCCTACGCCCTGGTGTACTACGGCGACCGCCAACGCATCGTACCGTTGATCCAGACGACCCGGCCGGACGTCTCCATCGAGCAGCAACTCAACCAGGCGGGCAGCCTGCTGGAGTACAAGTTCACCCAGGCCATCGACGGCCTTACCGATGATGACCGGCCGGTGGTCGGCTTCGCCCTCGGCAACGGGGAGTTGAGCAATCTCCAGTCTGCCGACCTGGTCAGCGAACTGCGCAAGAACTACGAGGTCGGTCCGGTCTATCTCGATAGTTTCGCTACCCTGCCCCGGGAGATCGACCTGCTCATCGTAGCCAAGCCCACCGTGCCCTTTACCGACTTCGAGGCGTTTAAGCTGGACCAATACGTCATGAATGGCGGCAAAGTCATCTGGGCCATCGATGCGGTGGCCATGGACTTCGACAGCTTAAGGCAAACGGGCGAGGCCTACCCCGAATCGCGTTCTACGGGCCTGGAGGATCTCTTCTTCCAGTACGGATTCCGCCTCGGCAACCAGCTGGTCCTGGATCTCATCAATACCCCCATACCGATTGCCACCACTCAGGGCCAGAGTGGTCCGAAAGTGTCCCTCGTGCCCTTCCCCTACCACGTGCTCGCCCTGCCGGTGGGCGATAACCCGATCGTGCAGAACCTGGACGGGGTGGACCTCCGCTACCCTACCCTCATCGAGCTCGTCGGCAAGCAGGAAAACGTCACCGGGACGGTACTGCTGGCCAGCAGCGACAATTCCCGGCGGCAGCGATTGCCGTCGCCGATCGACCTCGACGCCCAGAAATTTAGTGTCGACCTCGATCGCTTCAACGAAAAGAACCTGCCCCTGGCCGTACTGTTGCAGGGCAGGTTCCAGAGCCCCTACGCCAACCGCCTCAGTCGCGAGAACGAGCAACTGCTGCGGGAGAACGGACTGCAGTACCGGGCCGAGTCCGCCCAGACGAACATGATCGTGATCAGCGACGGCGATGTCCTGGCCAACAGCGTAAACAGCCGCGGGGAGGTGGGATTTTTAGGACTCAATCCCTACTCCAAGATTCCCTACGCCAATAAAGATTTTATGCTCAACGCGGTAGAGTACCTGCTAAACCCCAGAGGAGTGATCACCAGCCGGAGCAAACAGGTGAAGCTTCGCCTCCTCGACCAAAATCAGGCCCTGGCCGAAGCCGGATACTGGCGCCTGCTGAACCTGGCGCTCCCCCTGGTGGTGCTCGCCGCCTTCGGCCTGGTCTTTAACCTCATACGCCGCAGACGGTACGCAAGCTAACTGAGATGAAACGCACCCTGATCCTCCTCATTGCCGTACTGTTGCTCGGTGGAATTGCCTGGTACGCGATGACGCGTGGCCCCGGTACCGCCAGCGCCCACGACCGCGACTTCGCCTACCCCGAGGTGGGACACATCCACCGCATCTTTATCGCCGACCGGGAGGGCAACCAGGCCACCCTCGAGCGCGGCGGACCTAGGGGATGGACGTACGACGGCTACCCGGCCAACGAGAACGCGATGAAGAATTTGCTGCAGGCTGTACGCCAAATTTCGGTACAGACCCTGCCGACCAGTAAGGCCATTCCCAATCTGGTGCGCAACCTGGCCGGCGGCGGCATCCTGGTCCAGCTTTTTGACGAGGCAGGCAAGAAGCTGCGCGGCTACTACGTCGGCGGTGGCGCCAATGGGGAGCTAGGCACCGCCGCCATCATGGAAGGCAGCGAAAACCCATATATCGTCCACCTGCCCATGTGGTCGGGCAACCTCCGCCACCGCTTCAACCTGCGTGGGGATGAATGGCGGTCGAAGGTTCTCTTCCGGGCAGATCCGATGCAGGTCGAATACCTCAGCATCGAATATCCCCGCCAGCGCGGCGAAAGCTTCCGGCTGGATCGTAGCGCTGGCGACACCTACCGCCTTTCCTCGTTTTATCCCGGGGGACCGCCCGCCCGGGAGGTATCCCGCGGGGCGGCCGAGGCCGTACTGAGTCGGTACGAAAAGTACTTCATCAGCCGCTACGAAAACGGCGACCGACCCGCCATCGATGCGGCCCGCGAGGTGCTCCCTTTCGCCATCATACGGCTAAAGGAGCGGGGGCAGGACGAACAGCTGGTCAAGGTATTTCCACGCTTCCTTCATCCCGACAGCCCCGACGAGGAGCTAACCGCCTACACGGCCTTCATCAACGGTGGCCGGGATTGGGCCCTCCTCGCCATCGAAACCACCCAACCCCTGCTGGTGAGCTATGATTCGTTCTAGCGTACTCTTGCTACTGCTCTGCTGCGGGGTCGCGGGTGCCGTGTCTACGACCGACTCGTCTCCTCCCTGGGGCTTCTTCGGCCACCGGCGCATCAACCGGCTGGCCGTCTTTACCCTGCCCCCCGAGATGATGCCCGCTTTCCGCGGCGGGATCGACTACCTGGCCGAACACGCCGTAGACCCCGACAAGCGACGGTACGCCTCCGCCCACGAGGCGGTGCGTCACTACATTGACCTGGATCACTGGGGCCAACTGCCCTTCCCCGACCTGCCGCGGCGCTATATCGATGCTGTGGGCAAACACGCCGTCATTTCGACCTCCGCCGCGCCGGGAGACACCTTGCACTTCCGCTACGACACCCTCATCGGCGAGCGGGTGTTGCTGGTTTCGGAACAGCGAACGCTCGATCTTCCCCTGCGCGATTACCGCAGGCTCTGGTACAACAGCCTGTTGCCCGCCCTCTACAAAACCTCCGGGGCGGTACCGGCAGATTCCCTCCTCACCGCAGGCTTCCCGGAAGACATTGAATGGGGATCTGTCCGGGAAGCATTCTCCGAATTCGGGATTCTTCCTTACCACCTGGCCGCCTACCACCGCAGGCTTACGCTTGCCTTTGCTTCCGGCGAAACCGACCGCATCCTCCAGCTGGCCGCCGAGATGGGTCATTACGTCGGCGATGCCCACGTTCCGCTCCACACCACCGAAAACTACGACGGCCAGCTGACCGGTCAGACCGGCATCCACGCATTCTGGGAAAGTCGCCTGCCCGAGCTCTTTGCCGACGACCGCTACGACTACTTCGTCGGACCGGCCGAGTACATCGAGGATCCGGAAACTTACTACTGGGACATCGTGCTGGCCAGTCACGCCCTGGTCGACAGCGTCCTCCACACCGAGCAGCGCCTGCGCGACCAATTTCCCCCGGATCAGCAATTGTGTTACGAGGAGCGACTGGGAAGAGAGGTCCGCACGCAGTGCAGCGAATTTTCCCGGGCGTGGTCGGACGCCATGAACGGGATGGTGGAAGCCCGCTTCCGGGCGGCCATCCACAGCGTCGGTTCGGTATGGTACAGCTGCTGGGTGGACGCCGGTCAGCCCGACCTGAATGCGCTTTTCCTGACCGCCGCGGATTCCCTTCACCGGGAAGAAGGGTTCCTGCTCCCCACTCCCGGCCATGACCGCACCCATGAATAAGCGCTACTGGTGGATTGCCGCAGCCCTGCTGGTCCTGACCGCGGTATGCTCCACGGGGCACCACCAGCGCGATGAGCACTTCCAGATTTTGGAGTTTGCCGCCTACAAGCTTGGGCTGGCCGAAGCCTCCGATCTTCCCTGGGAATTTCACGACCGGATGCGCCCGGCACTCCAACCCGCCATGGCCTACCTCACCTACCGTGCCATGGGGCTGGGCGAGCCGGCCAATCCCTTCCACGTCGCCCTGGTGCTGCGGCTGTTCTCCGCCGGCTTTTCCCTGTGGATCGCCTACCTGCTCCACCGCAGGTACGCCACGCTGGCGAAAGGAAAGTGGATCCGGTGGTTTGCGCTGTTGCTCCTGTTCCATTGGTGCTGGTACTACAATGGCGTCCGCTTTTCCAGCGAAAACTGGTCCGGCCTCACCCTGGTCGCGGCCCTGCTCACCTACCCCCTGCGGGACGGACCCGACCACCGGCGCTTCACACCGGGTGGTGGGCGGA
Organism: Chitinophagales bacterium; assembly: GCA_038258275.1. Lineage (GTDB taxonomy): Bacteria > Bacteroidota > Bacteroidia > Chitinophagales > Saprospiraceae > Neolewinella. The sequence goes on along the minus strand of JBBSPZ010000002.1, from coordinate 127,596 downwards.
GTGCTTTTTTCGCGGGCATGCTCTTCGGGATCGCCTTTCTCTTTCGGTACCAGGTTGCCCTGGCAGCCGCAGGATTCGGAGTCTGGCTGCTCTTCGTTCACCGCGAGCACTGGAGAACGGTTGTCCTGCTGGTCGCGGGGGGGCTGGCGGCCCTGCTCCTGGCGTATCCGCTTACCTACTGGCTCTACGGCGAGTGGACGCTGCCGGCCTGGAACTACCTCGCCGCCAACCTCATCGAGGGGAAGGCGGCTACCTACGGCACCGAGCCCTGGTACGGTTACCTGGAACTGGTCTTCCTGCGCGGCATCCCGCCCCTGAGCATCGTGTACCTCCTGGCCACCATCGCGTTCTGCTGGGCCTACCGCCGGGATCCCCTCAGCTGGATGGTCGGCGTATTCGTCGTGGCCCACTCCCTGCTGGCGCGTAAGGACGTCCGCTTCCTGTTTCCGCTGATCCCCCTGCTGCCGGTGCTGATCCTCGGAGCGGGCCGCCAGCTGGAGCAGCGGTTCGGGGAGGAATGGTCCGAAAAAAAGTATGCTCGCCTGGGAATAAACCTCCTGTGGGGCATCAACCTCCTCCTGCTGGCGTCCGTCGTGGTGCGCTCGGCAGCCTCGGAGATCGCACCCCAGCAATTTGTGTACGATCACTACGGTACTTCCCTGACCCTGACCGGACCGGATGCGGAGATCATCGTCGCCGAGGGCGCCGTTTCCCGTTACTTCCTGCGCCCGGGCGTACGGATAGACACTGCATTTACGGGCGGACCCGGCACCTGCGGCCCCGGCCAGTGCCTCTATCTGGTCCGGAGTCGAGAGGCCGCCCCTCCCCCGCAGCAGGCCACCCTGGTGTACACCGACCGACCCGCCTGGGCAGATGACGTAAACGTGTTCGGCTGGGTGGACCGGCAAAAGTGGTGGCGGATCTACGCGATCGGAAAGTAGTCCGGGCCGGCCCCCGATCTTTCCTATATTTGCCGCCCATGACCGCCCAGACAACTACCCTCATCGCTCCCTGGACCCTGGCCGAACTGCAAGAGTTGCACCACAGTCCGCTCATGGAGCTGCTCTTTCGTGCCGCCACCGTCCACCGGCAGCACCACGACCCCAACGAAGTACAGGTATCCAGCCTCGTCAGCATCAAGACCGGAGGCTGTCCGGAAGACTGCGGCTACTGCCCCCAGGCCGCCCGCTACCACACCGACATCGAGGAGAACGCCCTGATGACCGTGGAGCAGGTAAAGACCGCCGCCGAACGCGCCAAGGGCCTCGGGAGCAGCCGCCTGTGCATGGGTGCCGCCTGGCGGAACGTGCGCGACGACGCAGAATTCGAGCAGGTACTCGACCTGGTGCGGACCGTGAACGGCCTGGACATGGAAGTCTGCGCCACCCTCGGCATGCTTACCCCCAACCAGGCCGAACGCCTGGCCGCCGCCGGCCTCTACGCCTACAACCACAACCTAGACAGCAGCGAGGAATACTACAAGGAAGTCATTTCTACCCGCGGCTACGGCGACCGCCTCGAAACCATTGGTAATGCCCGCAAGGCTGGCCTGACCGTTTGCTCCGGCGGCATCATCGGCATGGGAGAATCGGTGGACGACCGCCTCAAAATGCTCATGACCCTGGCCTCTCTCGATCCAGTCCCCGAATCGGTTCCCATCAACGCCCTCGTGGCGGTGGAGGGTACGCCGCTCGAGGACCAGACGCCCGTCGATATCTTCGAGATGGTGCGCATGATCGCGGTGACCCGCATCGTCCTGCCCACCACTACGGTCCGCCTGAGCGCGGGCCGTACCAACATGACCCCGGAAGGGCAGGCCCTCTGCTTCTTCGCGGGAGCCGGCAGCATCTTTGCGGGCGACAAACTGCTCACCACCCCCAATCCCGGGGCCTTCGCGGACATGGAACTGTTCAATGCCCTGGGGCTGCGGCCTACCGCTGCCTACGCCAAGGGCGAGCGGCCGGTACCTACGGCTGACCCCGGTCCGCCGACCGAGAAGCAGCGGATCAAGTGGAGCCGGCCCGGCCACGCTATTGCCCGCAACGAGGCCAAACGATCTTAACTACCACTCTACCCGAAATTTCACACTATGAGCCGCACGATGGTCGCAGGAAACTGGAAAATGAATACTACGCCTACCAGCGGCACCGCCCTGGTCAGGGAGGTGATGCAACGGGTAGGCACTCCCTCCACGAAGGTGGTTTTCGGGGTACCCGCCATTCAGCTGATGGCCGTCCAGGAGTTGGTAAAAGGACATCCCGACTACTTTGTAGCCGCCCAGAATATGCACCAGGAGGCCAGCGGCGCCTATACCGGCGAGATCAGCGCGGAAATGCTGGTGGATGCCGGAATTGAATACGTCATACTGGGCCACAGCGAGCGGCGGGAGTACTTCCATGAAGACGACCAGGTCATCAACCTGAAGATCATCCGCGCCCTGGAGGCCGGACTCACGCCCATTTACTGCTGCGGAGAGAAACTCGACATCCGCCAGGCCAATAACCAGGACGTGGTTGTAGGTAAGCAGATCGAGGAAGCCTTTTCGTCCCTCTCCCCCGACCAAGTGGCGCGGATCGTGATCGCCTACGAGCCCGTATGGGCCATCGGTACCGGTGTCACGGCATCCAAGGAGCAGGCCGAAAAAATGCACGAATACATCCGCCGCATGATCTCCAACCAGTTTGGTAGCGAGGTAGCCGCAAACATGACCATTCTCTATGGCGGTTCGGTTAAGCCCAACAACGCGGCGGAGCTCTTTGCCGAGGCGGACGTAGACGGTGGCCTGGTCGGTGGCGCCAGCCTGGATTCGGAAGGATTTGCCGCCATCGTACGGGCCATCAACCGCTAAAGCAAGCCCTATCCCTCGATGTGGAACGACAGGGTGAAGGTGCGGCTCGTCACCTTTTCCAGCACCCGGCTTTCGGGCAGGGTCGGATTGAACAGCAGGCCGTTGCCGATGCCGTGGCTGATCTTGAACTCCGGCGAGAGGATAAAGTAGGGGAAGAAGATCTGGATGCCGGCCCCGTACTCGATGGAGTAATCGTGGGGGCTGATCCGCACCAGCTCCTCGGCCTGGCGGCTGCGGGCCTCACTGGCTACGTCGAAGCTGTACTTCATGCCCGCGATCAGGAAGAGCCGCTTGTCGCGGTAGGGCGCCGATTTATACCGGAAGTAGAAGGGCATTTCGATGAATACCGACTGCACCTTCTCCTGCGTCTCCACCCGGCGTACGCTACTCTGGGTGTAGTTGAGGTTCCGCTCGGCGAAGCTGAAGCCCGGGGTGAAGCGGAAGTCGAAGTACTTGCCCAGCTTGAGGTTGCCGATCAGGTTGAGGTTAAAGCCCGGCCCGTTGAGGCTCTCCACCGCGACGATGCTGTCGGTATAAATGAAATCCTTGCTGCGAAAGGGGGTGTAGCGGCTCGAGTTAAACCCCAAAGTGATTCCGAAGTAGTAGTCCTTCGACTGGAAATCGAAGAAATTCTTGTTCCGGCCACCGACGAATTGGGCGTGGGCGCAGGTGCTGAGAAAAACCACGAAAAACAAGGTAAGCCCTACTTGGTAGCCGTATAGATGGAAGCGATTCCGAAGGTTAGTGCTTGGCATTCAGTGTTGTTATAGCCGACCCGGTCGAGGATCGCAAGGAAATCGTTTCCGCTCGGAAAGGCCTGTACGCTCTCAAAGAGGTAGGCATACGCGCGGGGGTCTTTGCTCTGTAAACGGCCAATCAACGGCATAATTTTGCCAAAGTAGAGATTAAAGCCCCAGCGGATCGGTGCGTAGCGGATCCGACTGAATTCCAGGACCACCAATTTTCCTCCGGGCCGGAGGACGCGGCGCATTTCTGCCAGTCCCCGCTCGAGGTTTTCGAAGTTCCGTACACCGAAGGCGGCCGTCACGGCATCGAATGCCGCGTCGGCGTAGGGGAGGTTCTCGCTGTCGCCCTGCTCCAGGGTAATGCGCTCCTCCAGGCCCGCCTTGCTCACCTTGATGCGGCCGTAGGCCAGCATTCCCTCGCTGAGGTCCAGGCCGGTGACGTGTTTGGCACCGGTGCGCAGGACGGTCTGAATAGCGACATCAGCGGTACCGGTGGCTACGTCGAGAAGTTGGCGGTGGACGGCGGGGTCCAGTTCAGCGATCATCTTCTTCCGCCACAGGGTATCGACGCCCAGGGAGGTACCGCGATTCAGGAGATCGTAGGTAGGCGCGATGGAGTCGAACATCCTGCCTACCTCGGCTTTCTTGGAGTCGGCTTCGCCGTAGGGGTGTACCGTATCGTGGTCATGCATCATGCTTGAACAAACTGGTTGAGGATGGTTTGGTTTCGGGGAAAATTGGAAGTTCGGTGAAAAATAGCTTACGCAACAGTTCCCACGCACGTGCGGAGCAAAACTGTAGGGTTCCCCATCCCGCGTGCTCCCCGAAATTCGGATGCGCACGGCACCCGCGATCACGCCAGTAAGCAACTCCCGCCCACAGCTCCCGGTCATAAACCAGTCGGAATCGCCCGGGGACCCAACCCGCGCCGCGGACGTACGTTAGTGCTGGGAACCCCAAAACTTAACCCCGTTGCAAATTCTCGTAATCAACGCCGGCTCTTCCTCGGTCAAGGCCGCCGTGATCGACCCCGCCACCGGCGCGCGGGGCCTGGAAATGAACGCCGAACGGCTGCTGGATGCCCCCTCCATCGAATTTTCCGACGGCAGCAGCCTCGAACTGGAATGCCGCGGTCCCGACCGGGCCATCGGCGTATGCCTCGAAGCCCTGCGGGATAAACTGAGCGGCACGGACATCGCCGGAGTAGCCCACCGCGTCGTCCACGGCGGCAAAGAATTCGACCGGGCGGTACGGGTGGACGAGGAGGTTGCCGACAGGATCGGCCAACTCAGCAAACTAGCCCCCCTGCACAACCCCATCAACCTGCGCGGTATCCGCGCGGCGCAGGAACTCTTCCCCACGGTAGACCACTTTGCCGTTTTTGACACCGCTTTCCACCGCAACATGCCGCAGCGGGCGCAGACCTACGCCCTGCCCAAAGCACTGCTGGAAGCCCACGGCATCCGCCGCTACGGTTTTCACGGCACCAGCCACAAGTACGTAGCCGCCAAGGCCGCTACCTTCCTCGGGGCCGAGCCCCGCGACCTCCGGCTCATCAGTTGCCACCTCGGCAACGGTTGTTCGGTAGCGGCCATCGAATTCGGGCGCTCGGTGGAGACCAGCATGGGCATGACCCCGCTGGAGGGGTTGGTGATGGGTACCCGCTCCGGCGATATCGACCCGGGTCTGCTGAATTACCTCCACGAACAGGCCGGCATGAGCCCCGGCGAAATCGACGAAATGCTGAACCGCCAGTCCGGCCTCGCCGGGCTATCGGGGGCCGGCAATGATATGCGCGTCATCCTACAAAAATCGACCGAGGGCGACGCCGACTGCCAGCTGGCCGTACAGGTATTTACCCACCGCATCCGCAAGTACATCGGTGCGTACGCCGCCGTGATGGGGGGCGTGGATGCCATCGTGTTTACCGGGGGCGTCGGCGAGAACAGCCCGGTCATCCGCCACCGGGCCAGCCAGCGGCTGGACTACCTCGGTGCCATCATCAATGAGGACAAGAATGCTACGACCAAGCTGTCGGATACCGTTCCGGTCGCCGACTTTAGCATGCAGCACAGCCGGGTAAAACTGCTGGCGGTGCGGACCGACGAGCAGCTCGCCATCGCCCGTGAGGTGGGCAAATTGATCGAAAAGGCCGACACCGTAAACGGGCTGCCCACCATCCCCGTAGCCATCTCCGCCCGCCACGTCCACCTGCGGCGGGAAACCGTGGACCTCCTCTTCGGACCGGGCCACGAGCTGCAGGTGAAGAAATGGCTGAGCCAGCCGGGGCAGTTCGCCGCCGAGGAAACCGTCACCGTCGTCGGGCCGCGCAATACCATCGAACGGGTGCGGGTGCTGGGTCCGGTACGGAGCGCGGACCAGCTGGAGATCAGCCGCACGGACGAGTTCTTTCTGGGCATCGACGCGCCGGTGCGGGACTCGGGAAAGGTGGCCAATACCCCCGGGTGCCGCCTCATCGGGCCGGCCGGCACCCACGACCTGAAGGAGGGCGTGATCTGTGCCTGGCGCCATATTCACATGACTCCGCAGGACGCCGCCACCTTCGGGGTCCGGGACCGCGACATCGTGGAAGTGGCCGTCGGCAGCGGCGAACGGTCGCTCACCTTCGGAAATGTCCTCATCCGCGTTTCTCCCGATTACCGCCTGGAAATGCACCTCGACACCGATGAGGGCAACGCCGCCGAAATCGATCCGGGCGAAGAGGGCGTGCTGCACCAAACGGCAGACGAGGGTACCCTGCGCAAACGGCAGGTAAGCCTGGCCGAGGCCCCGTAATCCGTGACGAAAAAACCGCACGCGAGACGGGCGTGAACGCGGGTGCAGCGAGGTGCACTAAGGCCCCTTGCCTCCTTTTTCGAAGCTCCTTCCCCGTAGGGCTTTACTGACTTTTCCGTGCCTGCCGGAAGGTGAGCACAACGGACCAAATTAGCTTTGGTTGCGGTAGGATTTCAGGCACGATTTTTGTACCTTCGCGGGAAGGTGGAAGCAATGTTTTCCGGGCGTCTTAGTGCACCCGCGAACCCGCCCCAGCCCCGGGCAGCTTTCCCGTTAAAACAACCAGATAAATGCCAAATCAAAGAATCATTCCGGTCAACATCGAAGACCAGATGAAGTCGGCCTACATCGATTATTCGATGTCGGTAATCGTAAGCCGTGCCCTGCCGGACGTACGCGACGGACTCAAACCGGTTCACCGCCGCGTACTGTTCGGAATGTCTGAGCTGGGCCTGAGCTTCCGCAGCTCCCACAAGAAATCGGCCCGTATCGTCGGGGAAGTACTCGGTAAGTACCACCCCCACGGCGACTCTTCGGTGTACGATACGATGGTGCGGATGGCCCAGGACTGGTCGCTCCGGTATCCCCTCGTCGACGGACAGGGTAACTTCGGCTCGATGGACGGCGACAGTCCCGCGGCCATGCGCTACACCGAAGCCCGCCTGCAGCGCATCTCCGACAGCATATTGGGTGACCTCGACAAGGATACCGTAGACTTCCAGCTCAACTTCGACGATACCCTGAAGGAGCCCACGGTGATGCCCACCCGTATCCCGAACCTGTTGGTCAATGGTGCTTCCGGTATCGCCGTCGGTATGGCCACCAATATGCTCCCCCACAACCTCAATGAAGTGGTGGACGGCGTGATGGCCATGGTTGATAATCCGGACATTACTATTGAGGAACTCATGCAGTTTGTTAAGGCTCCGGACTTTCCAACCGGCGGCATCATTTTCGGGATGGACGGGGTGCGGGAAGCGTTCCGTACCGGCCGGGGGCGCGTCGTGGTACGCGGCCGGGCCCACATCAAGACCGACGATAACGACCGGGAAACGATCATCATCAGCGAGATCCCGTACCAGGTTAATAAGGCAACCCTGGTGGCCAAGATCGCCGAACTGGTGAACGAAGGCAAGATCACCGGCGTGAGCGCCGTGCGGGACGAATCGGACCGCGACGGGTTGCGCATCGTCATTGAAATCAAGCGCGACGCGATGGCCTCCATTGTACTGAGCTACCTGTATAAGTATACGCCCCTGCAGTCGAGCTACGGGGTCAATAACGTCGCCCTCGTCGGTGGGCGTCCCATGACCCTCAACCTGAAGGACCTGATCGAGGAGTTTGTCGCCTTCCGCCTGGAGGTGATCCAGCGCCGGACGGTCTTCGAGCTCAACCGGGCCCTGGCCCGCGCCCACATCCTCATCGGCCTGCTGATCTCGCTGGATTACCTCGACGAGGTGATCGCCCTGATCCGCGCGAGTGCCAATCCGGAAGAAGCCAAGGACGGACTGATGGCCGGTGCCTTCATCGAGGATACCGCTGCCTTCTGGGAGAAATTCGGGGACTTGGTTCGCGAAGTCCAGACCCAGGAACTGATCGTTGCGGAAGGTAACGTCATGAGCGAGGAGCAGGCCAAGGCCATTCTCGAAATGCGCCTGCAAAAACTGACCGGCCTCGAAATCGACAAGATCCGCGACGAGTACGCGGAGATCAGAGCCCTCATCGATCGCCTGCGGGCCATCCTGGAGAGCGAGGAGCTGCAGCGGGATATCATCAGGGAGGAGATGCAGGACGTGCGTGCGCGCTTCGGCGATGAGCGGCGTTCGGAGATCAGCCTCGATACGGCCGACATCTCCATCACCGACATGATCGCCGACGACGACGTGGTTGTGACCATCTCCCGCCTGGGCTACATCAAGCGGACCCCCGTAGCCGAATACCGCGCCCAGAGCCGGGGCGGACGCGGCAGTCGTGGGTCAAAGACCCGCGATGCCGACTTCATCGAGCACATCTTTATCGCCAGCAACCACAACTACCTGCTGCTCTTTACCGAGCAGGGACGGTGCTACTGGCTGCGCATCTACGAGATCCCCGAGGCCAGCAAGCAAAGCGGCGGGCGCGTTATCCAGAACATTCTGGCGATGCCGAAGGAGGACAACGTGAAGGCCTACATCAACGTGGCGGACCTGACCGACGAAGAGTTTCTGGCCAACCACTCCGTGATCTTTGCCACCCGGCAGGGCCAGGTGAAAAAAACCAGCCTCGAGGAATACAGCCGCCCCCGGACCAACGGCGTCAATGCCATCACCATCAACGCGGGAGACGAGCTGCTGGAAGCCCGCCTGACCAACGGCAGCAGCCACGTATTTCTGGCGACCCGCAAGGGACAGGCCATCCACTTTGAAGAGGAGAAGGTGAGGAACATGGGCCGCAACGCCGCCGGTGTGCGCGGCATCAGCCTCAACGGTGACGACGATGAGGTGGTCGGCATGGTCACTCTGGACCACGAAACCGACACGGATAAATCCATTCTGGTCGTTAGTGAAAAAGGAATGGGCAAGCGTTCCGACTGGTCGGAGTACCGCATCACCAACCGCGGCGGTAAGGGGGTATCGACCATGAAGATCACCAAGAAGACCGGCGAACTGGTCACCATTAAGGCCGTGGCCGACGGCGACGACCTGATGATCACCAACCGCTCCGGCATCCTTATCCGCACCTCCATGGACGAGCTGCGCGTGATGGGCCGGTCCACTCAGGGAGTTCGCCTCATTAAACTGGACGGAGACGATGCGATCGCGGACGTGGCCGTCGTAAGTATCGACGAAGACGGCATAATTGCCGAGGAAGAATAGGAATTCCTTGCTTTCTTTACGCCGGGCCGGCGGTATCCCCGATACCGCCGGCTTTTCGTGCAGCGTAGCCGGATGAACACCGTGAAATCAGCGGCGTTCCTTTAACTTTAGGAAGGCGTTAACGATAAGTCCGTATCCAATTAACGTTTTCATGTTATCCTTCGATACTACCACACGTCTTAGTGAGACACATACAATTTGAAACCAACAACAAGTACCATGCGTAAATTCATGCTTAGCGCCCTGGTTGCGCTTTTCGCCTTCTCCGTAGCATCTGCACAGAGTGGCGAAGACAAACTCAAAGAAGCCTCCAAAGCCTTCGCCAGCTACAACGTCGGCAAAGACGCGGTCAACCTGCAGGAGGCCGTCGACGCGATTCAGATCGCTATGGAAGACCCTGCCGTTCAGGCGGATTACAAATCTTACATCGCGGCAGGCGACATCTATGCCGGCGCCATCAATCAGTATGTCCAGGACCGCACCCTGGCCAACAATGAGCCCATCGAGCCCATCGTGGCCCGCGCCGCCTCCCAGGCCGCCGAATGGTACATGAAGGCTTACAATATGTCCGAAAAGAAAGGCGGTAAGCGGGATGCCCTAGCGGCTCTCGAAACCCTCCAGGGCAACATCTCTAACGAAGGGATCTACGCCATTCAGGACAAAAACTACGAAGACAGCTACGAGGCCTTCAACACCAGCGTAGCCGTGCACCAGTTTCTTACCGAAAACGGAGGAGAGAGTGCCTTCGCCAACGACGATACCAAGCTGAACGACGAGCGGTACTACGCCGCCTTGTCCGCCGTACTCAATGAAGATTTCGACGCTGCCGAGCCGCTCTTTGTTTCCCTCTACGATGGAGGTTACAATGACGTAGGCCTATACGACGGTCTCTACAAAGTCTACAGCGGTAAGGGGGATATGGACAAAGCGTCCAAGTACCTCACCGAAGGCCGGGAGAAGTTTCCGGAGGAGACGCAACTGCTCTTCACCGAGATCAACTACTACCTCGCCGAGGGCCGTTTGGACGAACTGACCGGAAAACTGCAGGAGGCCATCGCCGCCGAGCCCGACAACGTGAGCCTCTACGCTACCCTCGGTTCCGTCTTCGATCAGCTTTACCAGACCACCCGCGAGAGCGACCCGACGAAAGCGGAAGGCTACTTCCAAAAGGCCATCGAAAACTACGAGGCCGGTCTGAAGATCGACCCCGAAAACGCTTCCCTCATCTACAGCATCGGAGCCCTCTACTTTAACCGCGCCGCCAAGATGACGGAGAACCTGGTAGAATTGGGTAACGACTTCAGCAAGGAAGGACAGACCAAGTACGAGGCCCTCGAAAAGGAAATCAACGGTCAGTTCGATATCGCTTACCCCTTCTTCCAGAAGGCGGAAAAGACCGACCCGAACAACATGAATACCCTGATCGCCCTCAAGGAGATCTTCGCCCGTCGCGACAACTTCGAAGCTTCGGAAGAAATGAAAGTACGCATCGAAAAGATTCAGTCCGGAGAACAGATTGAAAAGTCCTACTTCGCCGAGCAGGGCATGTAATCCCCGCTGGTGACCTTAAAAAAAGCCCCGTGTTGCAGTTGCAGCACGGGGTTTTTTTGTGGCTGGCAGGGAAGTCGCGTTAGCCGAATAGGGCGAGCTGGCCCGTGTCCGCGGCGTGTCGACCGGTGCTCTTCGTCTGCTGAGTCACCTGCCGGCGAATGATTAAGGGATCGAAACCCAGTTGGCGAAAATCCTTATCGGCGCAGAGCAAAAAATACTGGGCCCGCTTCCAAACGACTCCGATCTTCTGGAGGTGCTCGCGGCGCAGGGAACGAAAACGACGGGAGCTGACGATCTTCCGGGCGGATTTGATACCGATGCCCGGTATGCGCAGGATCAACTCATAGGGGGCTTGATTGACGTCGACCGGGAACATCTCGGGATGGCGGAGCGCATAGGCTAGTTTGGGGTCCAGGTCAGGGTCCAGGTTGGGTTGGGCGTCGTCGATGATCTCCTCCGCTTTGAATCCGTAAAAGCGCATCAGCCAATCGGCCTGGTACAGGCGGTTTTCCCGCCGCAGGGGGGGTGCGGACAGCGTGGGCAAGCGGCTATCGTTGCTGATGGGTACGTACCCGCTGTAGTACACCCGCTTGAGCTGCTGCTGTTCGTAGAGGCTGGCGGAGAGGGTCAGGATATCCCGGTCGGATTCCGGACTGGCCCCGATCACGATCTGGGTCGACTGGCCGGCGGGGGCGAAGTTGGGCGTCTTCATCAGCGACTTCTTTTCTTCCCGGTAACCAGTAATGGATTCCTGGAGGAAGTTCATGGGCTGATAGACCTCCGCGTAATTTTTCTCGGGGGCGACCTTTTTCAGGCTCGCTTCACTGGGCATTTCGAGGTTGACGCTGAGGCGGTCCGCATAGAGCCCGGCCTCGTGGATCAGCTCATTGCTGGCCCCTGGAATCGCCTTCAGGTGAATGTAGCCGTTGAACTTGTGGAGGGTCCGGAGATTTTTGGCGATGCGAACGAGGCGTTCCATCGTGTAATCCGCGCTTTTAAATATTCCGGAGGAAAGGAAGAGCCCCTCGATGTAATTGCGGCGGTAAAAATTGAGGGTCAGGTCGACGACCTCATCTACCGTAAAGGCGGCGCGCTTGACGTCGTTGCTACGGCGGCTGACGCAGTAGGCGCAGTCGAAGACGCAGTGGTTGGTGAGCAGGATCTTGAGCAGGGAAACGCAGCGTCCGTCTTGGGTATAGGTATGACAGATGCCCATACCGGTGGCGTTTCCGAGGCCGTCCGCCGTATTTTTACGCTTACTTCCGCTGCTGCTGCACGATACGTCGTACTTGGCGGCATCCGCCAGAATACGTAGTTTTTCCGCGGTGCGCTCGTTCATGTTACCTGGGTTTAGGTGCAGGGGTACCCGATAACCGGGCCCCGCAAAGTACAACAATTCGTGAAGTATAAATCAAACTTAGGCTGGTTTTGTTTAAGAAATCGCTGGGTAGCAGCCACTACTTTTCTTGTCCTGCTGCTCTGGTGGGCCTGCTGCTTGCCGTCGCCCCTTTTCCGGCTCCCCTACGCCTCGGAATTACTGGCCAGGGACAGCAGCCTACTGAGTGCCGGCATTGCCGCCGACGGGCAGTGGCGCATGCCCCCCGCCGATCGCATTTCCCCCAAGTTGTACGCGTGCATCGTGACCTTCGAAGACCGGCGCTTCTACTCCCACCCCGGCATCGACCCGGCAGCCCTGCTGCGGGCAATCCACGCGAATATCCGGGCCGGGAAGGTGGTCAGCGGAGGCAGCACCCTGACCATGCAGGTAGCCCGCATGGCACGCGGGAACCGGAGTCGGAACCTTTGGCAAAAATTGGTAGAAGCCGCCGTCGCCCTGCGGCTGGAAACCGCCTACTCTAAGGTGGAGCTGTTGGGCTTCTGGCTCAACAATGCTCCCTTCGGCGGCAATGCGGTCGGAATTGTCAGTGCCTGTCGCCGCTACTACGGTCGCGATCCGGCCGACCTGAGCTGGTCGGAAGCGGCTACCCTCGCGGTACTGCCCAACAGACCGGGACTGATCCACCCCGGGCGCAACCGCGATGCCCTGCGCAGTAAGCGGGATGCGCTGTTGCGGGAATTACGGGATCACGGAGCACTAGACGAGGAAGCCTACGCACTCGCCCTCCTGGAACCGCTGCCGAACGCTCCGCTGGCCCTCCCCCGCCTGGCACCCCACCTGCTCGAACGCAGAAAGCAAGAATCGGGTAACGGACGGATACACACGGATATCATCCCGGGGCTGCAGCAGGAAATCACCGACGCCGTGCTTCGTCACCACCGCGTGCTGGCCGGAAACCAGGTGCATAATCTGGCCGTACTGGTCAGCGAAGTAGCCACGGGGAAGGTGGTGGCCTACGTGGGCAACGTCCCCGGGCTGGCGGCCTCCTACGCGCCGGACGTAGACCTCATCACCGCGCGCCGGAGTCCGGGCAGTCTCCTTAAACCGCTGCTGTACGGCTTGGCGCTGGATGCCGGAATGCTGTTGCCTTCCCAGCTCCTGCCGGACGTTCCGTCGAGTTTTCAAAACTTCCGCCCGGCTAATTTTTACGCGGACTTCGACGGTGCCGTACCGGCAGATGAGGCCCTGGCGCGGTCCCTCAATATTCCGTTCGTTTACCTACTGCAGGAATACGGGGTGCCGCGTTTCCTGAGCGCCCTGCACGCCTTGGGGTTCAGGCATATGGAAGCGGGGGCCGACCACTACGGGCTTTCCCTGATCCTGGGGGGAGCCGAGATCACGATGGAAGAGATACACGGTAGCTTCCTGGGCCAGGCGCGGCAACTGCGCGACTACCGGCAGCTCCGTCAGGCGAACCTGCCCACAGCCTACCGCGGCCTGAGTGCCGGTGCCACCTTTACGGTATTCAACGCACTGCGGACCCTGCAGCGGCCGGACGAATACGGCCAGTCGGTACGTTTCGAGAGCCACCGGCCGGTAGCCTGGAAAACGGGCACCAGTTTTGGGTTTCGGGATGCCTGGGCGGTGGGGGCCACACCGGAGTACGTGGTCAGCGTCTGGGCGGGCAATGCGGACGGAGAAGGACGTCCGGGCCTCGTTGGCGTGCGGGCGGCGGCTCCCCTCCTGTTCGATGTTTTTCGCCTCCTGGAAGCCTACGGCGGTGCCGGCCCGGCGTGGTTCGAAGCTCCGGAAGATGACCTGCTGGAAGTAAGCGTTTGTAGCACCACCGGCTTTCTGGCGACGGCGGACTGCCCGGTCCGGAAGCTGACTACACCCCGGTCGGGGGAGCAAACCAAGCCGTGTCCCTTCCACCGGCGGATCTTTATTTCCGAGGACGGGAGCGAGCAGACCCGCCTGACCTGCTCCCCCACCGCCCGTCCGGTAAGCTGGCTCGTGCTGCCGGCGCTGCAGGCCCACTTTTACCAGCGGCGACATCCGGAATACCTGTCGCTTCCCCCGTGGTCTGCGGGATGCGTAGCCCTGAATTCACCGGCTTCCGTGATGCAACTGGTCTATCCGGAGGGGAACGGAGTAATCAGCGCCAGCAAAAACTGGGAAGGGCAGATCGAACCCCTTCATTTTGAAGTCGCCCACCCGGACCCCGGTGCGGAGCTGTACTGGCACGTCGATGGCAAATTTACCGCCACTACACGGGTATTTCATCAACTGCTCGTCTCCCTGCCATCGGGGCAACACGATCTCAACGTAGTCGATCAGCAAGGAAATCACCTGAATCGCCGCTTCCAGGTACAGTAAGTGTTAATTAAACACTAAGATCTCATGTTGTTACAAGGGTTAGAATTGGCTGGCGATGACAGATTCCAAAAACCATACTTAATAGGTGAGGCCATAATTAGTGGAAAATCACGGATAATAAAATTTAAGTTTTTATATCTTATGTTTTACAACATAATATTTTGATCCCCTACTATGGAGGGGTGTCCGGTAAGGAGTACTGAGGGTCACAAAGCGCCGGGAAGTTGGCAACGCAGGGGGGTAAAACGTGCCGTATGTTTGTGCTGTCAATCGGAAATACCTAATGGCACGGGGAGTAAAAGCGACCATACTCAGCTCCTTTCCACGGCTCTGATTCTCTACTACGGCATGATCGACTTTAAGCTTTATTTGAAGCGGCTCCCCGACTTGGGAGCCGCTTCTTTTATTTCGAGGCTCCCGCTACGCAGCGAAATCCGAGGTGATTCAGCCCGCTGTCCTTCTCCGTAAACTGCTTCTGTTGCAGATCGAAGCCCGCGCAGTAAGACGTACTGCAGAGAAAAGAC
Source organism: Chitinophagales bacterium (assembly GCA_038258275.1). GTDB lineage: Bacteria > Bacteroidota > Bacteroidia > Chitinophagales > Saprospiraceae > Neolewinella. The sequence goes on along the minus strand of JBBSPZ010000002.1, from coordinate 112,561 downwards.
CCGCCCTTGATGACAGATTCGGTAGTACCCGGCCGGTCGGTTGCCGTCCACTCCCACACGTTGCCGGACATATCGAAGAGGCCGTTTTCGGCGGGAGCGAACTGCCCTACCGCGGCGATGCCGGGAAATCCGTCCATCACCTCGTCGGCATAGGGGAAGGGACCCTGCCACCAGTTGCCGGGGTATTCCCCCTCCGGGACCATTTCCTCGCCCCACGGGAAATTTTGGTATTTCTCGCCCTGGGTCGCGGCCCACATCCACTCTTCCTCCGTCGGCAGTCGCTTACCCGCCCACCGGGCGTAGGTTCGGGCATCTTGGTAACTGACCTGGGTAACGGGTTCCTGCGGGGCCGCGGGTGCAGCGTCGGGGCCCAGGGGGTACTGCCAGTCGGCTCCCTGTACGGGCAACCAGGCTTGTTCTTCCTTAGAAAACACGCCTGACCACCCGAAGCTGTCCGCTTCCGTCTGGTAGCGGGTAGCCGCGATGAAGCGGGCAAATTCAGCCGTGGTGACCTCGGTCTGGTCCATCCAGAACCCTCCTTCCGGCTGGTCGATCCAGACCATTCCCGGGCTTGGGGCCCCGGCCGGGGGAGGCACCGGCGAATCGGCCTCCCTGCCACAGGCTAGCATTGCACCGGCGAACGCGCCCAGAATAATCAGCTTAGAGATCGACATACGGCAATTAGAACGATATTGACCGCTAAAAGTAAGTAGAATGAGGCAATTGCCTGCCGAATGGGCTCCGCAGGAACGGGTGTTCTTTTCCTTCCCGCGCAGCGACGGCGACTGGGGCCCCGTCCTGGATTCCGCCTCCCATGCGATGATCGAGGCAGCAAATGCCGTAAATCAGGTTTGTCCCGTCACCCTGGTGGTGGGCGACCGCGAACATTTCTCCACCTATGCGGCAGCCTTTGAGGGGACGGTACTGGAACTGCCGACCGACGACTGCTGGATCCGGGACTCCGGACCGATCACCGTCATGAGCCCCGAGCCCCTGTTGCTCGATTTCACCTTTAACGGCTGGGGGGGCAAATTCGACGCGATCAACGACGATCGCCTGCCCCGGGAGATCCACGCGGCGCGCTACCCCACCCTGGGCTACGAGAAGGTGAACGCCGTGCTCGAGGGCGGCTCCATCGAGTCCGACGGCCGGGGCACCATTCTCACCACCACCCGCTGCCTGCTTTCCAACGGGCGCAACGACTTCGGCACCCGGCCGGAAGCGGAGGCCTTGCTTACGGAGACCCTCGGTGCGCACCGCTTCATCTGGCTGGAGCACGGCGAACTGATCGGCGACGACACCGACGCCCACATCGACACGGTTGCCCGCTTCCTGACGGAGGATACGATCGCCTACGTCGGTCCACCGCCCCCAAACGATCCCCACTTCGCCGACTTCGTGGCCATGCGGGAAGAATTGCGGAGTACGGCGAGCGACTACACCCTGCTGGAACTGCCCTGGACGGGTACGCTCCACAGCACCGTCGACGGCCACCGGCTGCCGGCATCCTACGCCAATTTCCTGATCAGCAACGGCACCCTCTTCCTGCCCGTGTACGGAGTGCCCGCGGATGCCGAGGCCCGGACGCTGCTGGAAGCGGGTGCTCCCTACCGCGTGGTGCCGGTCGATTGCCTACCCTTTATCGAACAGCACGGGGCCCTGCACTGCCTGACCATGCAGATTCCCGAGATCACCCCCCGCGACTAACCCTACGCTAGCCATGCCCAAGCAATCCCGCAGAAGTTTCCTACGCACCACCCCGGCCCTAGTGGCGGCCGCCTCCCTGGCCACCGCCTGCACCACGGCGGAGCCGGCGCGGCCGACTGCCGTTATCAAGCCGGTGGTGATCTCGACCTGGCAACACGGCCTGGCGGCCAATTCGGAGGCCTGGAAGGTGCTTTCCGGCGGCGGTAGCGCGCTCGACGCGGCCGAGGCCGGGGTGCGGGTCACCGAAAGCGACCCCACGATCACTACCGTGGGCATTGGTGGCCGGCCCGACCGCGATGGAATCGTCACCCTCGACGCGGCCATCATGGACGGCCGGGGCGACTGCGGCAGCGTAGCCGCACTGGAGGGCATCCTTCACCCCATCTCCGTAGCCCGGAGAGTGATGGAAGCGACTCCCCACGTCATGCTCGTCGGTGCCGGTGCCAGACAGTTCGCCCTCGCCGAAGGCTTCGAAACCGGAGAGCTGCTGACCGAAGAAAGCCGTAAGGAGTGGGAAACCTGGCTGGAGACCAATCCGGGCTACCGCCCGCCCATTAACGTGGAAAACCACGATACCATCGGCCTACTCACCCTCGATGAGCAGGGCAACCTGGCGGCCGCCTGCACCACCAGCGGGGCGGCCTATAAATACCACGGCCGGGTGGGCGATTCCCCGCTCATCGGCGCCGGACTGTACGCCGACAACGCGGTGGGTGCGGCCACTTCCACGGGGTGGGGCGAGGCCGTGATCCGGGCCTGCGGCTGCTTCCTCGTAGTCGAGCTGATGCGGCAGGGCAATTCCCCCACCGATGCCTGCCGGCTGGCGGTGGAGCGGGTGATCGAAAAGAACCCCGAGTGGAAGGAAATACAGGTCGGTTTCATTGCCCTCGATAAACACGGCAATACGGGGGGCTACTGCATTCACCCCGACTTTGATTACGCCCTCTATACCCCCGGCGAAGGCAACCGCATGGTACTGCCCGAGAGTAAAGTAACCCGCAATGAGTAAGGTAAAATTTGAGGTCTGCCTGCAGAGCGTAGACGACATCGTGGCCGCCATCGCCGGCGGTGCGCATCGCGTAGAACTGTGTTCCGCCCTGGTGGAGGGGGGGCTCACCCCCAGTCTCGCCGCCATCGAGGCAGCTTCCGAACTCGACATCGACGTGATGGTCATGATCCGGCCCCGGGGAGGTGATTTCGACTACACCGAACGGGAGCTGCAGGTCATGGAGAACGACATCCTCAACATGCGGGAATTCAATATTATGGGCGTCGTATTCGGGGTACTGACGCCGGAGGGAGAAGTGGCGGGGCCGCAGGTGCGCAGGCTGGTGCGCGCGGCCGGTCCCCTGCAAACGACCTTTCACCGCGCCTTCGATGTGACCCGCGACCCCTTCCGGGCGCTGGAAGAGCTGAAGGTACTGGGAGTGGACCGCATCCTTACCTCCGGCCAGGCGCCCACCGCTCCGGAAGGTGCGTCACTGATTAAAGACCTGCTGCTGCGGGCCGGCAGCGACCTGGTTATCCTGCCCGGGTGCGGACTGACCGCCGAAAATGTCGGCGCTTTCGTAAAGCAGACGGGGGCGCTGGAGGTACATGCTACCGCCTTCGAGTCGCGGGCAAGCCGGATGAAATTCCGCAACGCCGCGGTCTACATGGGAATACCCGGTCTACCGGAATACGAAAGAGAAATTACCACTTCGGCAGCAGTGAAGAATTTTTTGGCAGCGCTTCCGTAACCTAAAATTCCCCACATTATCCTTAAAAACGGCAGTTCAAACAAAGGATCCATCATTTTCGGTGAAAAACCCAGGGTAATCTTCCTTATATGAATTAAGGTACGGGCGAACAAATCCACTGAGTGGTGGTCTAACGTATGTAGGAGCAGCTAGCCTTGCGGCTTTCTGACTACATCAATTTTTTAACCACACACAGCATTCTATGAATAAGCATCTACTCCGCTGTTTGGGTTGTTTCGTTCTGTTCTTTGCGTTGGGCCATTCGGCCCAGGCCTCTTCCCACCGGGAGGCGCCCCTGATCGCAGATGACCCGCTCGCAGACAATACCGACGTTTACGCCTTCGTAAGCCCCGACGATCCCAGCACCGTCACCATCATTGCCAACTACATCCCGATGCAGTTGCCGCAGGGTGGCCCCAACTATTACACCTTTGGCGAGGATATTCGCTACGAGATCCACATCGACAACGATGTGATGAATCCCGGAGATGAGATCACCTACCGGTTCACCTTTACCCGGATGAACGAGGATCCCACCACCTTCTTCAACATCCGCCTCGGTGCGGAAAACATTAAGGCCACCTACGTGCTGGAGCGCAGCACCGACGGGGGTATGAATTTCGAAACCATCGTTGAGAAGGGCGCGGTTCCCGCCTACAACATCGGGCCCCGCTCGATCGAGAGTGGTGTAGGACTGGATTCCACCTACATGGAAGTGTGGGAAAATGCCATCACGACCGCCAGCAGTGGCGAGATGGTGTTTGCCGGCCCCGCCGACGATCCCTTCTTCGTTGACCTGGGCGGCATTTTCGACCTCGGCGACAGTCCCCGTCAGGGAGACGACGATGTTAGCCGTGACGGACTTGCCCAGTTTAATGTGCATACCCTTGCGCTTAAAGTCCCGATCAACACCTTAAAGAAAGACGGTGCCGCCGGTATGCCCGCCAACATCCTCGATGGCGACTACGTCATCGGCGTATGGGCTTCCGCGAGCCGCCCCGCCATCCGCACCCTGGTGAGCGGCGACTCCATCGTCGACAGCGGGGAATGGGTTCAGGTAAGCCGCCTCGGTATGCCGCTGACCAACGAAGTCGTCATCCCCATCGGGATGAAGGACTACTGGAACGCGATCACCCCGTACGAAGAACTGGCCGACACCAAGCTCGACCAGTACTTCTACAACCCCGAACTGGCCCTTTACATGGACACCGCATTTTTTGCCGGTGCCGTGCCCGCCTTTATGCCGCTGCGCATCCAGCAGGCCAGCCAAACCGTGCTTGGTCCTGTTGATTTCACCAATGGTGCCGATGGCCTCTTTATCCTGAAAGGGAATGCTGCCCTCGAAGGTACCGCCCTCGACGATGACGTATTCGGCACCTTGCTCCTTCCCGGCGCCGGTATGCCGCGCTCGGTAGACCTCTGGCCGATCTTCCACACCGGCGTTCCGAACCTGGCTCCTTACCAGCTGGCTACGGGCAAGACGGCCGGAAACCCCCTTTCTCCCGGCAAGCCGTTCATCAACAACTTCCTGCCCAACGGTGGTGACATGCTCCGCCTTAACATGGCCGTGCCCCCCACCGACCGCAACAGCGCCGCCTTCAACTCGCTGGGACTGGTGCAGGCGGCCGTGCTTGGCCTGACCGACCCCACTTACGCCAACGATTCGATCGAATTCATCCCCAACATGGATGGCTTCCCTAACGGACGCCGCCTGGAGGACGACGTCACGCGGATCGAACTGCAGGCCGTAGGTGGTGTCGTACTGGCTGCCGTAGGTCTCTGGTACGATGATTATGTCATCGGCGAGTCTCCCCTGACTCCCGGACTGCTGGGCGTACTCGGGTATACCACCGAGGTGGAATCCAACGACCGTCCCTTCCGCACCACGTTCCCCTACGTGGCCATGCCCTGGCGCGGAACGGAAGTAAACCACACCAACCTGGCCGAGTAAGCCACGGAGCATCAAATTAACTGACCGCCCCGGCCAGCCGGCCGGGGCACACCATAAAAACAATGAATCTATTTCAACCAACTAAAAGTGCGGTGCTGCTGCTACTGGCAGTCATGATGGGAACGGCGCTCTCCGCGTCCTCCCACCGCGAGGCTCCCCTGATTGCAGACGATCCACTGGCGGACAACGTCGACGTATACGCCTTCCGGTCGCCGGACGATCCGGACATGATCACCCTCATCGCTACTTACATCCCCATGCAGCTGCCCCACGGTGGCCCCAACTGGTACCACTTCGGCGAGGACATCCGCTACGAGATCCACGTAGACAACAACGTATCCACCCCGGGCGACGACATCACTTACCGCTTCACTTTTTCCCAGGTGAATGAGGATCCTACGACCTTCTTCAGTATCCGCCTCGGAAAGGAGAACCTGAGGACCACCTACCGCCTCGATCGCATCGACGCTGACGGGGATCTTCAGAATATCGTGAAGGAATGTCCGGTACCGGCGCCCAATATCGGACCCCGTTCGATCCAGTCGGCGGTCGGTCTGGGCCAGGAAAGCTACCAGGTGTACTCCGACAGCCGGATCAACAAGCACAATTCCGGCATGACCTTCTTTGCCGGTCCGGTAGACGACCCTTTCTTCGTTGACCTGGGTGGCATCTTCGATCTCGGCGACGTTCCGCGTCAAGACGGCGACCCCATCGACGGACTCGCCTGCTTTAACACCAGCGCCATCGCCATGCAGATCCCCATCAGCCAGTTGCTGAAGGAAGGGGTCTCCGGCGAACCGGATAACATCCTCGACAGCGACTACGTCATCGGTGTCTGGGCTTCGGCCAGCCGCCCCAAGATCCGCGTCCTCCAGGACGACGGCAGCAAGCCGGTGATCCAGGACAACGACTACGTGCAGGTTTCCCGCCTGGGTATGCCGCTGACCAACGAGGCCGTCATTCCCGTCGGAATGAAGGACTACTGGAACGCCATCACTCCCTACGAAGAACTGGCCGATACCCTTCTCGATCAGTACTTCTACAACCCCGAGCTCGCCCTGTACATGGACGACGACCAGTTCGGTGGTGCGGTTCCCGCATTTGCTCCCCTACGCGTCCAGACCGCTAGCCCCACCGTACTCGGAAACGTAGATTTCTCCAACGGCGCGGACGGTCTGTTTATCCTGAAAGGCAACGATGCCCTGGCCGGTACCGCACTGGATGATCAAGTCTTTGGCACCCTGCTCCTACCCGGAGCCGGAAAGCCCCGTTCCGTGGACCTCTGGCCTATCTTCCACACGGGTGTCCCCAACCTGGCTCCTTACCAGCTGGCTACCGGCAAGACGGCCGGCAACCCCCTTTCCCCAGGCAAGCCCTTCATCAACAACTTCCTGCCCAACGGCGGTGACATGCTGCGCCTGAACATGGCCGTTCCAACTACTCCCCGCGAAAGCGCCTCGTTCAGCTCCCTCGGACTGGTACAGGCTGCCGTGCTCGGCCTTACGGATACCACCTACGCCAACACCGACATCCAATTCATCCCCAACATGGACGGCTTCCCCAACGGACGCCGCCTCGAGGATGACGTAACCCGCATTGAGCTCCAGGCCGTTTCCGGTGTGGTACTTGCCGCGGTCGGTCTCTTCTACGACGATTACGATCTGGAAAACGGCGGTGACCCCGTCACCGACCAGTTGCTCGACGTACTCACCTACACCACCGGGGTAGAAAGCAACGACCTGCCTTTCCGCGACTACTTCCCCTACCTCGCCCTGCCCCACAGCGCGAAGGGAGAGTGCAGCGGCGCGATTCGGCCGAACTCCAGCAACGACTTCTTCAATACCGATGGAATGGGTATCAATGCTCCCAATGTAGTGGGCATCAACTTCCCCAATCCCTTCCAGAACCAGACGACCATCAAGCTGCGGATTCGTGAAGCGGCTGCCGTCAACATCGATCTGTACGACGTCAGCGGTCGCCGCCTGAGCAACCTGGCCCGCCAGACCTACCAGAGCGGTGAGCACCTCGTACCCGTGCAGGTCGCCGACCTGCCCCAGGGAATCTACTTCGCCGTAGTCACCGGTGGTAGCGGACGCGTACTGCAGACCATCAGGATGGTCAAGTCCTATTAATTCACCCCTGCAGCAGCGATGATGCAACCAGCGTGGTACTCCGATGAGCAATTGGGGTACCACGCTTTTATTTAGCTTTATGTCCCGGGACGCTTGCCCGGTAAACCCTTGATTACATGAAAACTTTCACCAAATATTTACCCGTCCTTCTGGCGTTCTCCCTCCTCCTCACGGGCTGTGGAAATGACTCCGAGTCGGACACGCAAAGTTCCACTACCGGCGTGGAGATCCCCGAGCTCCTGAAACGTCCGGAAGCCCTCCAGAATACGATGGAATGGGACAACACCCAGAGTGGCTACATGCAAATGGCCAGCAAGCTGCGCACCGAAGACGCGAATGCCATCGAGCCGCGCATTACCCTGGCCAAGATCTTCGTCAACGAGGCCCGCGTCACCGGCGAGCACGGCCACTACTACACGGCCGCCCTGCAGATGATCAACGAGGCCCTCGAGCTCAACCACGGTGGCCCTAAGGATGCGAACCTGGAATTCGATGCCCTCTCGACTAAGGCCGGCGTTCAGCTGTCCCAGCACGACTTCGCCAATGCCCTCAGTACGGCCAAGCAGGCCGTCAGCATCAATCCCTACAATGCCCAGGTTTACGGTGCCGTGGTCGACGCCAACGTCGAGCTCGGTCACTACGATGCCGCGGTGGCCGCCGCCGACAAGATGAACGAGATCCGTCCGGACCTGCGCTCCTACAGCCGCGTGTCCTACCTCCGGGAGATCCACGGAGACGTTGACGGAGCGATCGAGGCCATGAAGCGAGCGGTAAATGCAGGTGCCCCAGGATACGAATCCGCCGCCTGGGCGCGCCTTACGCTGGGCCAGTTGTACCACCGCTACGGTCAGCCCAAAGAGGCCGCCGCACAGTACGCAGCCATCCTGCGGGAACGCCCCAACTATCCCTTCGCGATCGCCGCCCAGGCGGAACTGGCCATGGATGATAAAAATTACGAAGAAGCCGAGCGCCTCCTCAACGACGCCAAAGCCATCATCCCCGAAGTGGGCTACTACGTAAGCCTCGCTAAGCTTTACAAGCTACAGGGGCGCACCGATGAACTGGAATCCATTGAAAAGGAGATTATGGTTATGCTGCAGGACGATGTCGACAGCGGCCACACCATGGATATGGAATATGCGACCGTCTACCGCGACGAGTACGAGGATTACGACAAGGCCATCGAATACATGCTGAAAGAGTACCAGGTGCGCCCCGATAACATCGACGTTAACCGCGTCATGGCCAGCATCTACGCCCGCCAGGGAAACCTGGAAAAGGCGAAGGAGCACCTCGCCAAGGCCGAAGCCACCAATTCGAAGCACCCGGACCTGGAGGACATTCGCGAGCGTCTAGCCAAGTAGATCCACGCGTTCCCCGACCCGAATCGGGCCACTGCCCGCCGACCAGATCGCGTTGACGCCAAAGAGCACCTTGTTCCCCCGCTTGCGGTACTGCGCGAGGTGCGCCAGCACGCTGAGGTCCCGCTCTCCGGTTTCGGGAGAGTGGGTGATCATGATGCAGCGGCCACAGGGCTTGGGCAGGTAAAACCGGTGATCCCCGATGGCTATCCCCACCCACTCGTCTTCCGCATAGGGGACCTCCTGGCGAATGACCAGGTTAGGACGAAAACGGAGCATGTCCAGCGACTCCCCGTGGCGCTCCGATAAATCGGCCAAACTGCCCGTCGTGGTGAGCAAGTAGGGATAGCCATCGGCAAAGCTGACCGTTTCTCCGCCCCTGGCATACCGCGGATCTACCAGGCGGACCGACCGTGCGCTCATGTAGACCAGGCGGGCGCGCGGGCAACCCAGGGCGTCTCCGAGGGCAGGGTCGGCAGATACTAAGTTGGCGAGAAAGGTATCGTCCCAGACCGTAACGCGGGTATCGGGGGCTCCGGATGGCCGGGCCTGGTGGGTCTCCAATACGCCGGTCCCGTCCGCGATCCGGGCGATCCGGAGACCGGACTCCCCAAGGAGTTCCGCACGAAATCTGGCCAGCGCCGGATGATTCCGCTGGGTAATAAATTGACCTGCTGCGTCTACCAGCATCCAGCGGCGATCGTCCTCAAAGCCCCGTTCTTCCGGAATTGCCTCCTGGAGTTGCTCGCCCCCGAGGCTCTTGACGGGATAGCGGTACAGTGCGTGTACGACCATCGGGATCAGGCGGGTACGCTGCCGAGGAGCTGGCTGAGCTCGACCTGGGTGCCGAGCAAATCTTCCATGGTTTCCCGGCGGCGAATGAGGTGGGCGTCGCCGTCGATCACCATCACCTCCGCGGGGCGGTAGCGACTGTTGTAGTTGCTGGCCATCATGTAGCAGTAGGCCCCGGCGTTGGCCATGGAGAGGATGTCGCCCTCCCGCACTTCGCTGAGCTGGCGGTTGATGCCGAAGGTGTCGGTCTCGCAGATGTAGCCGACCACGGTGTAGATGCGGGGCTTTCCTCCCGGGTTACTCACGTTGGTGATGTGGTGGTAGGCATCGTAAAACATGGGACGGATCAGGTGATTAAGCCCGCTGTCGACCCCGGCAAAGACGGTCGCGGGGGTGGTCTTGACGACATTGGTTTTCACCAGGAAGGTGCCGGCTTCGCTGACGAGGAACTTGCCGGGTTCGAACATCAGTTCGAGCTCCCGTCCGTAGTTGGCACAAAATTCGGTGAAGCGGGTGGTGAGCTGGCCACCGAGGTCCTCGATGTCCGTAGCAATCCCTCCTTCCTTATAGGGCACCTTGAACCCGGAGCCGAAGTCCAGGTAGTCGAGATCCGGGAAGTCGTTGGCGGCCCGCAGCAGGATCTCTACCCCCTGCAGGAAGACCTGAGCATCGAGAATGTCGGAGCCGGTGTGCATGTGCAGCCCTTCTACCCGGAGGTTCAGGGCGCTTACGACTTTCAGCACGTGGGGCACCTGGTGGATACTAATGCCGAATTTGGAGTCGATGTGGCCGACGCTGATCTTGCTGTTGCCACCCGCCATGATGTGGGGGTTCAGACGGATACAGACGGGCACTCCCCGGTGCTGATCCCCGAACTGCTCCAGTATGGAGATGTTGTCGATGTTGATCCGTACCCCCTTGGAGACGGCCTCGTTCACTTCTTCCAGGCTTACGCAATTGGGCGTGAATAGAATATCGTGGGGATCGAAGCCGGCCATCAGGCCCAGGTCGAGCTCCTGCATCGACACCGTATCGAGCCCACTGCCGAGCTGGCGGAACAGCCGCAGCACGTTGAGGTTGGTAAGGGCCTTGCAGGCGTAGTTGATGCGCAGTCGGGAGACGCCGGAGAAGGCCGCATTGATGCGGGCGTACTGCTTTTTCATCCGTTCGGCATCGTAAACGTAAACGGGAGCACCGAACCGCTCAACGATATCCAGTGCATCCACGCCACCGATCCGGTAGCGGCCTTCAACAAATTCCATGGGGTAATTTTTAAGCTTGAGTGGCAAAAGTACACTGCCAGGGTGGCTTACCCTGCTCCCGCGTTCCCGCCCCGTGTGAACAATTGTAGACGCGGCCGCGGTTTAGGAAATAAAAAGAAATGTCGATTTACCTGCAATCCAACGAACTCAGCGAAGATATCTGGTGGATTCTGGGGGCCCTCATCGTCCTCGGTATCGTGTTTTACCTCACCAAGCGCGCCCAATTTACCCAGCGGGCCAAACACCTCCACACCGCCGATCCCCGGCAAAACGTGGTAAACGATACGTCCTACAACATCAACGAAGAGTCGGTAGACGACGGCGGGAATCACGACCTGTCGTCGGAGGAAGCCCACCGGGCCGTGGACGACATGAAAGAAACGGGCCACATTCCCAGCGAGGAAGAATTCCACGAACTGCGTAAGGATATGAAGAAGGACCAGTAGCCGCCAGTGCCGGGGCAACAATCCACGTACGTGGGGCGTCTTCTCCGCAGCATGAAGCAGCTGGATAAACTGATGGCCAAGTCCTTCGTGGGTCCGTTCATCGTGACCTTCGGTATCGCCCTGTTCGTCCTGCTGATGCAGATCCTGTGGCTGTACCTTGACGATATCGCCGGCAAGGGGCTGAGTTTCTTCCTCATTATGGAACTGCTGGCCTACAAGTGCGTGGGCCTGGTGCCCCTGGCCCTCCCCCTCGCCCTGCTGATCTCCTCCGTCATGGTCCTCGGGAACCTAGCCGAGCATTACGAACTTTCGAGCTTTAAATCCGCGGGAGTGTCCCTCCTTCGGGTGATCCGCCCGCTCATCATCTTCGGCGTCATCAGTGCGGGGGTATCCTACCTGTGTTCCGACTACATCATCCCGGCGGCGAACCTGCAGTTCGGGGCGCGGATGTACGACATCCAACAGAAAAAGCCGACCCTGAACATGGAGCCCGGCCAATTCAACGAGGACTTCAACCAGTTCACCATCCGGCTCGGCGGACGCAGCGATAACGGCCGGGACATCGACGACGTCCTCATCTACGACCATACCAAGGCCAACGTGGGGCAGTTATCGGAGATTGTCGCGGACAATGGCGAGATGTTTTCCGCGGACGCGGGAAAGTTCTTCGTAATGCGGCTCTTCGACGGCCATCAGTACGTGGAGCAGCGCCCCGGGGGGACCAGTGGAAGCAGCACCCCCTTCATGCGCACGAGCTTTGAAAGCTACACCAAGATCTTCGACCTCAGCGAATTCCAGCTCGAGCGCCACGCATCTTCCCTCTTTGCCACGAACCGCAGCATGCTTTCCACCTGGCAACTGCGGGAGGGGGTCGACTCCATCGACCTCGATATCGCCGTCCGCAAACAGGGACTCAGCAATCACCTCCTCGCTTACCTGCCGGAGATGCCCCGTGACTCCACCGTGTACCGGGAAGTTTCCGGCCCCATGGATGCCGCGGCGCTGGAGGCGATGCGCCGGGCCGATTCGACGGAGTTCGGGAATACGGAGTATCCGGACGTGGCCGCCGACTACGCGCAGGAGGTTTCGGATGAAGCGCCAACCGGACCGCCCGGGGTGTATCCCGGCCCGGTGACCACCAATGCGGCTGCCCTGCTGATTGAAGCTAAACCCATGAGCCAGGAAGACAGCCTGCGGCAAAAGGAAAACGCCCGTGTACTGGCCATGCGTAACCAGGAGCGCTACATTCAGGTCCAGTCGCACCCCCTCGTGGCGGGCGCCCGCAACTGGGGGGGCATCGGTCAACTGCTCGACTCCGTACCCGATGGCGACCGCAACCGGATCTACAACCGGGCGCGTTCGAGCATTCGCTCGGTATCGGGGCAGGCCGAGTCGACCGTTCGCCTGCTGCCGGGGATCCAGGAATCGCGCGTGAAGCACGTCTACGACATGCATACGAAGTACAGTATGGCGGTGGTGTGCATCATCTTCATCTTTATCGGCGCGCCCATGGGTGCGATCGTGCGCAAGGGAGGCTTCGGCTACCCCATTCTGGTGAGCATCATCTTCTTCGTTATCTTCATTATCCTCACGATCTTTTGCCGCAAGCTCGCGGAGAGCTTCGTGGTCGACGATGTGTTTGCCGGCTGGATGCCCTGCCTGATCCTCTTCCCCGTAAGCCTATGGATCACCATCAGCGCCATGAACGACGCTAAGCTGGTGGACACCGACCGCTTCAAGCAGGCGTTCCAGCGTGTGCGCGACAGTAAGCAGGCCGCAGCACTCCGCCGGGCAGTAAGAAGGTCGTAAAGTTTTACCTTCGCCCTATGCCGTTCACCCGCCGTCACTTCACCCCGCCGAGCCTGCGGTTCCGGACTTTTCTCCGGGCGAACCGTTTTTTTCTCATCGGGGTGCTGTTGCTGCTGATCGGTTTTCTTTATTTGCTGGTGACCAATCAGCAGGGCGACGAGCTGATCGCGATCAACCAATTCCGTACCCCGACCTACGACCGCATCTTCATTGCCGGCACCCGCCTGGGCGAACCCATCGCCTACTTCATCGTGCTGCTCATCGCCCTCACCTTTCGCGTGCGTACGGCCCTCTTTGCCGTCCTTACCGGAGGCGCCGTCGGCATCATTACCGGGCTCCTCAAGCTTTACTTTGCCGAGGCGCGGCCGATGCGGTACTTCTTCGATAATTTCGAGGCGACATGGCACAACCTCAACCTCTTCGAAGAGCCGATGCGCAACTGGGGGTATTCCAGTTTCCCGAGCGGCCACTCCGCCTCCGCCTTTGCGCTTTATAGTTTTCTCTGCTTCAACGTGCGGCGCCCGAAAATCTTTATCAGCATAGTGTGCTTTTTATTGGCGGCGGAGGTAGCCTTCAGCCGCATGTATCTGTTGTATCATTTCTTGCGGGACGTGACCGCCGGCGCCTTTCTGGGCCTGCTCATCGCCATCGCCATGTTTTTTCTGCAGTGGAAGGTATTTCCCGAAAACCAACTTCTCAACAACGGTATCTGGTGGAGCCGCAAGCCTACCCTGCCGCCCGTGAAAGAAGCCCCAAAATCCTAAGTGAACGATGTCTCCTACTTCCAACACCCCCAAGATGGCCGTCCTGCGGGAAGATAAAAAGCCACTCGACGCCCGCGTCCCCCTGACGCCCAAGCAGGTGGCCAGGCTGATCCGTAAGGGTTTCGATATCGTGGTTCAACCGAGTGCGCACCGCTGCTTTCCCGATGCGGATTACGAGGCCCTCGGGGTGCCCCTGCAGGAGGACCTGAGCGACCGCCAACTGCTGCTCGGCATCAAGGAAGTGCCCATCGACCGGCTCATTCCGAACAAGACGTACTGTAATTTCGCCCACGTGGCCAAATTCCAGCCCTACAACCAGTCGCTCCTGCGGGCCCTGCTGGACAAGCAGATCACCCACATCGACTACGAATACCTCACCGACGAAGGCGGCAAACGCCTCATTGCCTTTGGCTACTGGGCCGGTATGGTGGGGGCCCACAACGGTCTGTGGGCCTACGGCAAACGCACCGGCAAGTTCGAACTTCCCCGCCTCAGGGACCTCTACGATTACGCCGCGGCCAAAAAAGTATACGCCAAACTTATCCTGCCCGCAGACCTGCGCGTCGTCCTGACGGGAACCGGGCGCGTTGGCGCGGGTGCAGCGCGGGTACTCGCGGATATGGGGCTACGACGGGTCAGTCCGGAAGAGTTTCTGGGAGAAACGAGCGGTGCCGTATTCACCCAACTGCCGGTAGAAAAGTACGTCCGCCACGGCAGCGGCAAAGCGGTTACCCGCAAGCACTTTTACGTGCACGGGGAAGAGTACGTATCCGACTTTGCCCCCTTCGCTGCCCGCGCCGACCTGTTCGTCAACGGTATTTTTTGGGACGGCAAAGCTCCGGCCTTCTTTACCGCAGAGGAAATGCGTGCTCCCGGTTTCCGCATCCGAACCATTGCTGACGTCACCTGCGATATTGCCCCTGCGGCCAGTGTTCCCTCTACCCTCAAGGCGTCCACTATCGCAGATCCGGTGTTCGGGTACGACCCCGAGAGCGGTCTGGAGACCAAGCCCTATACGGAAGCCAGCATCGACGTCATGGCAATCGACAACCTCCCCAGTGAACTGCCCCGGGATGCGAGCAAGGCCTTCGGCAACGTGCTGATCGATAAAATACTTCCGGAGTTTAATCTCCCCGAAAGTGAAATTCTGCGCCGGGCTACGATTACCCACCACGGACAACTAGGCGATCACTTTAAGTATCTCCAGGATTTTGCGGTCGGCATGCTCAATCTTTAATTCCCGTAGCTGATGCGCGTCAACCTGATTTCCGACACGGCTACCCAGCCCACGCCCGGCATGCTGGAGGCGATGTTTTCCGCCCCCGTGGGGGACGACGTCTTCCGCCAGGACCCCACCGTCAACCGCCTGGAGGAAGCGGCCGCCGCCCGCTTCGGCATGGAGGCGGCCCTGTTCTGTCCGTCAGGTACGATGACCAACCAGCTGGCGATCAAATGCCATACCCGCCCCCTCGACGAGGTGATCTGTGAGGAAAAAAGCCACGTTTATCAGTACGAGGGCGGGGTGTACAGCCTCATCTCCAACGTCAGCATGAATCTCCTCCACGGAGAGCGTGGTAAGGTATTGCCGGGGCAGGTCGCCGCGGCCATCAAACCCGTCCAGGACTGGCTGCCGCGCAGCAGATTGCTGGTACTGGAGAACACCTGCAATAAGGGCGGCGGCAGCATCTACACCATCGCGGAGGCGCGGACCCTGATCGCCGAGGCGCGCGAGCACGGGTTAGCCGTCCACCTCGACGGAGCCCGGCTGTTCAACGCACTGGTAGAAACCGGCGAAAAGCCGGACCAGTGGGGCCGGGCGTTCGATTCCATTTCCCTGTGCCTGAGCAAGGGCCTTGGTGCCCCGGTCGGCAGCCTGCTGATGGGCAGCTTCGACTTCATCGCCGAAGCCCGGCGTTTCCGGAAGGTACTGGGTGGGGGGATGCGGCAGGCGGGCTACCTCGCCGCGGCCGGGCTCTACGCCCTCGAGCACCACGTGGATCGCCTGCGGGAGGACAATGCCCGGGCGCGCCAACTGGCGGAAACTCTTACCGGATTGCCCTTCGTTTCCGCGGTGGCCCGGACGGAAACCAACATCTGCATTTTTGACCTCGCGGACCGTACGGCGGCGGACTTCCTCCACAGCCTGGAAAATCATGGCATCCTGGCTACGGCCTTTGGCCCCCGTACCGTCCGGTTTACTACCCACCTCGGCGTCACGGAAGATCAAATCGCTTACGTCACTGACCGACTTCGGCAGTTTGCGTAACCCGCACTTCTACCGGAACGTGGGTGATCGTGTCGACCGGACAAATGCGCTCACAAAGCAGGCAGGCAATGTCGCAGGGGCGATCCACGGCGATGGTATCGAAGGGACTGACAAAACCGGCTTCCTGGGGACAGATGGCCACGCAGGCACCGCAGTTGATGCAGGCATTCCAGCCGATACTGAAGAGGACGGGTTGCTGCTTGCTCATATTTTTTTGAATTCGGAGGTGGGACTAAAGTAGTCCGACATGGTAGCGTACAGCTGCTGATCGCGCTCGGCGAGGTTCATGTTGTGAAAGATATCCGTTTTGATGCCGTAGAGCTTCCACATCTTGTCCCCCAGTTCGGAAAGCCAGAGATTTTGATACGCCTCCAGCATGCCTCCCTGTAGGGGCAGCCCGTCGCCGAGGTGGCCGATGAGAAATTCCGCGGCAATCTTTCCGCCCGACACGGCCGTGTGGAGGCCCCCGCCAGTGATGGGATTTACGTGGCGGGCCGCATCACCGACCAGGATCATATTGTCCGCAAATTGGGTACGCAGCGGCGCGGCCAGCGGCACTCCCCCACCCTGTACCTCCAGTATCCGGCTGTTGGCGAAGCGCTCCTTGAAAAAGCTTTTCCGCATAAATTTGTCCAGGTGCCACTGCGCCGGGTGCTCGGTCATGGTCGAGATCACCCCAAGTCCGATTTCCGCGTAGCCGTTGCCCTTGGGAAAGACCCAGGCGTACCCACCGGGTGCCCATTCGTGCCCCGTGACGATCTCGAGCAGTCCCTCGGTTTCCACCCCGTCGACGATAAACTGCAGGCATCCGGCCAGTTCGGTGATTTTCATGTGCGTTTGCAGCCCCGCCCACTTACCCACCTGGGACTGCAGGCCATCGGCACCCACGACCACCCGGGCGGTGAGCTGGATCGGCTGATTGTACCGTTGGAGGAAAACCGTACACGTGCCGTCGGTCTCCGGCCGGTAACCGATCCCTTCCGTTTTGAGCCATACTTCCGTGCCGGCCCGCTCGGCCTGGGTAACGAGGTAGCGGTCGAAGCGGCGGCGGTCAACTACGTAGCCGAGGGGTTTCTTTCCGGGTTCAGACCCGTACTCATCTCCCTTTATCGCCCGGTAATCGTGCACCGTACGTGCTCCGCTTTCGTCGTAGATAGCAAAGCCATAGATCGCCTCGTGAATGAACTCCGGGTCGGCTTCGATACCGGCTGCCTCCAATCCGTGGCCGCTGATGGCCCCCGAACACTGGATGGGCGCCCCGAGCTCCTGCCGCTTATCGATCAACAGTACACGGAGGCCGGCGGTGGAGGCAAATCGGGCGGTGGTGGAGCCGGCGGGACCGGCACCCACGATGATAAGGTCGTAGTCTATCTGGGGCATTTAGCTTGCTTGTCTACCACCAAACCCCCGGGTCGGTAAGGTGTTCAACCGGGTGGGGAGGTGCGTCCCTACTGCTTCTTCCAAACTTCGTACCAGCGCTTACCCGTTTTTGCCCGTTCGGCCCGCCTGCGCTCCCGCTCTTTTTCCCGCCGCTTTTGCCGCATGTTCTTCTCGATGTCCTTATTCCAAAGGTCGTGGCGCTTGGAAATGACGTAGCGCACGCTTACCGCCGTCTGGGTATACAGCACGGATTGCCCCCCACTGACGTTTAGGGCGGGCTTGAAGTCGTAACTCAGGTTGACCTTACCCACCGTAGCCTCAAGTCCGACAATCCCGGTAATGCCCTTTGGACCATTGAAGGTCTCCCCCGTTTCGGGGTCGATCTCATTGTTCCACCCCGCGTGAAGACCCGCCCCGTAAAACAGGTTTAGCCGGCGACTGAGCAGGGGCTGGTGTTGGGTGCCCAGGACCGTGACCGTCCCTTCGTCCTTACCGATGGAGGACAGGAGAATGGTTTCCAGCACGAAGTTTTTGTGGATCTGCGGTACCCGAAGCAGGGCGGTGGCCCCCCATTCCGTTCCTACCCGGATGCCGAGGGCGGCGTCGTAGGACTGAGCCGAGACAAGTACGGGAAGGCAAAGGCACAGCAGGGCGGCAGGGACTCTCATACGCGGTATAACGCCCGCGTACTTCGGTTTGGTTCACCGCAGATGGGGGGTCAGCTAATATCAAGCCTGGCGGCCTCCAGCATGCGGCGGCCCATGGAACTCTCCGGGGCGGTCATGAGCTTTTCCGCGGGCCCCCGCTCCACGATTTGGCCGTGCTCCATGATCAAGACCTGGTCGGCGTGCCGGGCTACGTGCCGTAAATCGTGGGTAATGAACAGCACGGCGATCCCCCGCTCCTTACAAACCGATTCCAGTAGCCGCTGGACGTCGTCGCGCAGGGCCGGATCGAGGGCCGACATCGCCTCGTCACAGATCAGAATGCGCGGACGGGCCGCCAGGGCCCGGGCAATGCCTACCCGCTGCTGCTGTCCGCCGCTCAGCTCGTGGGGATACCGGTCGGCGAACACCCGGGGGTCGAGCCCCAACGAATTCAGCAGTTCCAGGTGATCCTGCCCTCCGGGGTGTAACCTGGTCACTTCCCGCACCGCCGCCCCGACCGTTAATTCCGGATTCAGGGAACCGGCGACGTCCTGGAAAACTACCTGAGCCCCCACTGCCTCCCGGAAGGACTGACCGGAGGAGCTTGCCGGCACGTCTACCTCTGCGACGCTCAGGCCGTCGTAGGTCCCCCCGATCAGTCCGACGAGCCAACTGGCAATGGTGGTCTTGCCGCAGCCGCTCGGTCCGACCAGCGCCACCCACTCGCCGCGGTGCAGGCAGAAGGAACAACAATCAATCACCAGATCCTCTCCCTGCCGGTAAGCGATACGCAGTCCGCTGACCTCCAGGACCACCGGCCCCGCGCGGAGGGAAGAGCGGGGGGCCGTGGGGGGTAGGCGCTTCGGAGACGGGCTGCCGGTTGCGGCGGGAGGATCGAGGTGGATCTGGCGGTCGGTCGCCCGGTGCAGCAGTGCGGCATCGTGGGAGATGAAGAGGATGCCCATCTGCATCTCCTTCCGCAGGCGATCCAGGAGCAGGACGATCTCGGCCTGGGTGATCGAATCCAGGGCGGTAGTGGGTTCATCCGCGATGAGCAGGCGCGGGCGCCCGATGAGCGCCATGGCAATCAGCACCCGCTGGAGTTGCCCTCCGCTAAGCTGGGCGGGTCGGGCCTTCAGGAGGTGATCTACCGATCCGGCAAGCTCGACCCGGTCGAGGGATTCCCGGACGAAGGCATCGATGTCCTGGACGTCCGGCCGCAAACTTCGCACCGACTCCCTCAGTTGGTCGCCACAGCGAAGGACAGGATTGAGCGCCAGTTGTACCTCCTGGAAGATCAGTCCCAGTTCCCGCCCCCGCAGGTGGGACATGCTGCGCTCGTTGAGCCCCAGCAGATCGATGGACCGGCCCGACTTCTCCGTATACCTGGCCGTTCCACTGACCACCCGCGCGCCCGCCGGAAGCAATCCCAACAGGGCCGCCGCCATTAGGCTCTTACCGGAGCCGGAACGCCCGACGAGACCGATGGACTCCCCGGGCGAGAGGTCAAGGGTGAGCTCCCGCAGTATGGGCGCGTCCTGGCCAAAGGCGAGGGTCAGCTGAGATACCTGAAGTAAGCCGTTTTCCATAGCATTCGACTTACCACTCGGGCACGGCGGGGAGGAAACGGTACTCCTCCGCGGCGTAGTCGATCGCGGCAATATAGGATTCCCGTCCGTTGGAGATCATCAGGTAGGGCACCCGCAACGGTCCATTGTAATGAGCGGCCTGCCGAAACGTATCGGTGGAGAGGGGCACCTTTGGCGCCTTACACTCGACCAGCAGGAAGGGGCGCATGTCGCGGTCGAATACGAGGATATCGGTGCGCTTCGGATCGCCGTTGACCGCAATGCCGCGCTCTACGGTAATGCGGTTGCGGTTGTACCGCATGTCGTTGATCAGGAAGTGCAGCAGTAATTGCCGCACGAATTCTTCGGGCTGCAGGACCAGCCACTTTTTCCGGATCTCGCCCAGCACCATCCGCCGGTTTCCGTCGACCTTGACGGACAGTTTGCTGGAGAAGCGGTCAAGGCGAAGGTCGATGGCTTGGGGCTTATTCACAGTAGGTGTGGGATAGGGTTTCTAGCCTGGGGAACAACTGCAGGAGGGTCCGGTTGAGGGGCTCGTGCAGCTCGCTGAGGGTCTCCTCCACCCCCCTCAATAATTCGGGCCGGCTGAGGCGGCGGCGGAAGCGGCGGAAGACGGTGGCCATCCCTTCCTGAGAAGCGTAGCGCAGTAGCCAGTTGTCCTCCACCATCCGGGTAAGCAGTTGCGCGTGGCGGTCGGGCATGCCAGTTCGGGCCTCCAGCAGGCGTTGGTAAGTCATCATCCGGAAGGCACCGAAATCCTGCTCCACCAGTTGCGCCCAGTTGAGGGCCAGGAAGTAGTCGAAGGCAATGTCCGAAACCACCGAAGCATACCGGCCGTGACGCTCGGCCAACAGAGCATTGACGGCCCGCACGTCGGCATCGGTGTCGGTGGCCCGGTCGATGGCCCGGTGCATATGTACGCCGCGTTGGACGGCTAGTGAGAGGAGCTTCAGTTCCCCGCCCCGCACGAAATCGCCCAGGAAGTTTCCCACCTGGAGGTCGGCCGAGCAACGGGAGAGCGTAAGGTGAGCGAGAAAATTCAACTCCCCTCGAGCTGACGCCGGAAGTAATCGTAGGTATCCCGTTGGGCGCGAAAAGACCCCTCGCCCGGCAAGGCTTCCCGGTAATCGTTGAGGCGGTGTTCCTGCACCAGTCGCGCACGCTGATTGTCGCGCCACTGCATGTCCATGATCCGGCGCAGCTCCAGGCGGATCGGGTGATCGTAGATCGGGGTCACGACCTCGACGCGGCGGTATAGGTTACGGTTCATCCAGTCGGCGGATCCGATGAATACCTTCTCATCCCCGTCGTTGCCGAAGATGAACACGCGGGCGTGTTCCAGAAAGCGGTCGACGATGCTGATGATCTGGATGTTTTCGTCCGCATGGGGCACGAGCCGGCAGATGCCACGCACGATCATGCGTACCTCGACGCCGGCGCGAGCAGCCTGACGGAGCTTGAGGATCATGGTCTCTTCCTCGAGGCTGTTCATTTTCAGGAATAGGTAGCCATGCCCCCCCGACCGGGCGATCTCGATCTCCTTGTCGATGAGGTTGAGAAACTCCGATTCCATATTGAAGGGCGCCACCAAAAGGTGTTTGCAGCGTGGCAGGATAAGCTTACCGCGTAGGAGGTCGAAAACCCGCTCGAGGTCCTTGCCGAGCTTGGGCCGGCAGGTCAGGAGGGCGTGATCGGTGTAGAGCTTGGACGTTTTCTCGTTGAAGTTGCCGGTGCCGATGTAGCTGTAGTGGACCTGGTCGCCCGAGGGGGTGCGGCGCTCGATGTGCAGCAGTTTGGTGTGCACCTTCACGGCCGGGTAGCTGTAGCGAACGTACGCTCCCGCCTCCTTCATTTCCTTGCCCCAGTAGAGGTTGCTGGCCTCGTCGAAGCGGGCCTTAGCCTCCACGAAGGCCTCCACCTCTTTGCCCTGCTGGAGCGCGTACACGAGATTTTTCACTACCTCCGATTTACTGGCTACCCGGTAGAGGGTGATGCGGATCTTCTTCACCTCGGGGTGATCGGCGGCCTCGCGGATCAGCTGGGGGATGTAATCGTACTTCTGGTAGGGAAAGCTGAGCAGGATATCCGTCGCCTGCAGTACCCCCATGATGCTTGCAGCCCCCTCGAGCTTGGGGTGCGGCAGGGGCGGCATGGGGGGATAGGCCAGGTACTCCCTGCCGGGCGGCAGCGGAAAACTGAAGAAGTCGTTGAAATTGTGGTAGCGGGCTCCGGGAATCATGTCGTACTTCGAAAGCTTCAGCGCCTCTTTCAACCGCTTGAGCATCCAGCTGGGCATATCGCCGTCGTAGAGAAAGCGCGTCGGCAGGCCGGAATCGCGCCGCGTAAGGCTGTGCTCGATCTTGCGGAGCAGGTCGCCGTCGAATTCATTGTCGATATACAGTTCCGCATCCCGGCTCAGCTTGAAGCTGTAGCCAAAATCTACCCGGCGGTCCATCCACCGGCCGAGGTTAGCCCGCATTACGCTGTCGACAAAGATCACGTAGTAGCCTTCCGGGTCGGTGGCTGGGGAGGGCAAGACCACGAAGCGGCTGGTCTCCTTGACCGGAATGGGTACCAGGGCGACTTCGCCGGTTTCCTCGGCCTCGGGTTCGTTCATCGACACGGCCAGGCACAGCTGGCCATCGTCGAGAAAGGGCAGTTCGCGGTCTTCGTCGTCGGTATCGCTGCCCGGCAGCCAGTGGAGTTCCAGGTGGGGCAGAATGTTCTTATCGAAGTATTGGGCCGCGAACTCCCGCTGCTCGGGATTCATCTGGTCGGAGTGGATCAGGTGAATATTCTCGTCGCGCAGTTGCGGCAGGACCTCATCGCGGAAGATGCGGCCGAATTCATTCTGCTGGCGGTAAACGGTGCGGCGAATATCCTTTAGCTCGCGTTTGGGCCGGAAGTCAAAGAGCTCCCGCCGCTCGTTTTTGGGTAATTTTTTAAACTGCCGCAGGGAAGAGACCCGCACCCGGTAAAACTCATCCAGGTTCGAGCTGTAAATGGCCAGAAAGCGAATCCGTTCGTACAGCGGTACCCGGGGGTCGGACGCCTCCTGCAGCACCCGGGCGTTGAATTCCAGCCAGGAAGAATCTCGTTTCGTCAGTTCAGTAAGCAAGGCGGCGGGTTTAGGCACTCAATGTAGGTGTTTGGCGGGAACGCAGGTGCGAATACCGGGTTGACTGTCCGCAGAATTTTCGGAAGCGCTCCGACGTTCCGAGGCGTGCGAACAAACGTCAAGCTATCGTATTAAACAATCAACCTAACAACGCTGATGAGACTGATGCAACATAAGCGGGAGGCCTTCTGGTTCTACCGCTACCTTTCCAACTTCTACGACAAACTGGTCAACCCCCTTTTCTGGACCGCCAACATGCGGGAAAAATCCCTGGAGCTCGTAGACTGGGACACGGCCGACCAACTCAAGGTGGTCGACGTAGGATCCGGTACCGGATTCACCACCCAGGGCATCGTCAAGCGGGTACCCGCCAAGAACGTCGTGTGCCTCGATCAGAGCCCCCAGCAAATGGAGCGGGCCATGGTCAAGGCCGACCTGGAGGATTGCCGTTTCCGCCTTGGGGACGCCGAAAACCTGCCCTTCCCCGACGATACCTTCGACCGCTACGTTTCCGCCGGGTCCATCGAATACTGGCCCGACCCCCAGCGCGGGCTTGACGAGGCCTACCGCGTGATCAAGGAAGGCGGCCAGGCACTCATGATCGGCCCCATCGAACCGGAAAATCCCATCAGTAAGTTCATCGCGAACACCTGGATGCTCTTCCCCCCGGAGAACGACTACCACCTCTACTTCCACACCGCCGGATTTACCGACATCAAGTGGACCTACATTCGCCCCCACTGGCAGGAAAACGAGCGCTACGGCATCGCCATCCGCGGAACGAAGCCGGCCCCCGGCCGCAGCCCGGGCCTCGCCGACCGCAAGCACACCGCGCTCGTAGAAGCCGAGCCCGAAGGGGGCTGGCTGGGCCGCAACCTGCTGCTGACCAGCCGGGTACTGGTCGGATCCGCCGCCGGATTCCTTTTCATTCCCATGGCGCTGCTGGCGCACGTGAGTGCCCCCCTGCGGGGCATCGAAGGAGAAGTAGAACCCCTCAACAAGGAGCAAAAGGCCGTGCTGATCGGGCTCGGTGGACTGGTGACCTTCTTCCTTGTCCGGGCCATCGTCCGCAAGCGATAATGGCTGCCCTCAACGAACGCATCCGGGACTTCTACGACCAGTCTACTCCCCTGTGGCTAACTACCTGGGGCGAGCAGATGCACCACGGGTACTACGGCCAGAACGGAGAGCGAAAGACCGAACACCGGCAGGCCCAACTCGACATGATCGAAACCCTGCTCGCCTGGGGAAAGGCCTCCGATGATGGCGTGTCGCGTTTTCTCGATGCCGGATGCGGCGTCGGGGGCAGCAGCCGCTACCTCGCGCTCAAGTATCCCCACGCCGAAGGACTGGGAGCGACCCTCAGCCCGGTGCAGGCCCAACGCGGCAATGGCTACAACCGGGAAGCAGGGCTAGCCGACCGCGTCACCCTTATCGCCAAGGATGTCTACGCCCTGGATCCGGAAACCGAAGGCACCTTCGACCTGATCTGGAGTATGGAATCCGCCGAGCATATGGAAGACAAACAGGGACTTTTCGCCCTGTTTAATCGTCTGTTGAAGCCCGGTGGCCGCCTGCTGATGGCCACCTGGTGTCAGCGGCCCGAACCGCCCTATCTCTCCCCGTCCGACCAGTACACCCTGCAAAAGATCTGTCAGCTCTACCACCTGCCCCCGATGGTCAGTATCCCCGACCTGGCGAAGGCCGCCAGGGCGGCCGGACTGCACGACATTCAGACCGACGACTGGTCCAAATCCGTTGAGCCCTTCTGGGGCGCGGTGATCCGCAGCGGGCTGGACCCACGTAACTGGCCGGGACTGATGCGCTCCGGCATCGGCACCATCCAGGGGGCCTGGGCCATGAAGTACATGAAACAGGGATTCGCCAGCGGTGCGATCCGCTACGGAGTACTCACCGCCACGAAAAAATAAGCTAAGTACTCGGACATAATTATCGGTCTTGCTCCATCTGGTGAATTTTGGTGCAGAACGAGGCGAAAAACGTAGGCAACACCTAAGTGTTGGCGAGGCTTTTTAACGAAGTGGTGTGCCAGAAGGCGCCGAGGGAGAATGAATGGATAGTTGTGTCCGGGTACTTATACCGCCTCGATCAGCTCGCGGGCATTCTTCATCGCGGCGTCGCTGGGGGGATTCTGACTCAGCATGGTGGCGATGGCCCGGACCCGTTCCTCGCGGTCCAGTTCCCGCACACGGGTGATCGTGCGGTCGGCGTCCTGCTTGTCGGTCTTGTACACGAAGTAGTGGCGGTGGGCGCGGCTGGCCACCTGAGGAGAGTGGGTGATGACCACCACCTGGTGGTGGGCGCTGAGCTCCGTGAGGATACGCCCCATCTTCTGGGCCACGTCGCCGCTTACCCCGGCGTCGATTTCATCGAAGATTAACGTAGGCAGCTCCATCGCGGAGGCAACGAGGCTCTTTGTGACGAGTGCCAGGCGCGACATCTCCCCGCCCGATGCGGCATCCTTGATGCTCTGCAGTTTTCCGCCCTTGTTGGCGCTGAAGAGAAACCGCACCTCGTCTAGGCCGTTGGGTCCCGGTTTTCCCAGGGGCTTGAAGTCGACCTCGAGGCGGGCGTTGCCCATGCTGAGTTCCGCCAGTTGCTTTTTCACCTGGGCGGCAAAAGTGGGGGCAACCCGCTCCCGTCCCTTCCGCAGGGCTTCTCCCTGCTTGACCAGGGCGGCGATCAGCCGGTCTTTTTCCTTCTCCAGCTTGGTGATGTTGCCACCGAGGTCCGCAAAATGCCCGAGACGAGCGGAGAGGGAAGTGTAGATCTCGAGGAGCTCGGCGTTGTCCTTGACGGAATGCTTGGTCTGCAAGCGGTACAGCAGGGTGAGGCGTTCCTCGATCTCTTCGAGGCGCTCGGGGCTCACCTCGGTATCTTCCCCGAAGGCTTCCAGGTCGGAGGCTACTTCTTCGAGCTCCAGGCGGAGGCTCTCGAAGCGCTCACTAATGCTGCGCAATTTGGGATCGCCAGCGGCCAGGGGGGTAAGTTTCACGGCAATGGCCAGGAGGCGATCGGTGACGGAGCTGTCCCCTTCGGTCAGGTAATTAAATGCCCCGGCCGTAAGCTGCTGGATCTCCTCGGCGTTGCTCAGCCGGTGGCGCTCGGCCTCCAGTTCTTCCTGCTCGTGGAGGCGTAGCGCGGCCTCCTCCAGTTCATTCACCTGAAACTCAAGGAACTCCTGCTCGCGGCGGGCCTGGGCCTGCTCCTCGAGGGACTGGTTCAGGCGGCGACGCGTATCCTGCAGCTTGGCGTAATCCGCGCGGGAGTCCTTCACGGCCTCCCGCTGGGTAGCCAGGGCATCGAGGAGTTCCAGCTGGAACTCGCTGTTGTTGATGTACAGGGTATCAAATTGCTGGTGGAGATCGATCAGGGTGGCGCCGAGTTGCTGCAGCACCTTCAGGTTGGAGGGGGTGTCGTTGACGAAGGCGCGGCTCTTGCCCGAGGGGGTGATCTCGCGGCGGATGATCAGTTCGGGATCGTAGTCGAGGTCGTTCTCCTGAAAGAATTCCCGGAGATCGTAGGCGGAGATGTCAAACCGTCCCTCGATGATGCATTTCTGGCTTTCGTCGAAGAGCGTCTTGGTATCCGCGCGACCACCGAGAATGAGGTTCAGCGCGCCGAGGACGATCGACTTGCCGGCCCCGGTCTCGCCCGTGATGATGCTCAGGCCCTGCGCGAAGTCGAGGGTCAGCTCCTCGATAATGGCGTAGTTCCTGATGTGCAGCCGCTTGATCATAGGCGAATTTGTTGGAAAAGACCCAAATTTACAACCAATTCTGGCGGCCATGAAATGTCTTGGGCTTTTTATCCCGGAGCTTTTGCAGATACCGCTTCCCCGTTGCCCCGGACGACCGGGAAGCTTATTATTGTAAACACTAACGCCATCCCATGTCTGCCGGCCCACCTGAACCCTGGTCCTATACCCGCAACCAACGCTACGGTATCGTACTCCTGCTCGCCTTCATCGCGGGGGCGTACTTCCTTGGTCGCTATTTGATTGCCCGGCAGCCGCCCTACCCGGCCACCGATGACTCGGCCCTCTTCGCCGCCGCCCGGAAGCTGCGCAGGCAAACGGAAGTGCCGCCGGACGACCGGCCGACTATCGAGCACTTCCGCTTCAACCCCAACACGGTCAGCTCCGAGGACCTGCAGCGGCTCGGCCTCTCCTTCCGGCAGGCCGCCTCCTGGATCAGGTTCCGCGACAAGCGTCCCTTCCGGTCAGTGGAGGACATCGGACGCCTCTACGTCCTCCAACCCGCCCAGGCCACTACGCTGATGGCCCTGGCCGATCTCCCGGGGGCGGCCCCGGCAAATCTCGCCCCCTCCGTGCCCTCCGCCCCAGTAACGACGGAAATTTTTCCTTTCGACCCGAATACCCTGTCGCCGGACAGCCTCGCCCTGCTTGGATTCTCGGAGCGGGAAGCTTCCGCCCTGGTCAGGTACCGCAGCTACCGACCGCTCACCTTTCGGCAACCCGAAGACCTGCTGCGCGTGGGTGCGCTGGACAGCAACCGGGTGAACGAATTGCTGGAATACGTCCGCATCGCCTTACCCACGGACCCCGCACCCGCGGCCGCGCCCGACGGCAAACCGGCCGCTCCGGTACTGGCCTCGGTGGACGTAAACGAAGCTTCGCTGGAAGATTGGCACACGCTGCCCGGGATCGGTGCCTACCGAGCCGCCAGCATCGTGAAATTCCGGGAATCCCTGGGTGGCTTTGCGCGCCTCGACCAGGTGGGTACGACCTACGGTTTGCCCGACTCCACCTTCCGGAAGATCCGGCCGTACCTGAAACACTCGCCGCCTGCCCGTACCCTCTACGTCAACCGCCTGGATGCCGCCTCCCTCGCCCGCCATCCTTACCTGAAGCGGAGTACCGCCGAGATCATCGTGCGCTACCGCGACAACCACGGCCCCTTCGCCTCGGCCGAGGAACTGAAAAAAGTGCGGGCCCTCTCCACCGAAACCCTCGACGCGCTGTTGCCCTACCTCAACTTCGACCGATGATGCAATTATTCGACCTGATTGGCAACACCCCGCTGGTGGACCTGTCCGACCTCCAGGATAACCCGGAGATCACCCTCTACGGAAAGCTGGAAGGCCAGAACCCCGGCGGCTCGGTTAAGGACCGGGCAGCCCTCGGCATGATCCAGGGCGCCCTCCAGCGCGGCGAGCTCGGAGACGGCAAGTGCATTGTCGAGGCCACCAGCGGCAACACCGGCATCGCGATCGCCATGATCGCCGCCCGTTACCGCATCTCTACTACCCTCATCATGCCCGAAAACAGCACCGAGGAACGGGTAAAAACGATGCGGGCCTACGGTGCGGAGGTCATCCTCACCCCCGCTGACCGCACCATCGAATACAGCCGCGAGCTGGCCCAGGAGATGGAAGACAGCGGCGACTACGTACAGCTCAACCAGTTTTCCAACGACGACAACTGGCGGGCGCACTACCGCACCACTGGCCCGGAAATCTGGAGAGATACCCAGGGACAAGTCACTCATTTCGTGAGTAGTATGGGCACTACCGGCACCATCACCGGAACCGGCCGTTACCTCCACGAGCAGAACGCGGCAGTACGGATCGTCGGCGTACAGCCCACCGACGGCAGCAGCATCCCCGGCATTCGGCGGTGGAGCCCTGAATTTCTGCCGGCCATTTACGACCCGGCCGCCGTGGATTTCAAAATCGACGTGAGCGAAGAAGAAGCTACGGCGATGATGCACCGCCTGGCGACCGAATGCGGCGTCTTTGCCGGCACCAGTTCCGGAGGAGCAACGGAAGCGGCCCTGCGGGTTGCCCGGGAATTGGAACGGGGCCTCCTGGTGTGCATCATCTGCGACCGCGGCGACCGCTACCTGTCTACTCTCTGACCTCGGGCAGGATCCAGGGTTTGGCCGACAGCCAGTGCCACTCCGTTTGTGCCAGGTCTACTTCCGGATCGATATACCGCTGTATCCTGCGTCCGTTGAGTCGCACCCGGAACTCTCCGTAGATCTTAACGGGGTGGCCCGCCGCTGCCCGTATATCGCGCAGGTGATGGGCGTACTGGAGGATCATATCCGGGTGGGTAACCATTTTCAGGTACTGCTTTTGCCCCAGACTATCCAGGGGATGGACGGTCTCTTCCCTCCCGCCCGCAGGGTCCACCACGCGGTAGTAGCCCATCCCCTGCTTACTCCGCAGCATCATTCTCCAGCTGTAGCGGTGCCCCTCCTCCGTCCAGTTCACGTCCGAGCCGAACGCGTAATTCCGCAGCGGCAGCAACACGTGAACGCCGATCAGCAGCAGTAGGGCGGCGGGGCGCAGGGGAGAGGAAATTGGGGCCGGGGAGCGGTCGCCGATCCGGAGCATCCACTCCTGCCGCCAGTAGCAGACCCGGTCCACGCGACCGGACAGCCATATCACCGCCCCCCGGGGCCAGTCGGGATCGAAAAACATCGAAGTGAGCACGAGCGATAAATAGGGAAAAATGCCGATGTTGAAAATGAGGTGATTCGTGGCATGAAAGAAAAGCAACAGCCCCAGGGCCACCCACCGCAACCGCCGGTGCAGGAGCAGGAATGGCGCCAGCAGGTCGAGGAACATGCCGCCCCAGGCCATCGCGTAAGCCGTCGATTTCAGGTCGAAGAGCGGCCCCAGTACTGGCATTTCCGCGCGGGCGGCCAGCCATAGGTGCAGGGGCATCGCCTCGATGAGCCAGTCGTAGTTTATTTTGTTGATGCCCCCGAAGAAGTACACCAGTCCCATCAGCAACGGAAAGACGTACACGCTCCACTTCGGAGCTACCGGCGACCACCGCCGGGGATCCCGGCGCACGTCCAGCGACCATTCGCGCCAGGCGGGCGTAAAGACCAGCAGCCAGGCCAACCAGACGAAGAGGTAGGCGTGATTGAGGTAGTGACTCTTGTCCAGCAGGAACAGGTACGTAAAGCATAGCGCGAAAACGGGAGCGGTAAGGCGAAACCGCCACCCCAGGGCCACGGCGATACCGGAAAGAAATCCCAGGATGAAAAAAGCGGTGAAGAAGGGCTCCGGCAACGGATGCACCCATTCAAAGCCGAAATAGCGGAAGGTGAAGCCGGAAAAGCTATCGAGGTACCAGTGGTAGTAGATGCCGTTCCCGAGAATGTCGCCCGCCCCCAGTACACCAAGTGCGATGCGTAGCCAGACTAAGGTATAAATGGGTATGCTACCCTGGGTACTGTTGGTGTCGCTCCTCACCTGTAGGTCGTCGATGATCGATTTCGTGGGAAGTGAATTTAGCTTATAGCTTATAGCGTGCAGCTTATAGCTTATAGCGTGCAGCTCATAGCTTATAGCGTGCAGACGCAACACCTACGCTATGTGCTATACGCTATGTGCTATGTGCTATGTGCTATACGCTAAAGATGCCGCTCAGCATGGTAGCTACTCCGTACCAGCGGGCCGCTCTCCACATAATCGAAGCCCTTCTCCAGGCCAAGTGCTTTGTAGTGGGCGAAGGTGTCGGGAGTCACGAAACTGTCTACGGCGAGGTGCATGGCGGTGGGCTGGAGGTATTGTCCGATGGTGACTACGTCGACGCCAACCTTCACCAGGTCGTCGAGGATGCGTTCGACCTGTTCTTCCGTTTCTCCAAGTCCTACCATGAAGCCGGTCTTGGTCCGCTTACCCGCCTCCTTGATGCGCTGGAGTTCTTCCAGGCTACGCTGGTAGCGACCCTGGGGACGCACCTTCCGGTAAAGTTCCTCGACCGTTTCCATATTGTGGCTCACGACTTCCTGGCCGCCGTCGATCATGCGGTAGAGGGCGTCCCAGTTGCCGCGTACGTCGGGGATGAGCGTCTCGATGGTGGTCTGGGGGGTCCGTTCCTTGATCTGGCGGACGGTCTGGTACCAGATCTCGGCGCCACGGTCCTTGAGCTCGTCGCGGTTAACGGAGGTAAGCACGGCGTGCTTCACCTGCATCAGCTCGATGGCCTCGGCTACGCGGCGGGGCTCGTCGGTATCGTATTCGGTAGGCCGCCCGGTCTTGACCGCGCAGAAACTGCAGGAACGGGTGCAAACGTTACCCAGGATCATGAAGGTGGCCGTACCAGCGCCCCAGCACTCGCCCATATTCGGGCAATTGCCGCTCTGGCAGATGGTGTTGAGCTGGTATTCGTCCACCAGCTTGCGGACACGCTTGTAGTCCGGTCCGATGGGCAGTTTGACGCGGAGCCAGTCGGGCTTGCGTTGGCGTTCGGCGCGGGAGGGGGCTACGGGAAGGTCGATCATGCGGGTACGAGGTTCGTAATTACAACTACAAAACTACCCTGCTTTGGTTGAACGACCACGGCTTACCCCCGTTCGTCGAAAAAGACCCGGGCTTCTGGCCGCGTCCGCTACATTTGGGGGTATGGACATGATGGAAAACATCCGGGTAGCCTTGCGCAGTGTCGGGACCAACTGGCTACGCGCCCTGCTCACCACCCTCATCATCGCGGTGGGCATTATGGCCCTGGTCGGTATTCTGACGGCCATCGATGCGGCCATCTACTCCCTTTCGTCGAACCTGTCGAGCCTCGGAGCCAATACATTCGAGATCAACCGCAAACGGGAAACCGTAAGGGCTAGCGGCGGCCGGGGCCGCGACGGGAAGGAGTCCGAACCCTTTACTTACGACCAGGCCCGGGACTTCAGCGAGGGATACGGATACCCGGCCGACGTCAGCATCAGCTTCCGGGGCACCGGCGCTACCGCGGTCACCTTCGAGGACCGAAAGACCAACCCCAACGTATCGGTTTACGGCATGACGTCCAACTACCTCACCAGCAAGGGCTTCGAGATATCGGCCGGACGTAATTTTACGAAGCGGGAGGTGATGGAAGGTGGAAGCATTGCGATCCTGGGATCAGACCTGGTCGACGACCTCTTCGGTGGAAAAAACCAGTTTGCCGTCGGGAAGGAAATTGTCGCGGGAGGATTACACTACACCGTGGTCGGGACCCTCAAAAGCAAGGGATCCAGTATGACCAGCAACGACAAGCGGGTGCTCATCCCCCTGCAGTCCGCCAAACGCTTTTACGCCTCCAACCGTACTAATTACGACATTCTGGTAGCCGTGCGTGACCCGGCCGGTATCGAGGCGGCGATGTCCGAAGCTACCCTGACCATGCGGCGGGTGCGGGGACTGCGGGCCGGACAGGAAAACGACTTCGAGGTAGAAAACAGCTCCGACCTCGTCAGCATCATTAAGGAGAACACGGTTACCCTCCGGCTCGCTGCCGTGAGCATCGGCCTGATGACGCTGCTCGGCGCTGCCATCGGGCTGATGAACATCATGCTCGTTTCCGTCACCGAACGAACACGAGAGATCGGGGTACGTAAAGCCCTGGGAGCCACGAAGCGAAATGTACTGCTGCAATTCCTTTTCGAGGCCGTGGTGATCTGCCAGCTAGGCGGCCTGTTGGGCATCCTGCTGGGCGTCGGGGCGGGAAACCTGGTCGTGATCTTCACCAACGGAGAATTCCTGATCCCCTGGATGTGGATTGGCCTGGCCCTCATCGTCTGTACCGTGGTCGGCCTGCTTTCCGGCCTGTATCCGGCTATGCGGGCGGCCGCGCTCGATCCCATCGAATCCCTGCGGTACGAATAAAGATATAGCAGACGGGGCGCTTACCTTAGCGAAATGCCCAACCAGGTTGCCTACCGCGTATACGACTTTCTCAAGGAGATCGAACCGTTCAGTTACCTGGACCGGACCGCCCTGTTGCGCGTCGCCGGTCGCGTGGAGGTCCGCTATCAGCCCCCGGGTACCGTGGTCTTCCGGCCCGGCGAACCGCCCCGCGACCGCTTCTTTGTCGTCAAGGAGGGGGTGATCGAGCTCTACAGTGAGGACCAGCAGGGCAATGAGCTGCTCGTGGAGCGCTGCGGGGAAGGGGAGGTTTTCGGCATCCGGCCCCTGATCGCCGAAGATAACTATGTATTCCTGGCGCGGGCCGCGGAGGAAAGCCTGCTCTACGCCGTGAACAGCGAAGGCTTTCGGGAACTGATCTCCAACTACCCGCGGGTACTGGAGTACCTGCTCACGAGCATGGCGGGCAGCAGCCGCTATGCCGTCGAGTACCGGGCGGCAATCGGGGCCCAGCGCAGCGAACCGTCGCCCACCGATCCTGACCTGCAATCCTTACACCAAGCCCAGCGCACCCGCGAACCCGTCGTCTGCTCCCCTACGGAAACGATCATTCAGGCCGCCCGCCTGATGACGGAGGAAGAAGTAGGGTCGATCATCGTAGTGGACCCGAACCTGCATCCCGTCGGCATCGTGACCGACCGCGATTTGCGCCGGAGCGTGGCCACCGCCCTCGTCAGCCGTCAGTCACCGGTGTCGGACATCATGTCCAGTCCCGTCCTGTGCATCACCAGCGAGGCTACGATCACCGACGTACAGATACGCATGCTGCGGTCGGGCTACCACCACCTCGTGCTGACGGAAGACGGCACCGATAAGACCAGGGTGACCGGGGTAGTCAGCGAGCACGACCTCTTGCTGGCGCAGGGCAACAGTCCCGCCGTGCTCATCCAGGAGATCAGCCGGGCCGATAATTCCCGCTACCTGCGCGAGCTGCGCGACAGTGCCGAATCCATCCTGCGCGGCTACCTCGAAAAACAGGTCGCTATTTCCCACATCACGGCCGTGATGACCCAGATCAACGACGAGATCATCCGCAAGTGCATGAAGCTAGGCCTCGCCCGAATGCAGGCCGACGGTCACGGCAACCCGCCGGCGCTGTTTGACTGGCTGGCCCTGGGGAGCCAGGGACGCGGAGAGCAATTACTGCGGACCGACCAGGACAACGCCCTCATCTTCGAGGACGTCGCGGAGGAAAAGTACAATAGCGTAAAGAGCTACTTCCTGAAGCTGGCCGACTTCGTCACCGAATTCCTCAACGATGCCGGATACGCCTACTGCGACGGGGACATGATGGCCAGCAACCCCAAGTGGTGCCTAAGTGTCAGTAAGTGGAAGGAGCAGTTTAGCCGCTGGATGCACGAGAACACGGCGGAAAACCTGCTCAATACCTCCATCTTCTTCGACTACCGGGGCGTGTGGGGCGACGGCAGCCTTCCCGACCGGCTCACCACCCACATCTTCGAGGAAATGGACCATCAATCCACCCGCTTCCAGGCCTCCCTGGCGCAGGCCGCGCTGCAAAATCCCAGTCCCCTGACCTTCTTCCGCAACTTCGTGGTAGAGCGCTCCGGCGAGCACAAAGACCAGTTCGACCTCAAGGCCCGCGCCATGCGGCCGCTCACCGATGCTGCCCGGGTCCTGATCCTGCAGGCCCGGGAGGGGAAGATCAACAATACCTTGCGCCGCTATGAAGCCCTAGCCCGCCTTGAGCCCCAGAACGCTACGCTCTACAAGGAGGCCGCCGAAGCCTACGAGACCCTCATCCGGTTACGCGCCGAGCTGGGACTGAAGCGCAACGACAGCGGCCGCTTCATCCGTCCCGAGGAGCTCTCCCAGGTGCAACGCCTGTTGCTCCGCAACAGCTTCAATCCGGTCAAGGACATCCAGCAGCTGCTGGAACTGCGCTTCCAGCTAAATTTCCTGCGATGATGGAGGGCAGCGATTGGCTCAACAAACTCCGCCAACGGCTGGGCGGGGGCGGCACCGCCGACTATGACGAGCAGTGGCCGGATTGGTACCGCGACTACGTACGCATCGCGGTAGGTAAGCATGCGGGCGAACACCCACTGGCCGACGTTCCCATCGTCCTGCTCGACGCCGAAACCACCGGCCTGGAGGTGAGTACCGATCGCATCCTCTGCGTCGGGGCGCTGCGGGTACAAGGCAACGCCATCCGTCTCGGCGAGAAATTCGAGGCCTACCTACCTACCCCTCCGGGGCATTCGATGTCTACGGCCGTATCGATCCACGGCATCATTCCCAACTCCCACCGCTATACCTACGTGGACGAGCCCCGCTTACTGTCCGACCTCCTCGAATACCTCGGGAATGCCGTCATCGTAGGCCACCACATTGGCTTCGACCTGGAAATGATCAACCGGACCTTACAGCGAAATGGCGCCGGGCCCCTCCGCAATCCCGTCATCGATACCGTCAACGTCGCAAAGCGCCTGCGCCCCTCCGGCTACTGGTCGCCGCAGGACGATTATTCCCTCGACGCCCTCGCCCGCCGCTACCGCATTCCGCTCTCGGACCGCCACACCGCCCTGGGTGACTGCTACATCACCGGGGTACTTTGGCTCAAGCTCCTCACCCGCCTGGCCGTCAAACTGGGCCGCGA
The DNA here is from genome assembly GCA_038258275.1 of Chitinophagales bacterium. Classification (GTDB taxonomy): domain Bacteria; phylum Bacteroidota; class Bacteroidia; order Chitinophagales; family Saprospiraceae; genus Neolewinella. Next base: position 77,294 of record JBBSPZ010000002.1, on the reverse strand, counting down.
CCTCCGGCTGGAGGACGTTCGGTAATTGCCGCCCCAAAACAAGGATCCCCCGGCGATCGAGCGGTTGCTCGTCCACCGGGGGACCCCTGAAAGACTTAAGGACTGAGTCAACTACCTATTTGCCCTGTCCCTTACGGTGCTTCTTCTTGTCCTTCCGAAAATTTCCGGGTTGGCCACCGGTGAAGCCCTGGTACTTGTTGCGCGGGCGCTTCTCGCGGCCCTCACTGCCGGCATCGCTGCCGAAGTCATTGCCACCCTCGTTGCCGAATTCTCCGCCGTTGCCGTCGTAGATGCGGAGGTTGAGTTCCTGCCCTTTATCGCGGACACCGTCGAAAGCGGCGACCACGCGGGTGGCTTCCTTCTCATCGACGTCGATGAAGGTGAGGTTGTTCTGGAGGTCGATCTTACCGAGGTCGATCTGACGACCGGGCACGTTCTTGTTCAGCATACCGATAACCTGTGGGACGGTATATCCCTGTCGGCGACCGGCGGCCATACACAGGCGGGTGTAGCTGACGTTGGACCTGCGTTCCCGCTTTTCCCTGCGCTCGCCGCGGTCTTCCTTAGGCGCTTCTACCGTACGGACGCTACCGAGTTGCTTACTGAAGTCGCCCAGGCTGAGGGCCACGAACTTCTGGATGAGGGCCTCCCGGTCCAGTTCCTCCAGGGCGGTGGCGACCTCGGGCAGGAGGGCGCTGAGCTTCTTGTCGGTGAGCTCGGCTTCCTTCACCGAATCGACGAAGGCCATAGCCCGACGGCGGTACACCTCGTCCTGGCTCGGGATCGGAGCCTCGCTGAACTCCAGCTTGCCGTAGCGTTCGATGTCGCGGATCTTCCGCAGCTCGCGGCCGGTGACGATCGAGACGGCAATCCCTTCCTTCCCGGCGCGACCGGTACGACCACTGCGGTGCACGTATACTTCCGGGGCGTCGGGGAGGTTGTAATTGATCACGTGGGTGAGGTCGGAAACGTCAAGTCCGCGGGCGGCCACGTCGGTGGCGACGAGCAGCTTGATGCGTCCCTTACGGAAGCGCTTCATCACGTCGTCGCGCTGCGCCTGGCTCATGTCGCCGTGTAGGGCATCGGCGGAGTGTCCGGCAAAACGCAGGTCTTCGGCGACCCCGTCTACCTCGCGGCGGGTGCGGCAGAAGATCACGGCGTACATATCGGTATCCACTTCAACGAGCAACTTCAGCAGGCTGAAGCGATCGGAACCCTTCACCTTGTAGTAGAGGTGGGTGATGTTAGAATTACCCGCATCGGTGTGGTCGATGCTGATCTCCTCCGGATTGTTCATGTAATCGGTGGAGATCTTGCGGGCCTCCTTCGGCATGGTGGCCGAGAAGAGCAGCGTCTGCTTCTCCTTCGGGGTAGCGGCGAGAATACCATTCAGTTCCTCCTGGAAGCCCATGTTGAGCATTTCGTCGGCCTCGTCGAGCACCACGCGCTTGAGCTGATCGACCACCAGCTTGCCGCGGTTGATGAGGTCGAGCGTACGGCCGGGGGTACCGACCACGATGTTCGCTCCCTGCCGGATCGCGCGGATCTGGTCGCCGGCACTGGCGCCGCCGTAGACAGCCACCACGGTCACTCCCTTGCGGTAGCGGGCGAACTCGGTGAGGTCCTTGGAAATCTGCAGGCAGAGTTCGCGGGTAGGACAAAGAATGAGTGCCTGTACAGCCGGAATGTCGGTATCGATGCCGTCGACTACGGGAAGGCCGAAACCGGCCGTCTTGCCCGTACCCGTGCGGGCCAGGGCGATCAGGTCGCGGTCGGAGCCAAGGATGGCCGGTATCGTTTTTGCCTGTACGGGCGTGAGGGTAGTGAAGCCGAGCTGTGCCACGGCCTGTTTGACGTCATCACGTAGTGACGTCTCGTTGAAATTTTCCATTTCACCTGTTGTTAAAACGGGTGAAACGGCCTACTACAATGCGCCCTCAAGGCGCCCCAGCGTAAACCCCTAAACCACCCGTGTGATTCTAAGAAGCCGCAAAGGTAGGCTTTTTTTGAGAGAGTGTGAATATTTTTATCGACTCCGGTGACAAGTTGTTGGTTTGCGCCCAATTGGCGCGGCCGCGGGTGCGGGCACTTTGATGGCTTAGGCTGAGCGGCGGGCGGGCCTACTTGCGCAGTTTGTCCGCGATCGACCGGCCGAAGCTGTTGATCCGTTTGAGGGGCTCGGCGAGGGAGGAGTCGGTCACCCTGATGTTGGATCCCTCATTAACGCCCTCCTGCATGGGGTACAAGAGAATGAAGCTGTTGGTCTGGAAGTAGCGGTTGAGGTATCCGGGGATCTTCCGCATGCTGCGGTGGTAAGAAGGTCCGTCGTCCCGGCTCAGGAAGAGGATGAGGTTATCGTTGATGGTGAAATCGCGGGCGAGGATGAGGAAATCGTCCCAGTCGGGAAAGTCGGTGAATACGGCGTCGATCGGACTGCTGCCGTGGAGCTCCCGGATCGGTTCGATGGATGCGGGGGTACCGTAGAAGACCATCTTTGCGCCGGAGTTGCGGGCGATGTTCCAGAGCTTGACCAGGCAGGCGTTAAATCCCGGCTCTTCCTCCGCGCGGGCGGGGATGACGATCAGGTGGCGCTTGATGGTGGCGAAGGGCTGGGCGGGCTTGTAGATCAGGGTCGTGATGTTGCAGCGGGTGAGGATGCCTTCGGTAAGGGTACCGAGGAAGGATTCGGAGAGCCCCTTACTGACGTGGAGGCCCAGGATTAAGTCGCTGATCTTATTTTCCCGCACGACGCTGGTGATGGCATTGGCGATATTGAGGTCGTAGCGGAGCAGTTCCACGAGCTGGAGATCGGCGCCGGAAGCCGTCGTCACGGCCCGGTGCAACACCTTACGGGCCTTGGACTCGGCGCCGCTGTCCTGGGAATTGTGATCGATGACGCTGAGGGCATAGAGCGTACCCCGGTTCTTCTGTTTGATGGTGACGCCGAGGTTGATCAGTTCCTCCGTGGTGTCCTTGTTGCGTACGGGGATCAGAATGCGCTCGCCGGCTTCCCCATCCTCCTCTCCGGCTTCCCCCTCCTCCAGACGCGCCACGTTCCTAGCCCCCTGCTGGGCGACCAGGGAGGCGATGGTACAGGTGATGAGGATCATCAGGATGGTCCCGTTCAGCACACTCTCGTTGAGCAGCCGCAGGGGCTCCCCGGCGGCGTCGGTGCCAATCACGGTATTGTATCCCACCAGGACGGCAGCCAGGGTAGCCGCGGCCTGGGCGCTACTGAGTCCGAAGATGAGGCGGCGCTCGTCCAGGGAAAATCCGTAGGTTTTCTGGGTCGCCCAGGCGGCGAGAAATTTGGCCGAGGTAGCGACGGCCGTCATGACGGCGGCGACCTTGATGGTCTCGAGGTCCTGGATGAAGGCCCGGTAATCGATGAGCATCCCGACTCCGATCAGGAAGAAGGGGATGAAGATGGCGTTTCCCACGAACTCCAGGCGGTTCATGAGGGGGGACGTCAGGGGGATGAGCCGGTTAAGGGCCAGCCCGGCCAGGAAGGCGCCGATGATGGGCTCGATGCCGGCCAATTCGGCAAATACCGCGCCCAGGAATACCATCGCCAGCACAAAGATGTATTGCGACACGCCGTCATCCACTCGCTTCAAAAACCACCGCCCGATGAGGGGAAAGAGGAGGAGCACCACCAGTCCGAACACCAGAATGGAAATCGAGAGCCGGATCCAGAAGGCCAGGTTTACCTCTCCGGTCGTGACGCCCACGATCACCGCCAGCACCAGCAGGGCCAGGGTATCGGTGATCACCGTACCTCCGACGGTGATGTTTACCGCCCGGTTCTTGGCGATGCCCATCCGGCTGATCATCGGGTAGGCGATGAGGGTATGGGAGGCGAACATGCTGGCCAGCAGGATGGAAGTGGGCACGGAAAAGCCGAGCAGGTACCTCCCCGCCAACACGCCCAGGACCATCGGTATGACGAAGGTATAGGCCCCGAAAACGGCGCTCTTACGGCTGTTTTTCTTGAAGTCGGCCAGGTCGATCTCCAAGCCGGCGAGAAACATGATGTAGAGGAGTCCCGCGGTACCGGAAAGGATGATGCCACTGTCCCGTTCCATGAGGTTGAAGCCATGGGGCCCGACAACGGCCCCGGCAATGATGAGGCCGAGCAGGGGTGGGATTTTCACCATATTGAGCAGCAAGGGCGCAAACAGGATGATCAACAGGATGAGGAGAAACTTCACCACCGGATTGGTCAGGGGCAGGGTCATGTCCAGTACGTCCATCAGGAGCATAGGCACGGAGATTGAGTAAATGCAAGGAAAAGTCCCTACCCAAGCGCGGGGTAGGAATACCAGGACCGGACAAGCCCGGTCAGCCTAGCCAAACACCGGGATCTGCTAAATGCTCGTCGGCTTCTTATTTATCCGTGCCGCCGGATTACAGGTACTCCCCCTTATTTTCCCCGCGCCTGCTACCCTGCCGTTGCTTCGGGTTCCGCAGGTGAAGACTGAGTGATGGCATAGGAGAGCAGAAAAGGAAGGGAGAACAGAAAGTAGGATAAGTCCCCTCCGCTACCAAAGTAGGCCTGATCTACTCCGCTGCCGAGACTGAGATAGCCAAAATAAACTACGATCAGGGCAAAGAGGGCGATGCCACTGAAAAATGAGCGATCCTTCAGTTGCTGGACCGTTAGGCTTGCCACGACGACGATGGCTAAAAAAACATAAATGATCCAGTTGGGCAGGAGGTATTCTGATTGAACGATAAAGGGATTGATCTCCGAGAACTGGGTTGGCCAGATCAGAAAAAAAGTAAAAAGGGGAAGTAAGAAAGCAGCTGCTGCAATCAGGTAATACGTGACATGCACACTGAATTTTCCAGTCCTGAGGCATGATAGGAAGTAAACTGCGTAGGCCACGATAAAAACCGACCGCGTACTGAGCAAAAGTCCGCAGGCGATGGCATTCACGGTTAGCGCTCGGCCAAGTCTGGATTTGGAAATTTTTTCAAATGCCGTCAGGGCCAGCCATACCATCACGGCGTACGTCACGACATTGCTTCTGGTAAAAATCTCCCAGTACAGAAAGGGAGAAGTCAACATCAGGCAGTAGTACCGTGCGGCATCCGGACGATATCGTTGATACTTTCGTAGTAGGAACAAGCCGGTGAGGTAACCAGCTGCGGATAGCACGCATAAGGTATTGGTAAGGTAGAAGGGATAAGCAATCAGGAAATAGACGGGCATGGGACCCGGCGGATTTCCCAAGTGAGATAGGGCACCGTAGGGATATCCTCCCCGGTGAAGCTGTTCGAAAAAGCTGGAAATCACACTCCAGCGATCGACGTTGAGGGTTTCCGGGTCGATGAACCACTGAGCGGAAAGCGTGATCAGGATGATACCGCCAACTGCCAGTAGGAACACCGGCTTACGCCAGCGTGTGAGAATATCTCCAGCGACCCGGGTACGTAAGATGGCAAACTGCAGGGTAAAAAAGGCCGCCGCGAGCGGGAGATAGAAGGCAGTGGCCCGACTGCCGTATTTTATGAAGAATAAGGTATTGATTAGAATGAGCAGGGCTTGCGCGATGAAAACTTTAGTACCGGTCATGCTTGCTGGATTGCTGTCCCGCGGTAGGACTACGAATTAAATTCGCTTCAGTTGCCAATGGAGTACCCTTGTGGTCCATCTCCCGGCAAGGTAGGCGATCCTGCAAACCCATGAACCCGCGGCGGTACCGCCCGGGTGGCGTGATAGCTGAGACGGTAGCACCTTTTCATACCAGGCTACCCTGCTGGTTTGCCCGGGCTGGACACCGGCCAAGCGTCAGATTCCAATTGGGGGTCCTTTGCAGAATTCTTCCGATTTTCGGGATTTATAAATCAACCAAGCTTTTCCCCGATGCTTCCCCTTAAGGCCCTGCACCACCTCGCCATCATCTGCCGCGACTACGCCGCCTCTAAGCGCTTCTATACCGAGGTGCTGGGCTTCACCATCCTCCGGGAGCACTACCGGGAGCAGCGGGATTCCTATAAACTGGACCTGGCCTTAAATGGAGAATACCTCATCGAGCTCTTCTCCTTTCCCAATCCGCCCCCGCGCCCTACCCGACCGGAAGCGACCGGACTGCGCCACCTTGCCTTTGCCGTCGCGGACGTGGAGGCCGCTACTCACCTGTTGGAGCACCAGGGCATAGCCGTTGAGCCCGTGCGGGTTGACGAACGAACGGGAAGAAAATTCACCTTTTTCAGCGATCCGGACGGCTTGCCGTTGGAACTGTATGAGGGGTAGGTTTTTTTCCCCGTAGCCTTCGCGGTTACCTCTAGTGGGCGGTCAACCTTAATTCTTCGGATTATCTGCGGCGTATTTTGGCGGGAGGCTTCGTTCCAACATCACTTCCATAGCTACGGCCATGCAAGCCATTTTGCGCCTCGACTTCACCAAAATCTACCCGCACCCAACCCTAATTTTGGGAATTGATAGCCCACTAGCCCTTACCGTCCATCAACTGGGTACGGGCATAATCGAGGCAGCGGGCGACCTCCTTCACCGCATCCGAGCCCTCGGGGATATCGTACTCCAGCTCCACGGTGGCAGGAAACTGGTACTTCTGGGTACTCATGAGGGTAAGGATGTCGCCGATGGGGGTATCGCCCTCGCCCCACATGAGGTTCTGCTGGTCGTGGGCGGGGGTGGTACGGTCCTTGAGGTGCATGCTGGCGATGTCCTGGTGGTGTGCCTTAAGGATGGCCATCGGATCGTTGCCGGTAGCGACGTAGTGACCGATATCCAGGTTCATGGCATTGCCCCTGGATTGCGCGAGCGCGGTATCCCAGAACGTAGGCGTTTCCTGGAGGTGACCGTGGTAGGCGATCTTCACCCCGTTTTTCTTGGCCATTTTACCCAGCTTGAGGGTCCGGGCGTCGTCGCCGGGGTGTTCTACGGTAACGTGACTCGCCCCAAGTGCCTTGGCGGCCTGCATGCCGTAGTTGATCTCCTCGTCGGTGTTGTCCGTTTCGAAGGCCCGGGGCTTGAAGGCGTAGATGGTGACCCCGGCGTCGTTGTACATCTTGCGAACTTCCTTGAACTTATTCAGGTCCGCCGATGCCCGCCAGGCGGCCACCGACTTATTGTAGGCCTCCATCTCGGCGCGCATCTCCGTCAGTTCCCGGGTTTCGGCTTCCGTGAGTTCGCCGTCGCGCTGCTTACGCATCATGGGCCACAGCTTACCCATGTTGACCGAGTTCACGGGACGGCCGGCGTAGGTCTCCGCGGGATCACCCATCAATTCGGTCGCCCCCATGCCACTATCTACAATGTACTGCAGGGTAGCCCCGGCGCTCTGGTCGGGCAGGCTGCGGTAGGAATAGGTGATGACGCCGAGCTGGACGCCCTTGATTTTCGAATCGGGGGTCTTATAGTACTTCAGAATGGCGGGAGCGCTGATCAGCGCCGGCGTGGCCAGCAGGAGACCGGCGGCGGCGGCAGAGGTGGTCCGCAGGAAGTTGCGGCGGGTAGTGAAAGGGGTTTGCATGACGATCGAGTTATAGTGGTTTAAGGTACGGCTGACGGTCCGTACTTACTTGGTGAGGGTTTCCCCGTTTTTGAATTCAATATCCTGGAGCTGCACGAGGATCTGTCCGGTCTTGGCCTCGGGGTTGCGAACGACGAAGTAGACATCGTGGCGGCCGGCCGTGTTTTCGACGGGCACGGAATAGACCGCGCGGATCTTGTTACGAAGTTCTTGGTTGCCGGGCTCGGGTCCTTTTTTTCCGTTCGCCTCCCATGCGGCGCGCATCTTGGCCATTTCCTTACCAAAGTCGATCTCCACGGAGGCGACGGATTTGGTGGTCCCCAGCAAGGGGCCGTCCGGCGCGTCCAGGTGTACCTCGATCACGCCGCCGGCTGCGCCGGAGCGGGTGGAAGCTTCCGCGTGCAGGGAGATTTCACTGATTCCCGTCAGGTCCAGATTCTTGTAGCCGATGTACCCACCGTCCTCCACCACGTTGAACGAGCGGCGCGGGGTGGTGGTCAGCTGGGTTCCTTTTTCCACGTCGTTCTGCTCGGCGTCCAGGACCGGATTGCGTAGGGCGATGATCTTTTCGGAGGTCAGAGGTTTAAGCTGGCTCGTACCCTTGTCGGTATACGCAGCCCGGAGAAGGTAGCCGCCCTTGCCGTTTTCCTCGGCGGGGGTCTGGGTGACGTAACTGCCCTGGAGGGGAAGGTTCTGCTTCTCCTTCCCGGCATCGTCGAGACTAAGGATGAAGTCGACCATGAGCTTAGCCTGCCGTTCGGGCAGGTCAGGGTGGGCACTCATGCCGTGGTCGCCCCATTTACCGACGCTGCCGTTGAGGATGTTTTTGACCAGCATGTCTTTCTCGTCGCTCGACCCCTTGTACCGTTCCGCCACCATCTGGTAGCTGGGTCCCACGGACTGCACGTCTACGCGGTGGCAGGAGAGGCAGTCGTTCTCGTTGATCAGTTCCTTACCCTTAGCGTAGAGCACCCACTCGTCGCTGCTGACGTGGTTCTGGGCAATTTCGATGGGATCATAACCTTCGGGTGCGTAGTCGAAGTTCACGGCTACGGCATCCAGGGGGATTTTGCCCCCCTCGACGCTGCCGTCCTCCTGGTCTTCCACCCGGATGGCGTAATTGAGCTGGGTACCGGGAAAGTAGAAGGACTGATTGGTGCCCTCCTCCAGGACGATGTCTACCGCCGGTGGGGCATTTCCCGCCAGTACTTCAAAGGACTGTACATTACTGTTGCCGGCCTTGTCCGTGACGGTGAGGTTGACGGTGTAGGTTCCCTCCTCGTCCAGTCGCAGGGTGGGGTCGGCACCGGTCAGCGTTTCATTGTAGCCGTTGTCTGAGGTCACCTGCCAGGCGTAGTCCAGATCGTCCCCGTCGTAGTCTTCGGTTCCCTCGGAGGTCAGGTTCACTTCCAGCGGTAAGGCTCCGGCGTACTGGTCGGCACCGGCCTTCACGACCGGGGCGCGGTTGCCGCCGTTGTACTCGATCCGCTTGATCTGGGCGTTCTCGTTGCCGCGAAACCAGGCGGAACCGTACTCGAGAACGTATAGGTCACCGTTCGGGCCAAATTTCATATCGATGGCGCTGGAGAAATTCTCCTCGGGCAGGAATTTTTCCATTCCGACGTAGTTGCCGTTTTCGTCGATGTCGACCGCCATGATCCATCCGCGCATGAATTCGACCATGAGCCACTTGCCCTCGTAGTAAGCGGGAAAGCGGTTTTCGGTATCGGCGAAGTCCGCCTCCCGGAAGATGGGTCCGCCCGTGGCGCTCCGTCCCGCACTGCCCATGAGGGGAAATTCCTCGGAGTAGGAATAGGGGTACCAGATGAAGGCCTTCTCCGGCTTGGGCAGCTGGGCCAGGCCAGTGTTGTTGGGCGAGTTGTTGATGACGTTGGCCGTATCGAAGTGGGTGCCGACGGAGTCGGTCGCGTAGTCGTATTCGGTGTAGGCGATGTTGTCGCCGATGAAGTAGGGCCAGCCGAAGAAGCCGGGGCCCCTGGCCTGATTGAATTCGTCGTACCCGCGGGGGCCGCGGGGCATATCCTTGGAAGCATCGGGGCCTACCTCGCCCCAGTAGATGTAGCCGGTCTTGCTGTCGATCGAGATGCGCCAGGGGTTGCGGTGGCCCATGGTGTAGATTTCGGGACGGGTCTTGTCGGTTCCCTCGGGAAACAAGTTACCGGCAGGGATGCTGTAAGTGCCATCGTCCTCGGGATGAATGCGCAGAATTTTGCCGCGCAGGTCGTTGGTATTGCCTGCGGTGCGCTGGTCGTCGGCGGTCGCTTCGCCGGGCCGCTCGTCCAGGTTTGAGGTACCCGAGGGTGGGTTGGCCGTGTTGTTGCCAACAGTCAGGAACAGGTTGCCGTCGCCATCGAAGGCCAGTCCGCCGCCGGTGTGGCAACATACCTGACGCTGTGCGGGGTATTCGAGGACGACCTTGCGCGTCTCGGTATACAGGCTGTCATCGTGATACTCGAAACGGGCCAATACGTGCTTTGCCTCATCGGGGTCGGCGTAGTGCAGGTAGACCCAGTGGTTGGTAGCCCAGTCGGGATCGGCCACTACCCCCATCAGGCCCTCTTCGGCGACGCGGGTGGCTCCTTCCTTATTGGTATAAACGGTATTCACGTCGATGTGGCCCACGCGGCGCAGGTCGCGGCTTTCGACGTTGAAGGCCTTCACCCCACCCTTGCGTTCCACCAGCAGGATCTCCTCCGGCGTCAGGAAGGTGAATTCCATGGGCTCGTCCAGGCTGCCCGGATCGGTGAGGATGGTGGTGGTGAAGCGATTTTCTTCCGGCTTGGCGGATTCGTCTACTCTACCACGTTCTTCGTTGGGCGTACACGAGACCAGTCCCAGCGCAAGCAGCAACAGCAGCGGGACCGTGGAGAATGAAAAATTGCGGGAATCAGGCAGTTGAACAGGCATAGCGTACATGATCGGGTAAGAAGTCGGACCGGCCTGCACGATTGCGCAAACCATGCACTAAGATAGAAACCAGGCGGTACAACGCCTGCCTGACTGTCTCCGGCATAAAGACAACTAACAAGGTCGTGCATCGATTGCTGCGGCGAGAAGGTGTGGGCTCCGGGCATCTGAACCTTCCGGAATGTACCCTTATTCGACGATGCTGCCGGAGCCGCTACAGGCGGGTGTTCCGTTGACCGGATTACAGCGCATCATTACCCCGCCCGGCAGCCGCACGAGGTAGCCGGTACCGAAGCGGGGATCGGGCACTTCGTAATCCGTGCTGATGAAGTGGGCGCCGCTCGTAACGGCCGCTTCCAGCCTCGCGTAATCTGCCGTCCGGGCCTCCGTGGTATTGGCATCGGCGCGGGTACGGACCAGGAAGCCCTCCCCTACCCGGCTACTGATCTCGGCCTCCTTCCCAATAGGGTCGTTCATAAAGAGTACCGAGGCCTCGTCCGCCTGCGGGTCGGTCGCCGCGAACATGATCCGCCCCTCCAGGGAGGGATGGCCTGAGCTGAAGACCGCCGTCTGCTCCTTGCCGCCGTCCAGCACAACGAAGAACTTTCCACGGGCCTCGCTCAGCAGGGGCCAGTTGCCGGCCAGCACGGCCGCGCGGAGGGTGGCAAAGGTGTCGCGAACCATCGCTGGCGTGATCAATTTTTCGGCGGGTAAGACCCCCTTGATCTCCGCCTCCAGCGCCGCGAAGGCCGCCGCATCGAAGGGCAGCGCCTGGGTGAAGCCGGGCCGGTCGATCCCCCCCTCCTTGGCGTTGATGGAGACCATGACCGGCAGGTGGTCCGGATGGGCCTCCGACCAGTGCAGCAGTTCCGTCAGGGCATCCACGAAGGTGGCGTAGTGGGATCGGTAGTCGATGTCCTGCACGTGCAGCACCTTAAAGCCCGGCGCGTCCATGACGGCGGTATCGAGTGGAGCGGGAGTCAGGCCCGCGGATCGCTGCATGGTCATTCCGTAAGGCTCGCGATACCTGCCGCCCTCGGGATCGTAGAGCACGTCGATCTCCAGTCCCCGCACCCCGAGGTCGAGCTGCTCGCTCAGCCGGGGGTGGGCGTAGTCGAGGGCTTTTCCCTGATTGCTGTCGAGCGCCATCAGTTGTTGCATCACGGCGGGGTCCAGGACTTGTTTGTAACTGTTGTGGGTGGCTACGGCCTGCAGCTGGTTCATCCGGATTCCTGCCTGGGCCTTCGTTGCCGGAGAATAAATCAACACGAAAAAAAGCAGAATGAGTACGGATCGGATCATGGGAAAGGCATTTTGGGCGCGTACGCGGGTGCAGTGAAGTTAGTACCCCACGTTCAGAAGGCCCGGTTCGGTAAAGGGCGAGGTACGGACTGGCGGTGCTACCCGGTCATCGAACCGGAAGGTTCCGAGCCCCGGATTGGCCGCACGATCCCATACCCGGGGCTTAGGGAATCTGAAGGCGGGAAACCGGAATCTCCGAGTTGACTTGCTTTACAAAAGTTGGTTTGCCTACATTTGCCATAGTTTCGCCCGGATGGCGGAATTGGTAGACGCGCTGGACTCAGTTTAGTGTTTCGTATGCTGTTTTTAGCTTTGCAGGTAGGAGATACGTCTATACCGAAGAAGCTTTGCGAAATGCCGTTCAAAGCGCCTATAGCAGTATAGGGGCAAGAACATCAGGGTTGCCCGGAAGGAAACTTCCGGAGTAGAACTCGTCAAATTCGGTGAACGCTTCGACGGTGACGTCGGTGCCGATACCGAGCCAAGCCCCGATAAAAAGGGGAAGGTGTAGAGACTTGACGGCGAGCACCTGCCCCAGCTTCACCCTGTGAATCTGGCATGGTGAAGGTAAAGTCCAGACCACAAACGTCCAGCAGCATGGGCGGCGGCGAAAGCCGTAGCGGGTAAGTAAAATCCAGTTCCCAGTACTGGGAGTACGGGTTCGATCCCCGTTCCGGGTACGGATAAGGCAGCAGGTGATCTCCGGATCGCTCTGCTGCCTTTCTGTTTTACGCTGCACCCGCGGCCCCGCCCCTAGGGGGCTAACCCGTAACTACTGTTACTCCCAAGTCTGGGTAGTTTGGCCCTGGCCTTCGTTGCTCAACTCCTCACGTAGCTACGGCTACGCTCCGGGTTCAGCGCCTCGGTCAGCACCAAACTACTGGCGCCTTAAAGTAACGATACCTACAGGGTGGACCCCTACAGCAGTTCGCTGAGGTGAAAGATGACGTTGAGCAGCATGACCGCCGCCAGGGCCAGGCCGAGTATCCGCATCCAGCCCCTGTTTTCCAGGCGGAAGGATTCGGCGCGACTGCGTTGTTCCGGCGAGCCGGCCTTCACCGCGCCGCGGGCAAAGAGATAGAGGTATACGCCGAGGGCGAGAAAGGAGAGCTCGATGAGGAGGCCGATGATGCTCGCGGTCATGGGAAGGGAGGTTAGCGCGAATATCGTACTTTTCGGCCGCCCAACACCCGATCATGACCAAAGAAGAACTAACCGCCGCCACGCACGAAGACGGCATGCTCCTGCAGGTAGCCCGCCTGAACCACCGCCTGGAACGCATCCTGGAAGGCGGCGGCGCCAAACGAATTGCCAAACAACACCAGAAAGGAAAGCTGACCGCCCGGGAACGCGTGGCCCAGCTCATCGACCCCGGATCCAGGTTCTTGGAGTTCGGCGCCTTCGCCGGCTACGATATGTACGAGGAATACGGCGGCTGCCCCGCCGGCGGGGTCATCACCGGCTACGGGCGCGTCCAGGGTCGACTCTGCGTGATCGTCGCCAACGACGCTACGGTCAAGGCCGGCGCCTGGTTTCCCATTACCGGAAAAAAGAACCTGCGGGCCCAGGAGATCGCGATGGAAAATCGCGTGCCCATCCTTTACCTCGTCGACAGCGCCGGGGTATTCCTGCCGCTGCAGGACCAAATCTTCGCCGATGCCGACCACTTCGGACGCATCTTCCGCAATAACGCCAAGATGAGTGCCCTGGGCATCACCCAGATCGCCGCCGTCATGGGCAGCTGCGTGGCCGGCGGGGCCTACCTGCCGATCATGTCCGACGAAAGCCTCATCGTGGAGGGCACCGGCAGCATCTTTCTGGCCGGACCTTACCTCGTCCGTGCGGCCATCGGCGAGAAGGTCGCCGCGGAAGAACTCGGCGGGGCCGAAATGCACGCCTCCCTCAGTGGAGTCATCGATTACAAATGCGCTGACGACGCGGAGTGCCTCGCCACCATCCGCGACCTCGTGGGCCGCATCCCGGAGAGCATCCTGACGCCCTTCGATCGCATCGACCCGATCGAGGTGGAGGAAGCCGATATCCTAGGGGTATTGCCCGAGGAGCGCGCCAAGCCCTACGATGGTCGGCAGCTGATCCGCGCCCTGGTCGACGGCGGCACGTTTACGGAATACAAGAAAGACTACGGCAAAACCCTGCTCTGCGGCTACGCCCGCATCGACGGCTGGTCGGTCGGCATCGTGGCCAACAACCGCGAAGTCGTAAAGAGCGGCAAGGGGGAAATGCAGTTCGGCGGCGTGATCTACAGCGATTCCGCCGATAAGGCCGCCCGCTTTATCATGGTCTGCAACCAAAAGCGTATTCCGCTGGTGTTCCTGCACGACGTCTCCGGCTTCATGGTCGGCAGCCGCTCCGAGCAGGGGGGCATCATTAAGGATGGCGCCAAGATGGTCAGCGCCGTGAGTAACAGTACGGTTCCCAAATTCAGCATCGTCGTGGGCAACAGCTACGGGGCCGGCAACTACGCCATGTGCGGCCGCGCTTACGATCCCCGCCTGATGCTGGCCTGGCCGACCGCCCGCATCGCCGTGATGGGTGGAGAGCAGGCCGCCAAGGTGCTGCTCCAGATCCAGGTGAGCAGCCAGAAGGCCCGCGGCGAGGAGGTCTCCGAACGCGAGGAACAGGAACTGCTGAAAAAGATCACCGACCGCTACGATACCCAGACCAGCCCGTACTACGCCGCCGCCCGCCTCTGGGTAGACGAGTTGATCGATCCGCGTGCCACCCGCGATTACCTCTCCGCCGGTATCGAGGCGGCCACCCACGCCCCGACCGAGCGCTTCAACGTGGGGGCGGTACAGACCTAGTGGTCCAGTTCGCTGCGGTAAGGAGCCGACGCCTGGGCACCCATCCGGGTCACCGCAATCGACGCTGATTTGACCGCAAAGACGATCGCCTCGCGCATCGCCCGTCCTTCCGCCAACGCTACCACGAGCGCCCCGTTAAATACATCGCCCGCTGCGGTGGTGTCAATCGCCTCGACCCGGGGAGCCTCGGTAAGGTAGGCTTCCGTGCGCCCACAGTAGTAAGCTCCGGCCTTACCCAGGGTGACGATGACGTGCCCAACTCCTGAGTCCAGTAGCATCCGGGCAGCACGCACTATGCTTGCCCGGTCGGTGACGGGCTGCCCGGTGAGGAGTTGCAATTCCGTCTCGTTGGGGGTAATAAGAAAAATTTGGCTGAGTACTACGTTTGAAAGCGGCTGCGCGGGTGCCGGGTTCAGCACGAGCTTGCGGGTGAGGTGCGATAGCGCCTGCACGGTATCCAGGGGTGTTTCCAACTGGGTCAGTACATATTCTTCCGTTTCAAACACCAGGTGTTCGAGCAGCGACGGGACCAGACCTTCATTCGCCCCCGGTGCCACAACGATGGTGTTTTCCCCCGCGGCGTTCACGGTAATCAGCGCCGTACCCGAGGCGCGCTTTGGATCGACGGTAATCGCCGAGCAGTCTATTCCCTCCTTTAAAAAGCCCTTCACGGCCTGACGGCCGAAGGCATCGTCCCCTACCCGCGTCACGAAGCGTACCTCTCCCCCGAGCCGCGCAGCCGCCACGGCTTGATTGGCTCCCTTCCCCCCCGCAAACAAAAAGAATTCTCCCCCGAGGATCGTTTCCCCCGGCTGCGGAAACCGCTCGGTCTTCACCACCATGTCCGTATTACAACTTCCTACCACCGTTATCCGTGCCATTTCGCTGCTAAGTTTTGATTCTCATTCCTCTGTCCGATTTCTTTGGTGAGGCACGGGGGACAGGGGTTTTCCCTAGCCTGCCGACACGATCAGCGCCAGACCCAGTAAATAGCTCCCCAGCATCACATGCAAAATCGTCTGGGTTCCCGCCGGCGCCCCCGCGAACTCCCGCCACACGTAAATTCCCCACAGCGCGGCCACGATCGTGGCTCCCTGCCCCAGGCCGTAACTGATGGCCGGGCCCGCCTCGTCGCTCGCCAGAATGCTGAACGACATCCCCAGGCACCAAATAGCGCCGCCCAGTATACCCATCAGGTGGTTACGTGACCCACCGGTCGCGTACGCCGCGAATGTCACCGGCTCTCCCTGGAACGGATACCGCATCAGCAGGGTATTGAAGAGCAGGTTACTCACCAAGACGCCCAGCGAAAACACCAGCACCGCCGAGTAGGGACTCAGCTTCCCCGGCTCCGGCACCTCGAAGCTCTCGAACATCGAGTTGGCTACGTACTTGTAAAAAAGTCCCATCAGGCAACCGGCCACTACAGCCAGCGCCAGCCCTTTGGTCGGAGCTTTCTTCTGTCCGGTCGCCGCCTTCTTATACGCCCAGGCGTTCAGCAGTATGGCCACCGCGACCAGCAGCGTCCCCCCGAAGAGCAAGGCGGCATTGCCTTCCGGACGGTCGAGGTAATTGACCACTACGCCGATGACCAGGGCCAGGCCGATCCCGGTAGGAAAGGCCACGCTCATCCCCGCAATCGCAATACTGGCGACGAGTAAAATGTTGGCCGCATTGAACAGCACCCCGCCCAGGAAGGCTGACCCCAGATTACCCGCGTCGGCCTGCGCGAGGTCCGTGAGCATGCCACGCCCCACTGCACCCGCGCTCCCCGCCGTAAGCCCGAACAGCAGCGCAAACAGTACGATACCGATCACATAGTCCCAGTAAAAAAGCTCGAAGCGCCACCGCTCCGATGCAAGTTTTTGGGTATTGGCCCAGCTCCCCCAGCAGAGCATGGTGATGACGCAGAACAGTACGGCTACGGAATAACTGCCAATGATGAACATAAAAAGGAGGGTGTGTTAGGATGAAAGTAGTAAACATCAGGTCAAAAAGATCCGAAAATACCCGCAAATAAAGGGTCGCCGGCACAGACCTTCCTACTTTTGCCGCCATGTACCAGAATGACCTCTTTTTACGTACCGCCCGCGGCGAATCCGTGGAACGCCCGCCCGTCTGGCTGATGCGCCAGGCCGGCCGGATCCTGCCCCAGTACCGCGCCCTCCGCGCCAGCCTGAGCGGCTTCAAGGAGCTGGTTTCCACCCCCGACCTCGCTGCCGAGGTCACGGTGCAGCCCGTCGACGAGCTGGGCGTGGACGCCGCCATCATCTTCAGCGATATCCTCGTGATCCCAGAAGCCCTGGGACTCGACTATACCATGGTCGAAAAGGTGGGTCCCCGCTTCCCCAGGGTCATTCAGTCGCAGGCCGACATCGACGCCCTGCGCCCCGCCGAGGAGGCCCCCCAGCACCTAGGCTACGTCTTCGATGCCCTCGACGCGACTAAAAAGCGGCTCGACAACCGCGTGCCCCTCATCGGTTTCGCGGGCGCCCCGTGGACCATCTTCGCCTACATGGTAGAAGGCGGCGGCAGCAAAACCTTCAGCAAGGCCCGCCGCATGCTCTACCGCGAGCCCGCTCTCAGCCACCGCCTGCTGGAGCGCATCGCTATCGCCACCGCCGCCTACCTGAAGGAGAAAACCCGCCACGGCGCCGACCTCATCCAGCTGTTCGACAGCTGGGCCGGCGTGCTGCCCCCCCATCACTACCGCGAGTTCAGCCTCCGCTACATCGACCTGATCTGCCAGGAACTCGGCGACACCCCCGTCACCGTCTTCGCCAAGGACGCCCGCCATGCCCTGCCCGACATCGGCCGGCTCAATTGCCAGGTAGTGCAGCTGGACTGGATCGCGGACATCAAACTGGCGCGGACGCAGGTGCAGGGGAAGGTGCTGCAGGGCAATCTGGATCCCTGCCAGCTCTACGCGCCCGTCGACCAGATCGCCCGGTCCACAACGGAAATGCTGGATACCTTCGGTCGCGGCCATATCGCCAACCTCGGCCACGGAGTATACCCGGACACGCCACTCGACGGGGTCAAGGCTTTCGTGAATGCGGTCAAGTCCTACCGATACTGAAGTCAGTCCACCAATCCACCAGGCACGGAAAAGCGTATGTAGTAACATGCTCAGATCGCTGCTACCTTTGCTGGCGCTGCTCTTCCTGTTGGTGGGTTGCGGCAACGATGACTCCCTTATGACCACCCCCATGCCTCCGGGCGGCGGCAACGGCAATGCCCCCGCGGATACGACCATTTCCTTCCTGGCCCTGGGCGACAGCTATACCATCGGCACCAGCGTCCCCGCCGCCGAACGGTGGCCGGAACAACTCGCGGAGCAACTCCTCCAACGGGAACGGATCCGCGTCGAACCCCTGGAGATCGTCGCCCGCAACGGCTGGCGCACCGATAATTTATCGAATGCGCTGGCTGCCGCTGCACCGGCAGATGACTTCGACCTCGTGTCCCTCCTCATCGGTGTCAACGACCAGTATCAGGGCTTCCACCTGGCGGGCTACCGGGAGCGCTTCGAAGGTCTCCTCCGGCAGGCCATCGGGTACGCGGGCGGAGAGGCGAATAACGTATTCGTAGTATCTATACCCGATTATGCCTACACGCCCTTCGGCGGTGGGGACCCGAAAACGTCCGAGGCCATCACGGCATTCAATGCAGCGGCAAAGGAGGTTACCGGCCGCTACGGCGTTCCGTTCTACAGCATCACGGACATTTCCCGCAAGGGAATTTCTGAGCCTGACCTAATCGCCCAGGACAATTTGCACCCGAGCGGACTACAGTACCGCAGGTGGGTAGAGGAGGTGCTTTTATCCCAGGTTGCGCGACAGGTCCGCCTGAACTGACTCGGCCGTTACGCCCGGATAGCGCTTCAGGGCCTCCGCCAGGCAGTCCATGGCACGCTCCAGGTCACCGACGTTGAGCACGTAGGCAATGCGGCACTCGTCCCTGCCGAGACCGGGAGTGGCGTAAAAACCCGGGCCCGGACTCAGCATCACCGTAGCTCCCTGGTAGCTGAAGTCCTCCAGCAGCCAGCGGCAGAAGTCCTCGCTGTCCTCAATGGGAAAACGGGCAAAGCAGTAAAACGCCCCGCCCGGCTTGTAGGAATACACCCCGGGCATCTCCTGAAGCCGACGGTAGACCGTATCCCGGCGATTGCCGTAGTCTTCCTTTACGTCGGCGAGGTAGCCGCCGTCGTCCTCTAGCATTATCTCGCTGAGGCGCTGTCCGAGACCCGGGGGGCTCAGGCGGAGCTTGGCAAAGCGGTCGACGGATTCCCGGACACTCAGGTTCTTACACACCAGGCACCCTACCCGGGCCCCCGTAGCACTGTACCGCTTGGATACGGAATCGATCACGATGGCGTGGTCCTCCAGGCCGGGCAATTGCAGGATGGACTGTAGCGGACTGTCGTAGCTGAACTCGCGGTACACCTCGTCGGCACACAGGAACAAGTCGTGTTTGCGTACGATGGCGGAAATACGGTCCAGCTCTTCGCGCGAATAGCACGCCCCCGTGGGATTGTTGGGGTTGGTGATTACGATCGCCTTCGTCCGGGGCGTGATCTTGCGGGCAAAATCTTCCGGGGAAGGCAACTGAAAGCCCGTTTCGATGTGGCAGGTAATGGGCACCACGTTCACGTCGGCGATGTGGGCGTAACCGTTGTAGTTGGCGTAAAAGGGTTCCGGAATAATGATCTCGTCGCCCGGGTCGAGGCACGAGAGCATGAAGAACAGGATGGCTTCCGATCCGCCCGTGGTCACCATGATCTCGTCCGCGCTCAATTCTACGTCGAAGCGCCGGTAGTACCCGCAGAGCGCTTCGCGGTAGGAATCGATGCCGTTACTCGGGCTGTAATCCAGAATTTGCCAGGGTAACTTCCGGAACTTCTCCACGGCCAGTGGGTGGGTCTTAATGTCCGGTTGCCCAATGTTGAGGTGGTAAACGTGCTTGCCTGCCGCCCGCGCTTTATCGGCCAGGGGAATGAGCTTACGGAAGGGGGAGAGCGGCACGGTTCGGGAACGGTGGGATACGACGGGCATAGGGTGTAAAAGTTTTCAGCCCACCATTCGAGGCTGTGATGTACATCCGGATTCCGGACGTGGGCAGTCGCGTTGACGCAGCGGGCGATGGGACGCAGGGGTAAGGGGCCGGGCATAGCGTGCGTTGCTGCAAAGTTAGCCCCTCTAGTCCTTTTCCTACTCCGGCCGGTAAAAATATTCCCCGTCGTATCCTTCGTACACGCCCCGGAACACGAGGCTGTCGGGCGTCTCGGATACCAGGTCCGCAAAGTGACGGGCGCTGTAAACGGGATTCCCGTTCACGCGGGTCACGATAAACCCGGCATTCATGTTGGTCCGCTCCAGGGGACTGTCGCGGAAGATCGAAATCACCCGCACGCCCCCCTCCGGGGTGCGTTCCTTCTCCCCCTGGGTCAGGCTGCGCACCTCAAAACCGAGCTGGTGCATCAGGTCATCGTAGCCCGTACTCACCAGGCGGCCGGGGCGGTTGGCCTTATCCCGCAGCAGGATGGTCAGCCTGCGCTCCCGGCCGTTGCGGAGGTAGGTCACGCGAATGCGCTGCCCGGGCCGGTAGCGACTGAGCTGCTCCTGCATTTCGGGACTCGAATTGATGGCTACGTTGTTGATCGCCGTCATCACGTCTCCCACTTCGAGGCCGCCGCGCGCCGCCGGCCCACCGGGTGTGAGGGTGGTAATCAGGGCTCCCCGGGCGGAAGGGAGGTTCAGGCGCCGGGCCTGGGCATCGTTGAGGCCCTGGATCCAGACCCCCAGGACCGCCCGCTTCACTGCCCCGAATTCCCGCAGGTCATTGAGGACGCGGTAGGCGAGGTTGCCGGGGATGGCGAAGGAGTATCCTTCGTGGCGACCGCTGTTGGTGATGATGGCCGTATTGATCCCGATGAGTTCTCCGGCGGTATTTACGAGGGCGCCGCCGCTGTTGCCCGGGTTCACGGCGGCATCGGTCTGGATAAAGCTCTCGATACGGTCCTCGGATTCCAGCACGTCGATGCTGCGCCCCTTAGCCGAAACGATGCCCGCCGTCACCGTGGAATTGAGGCTGAAGGGGTTGCCCACGGCCAGTACCCACTCGCCCACCCGCAGGCTGTCGCTGTTGCCGAAGGTGAGGCTCGGGAGGTCAGTGGCTTCGATCTTCAGGAGGGCCAGGTCGGTGCTTTCGTCCACCCCAATGACCTCTGCGTCGAATTCCCGCCGGTCCTCGAGGGTGATGCGGATGCTGCGGGCCCCCTCGATCACGTGATTATTGGTGGCGACATAGCCATCCGGTGAGATGATCACCGCCGATCCGGCCGTTATCCGTTCCCCGTTGAGCTCGGTGCGCACGCTATTATTCAAATAGGAGCGAACGGACACAACGGCCGGGGTCACCTGCTCGGCGGCCCGGATGAAGGTCGTCGGCGAGCTGCTGGAGAAGGTGCGCAACCGCAGCTCATCGCGGCTCGGGTTGAAGGCGACGGCCTGCCCCGGAGGCGGTACCCGTACCAATCCGCCTACCAGCACTCCGAGCAGTGCGGAGAAAAAGCAGGCAAAAAGCAGGAGCACAGACTTGGGTGTTGTCATCGGCAGATCAACGCAGGGCCCGTGCGGATTGTTACCTTTGTTACCGTGAAGCTCAACCAGTCCCCTGATCCCAATAATCCCCCCCCCCGCAACATTTTTGGCTGGCGGATATCCTTCATCGGGCTGGGCGCCATGCTGTTGCTGGTGGCCCTGGCGGCCTACCGCCACTACTCCCTGGAGGTACCGGTAGGCTTCGACGATCCCTCTACCCAACCGGAGCAGCGCGACTATTACCACGAAAAGGCCGACCGCGAAGCCGCCGAGGCGGATTCCCTCCGGCGCCACCGCCAAGAATAATGCAGCTCCACTTCCACAAATACCACGGCGCCGGCAACGACTTCATCCTCTGCGATAACCGCCAGGGACAGCTCCTGGAAATCCTCGACCGCGCCACCATTGCCCACCTCTGCGACCGCCACTTCGGCATCGGGGCCGACGGCTTAATGCTGCTCAGCAACGCGACGGAAGGCTACGACTTCGAGATGGATTACTACAATGCCGACGGTGGCCGCGGCAGCATGTGCGGCAACGGCGGTCGCTGCATCGTGCGATTTGCCGCCGACCTGGGCATTGCCCGGGATATCTATCGCTTCCTGGCCGTCGACGGGGTCCACGAGGCCACCATCACCCCGGCCGGGTCCGTCGCCCTGGGGATGAAGGACGTGCTCGAGATCGACTCCCGGGAAGGCGGATACGTCCTGGACACCGGCTCCCCTCACTACCTCCGGTTCGTCGATTCCCTGGCCGACATCGACGTGGTCGCCGAGGGCCGGGCGATCCGACAATCGGCTGCTTTCCGCGCTGAGGGCATCAACGTCAACTTCGTCCGCGAAACCCAGGAGGGCCTGGAGCTCGCCACGTACGAGCGCGGGGTAGAAAATGAAACCCTGGCGTGCGGCACCGGGGTCACGGCCGCGGCCGTTGGCGTTCTCCACCAAAGCCCCAAATCCGTGGACGGCCCCTTCCATATTCCCGTGCGGGCCCGGGGCGGCGACCTGGCCGTCACCGGCGAGCGCCACGGCAACCACTTCCGTCACCTGCAGCTGATTGGACCCGCCGTGCGGGTGTTCAGTGGCCAGATCCCCCTCTAAGATGCTCGATCACGTTTACCTCCATGGCGCTTATCTCCATCAGGAAGCGGCCCGGTTACACGTCGCCGACCTGAGCATCCTGCGGGGCTACGGCGTATTTGATTATTTCCGCGTAGCGGGCGGTGCGCCCCGGTTCCTCGAAGATCACCTGCACAGGTTCCGGCGGAGTGCCGCGGCACTCGGCTTACCCGTAGCGCTCAGTGATCAGGAACTCGAGACGGTCATCCGCCAGCTCATCGAGCGCAACGGCATCATCTCGGGGGGCATCCGGCTCGTGCTAACGGGCGGGTACGCCGAGGACGGCTACACCCCACACGCCCCCAACCTCCTGGCCCTTCCGTACGGCTTTACCCCGCCCCCGGCCGCAAAGTATGCGACAGGCTGCTCGGTGATGCTGCATGCGTACACCAGGCAACTGCCCGAGGCCAAAACCATCGACTACATCGAGGGCATTCGCATTCAGCCACTCCTACGGGAGCAGGGGGCCGATTACCCGCTGTATGTTGATTACGAGGGGATGGTCCGGGAAAGCGACCGATCGAACTACTTGATCGTCAGGGACGGTGCACTCATTACCCCGGTGAATAACATCCTGCTGGGCGTGACGCGCAAGCACCTCATCGTCCTGGCCAGGGAATTGGGAATATCGGTTCGGGAACGGGCGGTCAGCGTGGCGGAAGTCAAGGCGGCGGACGAGGCCATCATGTGCAGTTCCCTCAAGGGGGTCATGCCCATCACGCAAGTTGACGGTCAGGCGGTTGGGGACGGGAACGCAGGTGCGGTGACCCTGCGTCTGATGGAAGCCTGGCGGCAATACACACAATAAAGCCCCGACCGTGGGGACACGATCGGGGCTTCATCTTTAAGTGGAGGCCGGAAGCTCAGACTTCCTTTTCAATGTTGCCGGTGGCGGCATCATTTTCTCCTTCGTTGGCGTCCTCGAGTGCTTCCCCGGCGGCCTCAGCGGCGTCGGCTTCGGCGATGGCTTCTCCTGCCACGTCGGCGGCAGCGGCTACGCTGGCGTCGGTGGAACCGGCGTCAGCGCGGGCGGCGTCGAAATCAGCGGTAGCGGAGGGCTCGGCAGGTTCTTCGGTGGCGGCTTCCGGTTCAGCTTCGGGCTCGGGCTCCGGGGCAACGGGCGGGGTACCGGAAACGGCGGCGCGGAACTCAGCGTCTTTCTTTTCCTGGGCGGCGCGGCGCTCGGCGGCGGTACCTTCCTTGGTATCGATCCACTCTTCGAACTTGCGGTCGGCCTCGTCCTGGGAGAGGGCTCCCTTGGCTACCCCACGCATGAGGTGCTTGCGGTAGAGTACGCCCTTGAAGCGAAGGATGGCGCGAACGGTGTCGGTGGGTTGGGCACCCTTCATCAGCCAGTCATAAGCCGAGATACGGTCGAGCTCGATGGTGGCGGGAACGGTCATTGGATTGTAGGTACCGATTTTTTCGATGAACTTACCGTCGCGGGGCGCGCGGGCGTCCGCGATGACGATGTGATAAAACGGACGCTTGCGACGTCCCTTACGCTGAAGGCGAATTTTAACTGGCATGGTGACAACTTGTCTTTGTTAGTAATGACCGGCCTACTCCCGCAAGGGGGCAGCCGGTTTTGCCGGGGCGCAAAGGTAGGGAAAATAATCATGTCCGACCACCATTACTTTCCAGGATAATTGTTATCTCTACGAAACGGGAACGCGGGAATCGATCCGGGCGAATTCCCGGCCGTCGCTTACCTTGGAAGCCTTAGCTCCCCCCGGTCATGACCGTCCTATTGCTCACGGATTACGCCCTCTTCTTCGGACGCTTTCACCCGCTCGTCGTTCACCTGCCCATTGGCTTCCTGCTGTTGGCGATTGTACTCGAGTGGTTGCCGGGCGAGCGGGTACGTCCGGCGATCCGGACCGCATGGGTGCTGGGGGCCATTTCCGCCGTCGTTGCGGCCGGGGCCGGATGGCTGCTGGCGTCCGGGGGGTCCTACGGAGAAGCGCCCCTCAATTGGCACCGGTGGAGCGGGACCGGGCTTGCGCTGCTCGCCGTAGCCGGCTGCTGGGTGAGCGGGCGGGGAGGCCCCGTGACCCGGGGCTACGGGGCATTGACCGCGGCCACCCTCACCCTGGCCGGCCACCTGGGCGGCAACCTTACCCACGGGGAGCACTACCTGTACCAATATGCCCCACCCGTGGTGCGGTCGCTCGCGGGCTACGCATCCGATGGCTACGACGCAAGGGATTGGGCGGAAACCGACCCCGACAGTATCCGCCTCTATGCCTCCCTGCTGCGGCCGGCGATCGATGCGAAGTGCGTGCGTTGCCACAATGCCGAAAAAGCGAATGGGGGGCTACGCATGGATTCCGCCGCCTTCCTCTTTGCCGGCGGCGATTCCGGACCGCTGCTGCTTCCCGGCAAGGCCTCCGACAGCCGGTGGATCAACCGCGTTACCCTGCCCCGGGAGAACGCCAAAGCGATGCCGCCGCAGGGAACGCCGATGACCTTCACGGAAATCCGCCTGCTCATGCACTGGATCGATCAGGGTGCCGATACCGCGGCCCTGCTGGTGGCAGCCGACGTACACGAAGACCTGCAGGCCTTGCTGTTGCGGGACTTGGCCCTGGACCTGCGCGCCCGCCTGTTCGTGGAAACCCTGCGTGTGCCCCCGGCCGACGAAGAAATCCGGAGCGGCTTACGCGCCTTGCAGTGGAAGATATCGGAGCTGCTGCCGGACGGCGGCGCGCTCGAGGTGCAGGTCAACCCGGGAAGTACGGTGACGCCCGGGGCCCTACAGGAACTGGCCACGGCCCTCCCCGACCAGGTGGCCTACCTAAGTCTGGAGAACCAACCGCTGAGTGGAACTGACCTCGACCCGCTACCCCGTTTCGTCAATCTGAACCGCCTGAAACTGAACGGGAGCGGAGCTACGACGGAGACGGTGAAAAAGCTGGCCGGACTTCCTCACCTGGAAATGCTTAATTTGTACGGTACCGCGGTGGGCGACGAGGTGTTTGCCGCGCTGGGGTATCTCCCGGCCCTGCGGCGGGTATACCTCTGGCGCACCCGGGTCACCCCGGAAGCGGCCGCCACCTTTGCCGCCACTCATCCCGGGGTCATCCTGGAAACCGGGTTCACGCTACCCGAACTGAATACGACGAAATGAACCGGATATGAAACGCAGGACCTGGCTACGCGCGGCAGCGGTGGGATCGGGAATGGCCGCCACCCCCTCCGCCCTTCTGGCGTGGAATAAGATTCCCGACCGCAGCGACGGCGGACCGACGGTCGGGCACGGCGACTTCGTCTACAAGACCGAACCCAACTGGGGGAAGGTGGACGCCGGGAAACACCCCGTGCAGCACTGCCACGAAATGGTGCTCGACAGCCGCGGCCGCCTGCTGTGCAGCTCGGTGTCGAGCAAGCACAACGTGATGGTGTATAACAAGGACGGGAAGCTGCTGGATACCTGGCAGCTCAACCTCCCGGAGCCCCACGGCCTCACCAAATCGGGAGATCGGGAAGACCAGACCTTGTGGCTCACCGACAGCATCGCCGGTCGCGTAATCAACCTCGACCTGGACGGGCGTATCCTCCGGGAGCTCGACCGGCCGCCGGAATCGGCCCTCCTGGGATCGGCCTACAAGCCCACCGAAACCACGGTGGCGGATAACGGCGACATCTACGTGACCGACGGCTACGGCAGCAACCAGATATTCCGGTACGATAGCAAGGGGCGACTACAGCAGCGGTTCGGAGGCAAGGACCACTTCGACTGCAGCCACGGCATCGTTGTCGACCGGCGGGGGGCTACCCCTACCCTGCTCATCACTAGCCGGGCCGCCAATAACTTCCAGCGATGGAGCCTGGACGGACATCATCTGCAGACCTACGCCGTACCCGGCCTGTCAGTCTGCCGACCCGTGATCGACGGGGAGCAGACCTACTTCGCGGTGCTTGTGACCAAGAGCTGGTGGGCGTACGACGGGATGGTGGCAGTACTGGATAAGGACATGCGGGTGATCTCTTTGCCGGGAGGCAGCGAACCGGTGAACCCCCGCGATTTTCGGGCAGTCGAATTCGACAACCGGACCTTTATGAATCCCCACGACGTCTGCGTAGACGAAGACAAGAACCTGTATGTACCCCAGTGGTACAGCGGACGAACGTATCCCATTCGATTGCGGCGCGTCTGAGGATGGGGCAAAGAAATCCCCGATCGGGAGTGAAACATCCCGGATAGTGGTATGTTAGCGCCTTAAAGCCTCCGGGCCTTCACCTAAGCAAATTACCTCCAGCATGAAGTTCTTTATCGACACCGCAAACCTCGACGACATCCGCGAAGCCGAATCCCTTGGCATCCTTGACGGCGTGACTACCAATCCTAGCCTGATGGCGAAGGAAAGCATCTCCGGCACCGAGAAGGTCCGTGCGCACTACAAAAAGATCTGTGAGATCACCGACGGAGACGTCAGCGCGGAAGTGATCAGCACTGATCTTGAAGGAATGAAGCGGGAGGCTGCCGAGCTCGTCAAGATCGCCGACAACATCGTCGTAAAGATCCCCATGATCCGCGAGGGCGTCAAGGCCCTGGCCTGGTGCCGGGAGCAGGGTATCCGAACCAATTGCACCCTCGTCTTCAGCGCCGGACAGGCCATTCTCGCCGCCAAGGCGGGCGCCACCTACGTAAGCCCCTTCATCGGCCGTATCGACGACATCGGCTGGGACGGCATGAGCCTCATTTCGGACATCGCCGAGATCTACGCGATCCAGGGCTTCGATACCGAAATCCTCGCCGCCTCCATCCGCAACGGTAAGCACATCGTCGATGCCGCCAAGGCCGGAGCCGACGTGGTCACCTGCCCCCTGAGCAGCTTCGAAAGCCTGTTCAAGCACCCGCTGACCGACAGCGGACTGGAGAAATTCCTCGCCGATCACAAGAAAGCGCTCAGCGTAGTATCTTAAATTACCTTTGTGGTCCGGAGCCGCGTGGTTCCGGACCCCACTTCTCAGTTACCTATTCGCCTTTCTATCTTACCTCCACCCGCCTCATGAGTAAGCCCCGAGTAATAAAGAATTATGATAAGCTCGACGACGAGTTGCTCGAACAGATCAAGCTGAATTATCCGAGCGGCTTCGAGCGGTACCTCATTCGCTTCACGGACGTGAACGGTAAGATCGCCAGTGCCCTGCCCTTCGAAACCCCCGAGAAATACTACCTCATCCGGATGACCAAGTCCGAAGCCCAGCTCATCATCGAAGACGACGATGACTACGATGACGACGGCATCCTTACCGATGAGGCCCGCGAGGAGTACGGCGACAAGTACGATGACGAGATCGAAGAAGCCGACATCGACCTCGACGAGCTCTCCGACGAAGACGTCGACCGGGAAGAGGACTAGGATATGGGGCACCTGCTGACGGTATCGGGCTCCCCGGATCCCCGGAGTGCCAACTCCCGCTTTCTCGCTGCCCTTGCCGAATTCACCGCCCCCCCCCTTCGCCCTTCGCTGGACCCCACCCTCCTGCCCGCGTTCCGCCCCGCTGACGATGCCGCCCCCTGGCCACTCCCGGTGACCGAATGGCGTACCCAGTGGCGGCAAGCGCGCGGCGTGATCATCTCCACGCCATCCTACCTCCATAACCTTCCCGGTATCCTAAAAAACGGACTCGACTGGCTGGCCTCCTCCGGAGAAGCAGACAGTAAACCCATGCTTGCCTTTACCTTTACCCCCGCTTCGCCCCGGGGAGATCGCGCCCGGCAGTCCCTGCTGTGGTCCCTCCAGGCGCTGAACGCGCGCATCCTGACCGAAGGCAGCTTTTACCAGCCCGATTTTGACTTCGGGAACGGGGAGATAAGCGGATCTTCGCGCGAGCTGCTCCAGGAAGCCATGAACCTTCTGGTTTAATCCCAACCCCATGCGCGCCTCCCATCGTATCGCCGTTGTGGCCTTCTTCGCGGCCTACCTGATCGTGGCGTTCCTGATCGTCGATGATTTCGGGATCAGCTGGGACGAAGGGGTTCAACGCCGGCACGGCCACGTGACGATCGAGTACGTGGCGGATCTGTTTGGCTTCGACCATCCCGAGATGGATACCAGCGGGGAGGGATTCGCGCCCTACGGGATGATCTTCCAGATTGCGGCCACGCTCGTTGAAATCCAGCAGGGCGCCATGGGCGACCCGTATCGCTACTACCGCATTCGCCACATCCTCAATTTCCTGCTCTTTGGGGTAGCTCTGGTCTTTTTTTACCGCATGCTGCGCCTCAGGTGGCCGGACAAGGTTTGGTACCCGCTGCTGGGGGCGGGCATGCTCGTCCTGAGCCCCCGCATCTTCGCCCACGCCTTTTTCAATCCCAAGGACCATACCCTGCTGGTCTTCTACCTGATTGCCACCTATACCTTGCTCAATTTCCTGCGCAAGCGATCGAAGGGCGCACTGGCCTGGCATATCCTCGCTTCGGCACTGGTACTGAATACGCGTCTACCCTCCCTGATCATTCTCGCGGCCACCGTGCTGATCCTGCTCTGGGAACAGGTCTTCGAGCGTCCCGGCAACTACCGTCGCCTGGTGCAGGCGGTGGTGTACCTCCCCCTCTCCTTTCTGCTAATGCTCCCCTTCTTTCCCTACCTGTGGACGGATACCGGTACCCGCTTCTCCGGGGCGCTTTCCAGTATGGCGGACTACAACTGGGGGGGTACGGCCCTACTCTTCGGCGACCGGCTGGAGGCCCTGGACCTGCCGGCCTACTACATCCCGGCCTGGATCCTGATCACCACGCCGGTGGCCTACCTGGTGTTCATTTTCACGGGGCTGGGCCGATCCCTCAGTACCACCCTGACCGGGGGTTGGCGGGGCAAGCTCTGGACGGACCGCCTGGGGCAGATGGATTTTATTCAGTTGGGACTCAGCTGTGGACCGATCATCGTAGTCATCTTACTGGGCTCAACCCTCTACCAGGGCTGGCGCCACTTACATTTCGTCTATCCCGGCCTGGTTTTCCTGGGCGTGGTGGGCTTTGACCTGGCCAGCCGCCGGCTGCCCCGGGTGGCTCCGGTCTTCCTGGCCATCGGGCTCAGCATCGTAGCCCTCGATATGATCCGGATCCACCCCCAGGAGCAAGTCTACTTCAATGAGCTGATCGGGGGCAAACCGCTGATCAAACGCTTTGACATGGACTACTATGGCGTGGGATACCGACAGGCATTCATTGAGTTGACCAAGAAAATTCCGGAAGGAGAAGTCCGGCGGGTACGCTGTCAAAACTGGCCCTGCGCCGATAACTTACGGTCGCTGCCCCCCAGGTACCAGCACAAGCTGATCCTGGAAGACGACTGGAACCGTGCCGACTATGTTGCCACCAATTTTCTGTTCGGTGATGAACCCAGTCTGTACTGGGACCGCAAAGATTTCTTCGTGAAACCGGTGGTCGAGATCGAGCCCCGCGGCCACGTCATCGTCGGAATCTACCAGCTCACGCATTAAGATCGGAAGTTCCCCCTCCCGTGGCAGGCTACTTCGCGGCGCGCAACGGATATTGTGCTTTCCCCGTTTCCGTGCTCTCCATCCCGTGCGCCTCCAGCTTAGCCCTCCTCTTCTGGCACTTTTCCTGCTCCTCGCGCTTGGCGTGCTGGGACTCTTCATCGTCGACGACTATGGCATCAGCTGGGATGAGGCCATTCAGCGGGGTCACGGGCGCGTGTCGATGGACTACGCCCTCGAAAAACTGAACCTCGACCGTCCGAAACTTGCCCCGCAGCACGACCTGGAAAATTACCAGTGGGCCAACTACGGGATGCTCTACCAACTGGCGGCAACCGCGCTGGAACTGGAGCTCGGACTGGAAGACGATCCCTACGCCTACTATCGTCTCCGCCACCTGATGAACTTCGGCCTCTACCTCGCGGCGCTGGTATTCTTCCACGCATCCCTCCGGCTTCGCTGGCCGGAACAGCCCTGGTACCCGCTGATTGGAACCCTGCTGCTGGTAATGAGTCCGCGAATTTTTGGCCACGCCTTCTTCAATCCAAAGGATCACATCCTGCTGGTGTTTTACCTCATCGGTACGTACACCCTGCTGCGGCTGCTGCGTTACCGCACGTGGTCGTCACTGCTCCTGCATGCCCTGGCCACTGCCTTGGCCCTGAATACGCGCTTGCCGGCGCTGCTCCTGCTGGGAGCTACGGTAGCCCTGCTGCTGTGGGAATGGGGATTTTACCGGCCCACCACCGGCCGGCGAAACCTGGCCATGGCAGCCGCCTATCCGGTGCTTTCCATCGGCCTCATGATTCCCTTCTTCCCCTACCTCTGGGCCGACACCCTGCCGCGTTTGTGGAATGCGTTCAGCGAAATGGCTGACTTCGACTGGGGCGGCATCAATCTCCTGTTTGGCGAGATCATGACGGCAAAGGACGTTCCCGCCTACTACATTCCCGCCTGGATACTGGCGACTACGCCGGTGGTCTATTTATGCTTCATCCTCAGCGGCCTTGGGCTTACCCTCTGGCGTGCCCTCCCGGAATGGCGGACGGGCCGCCTTTGGCGTAATTTCGCCGAACTGACGGACCTGACCCAACTGGGTCTCTCCGTGGGTCCGATGCTGGTGGTGATCGTCCTGCACGCTACCCTCTACAACGGGTGGCGCCACCTGCACTTTGTCTATCCCGGCCTGATCTTTTTGGCGATGACGGGCTTCGATTACTGGCGTCGGAGGTACGTTCGCCTCACGCCCTGGGTACTCACCGTGGGAATGGCGGTTACCAGTTTATTCATGGTGTGTGGCCACCCTCACCAGTACGTTTACTTTAACGAGTTGATCCACGGCGAGCCGATCATGGCACGCTTCGACATGGATTACTGGGGAGTCGGCTTCCGCGACGCCTTCGTTCAACTCGCCAAGACCGTTCCCGAAGGCGAGACGCGAACGGTCAACTGCAGCGTCTGGCCCTGCACAGATAATTTACTGAGCCTCCCCCCTCCCTACCGTAGCCGCCTGCGGAGGGAAAGCAACGCGAAGAAGGCGGATTACCGGGCCACCAACTTCATTGGCGAGAATAAAAAGGCGGCGCTTTACCACCAGGGAGTATTCCGGCGCCCCATGGTGGAGATCACGCCCTGCGGACACCTCTCTATTGGCGTTTACGGACTCAAACTTCCTGACTGATGCGCATCGGACTACTTTCAGATACCCACGCTTACCTCGATCCTGCCATTCTGGAACATTTCGAGGCCTGCGACGAGATCTGGCACGGGGGCGATGTCGGCGACGTAACGGTCCTGGACGCCCTGGAGGCCTTCCGGCCGGTACGGGCAGTGTACGGCAACATCGACGACACGTCCGTGCGTAGGCGCTTACCCCTGAATAATTTCTTCGAAGTGGAAGGCTTGCCCGTGCTGATCACGCACATCGGCGGCTATCCCGGCCGGTATACTCCCCGGGTGAAGGGCCTGCTCGAGGAGCTGCAACCGAAGCTCTATATCTGTGGCCACAGCCACATGCTTAAGGTGATGATGGACAAGCCCCGCGGCGTGTTGCACATGAACCCGGGCGCCTGCGGCAAACACGGATTTCACCGCATGCGGACGGTGCTGCGCTTCAGCATTACGGACGGGCGGGTGGAAGGACTGGAGGTCATTGAACTGGGCTTGCGGGGCAAGATCGACTAATCGGCCGTCGGCTCCGGCAGCTCCAGGCCCATCGCTTTCGCGCGTTCCTGCCACCGTTCCCGGGCCAGTCGCTGCATATCCTGGGTACTGTCCATCTCATCCATGATCTCGAGGCCCAGGAGGGTCTCCATCGCGTCCTCCATGGTGACCAGGCCCTCCATGCCACCGAATTCATCGACCACCAGGGCAATGGGTTGCCGGCGTTCGAGCATGAGGTTGATCAACTTGTGGAGTGAACTATCCTGGGGAACGGCCAGGATATTCCGCGCCAGTTCGCCGATCCGCTCTTCCTGCCGGTGCTCGATGATCGCCTTATACACCATGTCCTTGAGGACATACCCGACCACCTGGTCGCGGGTTTCCCCGAAGATGGGGTAGCGGCTGAAGGGACTGTTGTTGAATTTCTCGTAGAATTCCTGGATGGTGAGCGTCGCCTTGGCGCCTACCACGACCGTACGCGGGGTCATCACGTCGTGTACCGTCAGGGACTCGAAGCTGAGCAGGTTGCGCAGGATACGGCCTTCTTCCTCCTTCAGTTGGCCGGTCTTCGTCTGGGCCTCGGCCATCATCGCAAATTCGATGCGGGTAAGCGCGGTACCGTGGACTTCCCCGCCCTTCAGCAGGCCATCGATCCAGTTGGAGATCCGCACGATCTGCAGGAAAGAGAAAATCTTAACCAGGATATCCAGGGAGCGAACGGTAAAGGGCGCCAACTGCTTCCAGTAGGTGGCGCCGAGGTTCTTGGGAATGATCTCGGAGAAAATAAGGATCGCCAGCGTCATCACCACGCTCACGATCACTTCGTAAGAAATCTCGTAATCCACGAAGGGCAGGGGCATTCCGCCTTCCCCGAAAGCAGCGCCGGTGCTGGCACCCACGAGAATGGCTCCCACGGTGTGCGCAATGGTATTCAGGGAAAGAATAGCCGTAAGGGGCTCGTTCAATTCCCGCTTGAAGTGCTGCAGGAGCTCCCCGATCTTGCCGCCCTCTTCCACCTTGACCTGGACGTAGCCCGGCGTGATGGACAGGAGTACCGCCTCGAAAATCGAGCAGAGGAAGCTGAAAATGATGGAAAAGAATGCAAAAAGCAGAAGGGAGACCATGTAGAGGGGCGAATTGACTTCTCTTGAAGGTAAGTCCGGACCAATTAGTTTACGTACAGCTTCTGAAAGGGAACGATCACGTCGGCCGGCTGGAGGTTATTTAACTCCCGCAGCTGCTCCACCGTCATACCGTACTGCCGGGAAATTCCGTATAGGCTTTCCCCATCCCTTACTGCGTGGGTTGCGCGGCGGTCCGCGGGAGTTGTCGGGACGGCGGACCCGGAAGGAGCGGAGGTAGTGGGGTTCCCTCCGGGATTCACGCGTACTCCGCCACCGTAGGCCGGCGGATTATTGGTCGCGGCCGCGGGTGCAGTGCGCGCGGGCGGAACGACGATGTTGACCGGAGTCCGCTCGACCGGCACGGGGGTCGGATAGGTGTCGACGTAGTCACGCTCCGCCACCACCCCGGACTCCGGAGCGGGGGAAACGTAGTTGCTTGGCTGCGGTGGGGCGGCTACTTCGGCAGCCGGCTGCGGTATCGCGGACGGGGTAGCTGGTGGCGGACAGGTACAGTCCGACGTCCGCAACCGCTGGCCCACAAGAGCCACCTCCTGATTCCCGAGTTGATTAAACTCCCGAAAGCGGGCCGTCGTGTAGCCGTACCGCAGGGCGAGGCTGGCGATCGTCTCTCCCGCGAGCACGGTATGGAAAGTTCCGGAAACGGCCGCCGGGGTACTTACCGGCGGAGCGCGGTAGCCGCTGGCGGGCGGAGGGACAACCGGATAGGGATTCGTGGATGGCGCGGCAGGCTCGGGGCGATACACCGGATCTTCATCGTAGGAATATTCCGCTTCTTCCCCGATAAACTCCTCGGCGACCGGCTCCTGGGAGGCGATGCGGAGCTCCTGGCCCACGAAAATGGTATTGTCGCGGAGGCCGTTCTCGGCCTTGATCGTATTCACGCTGAGCCCGTAGCGGCGGGAGATGGCGTAGAGCGTCTCTCCGGGTATTACCTGATGGATGACTACGGGAGCGGCTACGGGGGCCGGCCCGTCGTAGGGTACCGCCTTGGTCTGGGATTCCCCGGCGTTCAGGACGGGCGCCTGCTGGGTGTAGGTAGATGGCGATTCGGATTCTACGTAATAGGGCACGAAATTCGTTTGGGTCTCGGTGTAGGTGACCTCCGGTTCACCCTCGGCTGCGGCCTGGGTGGCGCAGCGGGCATCCAGGTACTCCTGCAGCGGCTCGCCGTTCACTTCCAAGGCCTGGATGTTGCCTCCCTTGCTGTAGGATCCGTTACCGGTAAGGCGGCGCTCGGTAATTCCCAGGCTGGGAATTAGCTTGTAGTCGATTATGGGGTAGGCACTGGAGGGATTCTGTTGCTGGAAGAGGAAGCCGGTACGGCAATCCGCACCCTCGCTGCCCTCAAAGTATACGGCCGCTCCTTCACTGCCGCGGTCGAGATTGACCCCGATGACGGGGTTGTCGGTGGTAAAGGCGAAGTCGGCAAAGGGAGATCGGTAGCTCACGGCATTGCCTTCCCGCCCGAAGAGCGCGGCCATCACCACGGGTTGCACCTGGTAGAGGCCCTCGCGGTCGGTAAGCAAGATGAAGAGGTGGGTTTCCCCGGTATTGATGCGATCGGCCAGGTCGGAAGTCAACCGCAGGTCGTTGCAGCTGAGGTAGCGCTCGGGAAGGGTCGATTGGTGGGCCGCTCCCTCCCCGTCGGTCTCCAGGATAAGATCGGTCCCGGAGCCTACCGGAAAACTGTACGAATAGTAGTCCATCCGGGAGGCATCCCCGACCGTGCGCTCGTAGCGGATGCGGTTGCCGCAGGAATCGTCGAACAGGAGAAATATCTGTTCGGCCTTACTCTCCCCCCAGACCAGGAAAGCGAGCAATATGAAAACTGGTTTCATCTTCTAAGTGGTTTGGCTTCGTAAGTGGAACAGGGGCTTCAGAAAAGTAACGGTACGCCGGCAACTAGCTTGTCCAGCCGTAAATTATTTAGGTGCTAACGGAACTCGCCGCAACCTCTTGTACGCCTGGCCCGGTAAACCGGGGGCAGTCGGCGGCGGCTTTGTCCCAAAGCATATAATAAATAAAAATGTTTACGCAGAATTGTAGGAAAAGCACCTGCCGCTGGTCCAAATGTAAACAAATTGCACAGCTCCCACCTGTACCCATAAATAATGATTGAGTGAATAGTGTATACCACCTCCTCTTCCTCCTCCCCCTCGCCCTTTTCGCCGGTTGCGGGATCGGCGACGCCCGCCAGGAAATTGACCTCAGCGATTCGGTGGTCGAGCAACCCGTCGATGGCGTCGGCCATTACGTCTACGCGCTCTCCATCCCCGAGCGCATCGAAGCCGGTAAGTCCTTCGAGGTGCAGATGGAGTGGCGTACGGTGGGCGGCGTCGACCCCAACGCCCGCTACACCATGGACCTCATCCTGGAGGGTCCCGAATCAAAAATCTACTCCCTCCCCTCGGGCGCCAATACCGTCGGCGAATTGCACCTGGCCAACTGGCTGAGTTACCCGATCGAGGTACCCGAAGGCTTCCCCTCCGGCACTTACGAATTAGGCGTGCGCCTGAGAAACGAGCTGAGCGACGGACAAGAGGTGCCCCTCGGCTTTAAGCCCGAGCTGAAAATGCAGGATGGTTTCTACCGCCTGGCAAGCGTTGAATTATAAAGATTTCAACATTACGCCTCCACGTAGTAGTCATCGATCTTCCGTTCCCGGGGTTTTCCCAGCTTGTCCACCGATTTAGCTACGAGCATGGCCACGGTGGCGTCCCCCGTGACGTTGGCGACCGTACGGCACATGTCCAGCGGCCGGTCCACCGCAAAGATGAGGGCAAGGCCCACTTCCGGAATACCTACCTGCCCCAGTACGATGACCAGCATGACCATACCCGCCCCCGGCACGGCCGCAGAGCCGATGCTCGCCGCCAGGGCCGTCGTGATGATGGTGAGTTGGTCCCCCAATCCCAGTTGCATCCCGTAGGCCTGGGCAATGAAGACCGCCGCGACCGCCTGGTAGAGACTGGTGCCATCCATATTGATGGTTGCGCCGATGGGCAGAACGAAGCTGGTCACCTCCTCGTCCACCCCCAGGTGTTCTTCCAC
This sequence comes from Chitinophagales bacterium, assembly GCA_038258275.1. Taxonomy (GTDB): domain Bacteria; phylum Bacteroidota; class Bacteroidia; order Chitinophagales; family Saprospiraceae; genus Neolewinella. The sequence goes on along the minus strand of JBBSPZ010000002.1, from coordinate 41,206 downwards.
CCGCTCCATCGTGACGGGCAGGGTGGCCGCGCTGGAGCTGGTACTGAAGGCCAGGAGCTGGGCGGGACTGATGCCGCTCATGAATCGCCCGAAACTCATGCCGGTAAACACCTTCACCAGCAACGGGTACACGATGATCACCATGATGGCCAGTCCACCCAGTACGCAAGCACTGTACTTGAGGAGGGCGAAAAAGAGGTCCTTGCTCGGCGCCTCCACCACGAGGGCCGCCAGCAGGGCGAAAACCCCGTAGGGAGCCGCCATCATGATCAGGTCGATCAGTTTGAGGACCACCTCATTGACGCCGTCAAAGAAATCCTTGACGGGTTGCGCGCGCTTGGGATCGATCAGAATCAGTCCAATGGCAAAGAGGATGACGAAGAAGATCACCTGCAACATATTGCCGTTGTTGCTGGCCGCCCCGACGATGTTTTCGGGAACCAGATCGATCAGGGCCTGCAGGGGGCCGCCCCGGGACTGTTCGCTGGCGGCCGTGATCCTGGCACCGGCGTCCGCGGCAAAATCATTGAGCAGGTTGTCGCGGGTAGCCTGATCGATGCCCCTGCCCGGACCTACGACATTTACGATACCGAGGCCGATGACGATGGCCAAAATGGTAGTCGAGATGTACAGGGCGATCGTGCGGACCCCCATGCTGCTCAGCTTGGAAATGTCTTTGAGGTCGGTAATGCCCTTGATGAGGCTGGCTACGATGAGGGGGATCGCGATGAGCTTCAGGCTGTTGATGAAGATCGTGCCGAAGGGCTTGATCCAGTCCTCGACGAAATCGCCCCATCCCTGATTGGCCGCCAGCACGCCGAAAGCGACGCCGAAAACCATACCAAGTAATATTTGCCAGTGGAGTGCGAGCTTCTTCATATTCGTCTTGAATGAGCCCCCAAGCTAGAACATTTACACCATTCCCTCCCCTAGATCAGGTTGGGATACTCGTCCTCGGGCGGCTTGGGAATGGAGTGGACCATGGGCAGATCCACCACTTTAGCTTCCTTCGGGCCGATGGTAATAAAGCGCAGGAACCCGCCGTGGGCCTCGGCGATGTGGCGGGCGAAGGTGCGGAAATTGTGGTAATAGAGGTAATCGTACGGCTGCCGCAGCTTGGGTAGGATGGTATTGAGCTTGGAGAGCTCGCGCACGATGTACTTTTCCCGTTCCACCTGGCCGTTCTGCATCCCGTTGTAGAGGTCCTGGATACGCTGCGAAAGGCCATCGTCGATGATCTCGTAGTAGCCATTCAGCCGTCCACGGGTGTTGTAGCTGCGGATGTCGGCCAGGCGCTGGGCCTCGGTCAGCTCCACCTCATCGAGGATGTTGTCGGCGGCTCCCACCAGGATGGTGATGAGCGGGATGACGTCGAACATCAGCTGTTGTTCCTGCGGGGTAAGGGTATTGAACTCTCTCAGCATTAGTTTCTACTTTGGGCCAACAAACATACAATGTACTCCCCAAGGCCATGCAGCAATCTCTCCTTTTTTTGATGGCGGTGATCGCAGGTGCCATGTTGGCAGTGCAGGCAGGCCTCAACAGCGAGATGGGCCGGGCGGTTAAAAGTCCGGTCTACGGGGCCTTACTTTCCTTTATTGCCGGCGGGATTGCCCTGTTCGCCTACTGTGTGGCCACCCGGGTGCCCCTGGGCAATGTCCGCAAGGCCTTCGAGCTGCCCTGGTACTACTGGATGGGCGGCGTACTGGGCGGCTTTTACGTGGTTGCCATCATCGTACTCGCGCCCCGGCTGGGGGTTGCCCTGACCATCGGCCTTACGGTGGCCGGACAGATGGTATTCAGCCTCCTCATCGACCACTATGGCCTGCTGGGGATCCCCGTGCATTCCATTAACTGGATGCGCGTACTCGGAGTTTCCCTGATCATCGGTGGCGTAGTGCTCCTGAGGGCGAACTGATAATCCTTACCTTTACCGATTCTAATCGCAGTTTATGGGATGGTTTAAACGACTGAAGGACGGTATTCAAACCGCTACGCGCAACAAGAAGGAGGCCCCGGAAGGGCTCTGGTACAAGTGCCCGCGGTGTAGCGAGACCGTCACCCGCAAGGAATTGCGGGAAAACACCTATAAGTGCCCCAACTGCAATTACCACGAGCGCATCGGCTCCCAGGAATACTTCAACCTGCTCTTCGACGGCAACTTCGAGGAGTACGAGGCCGACATGATCGCAGTCGACGTGCTGCAGTTCAAGGACCTCAAATCCTATAAGGACCGCCTGAAGTCCGCCAAGAAAAAAACCGGGCTTTCCGATGCCATCCGGGTTGCCCGCGGCAAGCTCAACCGGCGGCCCATGATCGTGGCGTGTATGGACTTCACCTTCATCGGCGGCAGTATGGGCAGCGTGGTCGGGGAAAAAATCGCCTTTGCCATCGACGAGGCCCGCAAGACCCGTACCCCCCTGCTGATCATCTCCAAGACCGGTGGCGCCCGCATGATGGAAGCCGCCTTCAGCCTGATGCAGATGGCCAAGACCAGCGTAAAGCTCAGCCAACTCGCAAAGGCGGGCGTCCCCTACTTCAGCCTCATGACCGACCCCACCACCGGCGGCGTAACGGCCAGCTACGCCATGCTCGGCGACATCAACCTCGCCGAACCCGAAGCCCTCATCGCCTTCGCCGGTCCCCGCGTCGTCAAGGAAACGATCAAGAAGGAATTGCCGGAAGGCTTTCAGACCTCCGAGTTCCTGCTGGAACACGGTTTCCTCGATTTCATCGTCGACCGCGCCGAGCTAACCGAGCGCCTGAGCGACCTGCTCCACCTGTTCGAGTCCGCCCAGAAACCCGCATAAGCAGGGTTACGCCAGGACTTCCCTCCCCCCCTGCCCGCTCAACCACCCCCTGACCCAGCGGCCGATCAGGACGCCCAGCCGCAACCATCCCACCGGAGTAGACAGGCCCGCGATCACCCCTACCGCCGCCGTGGCAACCTCCATGAAGTAACTGACGCCCGCCCCCATTCGTCGCAGGTAAGAAAGGTGTTCGCGGATATCCCCGGCCGAGGCGCCCCGGTCGCTCAGGGAAACCGCGTCGAAATCCAGGGCAAAGCGCGTTAGCACCACCGGCATCCGTCCATCCGCTGCTTCGCCCAGCGAGACGAAGGGATGTCCCAGCAGGTAATGGGCCAGGAAGCGAAACCCTTCTAAAAACAGACCGATCCCTTCCTGAATCCGCTTGATCACGGCCTTCACGAAATCGAAGACCGCGCCCAGGATCGACTCCACCACCCCGGCGATCCACCGCAAGACCCGGCCGATGGCGCGGAATGCCCCCCGGATCAAGCCCCGCAGGCCGTAGTACACCCGCCGGTTGGGGTGCCGCTGCTGCGCTCCGTACGCCTCCCGGAAGGTGGTTTCCCGGGCAGTAAATTCCTCGTCCAGCCGGGCTTCCTGCCCCGCGTCCGCGATGTGCGCCCAGAGGGCATCTTCCTCCTCCCGGGCGACCTCCTCCGTCGGTGGGGCGTAGGCGCCGAGCAGCCGGGCGAACAGCTTCAGGTCGACAACATAGGCTTCCGCGCCCGCTCCGCGTATCAGTAGCCGGTCGAGCTGACGGGGCCTCAGCACCGGATCGGTCGCCTCCCGCTCCTGGGCGATCAGGCCGACGAGGGCCGCGTGGCTGAGGGGGCCGAAGGCACCGTCCATCACGCCGGTATAGAAGCCGGCGCGCCAGAGCCCGAGCTGGAGGAGCCTCACCCCGAGTCGGTTGTGTCCGGTGTCGATGTGTACTTCGTCCTGTTGAAGCTTGCGGCCGGCCCGTCGCCTCAGCCGGTCTGCCCGCCGGGCCTCCCGCAGATCGTCCGGCTTCCCGGCCGTGGGCAGCTCCTCCTCTTCCTCCAGGTCATAAACCAGGAAGTAGCGTTTGGCACTGCTGTCCATAAAACGGTGACTTTCCCGGAAGGCGTCAAAGAGGAGCTGGGCGTTGAGGAGCAGGAGCTGCAACGAGGTGTGCAGGCTGGAGGCTCCGGATTGCGGAAGGATTTCCCGGTAATTCCCCTTCAGGGAATTATCGAGACTGTAAAGAAAGGGAAGGAGGGCCTCTCCAAAATAGGTGACGCGGCGCTCGGTGTGGCGGTCGATGTAATCGTGAAAGTATACCCGGATCCGAAAAGCGAGCGATCTGCCGTAGGCGGACCCCTCCCCTACCCGGTAGTCCGTCCTGACGTCCAGCTCCCCGTCGAATGAGGTATACATCGCCGCCCGGTACACCAGCACCGGGAGGTAGCGCTCCACCCAGTGCAGCTGTGCCTCGCGCTGGATGGGAGGAAAATCTTCGGTCATCCGGTAGGCCGTGGGGTCATCCTCCGCGACGAACTGCCCCACTGCCGTCAGTACGGCACCGAGCAAGAGCGGGGAAGGCGGTTGATCAGCGACGCGGAGGGTGTGCCACTCGCGGTACCGGGCCGGGGTGAGGTAGGCCAGGTCGGTTAGGTGCTGCACGAGTTCGTGCCACTGGCCCCGGCGGTTCCGGGTACTGCGGGGATCGGGATCAACCGCCCTTCCGATGCCTGCCGGATAGGGCATCGCGTAGCGTAGGGTCATTTCTCCGGCTACGCCTTCCTCGGCCCGGTCGGCCACGGAGGGGGAGAAATCCAGTGCGCTGATGCACCGGCAGGTATCGATGAACTCCCGGGTATTCACCGCGTCCTACCGTTTATTACCCAGCAGCAATTTGGCAATGCCATCGGCCATGGCGGCCCGGGCAATGCCGGCGGCCTTGACGGTCTCGTTGTGAAAATCCAGGTACACGGCTTCCTCGGGCGTTAGATTCTCCTTGACGAAGGTGACGGTATCCTTGTCGATGCTGACGTGGGTGGCGGCCAGGGCGGAGATCTTGGAGTCCCGCTTCAGGATGTTCCCTTCCAGTTGCCGCATGATCTGGGCAAACCGCAGGGGTTTGCTCTCCCCGCCATCGGGGGCCCCGGTGCCCATCACGTCGTTGACCTGCACGGTCAGGTTGCCGGTTAGGGTAACGACGTCGAGGCTGCTCATATCGTTGATGAAGTCGCCGAAGGTTTTGTTGTCTGCCATAAGGAAGCGCGAGTTGGGTGAGGGTAGGTAAGTTCAGAAAATTATACGGGATCGGCCCGCATGCGGTTCAGCCGTTCGACCAGGGCCGCCTGGTCCATACCCGGGACCCGGTCCAGGGCGTCCTCCGGAAATAAGGTGTACCGAAAAACGGGCTTTTCTTCGCCACCGGGGGGCGGCGTGTAGCACAGGAGGAGATCGCTCAGGAGGGTGTAGGCGCCCATGGTAAGGCGGGGTCCGCCTTCCACGCGTCGGCTTCCCCGTTCGCCGTCGTTCCGGGCTGCGTATTCGTTGCAGCGCACCAGCGCTCCGACGTCATTGAGGTAGTTGCGCCCGCTGATCACCTGACACCCGGCGCTCCAGTTGCTGATGCCCAGCCCGCTCCAGTGAATGTTGATGGTCGGATTCGGCAGTGGGTCCCGGCCGTCGCGTCGGTTCTCCGGCGTCAGGGCATTGTGGCCGTGTACGTCGCGCACCACCAGTACGCCCGCTCCGGCCGGGCGGGCGGCTTTGTAGATGCGCGGTCGCCGGGCTGCCGCCACGTTGTGCCAGTTGAAGCGGTAGCGATGCTGCCCCTCCACCAGGTAGGCTTCCGCGCCGGCGGCGGGATTGGCGTCGGTGGAGCCCCAGAAGTAGAAGGTCATGCCCCGGATCAGCAGTATGAATAGGTCGTCGGGTTCCCGCTTCCCCTTCGGAAGCGGCGCGTGGGTAGCGTGGCGACGCAGGCCGATCAGGTGCGGCTCATCGGAACTGAAGCGCCAGTCGGCTGGAACCAGGGTGTCGCCCCGCACCTCCGTTTCCATCAGCGCCTGCATGAGGTCGTTCGGGGCGGCGCGGTAAGCGTCGGCGGCAGACTGTAGCCACTGCATCCACCGGAGGTAATCCTCCGTTGGGAACCCGCTTGCCCACCGGCAGGTCTCTCCGGCCGCTTCCCACTCCCGGAGGTAAAAAGCAGTGTCGTTACCAACGATCCCGTCCGGCCAGCAGGGGGGCTGCCCATTGTCCGGCTGCCCGGGCAGTTCGATGCTGTGTACGTACTCCTGAAAAAGGCGCACCGCGGCCTGGGTCACGTAGCCGAAGATGCCGTCGTGCGCCGCATTCGGCATAAATCCCGCGCGCTGAAGTGCACGGGTCAGTGTTTCCACGCGGTGACCGGGGAGGGGCTCCCAATCCCACCATACGTTTCGGCTATCGTCGCGAAACCGCAGCTCGTCGGCGGAAAAGCCCCCCGGATGGTGGTAAAGGGCAAGGAAAGCCCGTTTCTCCGCGTCCGTCAGAAAAACCCCTTCGTCCGTGCGTCCGAGTCGCAGCGCCTTTTCCATTTGCCTTTATTCGAAGCGGTCCAGTTGTGTTACGAGCTTCGGCCATTCCATATTAAGTCCTTCCAGGGCATCGACGACAATCTCCGTCATCACGTAATTGCGGTACCACCGCTGGTCTACCGGTATGATATGCCAGGGCACTTCGCTGCGCGCGATCACGTCTTCGTAGGCGGCGCGGTAGTCGTCCCAGTACTTGCGCTCCTCCCAGTCGCCGTCGTTGTGCTTGTAGTGTTTGTCGGCTTCGTCAATCCGTTCCATCAGTTCTTCCCGTTGCTGCTCCTTGCTGATGTGGAGGTAGAATTTGAGGATGAGGGTATTGTTGTCGTACTGCAACAGCCGCTCGAAGGCATTGATGGAGGCGATACGCTGATCCACCCGCTCTTCGGTCACCCACCCGTGGACGCGCTGCACCAGGACGTCCTCGTAGTGACTCCGGTTAAATATCACCAGCTCTCCCTTGCCCGGCACCTCCTTATGGATGCGCCAGAGAAAATCGTGGCTGAATTCCACCTCCGAAGGCTTCCTCCAGTTCACCGACCGCAATCCGTTGGGCGTGCACTCCCCGAACACGTGTTTTAGCGCGCCGTCCTTACCACTGGCGTCCATTCCCTGCAGAACGATCAGGACGGCGTGCTTACCCTCCGCGTTCACCAGGTGCTTCAGTTCCCCAATCCGTTCGGCGCGCTGCCGGGTAACGTTTTCGGCGTAGTCGCGGTCCAGGTCCTCCGGAGCCCGGGTCGGAATCTTACTTAAATCGATCTTTTTCATAGTCATATTCTTCAATCCCTCAATCCTTAATCCTTCAATCCTTCAATCCCTCACCCCCCACAGCAAAGCCTACCAAAACCAACCCACCAGTACGAAGGTCAGTACTAGGAGAATCACGGCCTGGTAGCGGTAATTCTTATACCAGACGACCCCCTCCAGTTCGCGGGTTTCCGCATCGAGGATTGATCGGCTGTAGGTATAGTTGGCCACTTTTTCCGCGGCCGGGGGCGGGGTAAGGTTACTGACCACGACGTTTAAGATCGCACAGGCGAGGAAGAGCAGAAAGGTACGGTGCAGAAAGTGCATCTCCAGAAAGGCGTTGCTCTCCAGGCTGCCCCGGGAGACGAGCACGGTCATGATCACGTAAACGACCGAGACCAGGGCCCCGAAGATCAAGCTGTAAAACGCACCGTCGCCGTTGGCCCGCTGGTAAAACATGCCTACGATGAAGGCGGCCGCCACGGGTGGCGCGATGAAGCTCAGCACGATCTGCAGGTATTCCCACAGGGAGGCGGCCTTTTCGATCTGGGGTGCCCAGAGGCAGGCCAGTACGACCAAGACCAGCGTCGAGGCCTGCCCGATGCGGACGAGTTGCTTGCTGGTCAGGTCGGGATTGAGCTTGACCGCAAAGTCCATGGTGATCAGGGTGGAGGCCGAGTTGAAGGTCGCGCTCACGGAAGACATCATCGCCGCCAGCAGTCCGGCGAGTACCAGTCCCAGTACCCCCTTGGGCAGAAGGGTAAAGAGGAGCAGCGGATAGGTGGCGTTGGGGCAATCCACCAAATTCTGGCAGACGCTGTCGTCCGTCAGCCGGTAGTTGAGGCTGGCGATATCGAAGTCCTTGAAGAGCAGGATAGCGAGGGTGCCGGGCAGCACCATGATGAAGAGCACCGGAAGTTTGATCAGGCCGGCAAAGAGCGCACCCCAGCGTCCGTGGTCCAGGTCCTTCGCGCCCAGCACCCGCTGAACCATGAACTGGTTGTTGGCCCAGAAATAGAATCCCAGGATGGGTGCTCCGAGCAGGAGACCCGTCCACGGCATAAAGCGGTCGTTGGCCGGCCGCACCAGGCTAAGCACTTCCTCGGCGTTCTGCGGAGTATAGTAGGTGGTCTCGTACACGCGATCCGCCAGGGGTAAGGTAGTCGTCGCGACCCCCTCTAGGACTCCGGATGCCGCGGCATTTACCTCGTTCACGTTGGGCAATTCCCCGGCCGCCCCGAGGGCATTGAGCTGGGTGATCATCTCGTCCCAGCCCCCGACCTGCTCGAAGGCGAAGTAGGTAATGAGGCAACTGCCAATGACCAGCAGGATGGCCTGAATCACTTCCGTCTGGATCACGGAGTTCATCCCCCCCGGCACGGTGTAGGCGGCTGCGGCCAGTGCCAGTATGGAGACGATCGCCAGGGTCGTGAGCCCCGGAAACAGCAGCTTCAGTACTACGGTACCGACGTAGAGGCCGGCCGCCGTGTCGATGAGCACGTTGCCGATGATGGTCACGAAACTGAAATAGTAGCGCGAACGGGCGTCGTAGCGCCGCTCCAGGAATTCCGGCATCGTGTACACCTTCGAGCGCAGGTAGAATGGCAGGAAGAAGATGGCAAAGAAAACGAGCACCACCGAAGCCAGCCATTCGTAATTGAATACCTGGGTATTGGTTTTGGCCGCGTCGCCCGCGAGCCCGACCAGGGTGGAGCTGGAAATGTTGGCGGCAAACAGGGAAATGCCCACGATGGGCCAGGTCATGTTCCGGCCCGCCAGGAAGTATTCCTCCGACGTTTGGGCCTTTGCCGAATACAAGCCGTATCCAATGATAAAAACGGCGTAGACCGCCATTACCGTGAGGTCCAGGGCGGAGAGTTCGAATGAATTCATGAATCGACTGGATAAGTGGTCTCCCTACCTGGGTGGGTGAGATGGATACGTAAGTATAGTGAATTCCGGGAAGCTCCGCACCCGCGGCCGCGCCGGCTGTTCCGGAGTGCAACTGATTTTACCTAATTTTGCGGGCATGATGAAGTTCCTTTCCCTGGGTATGCTGCTGGTGGCCTGGTCCTGCAGGTCACCGGTACCCGACGGTCCACCTGCGGAAGGAGCACCGGTACGTATCGAGGCCATCGACGTTGCCGCTACCCGGAGCATTTTTGGTAAGCGCCCCTATTCGGAAGTGCTGATCAGCGGCATGACGTGGGCGGAAGGCCCCCTCGTCCTGCCCTCCGGTAAAGTCATCTGTTCGGATGTCCCCCACAACCAGGTGGTCGAGTGGACCAAGCCCGGTAGCCAGGTCTGGCTCGAAAACTCCGGTATGGCCGATAACGAGTACAGCCGGGAGCCCGGCTCCAACGGCCTGGCCCTGAACGCGGCGGGGGAATTGCTGCTCTGCCAGCACGGCAGCCGGCGGGTGGCAAAAATGGATGCTCCCCTCACGGATCCGCGTCCCGTTTATACCAGCCTGGCGGACCGCTACCAGGGCAAGCGCTTCAACAGCCCCAACGACCTGGTCGTCGCCAATGATGGCAGCATATTATTTACCGATCCCCCCTATGGGCTGCCCGACGGGGCACCGCGGGACCTGGATTACTGCGGGGTTTTCCGGATCGATCCCCGGGGACAGGTTACCCTCCTCACTAAAGCATACAGCCGGCCCAACGGCATCGGATTAAGCCCCGATCAACGGACCCTCTACATCGGTAATTCCGACGGGCAACGCGCGATCGTCACCGCTACCCCGATCCTCGACGAGCACTTTACCCTCGGTGAACCCCGGGTACTTATCGACGCGACGGCCCTGTCCGGTACGGTACCCGGGGCACCCGATGGCCTGACAGTCGCGCGCAACGGCCTTATCTACGCAACTTGTCCCGGTGGCGTTTGGGTAATCGAACCCGACGGCACGCTCTTATCGAAGATCCGCAGCACCGGCCCGGTCTCAAACGTGGAGCTGTCGGCCGCCGATGACTGGCTGTACCTGACTAACCAGGACCGGCTGGTCCGGGTAAAATTGAATTGACTATGATTGAGCTGAACGACCACGACCTCAACGAAGCCGCCACCGCTATCCGCCGTGGCATGGAAGTGTATGTGCACCGTGCCCACGGGCGCATGATGATCGCCGACGATCCGGAGCGCAACGTCCGGGCCGATCCGGAAATTTTTGAAGCCATCATGCAGGACGTGAACACCGACCCTGACGCCTACGTCCACATCGAGCGCATGACCGCCCCCGAGGCCATCAAGGTCATGGCGGCCTTCACCGACCGGGTGCGCAATCAGGAACTGTGGCAGGCCCTGACCTACGCCCTTAAACGGCCCAATCCATTCCAGAACTTCAAGGCCGAACTAGGAAAATTCCCGAAGAATTACGAGAAGTGGCGCGAATTCCGGCAGGTCAAGTACACGGAATACGTGCGTGGCAAAATGGCCGAAGGGCAAGCGCAGTAGGCCGTGTCCCCCACTCTACGCCGCCTTTCCCGTCGGGAGATCGATCCGGAGCGTTGGGACCGGGCGGTGCTTGCGGACCCCGTTCCCCTGCCCTACGGCCTGAGCTGGTGGCTGGATATTGTCACGGACTCCAGCTGGGACGGCCTGGTGATGGACGATTACCGGGTGGTGTTCCCCCTGCCTGATGTGAAGCGGTTTGGGCTGTTTCCCGCGATACTTCGCCCCGCCTTTACGCAGCAACTGGGTCCGTTCGGTGCGCTTACCGAGGGCGACCTCGGCCGGTTGCTCTCCCGGGTACCCCGCAGGTTCCAGATTTCCCTGCCGCTACGCACGACCGTGAGGACGACGGAAATTCCGGCCCGGTTCACCCACCGTCGGCGTACCAACTTCGTCCTTCCCCTAGACGCTTCCATCACAGAATTACGAATGGCCTTCCCCCGCAAGCTGCAGGCGTACTTGCGTAAGACTTCCGCCGATGTCCTGGAGCCGATGGAGGCATCCCACTTTATCGTGCTGGTGCGCCAACAACTAACCGGAAAGTCAGGCCTGAACGACGCGCAGTTTAAACTTCTCGAACGGCTTATCTATGCCGTAGAGAACCATCAACTGGGAGGATGCCACCAATTGAGGGAGGACGGTCAATTGCTGGCAGCGAGTTTCAATCCCAGCCTGGGTGGCCGGACCATAAATCTTGCCGCGGCCTCCACCGAGCGGGGAAAAAAGCGTCGGGGGATGAGCCGCTTACTGGATCTACAGTTTCAGGCTGGAGCGGGAAAACCGGGAGCTAAATTCGATTTCGAAGGCTCGGAGCTACCCGGAGTAAAGGAGTACTTTGCCAAATTCGGGGGGGTGGATGAAGGCTACTACCTCATCGAGGAGAAGGGGTTCGGGCTGCTGTAGGTACACAACCGAACGTCCCGACCGCCGTTGTGATGAAAACGCCCCGCCGCATGCCGGAACTTCCCGAAGTACACAATTTCAAACTTTATTTCGACGCCGCCGCTACCGGTCAGACGATCGCGAAGGTGACGGTATACGACGATTACATCATCCGTAATATGCCCGGCCCGGCCTTTGCGGATTCCCTGACCGGTCGCAGGATCATCGACAGCCTCCGTAGGGGTAAATACCTCTTCGCTAACCTCGACAACGGCCATGCCCTGCTCCTACATTTTGGGATGACCGGCGACCTGAACCTGTACCAGGAGGAAGTGGATCGCCACAAGTACGAGCGCTTTGCCCTCCACTTCACCGATGGCAATATCCTCGGCTTCGACGATCCGCGCAAGTTCGCCCGGGTGTTGTATCTCCAGGACCGGGATGCCTACATCGCGGAGACCAAGCTCGGACCGGATGCCCTCGACATCACCGAAGCCGAGTGGCTGGAGGCGGTTCGGGGCCGCAAGACAACCATCAAGGGAATCCTCCTTAACCAGTCGATTCTGTCCGGCGTAGGCAATCTGTACGCCGACGAGATTTGCTACCGCACCCGCATTCATCCGGCCGCCCGGGTGAATGCGCTTACCGACGCCCAGCTGTCCGCGATTCACGCCGAGACCATAGCGGTCATGACCTACGGCACCGAAAATGCCCCCTATTACAAGGATTACCCGGAAGACTGGTTCTGGCACGTCTGGCGGGAGGAGGGCAAACCCGGCCCGGAAGGCATCGGCGAGGTGAAAGTGACCAAGGTCGCGGGGCGTACGACCTACTACGTGGAGGGTTGGCAGAAGTAGACGCCTCGGTTCCCGGCTGGAAGCCGGGAGCCACCCGCTACATCCGGTCGGGCATCTCGATGCCCAGGATATTCATCCCCGATTCCAGTACGTTCCCGACGGCCCGGCAGAGGCTGAGGCGAAAGGCCACGGCCGCCTCCGTCTCCGCCTGCAGAATGCTGACGTCGTGCCAGAACTTGTGCAGGTTCTTAGCCAGGTCGTAGCAAAACATCGCAATCACGGAAGGATCGTACGCCGCGGCGGCATCCCGGACCAGGACAGGGAAAGCGTAGAGCTGACTGACCAATTCCCGCTCGGCCGGTTCGAGGTGGTCGTAGGTACCGGCGCCGGAGAGGTCCCGCTCGCCCGCCTTCCGCCAGACGGCCCGGGTGCGGACGTAGGCATTCTGGATGTAGGGGCCGGTCTGCCCCTGCAGGTCGACGCTTTCCTTCGGATCGAAGATCATGCGCTTCTGGGGTCCGACTTTGATGATCTGGAACTTGAGGGCTGCCATGCCGATCTTGCGGATGATTTCCCGGCGGTCCTCGGCGCTGAGCTCACTGGTGGCCTCCCGTTCCAGGCTGGACTGGTAGGCTTCCTGAATGACTTCGTCCATCAGGTCGTCCGCATCCACCACCGTGCCCTCCCGGCTCTTCATCTTACCGGTGGGCAAATCGACCATTCCATAGCTGAGGTGATACAGTCCGTTTGCGTAGGGCTCATCGAGTCGTTTGAGGATTTCAAAGAGCACCTGAAAGTGGTAATTCTGCTCGTCGCCTACCGTATAGACCATCCGCTTCGCCCCAAAGTCGTCGTAACGCAGGCGGGCGGTACCGATGTCCTGCGTGATGTACAGACTGGTCCCGTCGCTGCGCAGGATCGCCTTCTCGTCGAGCTTGGCGTCCGTGAGGTCGACAAAGACCGAGCCGTCCTCCTTGCGGTAAAAGGCTCCGTTTTCCAGGCCGACGTCCACCATATCCTTACCGAGCAGGTAGGTTTGGGATTCGTAGTAGAGCTTGTCGAAGCTGACCCCCAGTCGGCGGTAGGTCTCGTCAAAGCCCTCGTATACCCAGCCGTTCATTTTGTTCCACAGCGTGACCGTCCCGGCGTCTCCGTCTTCCCACTTGAGCAGCATTTCCTTAGCCGCATTTCCGAGGGAGCTGTGGGTATTGAAATAGGTATTCCTGTATGCCTTCCAAAAAGCTGCCGGCTCGAGTTCCTTTGGGTTATTCAGGATCACCGCCTCGGCCTCCTCGCTTTGTTGCCAGGCCTTGTACTCCTCCTTGAAGCGTTGCTCGAAGAGCACGTAGTATTCCCCGACAAAGTGATCGGGCTTCGTACCGGCCGACGCTGGGGTGGCCCCGTTACCGAAGCGTTCCCAGGCCAGCATCGACTTGCAGATGGCGATACCGCGGTCGTTGATGATCTGTACCTTCTTCACGTCGTAGCCGGCCGCCGTAAGGAGCTGGCTCGTTGACCACCCGAGGAGAATATTGCGCACGTGGCCGAGGTGGAGGGGCTTGTTGGTGTTGGGGCTGGCGAACTCCACTACTACCCGCTCGTCGGTGGGCGTAGCCTTCCCGTAATCGCTGACGAGGGCACGCTCGATCAGGAAGTCGACCCAGTAGCGGTCGGCGATGACCAGGTTCAGGAAGCCCTTGATGACGTTGAAGGAAGTGACTTCCTTCACCTGCTCGACCAGGTAGTTGCCGAGGTCGTTGGCGATCTCTTCCGGCTTCTTGCGGGCCGCGCGGGTGAGGGGGAAAGTAACTACCGTGAATTCCCCTTCGAATTCCTTGCGGGTAGTTTGCAGGGTAATGTCTACGCCCGAGGCGTCCATTCCGTACAGGACACGCAGGCCGTTGCGGACTCCTGCGGTCAGGATTTCTGATAGTTCCATCATAAGGCAGGCAAAGATAGGGTGCCGTGCTGTCACGGATTATATCTCCACGGGAGTTAAGCCAAGCCGCAATTGCTCCAGGGCCTCCTGGGCCAGGGTACGCAGCTTGAGCGGGGCATCGGAAGCGGAAGCATGATAGGCAAGGATCGGTAAGTACTGGGGGTCCCGGAGGGCGGAAATGAGCTGCAGGGAGGCAACCTTTAGCCGGACATCCTGCCCGCGCAGGGCTCTGCGCAGCGATTTAAATTGTTGCCGGCGCAGTTGATCCAGGTCGGCGTCCACCGGAAGCACGTCGCTGCCCAGGGCCTTGACCTGCCGCTGCCGCCGGTCCAGCAGGGGAATAACGAGCCGTTTCAGGGACAATTCCAGCAGGTTATCCAAAAATTCGATGCCGCTGACCTGGATCGCCGGAGTGTCGCTGAGGAGGGCGAGGTGGACCGGGATAATGTCGGCGGGCGGATAGCGCAGCCCGAGCAGCCGGAACAGGCGGTTAAAGGTGCCCGCCATGCGCTGTTTGAGGAGACTCGCATAGGCCTCCCGGTAGGTCAGCTCCTCCTCCGTTTGCTGGAACTTGAGGAGGATATGCTGGACGTTCAGTTGTTGCTGCTGCGATTCGTAGGTACGTGCTTCGGATACGATCAGGCGGTAGATGAGCTTGCTGGGGAAGGTTCGTTTCGGGAAATCCCGCCGCAGGGTATTGAGGGAGCGGTACACCTCCATGCGCAGGGGCAGGTCGTGGGGATACCAGCGTTCCACCAGGGAGATCAGGATGTCCACGGTCTGCTGCCGGTCGATCTTTTCCAGCACCGAGGGCAGGCGGCGCAGTTCGGCGAGCGACAGGTCCTTCGATGCAATCAGGCTCGGGACCACGGAAAGCAGGCCTCCCTGGTACTGCACCAGGGCGCTGATGGCCAGGGGGCGGAAACCGGGATCGACGATGAGGTGAAGCAGCGGCACGATGAGGTCTTCGTGCAGGCTCTCCCCGGCCGCCAGAATGGCGTAGCGGACGATCTCATCGTTGTCGTCTACCAGGCACCGCTGAATGAAAGCACGCCCGGTGGCGGTGTTGGACCGCCCGGAAGCCTTGAGCAAATAGAGGTACCATTTCCTACGCGCTTCCGGGGGATAGGAGGGGAGCAGGCGAATGTGGTGGCGCATCCGTTTGCCCACCTGCCACATCCGCTGGCTGTAGTCGTTGCCGGCGGTTTCGGTGGCCAGGCTCACCAGCGCCGCACCGGCCACGTCGGGGCTCGTATCGTCGAGCAGGGGATACAGGATGTCATTGCCGACGTCCGTTGTCCGGGAGAACAGGTAGTCGAAGGCCGCCGACCTCACGTGCTTGTCTTCATCCCGCAACAGGGGCATGACTTCCTCGACCAGTTCCGCGCCGGGTTGCAGGTAAAGACTCCGCAGGGCGCGGGAGCGGACGCTGGCCGAGGGGTGGGCAAGCAGGCGACGCACCGGCTCGCGGAAGGATTCGTTGCTCAGGTCGTCCGTTCGCTCCAGTACATACAGCAACTGCTTTTCGTGGGTACTCATCTGTCCCTCTTCCAGTACCTGCAGGAAGCCTGCCATCACCTTCCGGTGGTGACTCTTCAGGCGACTGCGGTTCTCCTTGGGTTTCAGGTGAGAAAGCTGGGCCCTGAAGGCTTCAATGTATTCCTCCCGGATCAGGATCACGCTGACCATCCAGGCCGCCACGAGCAGGAGGACAAACCAGCTGATGGCCGGGGCCGAGATCCCCAGCACCTGCGTCAGCGCGATCAGGACCAGCCCGCCGAGACCTCCGGCCAGGCTGTCGACAAATACGTCGATGTAGGTCTTCACCTTCTTCTTGGTGTCCTCATCAAGCGGCAGAAAGAGCATTTCCACACTGGCCCGACTCAGGCTTTGCTTCAGGCTACCGTCTACGGACCGGCTCAGAATGGCGGCGTTCAGCCCGGGCATCAGCAGCATGACCACTGCGCCGACCCCCAACCCGATGGGCAGAAACAGTAAGGCCCCGCTCACGCCGAGTCCCTGCACCACCCGGTGGGTGAGCAATAACTGGATCGCCAGGGCGACGATGTTGAAAGTCGAGTACCAGAAGCCGAAGAAAGCCGCCAAGCGGTCCTGGTCTCCGTAGCGCTCGGCCGCCAGTACGCTGAACTGGTAGTCCACCAGCTTCGCCACCGTAACGCTCAGGGCCACAATACCGCACAGCAGCAACAGGTGCTTGCTTTCCAGAATCAGGCGGTGGGGCGCCTCGTAGCCGACATTCGATTTTTTCTTCCGGGAGATGACGCTCTGCTTCTTCACCACGTACCGTTTCCATACGTAGGTGGTGAGGATCAGACAGGGTACCAGCAGGCTCGCGGCGAGCAGAATGAGGTTGCGGGCACCGATCTCCCGCGCCAGGAGCGTGGTGATGTACCCCCCGGCAATGCCCCCGGCAATGGCTCCGGCACCGATGAGCCCGAAGAGTCGCTTCGCCTGCCGCACGTCGAAGACGAAGCTCGCCATCATCCAGAACTGGGAAGCGGCGAGCACGCCGAAGATGGCCGTCCAGAGGTAGAGCGTGACCGCAATGGCCGGCTGCGCCAGGGGCAGCCGCATGAAGCCGGCGCAAGCGATCAGAATAACGAGGCAAACAACCAGGGATACAATACTGACCTGCAGTAAGTTATATCGCCTGAGTGCAGCCGAATATCCGGTACTTACAATGGCGGCCAGCACGGCGGTAGCCAGGAAAATATAGGGCAGGCCGATGGCGCCGTATTCCGAAAGAAAGAGCGCGCTGGCCGTCGGCTTGACGATCAGCAGGGTACAGATAATGAGAAACACCAACAGTTGGAGCAACAGCACGGGCCCCCACTCCCCCGGGCGGGCGCGAAAAAGCTTGCTCAGAACCTGCTGCATACGGATTTGTTAACTCCTTAACTAACCAACATCATAAACCGAAATTTATGTCAACCTCCCCCCGCTTCGGCGAAGCATTCGCTGAAATCAACAATACCCCCCGCAAAGAAACCATTATTCTCGGTGGTGGCTGTTTCTGGTGTGTAGAAGCCGTTTTCCTGGACATCCAGGGCGTCGAACGCGCCATCAGTGGCTATTCCGGCGGCACCGCCGAAACCGCCAACTACGAGGCCGTGTGCTCTAAACGCACCGAACACGTCGAAGTAGTACTCGTCGAGTTCGATCCCCAGGAAATCGGTCACCAGGAAATCCTCGAGATCTTCTTCGCGGCCCACGATCCCACCACCCCTAACCGCCAGGGCAACGACGTCGGGCCCCAGTACCGCAGCGCCATCTTCTACACCAGTGAGGAACAGCAGGCCACCGCTCAGCAACTAATGGACGCGCTCGTCCCGGAGCTGTACGGAAAGCCTGCCGTCACCGAGCTGCTGCCCTTCGGAACCTTTTATGCGGCCGAGGATTCCCACCAGGATTACTACAACAAAGTTGGCGACCGCAACTCCTACTGCAGCTTCGTCATCACCCCGAAGGTGAGCAAGATCCGCAAGAAGTACAGCCACCGCCTCAAATCGCGTGCATGAAACACTTAGCAGTATTGCTTGTATTCTTCCTTTTTATACGTCCCGACCACGTCGGGGCCCAAACCCCATCCACACCTATGGATACTACCAGTTACAGTTTAGGCATCGTGCTGAGCCAGAACCTCAAGAGTCAGGGATTCGAAACCATCGACCCCGGGAGCCTGGCAAAAGGCTTTGAACAGGGACTCGACGGGACCGCCTCCGTCACCCCCGAGGAGGCCAACCAGTACATTCAATCCTTTCTCCAGCGTAAGGCGGAGACCGCAGGTGCAGCGGCCCGCACGGACGGTGAGGAATTCCTGGCCGCCAACGCCAAACGCCCCGAGGTTAAGGTGACCGATTCCGGCCTGCAGTACGAAGTGCTGAAAGAAGGCTCGGGAAAGCGTCCCAGTGCCACCGAGACCGTGGAGGTCCACTACCACGGCACCCTCACGGACGGCACCGTGTTCGACAGCTCCGTGGACCGCGGAGAGACCATCGAGTTCCCCCTCAACCGCGTGATTCCCGGTTGGACGGAGGGCGTACAGCTCATGCAGGAAGGGGCGAAGTACCGCTTCTACATTCCATTCGACTTAGCGTATGGTGCCCAGGGGTCGCCCCCCACCATTCCCCCCTATGCCGCGCTTATCTTCGACGTAGAGCTTTTCAGCGTCAAATAAGCGAAGCGACCGGGTGAGCGACGGGGCTGCTGGACATCCACTGGTGCAGCAGCTCCGTCACCTGGTCCAGCGCTCCGACGCTGTAGGCAGCTGCTCCCAACATGGAGACGGTGATGACGAAGGTTACCATTTTGGCCTGACGGCGGCGCTTACGATCGTTCTTGATGGTGATATAGCTCATGATTGGTATGCTTAAGTAAGTTGACGTAACAAATACTGAAACGCCTAATATACCCCGCTTCATATCCTGACCTGCCACCCGTTACTACTTTTCCGGCGATCGGCCGCTCTCAATTACGGACCGGCCGCCTCCGGCCGGAAACGGTACTTAAGCCCTGTTAAAACTATCCCCTATGCCCCTTGCTGACCGTTACCATTCCCTGAGTCGGGAAATTGCTACCGCCGGTGCCCGCCTGGTCGCGGTCACCAAAACCCACCCGGTAGCGGTCATTCAGGAAATGTACGCCCTCGGTCACCGCGACTTCGGGGAGAATCGGGTAGCGGAGTTGGCGGAGAAATACGCGGCCCTGCCCAAAGACATCAACTGGCACTTTATCGGGCACCTGCAGTCCAAGAAGGCCAAAGACCTGGTCCCCTTCGTACACCTGGTGCACTCCGGCGACAGCCTCAAACTCCTGCGCGAGCTCGACAAGCGGACCCCGGACCGACGGGTTGACGTTTTGCTCCAGTACCACATCGCCGAAGAGGCGAGCAAATACGGCCTGACCGCCACATCCGGCAAGGAACTGATGGAGGACGTTCGGGCCACCCCCCTCAAACACGTCCGTATCGTCGGAGTCATGGGCATGGCCACCTATACCGACGATCGGGAGCAGGTAGCCACTGAGTTTCGACGGCTCCACGAAATATTCTCGGAGCTCAAGGATCTCTACTTCGAAGAAGAGCCCTCCTTCACGGAGATCAGCATGGGCATGTCCGGGGATTATCCCATCGCCCTTAAGCAAGGGAGTACCCTGGTCCGCGTCGGTCGCCTGCTGTTCGGCGAACGGGGGTCCGTACACTAAAATTTCCAGGCCAGGACCCGCGTCCGCTTGTTTCCCCTGTTCCATTTCTACCACCTTCACTGCTTTGGCCCGCGCGCGGTCCAACTCCTGCTGCGCCTGCCGCAGGTATCCCTTTCGCGACACGAGGGAAGTAAACCAGCCAACCCGATCGCGGTACCCGACGCTTTCCCCGATCATCCGCTTCAAAAAACCGGGTTCCCCTCCGGTCGTCCAGAGCTCGTGATGGGCACCCCCGAAGTTGAGCCCGGCATCCTCCCGGCCGAGCTGTTCCCATTTTTTCCGGCTGGCACTCAGCGCATCCTCCCAGCTTTCGAAGAAGGGGGGATTGCACATCGTCAGGTCAAAGCGCTCCCCTTCCCTGATGATCCCGTTGAAGATCCGTCCCGGATCGGACTGCTTACGTACTTCGACCTTCCGGCGCAGCGATGGATTGAATTTTACGATGGCGCTCGCCACCCTCACGCTGCGCGCGTCGACCTCGCTGCCCACGAATGACCAGCGGTACTCCCCTACCCCGAGGATTGGGTAAATGAGGCTGGCTCCGGTACCGACGTCCAGTACGTTTCGCGCTTCAGGGTACAGGTCGTGGAGCAGGTGAATGTAGTCGAGTCGCCCGGGCAGCGGCGGGGTAAGGTTTTCCGCCGGAATGTCCCAGTGCTCCAGGCCGTAATCGCGCCGCAGCAGCAGGCGATTGAGCAGGTAGACCGCCCGTTCGTGGGCAAAATCGAGGGAGATCCGGCCATCCGGGGTGGTGGTCAGGTGGGGTCCCAGCTCCGGCTCCAGGGCCAGTAATTCGGTAAAATTATGTTTCCCGGCGTAGCGGTTTCTCGGATGCATGAAGCCATGAAATATATAGGTCGCAACTGGGACCCCCCTGGGGAACCTGCCCCGGCCGCCCTACGTTGAAACGGGCATAAACTTACCTATGAAACTTTTTCATTGCGGCCACTGCAACTACCCCGTTTACTTCGAAAACGTGGTGTGCAGCAACTGCCAGAATTGGCTGGGATACTCCAGCGACGAGGACCGGATGATCGCGCTCGCACCCGGACAAACCTCCTGGCAACCCTACGCCAACACCACTCAATCCTACAGGTACTGCGGCAACCACGCGCACCAGGCCTGCAACTGGATTATTCCCCAGGACGACCCCACCGGACTATGCGACGCCTGCGACCTCAACCGTACGGTGCCCGACCTCAGCGATCCGAAAAAATTGCGGGAGTGGCAACAGCTCGAGGAGGCCAAACACCGGATGGTCTATGCCCTCCTCCGGCTGGGCCTGCCCGTGCGCGACCAGATGGAAGCACCCGACCGCGGACTGGCCTTTGATTTTCTCGCGGACGAGGACGCCAAAGAACACGTCATGACCGGCCACGACGACGGCCTCATTACCCTGAATGTGGACGAAGCCGACTCCGTCAACCGGGAGGCCACCCGTATTCAGATGAATGAAAAGTACCGCACGCTGATCGGCCATTTCCGTCACGAGGTAGGTCACTACTTCTGGGACCAGCTCGTGGCCACCAATGGTCCGCTGCTGGAAGCGTTTCGCCGCCTCTTCGGCGATGAGCGGGAAGACTACGGGGAGGCCCTCCAGCGGCACTACAACCAGGGTCCACCAGCCAACTGGCAGGCCCACTACATAAGTGAATACGCCACGACCCACCCCTGGGAAGACTGGGCGGAAACCTGGGCCCACTACCTCCACCTTCTGGATATGGTGGAAACGGCTCACTCCTTCGGGATGTCCATCGACCCCGCGGAAAGCCCGGACAAGATGATGAATGCCAAGGCCGATTTCGACCCCTACCAAAATCCGGATATGGAACGGATCCTCAAGGTGGGCGTACCCCTCACCTTCGCCATCAACAGCCTCAACCGGGGCATGGGCCGGCCCGACCTCTATCCCTTCGTGATCAACGCTTCGGTGCGGGAGAAACTGGCGTATGTGAATAAAGTGGTGGTGACCTACTCCGGAAAAGAGCTGCCGACCAACGCACCGGTGAACTAAAGGCGGGCAGCGGAAGGGTTTCCGTAGCTTAGCGCCGCATGGAAACCCTTCCGCTTTCTCAACTCGCCGCATTCATCCGGCGGGTCTTCGCGCTGAACCTCCCGGAACCCGTGTGGGTCTCCGCGGAGCTCGCGCAGGTAAGCGAATCCCGGGGGCACGTCTGGCTCACCCTGGTGGAAAAGAGTACCGAGCAAGCCGATATCGTAGCCCAGTTGGATGCCGTGATCTGGGCCAGCGCGCTCAAACGAATCCGTAAAGAACATAGCGCCCGGCTGGTAGGCGGCCTGCTGCAGCAGGGGATGTCCGTTCGCCTGCGGGTGACCGCCTCCTTTCACGAGCGCTTCGGGCTCAAGCTGGTGGTCGAAGACATCGATCCCGCCCATACCCTCGGCAGCCTGGAACGCCGGCGGCAGGCCACCCTTGAGGCTTTGAGTCGCGACGGCCTGCTGGACCGCAATGCTGCCCTTGCCGTGCCTGCTGTCCCCCAGCGGCTCGCCGTCATCAGTGCTGATACCGCCGCCGGCCTGGCCGACTTTACCCGGCAGCTCGAAGGCAACCCCTACGGCTACGTCTTCCGCACCGACTTGTACGCGGCCGCCATGCAGGGCGCTCAGACCGGAGAAGAAATCGTGACGCGGCTGCGGCAGATCGTCCGGAGAAAAGAAGAATACGACCTCCTGGTGATCGTCCGGGGGGGGGGCGGAAAAACCGACCTCGCCGCCTTCGATGAGGAGGCGCTGTGCCGGGCGGTAGCGGCGGCTCCCCTCCCCGTGTTGGTAGGGATCGGACACGAGATCGACGATACCGTCCTTGACCGCGTGGTGCACCGCAGCCTTAAAACGCCTACTGCGGTAGCGGTCTACCTCATCGAGCAATTGCTGCGGGCAGAATCCGGGCTATTGCACACCGGACGGGCAATCGCCTCGCTGTCGGAACGCCAACTGGCGGGGCACCTCACGCGCCTGGAATCCCTGCGCGTGACCATCGGGCAGTCGGCCGCGACCCTGCTTCAGTCGGGGCACCTGCGCACCGCCGCCCTGGAAACCGAGCTCCACCGGTCCGCCGATCGGGCGCTGACGGATTCCCGGGGGCGAATGGACAACTACGGGAAGCTGCTGGAGGCCCTCCGCCCAGAAACCACCCTGGCCAGGGGGTATGCCCTCGTCAGCCAACACGGCAAACTGCTGACTTCGCCCGATGCCGTAACCACAGGGAAAATCGACATCCGGCTACGCGGAGGCAAAATCAGCCTCCACCACGGGGGGTAATCAGTTGCCGAAACCGATCGACTTCTTGCCGTTCTTGCTGTTGCGGTAAAGGGCCGCCATGCGGATCGCGGTTACGGCGGCTTCCGTGCCCTTATTGCCGTGCTTGCCCCCCGCCCGATCGAGGGCCTGCTGGTGGGTATTGGGAGTCAGGACGCCGAAAATATAGGGCCTGCCGGTGGCGATACTCAGGTTGATGAGTCCCTGGCTGACGGCATGGTTGATGTACTCGTCGTGCTTCGTCTCCCCCTTGATCACGCATCCGAGGCAGATAATGGCATCCACCTTTTCTCGTCCGGCAATGATCCGGGCGGCGGCGGGCAGCTCGAAGGTGCCGGGTACCTGCTCAGCATGAATGTTAGCTTCCTTGGCCCCGTGTTTCACCAGCGTTTCGTAACAGGCGGCGTAGAGGGCGTGGGTAATGTCCTCATTCCAGTCGGCGACCACGATCCCGAACGTCATGAGAGACGCGTCGGGGAGGTTGCTTTCGTCGTAGCTACTGAGGTTCTTGAGGGCGGAGGCCATGGTATCGGATTTTGGTAGAATACACTTTGGCGCCGAAGACGGTTCTAGCCACGGAAAGGCAGCCGATCGACGTCCACGTTACCCCCGGTCAGGATGATGCCCACGTGTTTGCCGGCGAATTCTTCCGGGTAGCGCAGGACGGCCGCCAGGGGCACGGCACAACTCGGCTCCACGATGATCTTCATCCGCTCCCAGATCAGGCGCATGGCGGCGATGATCTCCTCTTCGGAGACCAGGAGGATTTTCGGTACGTACTTGTGGATGATGGGAAAGGTGCGCTCGCCTAGATTGGTCCGTAGGCCGTCTGCCACCGTTGTATTGGTTTCGTTGACCTCAATCTTCCCACTCCTCAGGCTACGGGCGGCGTCGTCGACGTTGGCCGGCTCGGCGCCGTAAACCGTCGCCCGAACACTGAAGTACCGGGCCGCCAGGGCCGTACCGGCGAGCAGCCCGCCCCCCCCGACGGGGGAAAGGATGAAGTCCAGGGCCGCCTCGGTATCCTCGATCAGCTCCATGGCCGCAGTGGCCTGACCGGCGATGACCCCGTAATCGTCGTAAGGATGAATGAACGCAGCTCCCGTGCGGGCCACTACCGCCTCCAGGGCCTCCTGGCGTTCACGGGGCGTGTTGTTGCAGTAGGTGATGTGGGCACCGTACCCCTCTACGGCCGCCACTTTTACCCGGGGGGCGTCGTGGGGCATGACGATGTATGCGGGTACCCCAAGTACCTGGGCAGTTTTGGCGACCGCCTGTGCGTGGTTGCCGCTGCTGTGGGTGGCGAGTCCTTTTTCACGCTGTGCGGGCGTAAACCGCAGGGCAGCCGAGGCGCCTCCCCGCATTTTGAAGGCACCGATCCGCTGAAAATTTTCACACTTAAAGTAAAGCTTCGCGCTGGCCAGGGCATTGATGCTGCGGTTGGTCATCACCGGTGTACGGTGCACGAAGGGGTGGATCGCCTCGTGGGTGACCAGGAGGTCGGCCTGATTGGGTACCTGGTCGATGGGGAGCAACTCGGTCATGTGCGCAGGATAGTTAGGGAGCGGTAAGGTAAGTCCTGCCCCCTTAGCGTGCTTCGAGCCACCGGACGACCTCGTCCAGCCACCCGCTTACCGGGGCGTCCCGTTCCCGTGCCGAGCCGAAGCCGTGTTGTCCGGTAGCGTAGATGCGCAGGTCGCCGGGGACCCCGTTTTTGACGAGCGCCTCGTAGTAGCGGATGGAGTTTGCAACCGGGACTCCAGGGTCATCGGAGGCATGGATCAACAGAGCCGGCGGGGTATCGGCGGTCACCTGTTCGGGAATGTTGTAGTAGCTCAGCCGTTCGGGATCGGGGGTAGTCCCGAGCAGCGCCTGCTGGCTACCCGCGTGCCCGCCGGCGGCATCGTTCATGAGGAGCACCGGATAGACCAGTACGCTGAAGTCGGGGCGACTGGAAACTCCCCCGTCCTCCCGCCAGTGAACGGAGGCGGAGCCGGCCAGGTGACCGCCGGCCGAGAATCCCATGATCCCGATCCGGTCGGCGGCATAGCCCAGGGAGTCGGCCATCCTCCGCACGGTCAGCATGGCCTGCTGGGCGTCGTCGAGCGCGACGTGATCCTTACACGGCCCTTCCACCTTCCCCGGCAGGCGGTGCCGCAGCACGAAGGCGTGGTAGCCCCTTGCCGAAAGGAAGCGCGCGATGTCGGTACCCTCCAGGTCCCAGGCTTCGACCTGGTAGCCGCCCCCCGGGATGATGACCACCGCAGCGTTGCGGCCGGCGCGGGCGACCGGAGCGTAGTGGTAAAGCTCCGGGACGGGTACGTCGGTGAGCACCACGCCGATGCTTTCATTCAACTCACTGGCGGCCGCACTGCCCGTGGCACAGGGTATGTCCCCGGTATACAGGGGGATGACGACCTCCTGGGCCAACAGCCTGGTGGAGGAAAGAAGTAAACAAAGCAGTAGGCGCATGGGGTGAATTATTGACTGGTGTACGTATCTCCGTTCAATCGCAGGATATAGGCCCCCGGGTAGCCGGCTTCGAGGGCCCGGTTGCGCAGGGCTTCGGCCTGGGAAAGGGTCTGGATGTCCTCCAGGTAAAAGATGGTCAGGTTTCCCCGCCTTTCGGAGACCAGGGTACCGAGGGCACTGGCCGCTGCCCGGTCGAAGTTCTCCGGCTTACCAAAGGCACCAAGTTGCACCCGGAAAGGGGAACGGGTGACGGGAGGGATAACCGTCGCGAAATCAACAGCCGGGGTCGGGGTCGGGGCGGGACCGGCATCCGGCACCACGAAGCTGCCCGGGTAGCCCAGCTGCCGGACCCGCGCAGCGGCCTCCGCGGCGTCCTGACGGGTAGGAAACGTGCCCAGGCGAACCTTATACCGCCCCTCGCTCAGGGACGTATACACCCGGCCCAGGGGCGTAACGTTGGCGTAAAGGGCCATATCCGGGGCTTCCGCCAGGCTGGCGAGCTGAACGGCAAAGCCTTCCCGGGCCGGGGTGGCGGGGGCAGGGGATGTGACGGCGGGGGCAGGGGCCGTCGGGTTAGTGGGTGCCGGGGGGGCCACCCCTTCGGAACCGTAGGTTTGCGGGGCGGGGGCGGGATCAGACTGTGCCGGCAACAGGGCGATGTTGCCGAAAAGGTTTGGATTGGTCCCATTATCCGTGGTCACCGGGAAGCTCATCGCTTCGTAGCCTTCGACCTCGACCTGGACGTCATAGACGGACAGGGGGGTGACTTCGGCGTAGTAGGCTCCTTCGGTGTCGGTGCGTACACTGGCCGACTCCCCGGTGCTCCGTTTAGTGATGCTTACGAGGGCGTTCGCGACCGGAGCGCCCGTCTCGATATTGCTTACGTAGCCCCGTACCGTTCCGAAGGGAACGGGGGCATTCACGTTGACGCCGTCGGGGACCCCGGCGGTGGGGCCGTTGCCGCCGGCACCGCTTTCGCCGTACGATTCCGGGACGGGGAGATCCCGTAATACGACACCGTACAGGTCTTCGTCTCCCGCGCCTCCTTCGCGGTTGGAGGCGAGGTAGCCCCGCCCGGTGGCCGGATCGAAACTGAAGCCCATATCATCGCGCGGACTGTTTACGGCACCGCCCAGGTGGTAGAGGGCCGTGGCCCTGTCGTCCGTCATCGCGGCCCGGAAGACGTCGTAGGCGCCGAGTCCCTGGTGCCAGTCGCTGGAAAAGTATACACTGGTCCCGCCGAAAAAGGGCGTGATCTCGTTGCCGCGGGAGTTGACCACGGCCCCCAGGTTTTCGGGCACGGCGCCCCCAAGGTTACCGCTTACGCTGGCCCGGTAGATATCGTAGCCGCCGTAACCGCCCGGGCGGTCGCTGGCAAAATAGATGGTCGTACCGTCCGCCGCGAAGGTGCCGAACCCGGTATTGAAGGCGTTGCCGTTGAACGGCAGGGGGCGTACGTTGACCCACTGACCGCCGGCGTTCACGTCCGCGATCAGTAAGTTCAGGGTGATGCCCGCCTCGGGAACCAGCCGGGTTCCGGGCGTAAAGTTGTTGCGGGTAAATACCACGCGGGTGCCGTCAGGACTGTAGCTCACCGGCCCTACTTCACCACTGCGACTGGTGTAGCCGGTGGATAGGATGACGGCTTCTCCCACCGATCCGTCCGGACCGATACTAGCCACATAGGGTACCGTTACGGCCACGCCGGTAAAGCTGCCCTGGAGGCGGGAGGAGTTAAAGACGAGCTGGCCGGGGCGCGCGACGTCGGGTCCGAAGTCCGCCGCCGGGCTGTTCACGGCAAGGGGAGTGACGGTAAATCCGGCATCCTCGTCGCGCTGGCGCAGGGCAAAATCGATGCTCCTGGCGTACTGATTTCCTACGGTGGCGTCCGTTTCCTCGGCGTAGGCTTCAAACAGCCCTTTTGCCTGGTCGTAGCGGCCCAGCGACTTAAGCGTCTGGGCGTAACTCAATAAGACGTCCGGAGCGACCTGGTGCCCCTTCACCGCCCGCTGAAAATAGAGCTGGGCGGTATCGAGCTGGTTGAGCATCTGGTACGACTGGGCGATGCGGGAAAGGGCAATTTCGTCGTCTGGCCGCACGGCCAGCACGCGCTGGTAACTGGCGATGGCGAGGTGGTAGGCGTGCAGTTCGAATTCCTTGTCGGCAGTCCGCATGTCCGACCGGTACTGGGCAGTCAGCGGCAGCGTCAGACAGGTCAATAAAAGCAGGATGCCGGCGGGCAACAGGTTTTTCATTTCGGCTAGGTAGATCGTCCCAAACATAGGGATTTTCCAGGCGTCCATTGTCGGCGGGCCCGCGGGTGCCGGGGAAGTTACCGAAGCGCAGCCGGACGATCAACCGGTCCACTCAGGGGTACTCAACAGTCCCTGATCGTTACCGCCTGATTCACCAGGTACCCGCCGCACGTCGCAACGGGTTAATGGATGCGGAAGATCCCTCTGACATGGTCCGTGGAGCCCCCTCGGGGAACTGCGTTTTATGGGACTGAACTCCCCCGCACCCGCGCGCCGCCGCCCCGG
This sequence comes from Chitinophagales bacterium, assembly GCA_038258275.1. GTDB lineage: Bacteria > Bacteroidota > Bacteroidia > Chitinophagales > Saprospiraceae > Neolewinella. Next base: position 13,507 of record JBBSPZ010000002.1, on the reverse strand, counting down.
GAAAGGGGAATTGAACGGGCGGAGGAGTAGCTTTGTCGAAAAGTAACGCCATGACGGTAGACGACGCCCTAGTTTTACGCCTCGCTGATCTTTCCAAGCTGGCCCTTCCCCCCGAACGCGTCGGGAAGCTGCGCGAGGACCTAGTCCTGATCCTGACCATGGTGGAAAAACTCAACGAACTCGACCTGGAGGGCGTAGCGCCCCTGCGGTACGTGACCGAAGTAGAACAGGAACTCCGGCCCGATGCCGTGGGTCCCCCCCTGGATCGCGAAAAAGCGCTGCGCAACGCACCGGCCAGCGACGGGGAGTTCTTCCAGGTGCCCCGGGTTATTTAAGTTCATCCCCAAATCTCCTTTGCTTATGTCTGCCGTCATCGATATTCTCGCCCTTACCAAGACGTACATCATGGGGCAAACAGAGGTGCGGGCGCTGCGCGGCATCGACCTGCGCATCGAAACCAACGAGTACGTGGCGCTCATGGACCCCTCCGGTTCCGGTAAATCTACCCTGATGAACCTGCTCGGCTGCCTGGACACCCCGACCTCGGGCACCTACCACCTCGACGGCAAGGACGTCAGCAGAATGGACGATACCGAACTCGCCAAGATCCGCAACGAGAAAATCGGCTTCGTCTTCCAGACCTTCAACCTGCTGCCCCGGCAGACGACCCTGGAGAACGTGGCCCTGCCCCTGGTATACGCGGGCATGGGCCGGAAGGAACGGCAGGAACGGGCCGCCGAGGTACTTAAATCGGTCGGACTGGGTGACCGCCTCGACCACCGCCCCAATGAGCTCTCGGGCGGTCAGCGGCAGCGCGTTGCCATTGCACGGGCCCTGGTCAACCGCCCGGCCATCATCCTGGCCGATGAGCCCACCGGCAACCTGGACACCAAGACCTCGATGGAGATCATGGAGATCTTCGAGGAAATCCAGCAGCGCGGCAACACCGTGATCCTCGTCACCCACGAGCCCGACATTGCCGAGCACGCCCACCGGATCGTGCGTTTACGGGACGGGGAGACCGAAAGCGACGAGCGAAACGAACGCATTATCCGAGCGAGTGACCCGAGCCATCGGTACAATCAGGCCTGACGTGCTATCTTTGCCGCCCAAGAAAGTGGGATAGATCTATATGAACCAACGTACGATAGCCAGCACCGTCTCCATCAGCGGGGTGGGCTTGCATACCGGTCAGGAAGTGAACCTGGTCTTCAAACCCGCTCCGGCCGGCCACGGCGTCAAGTTTAAACGTACCGACCTCGCCGACGAGCCGCTCATGAACGTCGACGTCAACCGCGTCGTGAGCACCGAGCGCTCTACCACCCTCGGTGGCGGCTCCGCGACCGTTTCCACCATCGAGCACCTGCTGAGTGCCCTCTCCGGCCTGCAGATCGACAACGTCCTCATCGAAATCGACGGCGGCGAAGTGCCCATCCTCGACGGCAGTGCCAGTCCCTACGTAGACCACCTGCTCGCCGCAGGCATGGAAGAACAGGACACGCCCCGCGACTACTTCGTCGTGGAAGAGCCCATTACCTACCGCGACGAGGCCACCGGCTCCGAAATCGTCGCCCTTCCCTACGACGGCTTCGAGGTGGTGTCGATGATCGACTTTGACAGCCCCGTCCTCGGACAGCAGTACGCGACCCTGCGCGGCTACGCCGATTACGCCGAAGAGATCGCCCCCTGCCGCACCTTCGTCTTCCTCCACGAACTGGAGGCCCTGTTCGAGCACGACCTCATCCGCGGGGGCGACCTGACCAACGCCATCGTAATTGCGGACCGCCACGTACCCCAGTCCCGCCTCGATGCCCTGGCGAAAAAGATGGGGAAGGAGACCGTCGAAGTCACCGAGCAGGGAATCCTCAACACCCTCGACCTCAAATTTCACAACGAACCCGCCCGCCACAAGCTGCTGGACGTGATGGGGGACATCAGTTTGCTCGGCGTGCCGATCCGGGGTCGCATCCTGGCGACCAAACCCGGCCACCGCGTTAACGTCGCCTTCACCAAGCTGCTTAAAAAGGCCTACCTCGACCAGCGCCGCCTCAAGGGGCGCCCGAGCTACAACCCCAACGACGAGCCCGTCTACAACGTGGAGCAGATCCTGGCGATCATGCCCCACCGCTACCCCTTCCTGCTGATCGACAAAATCATCGAAAAAGGGGACCGCCACATCGTCGGGCTGAAGAACCTTTCCTTCAACGAAGCCTTCTTTCAGGGCCACTTTCCCGGCAACCACGTGATGCCGGGCGTCCTGCAGATCGAGGCGATGGCCCAGACTGGCGGACTGCTGGTGCTCACCCAGCAGGACGATCCCGGCAACTGGGATACCTACTTCTTAAAGATCGAGAATGCCAAGTTTAAAAATTTCGTGGTTCCGGGGGATACCGTCCTCTTCAAAATGGAGCTGATGGCCCCCGTCCGGCGCGGCATCTGCCAGATGCGCGGGACGGCCTATGTGGGCAACAAGCTCGTTTCCGAGGCCGACCTGGTCGCCCAGATCGTGCGGCGCAGCTGATCCGGCGGCAGTACACCCTTTTTAACCCTTTCAACCCGATTCATGTCCATTCATTCCCTGAGCGTCGTTCACCCAAACGCCAAGATCGGAGCCGGCGTATCCGTCGGACCGTTTACAACCATTGAGGAAGACGTCGAGGTCGGGGAGGGCACGGAGATCGGACCCAACGTTACCATTTACGCCGGCGCCCGCATCGGGAAGAACGTGCGGATCTTTCCCGGTGCGGTCATCGCGGCCATTCCCCAGGACCTGAAGTTTCGCGGAGAGTACACCCTCGCCGAAGTGGGCGACGGAACCACCATCCGGGAATTCGTGACCATCAACCGGGGGACCGCCGCGGCGGGCATCACGCGGGTGGGCAAGCACTGCCTGCTCATGGCCTACGCCCACGTGGCCCACGACTGCAAGCTCGGCGACCACATCGTGATCGCCAACAACGTGAACCTGGCCGGGCACGTCGAACTGGAAGACCACGTGATCATCGAAGGGCAGGTGGGCGTGCAGCAGTTCGTCCGCATCGGCCGCCACAGCTTCATCGCGGGGGGAAGCCTGGTCCGCAAGAGCGTCCCTCCCTATATCCGCGCCGCCCGGGAGCCCCTGAGCTACATCGGGGTAAACCGCATCGGTCTCCAGCGCCGGGGCTTCAACATCACCCAGATCAACGCCATCCACGAGATCTACCGCATCCTGTTCGTGAAGGGGCTCAACATTACCAACGCGGTGACCGAGATCGAGGCTTCCGTGCCCGTTTCCGATGAGCGCGATGAGGTCATCAGCTTCATTAACGCCACGGAGAAAACGGGCATCATCCGGAGCTTTCAGGCCCTGGACAATGGAAACTGAGGGCGTCGGTGAACTGCACATCCTGCTGGAGGAGGTGTCCAAACGGTTCGGCCGGGAGTGGATCCTCCGCCAGTTTTCGGGAGCCTACCATTCCGGTCAGGTGTACGGGATCCGCGGGCGCAACGGCTCGGGGAAGTCTACCCTCCTGCGCATCCTGGCCGGTCAGCTCAGCCCGAGTCGCGGCCGCATCGGCTGGCAGGTCGGAGGGCGGCAGGTACCCGTAGCCGAAGTGTACCGGCTGGTCAGCTGGACGGGCCCCTACCTGGAGATGGTGGAGGAACTGACGGTGGCCGAGCTGCTCACCTTTCACTTTACCCTGAAGCGCACCCTCCACGGGCTTACCGTGAACGACCTGCTGGACCGCATCGAACTCATGCCGTACCGCAACCGCAGGGTATCCGAGTGCTCTTCCGGGATGCGGCAGCGGGTACTGCTCGCCACGGCCCTCTACGCCGACACCCCCCTGCTCCTGCTTGACGAGCCCACGGTGACCCTGGATCAGGAAGCCGCGGGGTGGTTTGAACGGGAACTGCGCCGGTATTGCATCGGTCGCCTGACCGTCATCGCCAGCAACGATCCACGCGATCTGACCGCCTGCGACGCAGTCCGTGATCTATAAATCCTAGGAATCCCTGCGTAAATTCGGATATTACGCTTCCCAACGGCCGCCCCCTACATGCTATTTAGTTACGCGGAGAAAAATACCCCTTTTACCCTGAGTCCCGAGAGCCTCGACTGGCACCTCGCGAAGGGCTGGTATCGTATGGGGTCAACCATCTTTACCACCCACTTCCTCTTTTTCAAAAACCGGCCGTACTCGGCCCTGTGGATCCGCCTGGACCTCCAGGACTTCACCTTTTCCAAAAGCCAGCGCAAGTTGCTGAAGAGAAACCAGCAACTTTTCGACGTGCGCATCGACACCCGGGTCATCGACGGGGAGCACGAGGAACTGTACGACCGTTACGCCGGGGATTTTGACGGGAGGCTGTCCCCCTCCATTGCCGACAGCCTGGAGGACTACGACGGGGAAGTCGTCTTCGATACCTGGGAAACCAGCGTGCGGGAGCGGATCAGCGGAAAGCTCGTGGCCTGCAGCTACTTCGACCTCGGGAACACTTCGGCGGCCAGTATCCTGGGAATCTTCGATCCCAAGTTGAAGTCGTTCAGCCTGGGGTACTATACAATGTTGCTGGAGATCCAGCACTGCCTCCACCTGGGATTACGCTACTACTACCCCGGTTATGTCGTACCGGACTACCATCGCTTTGACTACAAACTGAGGCTGGGGCCGGCGGAGTACTTCGATTTACGCACCGACAACTGGCTGCCGTACGGTAAGCTGGATCCCCGGCGGGAGGGACCGGTGGAGGCACAGGTGCACGCCCTTACGGAGTTCGTCTACGACTACAATCACCTGGGGCACGACACCCAGCTCAAGGTGTATCCCCTCTTCGAAGCGGGGCTTTACGACATCTGGAACGACGATTACTTTCCCTATCCCTACCTGGTACCGGTGACGAACCTGGCCGACAAGGAGATCCTGGTGGTGGCCTTCGATCCGAAGGAGCGGCTCTACTTCGTGATGGAGTGCCGGCACATGATTCAGACCCAGCTCCTGTTCAATGCGGAGTACCTGAGGGCGTTTCGCGCGGAAGGATTCGTGACCAACCTGCTGGCCGTGCGCCGCGTCATCCTCAAGACGCCTTCCCCGAGGTACGCCGCCGAGGCCTGTAAACGCCTGCAACTACTGCGTTGATCAGGCTTTAGGCAGCTCGGGCATCTGGCAATCCTGCTCGGGAGATTTGCCGCAAACATCGCACTTGCCCACTTTGTTGGTCAACATGGGGTTGTTGCTGGCACAGGTACCCCGGAACTCGTTACCCGTCACCACGTGGCGAATATTGATCAGTACGAAGCTGAGTCCGAAGACAACGAAAATGACGGCAAAGAGGGTTAGAAAGCTCATAATCTAAGGGTTGGGGTCCAAAGATAGAACGACTGAGCCGTGGCCTTAGTTGTAAATGAAAAAGAGGGTTCGAACCTCAGTTCAAACCCTCCGGAAAAACACCTAAAACCCATATTCTTTGGATTGAGAGACGCATTTTCCTTTTCCGATTACATACCGCGATGTGTTAATTTACCGTGTTTGTCTCAAAAAAAGAAAAAGGTACTCACCTTTTTTCGACGGATAGAATGCAGCGCATCCACCTACATATACGTTGTCAAACACTGCTTCTGGATTTCAAACGGGCGATATTATTCCAGATTGTGTGATAACTATGCTTTATGATAGGTAAGATACTAGCTGACCCCCTTTGGAAGCAAGCCTGGAGCCTGATTTTAACGGGCACCCATACTTCAGATCACCCGTTTGCCACCCCGGTACTCGGCAGTATCCACTCCCGGGACATCCCCAGGCTGCGCACGGTAGTCCTGCGGGCCGCCGATCAGGATCGCGCTACGCTGCGGTGCTACGTTGACACAAGGTCGCTGAAAATTAGCGATTTACGCGCTAACCCCACCCTCAGCTGGCTGTTCTGGGATCCCACCCAAAAGGTACAGGTTTCCTGCAGTGGCCCCACCCGCTGCCTGAGTGGAGAAGCCGTTGAAGCGATTTTCGCCACACTGCCAAAACACGGCCGGAAGGCCTACGCTACGGTCCACCCACCCGGGAATCCGCTGCCGCAACCGGGCAGTGGACTACCGGAAAACTGGCCTGCGCTCAGTTTAACGGAAACCGACTACGCCCGGGAAAATTTCGGGGTGTTGGAGACGGAGATCGAGTGGATGGATATCCTGCTGCTGCAACGGGAGGGCAACCACCGCCTCACCGCCCGACGGGACGGGGAGGAGTGGTTACCCCAGTGGATCGTCCCGTAGGCATCCATTACACTTCCCGGCAGAGCTGCTGCCAGTCCCGGCCCGTCAGGGCACCTACCGCCGGAAGCTTTCCGAGGGAGAGCAGTTCGTGGATCGCGGCGACTTCCGCATCGCGCTTCACGCCGAGGCAGGCCTGCACGTGCCGGTCCTTGACGTAAAAGGCCAGGAACGGTTCCTTTCCGGGCTTGCCGTCGTAGACGATCTCATCGTAGTCGGTACCATGACCGACGTAGCGAAAGTTGACGCCCTGCTGATTGGTCCAGAAGAAGGGTACCATGGTGTAGGGCTCCGCCTTTCCGGCCATGTTGCGCCCGGCGATCCGCCCCTGCTGCCCGGCGACCTTCCAGTGTTCGATGCGGACCATCCCTTCGCGGTCCGGGTAGGTCGCGATGTCGCCGGCCGCCCAGGCGTTCTCGGCGTGCACGGCGAGGTGGCCGTCCACCGCTAAGCTAGAGTCTTCCTGGTAAGCGATCCCGGCGATGTAGCCGGTATTGGGAGTGACCCCTACCCCGACGATGATCACCCCGGCCTCCAGGGTGGTGCCGTCTTCCAGGATTACCCCGCTCACCTTCTTTTCGCCGGTGATGGCGCGACCCTTGCTGCCGAGCTTAAACCGGACACCGGCTTCTTCGTGCAGCTGCTGCACGTACTTGCCCGCCTCCTCGCCGAAAACCTGCTTAAAGAGCACCTGCTCCGGCGTGACAACCGTAATGTCCCCGCCACGCTTGCCCAGGCTCATGGCCGTCTCCAGACCGATGAAACTGCCGCCGATGACCACCACCTTGGTTCCCTCCTTTACGGCTTCCCGCGCCAGACGCCCGTCGCGCGCGGTACGGATCGAAAAGACATTCTCCAGGTCCGCTCCCGGAATATCCAGGGATACCGGCGTACTACCGGACGCCATCAGGACCCGCTCGTACCGGATCGTCCGGCCATCGGGCAACTCCAGGGTTTTGGCGTGGAGGTCCAGGCGTTGCACCCGCGTGCCCGCCATAAAGTAGACGTTGAGGTCGGCGTAAAAATCGGCGGACCGGAGCGGTAGCTGCTCGGGGGGACTATCGTCCTGCATAAACGCCTTGCTCACCTTGGTACGGTCGTAAGGGGGAAGTTCTTCCGCGCTGACGAGGAGGATGCTTCCGTCCGGATCGGTGGCCCGGATCGACTCAGCCGCGTAGGCCCCCGCGGGACCGCCGCCCACGATCACGTAGTCGTAGTGGCCCTTCGCCGGGGCGCCCTGGATATGCTTACGGGGCTGCATTTGGGGTTTGTTGTCGGCTACCGGCTCGGAGGAGACCAGAATGTCATCGCCTTCCAGGCGTACGCCGAAGCGGGGGACGCCGTCCATGCCGGGTGCTTCCAGTTGTTCGCCGGTGCGCAGGTCGAAGGAGGCGTGGTGCCAGGGGCAGCGGACCCGGTGCTCGCAAATCGCCCCCTGGGAGAGCGGAGCGCCGTAGTGGCTGCACTTGTTCTGGATGGCGTAGACCTCACCTTTCACGTTGGCCAGGAGAACGTCGTAATCACCGACGGTAACCTGGTGCATGTGGCCGGGGGGCAGCTGGGAGAGGGAAAAAACCTTATTCATGGGACGGTATTTGCGTACTAATACCGCCCCATGACCTTAGGTTCACACCACCTGGATGCGCTTTCCCGATCCGGGGACCAGCATGGTGCCCAGGGGGCGGACCGGGTGGCCCTGCCCGGCGCAGAGGGCTTCAAAATCCCCGGCGTGGGCCGGATCTACGGCAACCAGCAGGCCCCCGCTCGTCTGGGGGTCGGCCAGCAACCACTTCGCGCGTTCGTCGGGCACGTGCACCTGGTCTCCGTAACTGGTGAAGTTGCGGGTTGTGCCCCCCGGGATACAGCCCGCCTCCAGGTAATGATCGAGGATAGCGGCGTCGATGAGGGGCACGTCGGCGAGGCGGATCTCAGCGCGGGTGCCGCTGGCTACGCACATTTCGTTCAGGTGGCCCAGCAGGCCGAAGCCGGTAACGTCGGTCATGGCGTGTACGTAGGGCTGGCGGGCGAGTGCGGGACCGATCTTGTTCAGGCGCACCATCTGCTCGGTAGCCAGCCGGGCATCTTCCGGACGAAGCTTCTTCTGCTTCTGGGCGGTGCTCAGGATACCGACCCCGATGGGTTTAGTGAGGTAGAGCAGGTCACCCACCTGGGCTCCACCGTTCTTGCGCAGGTGGGTGATATCGACGCGGCCGCTGACGGCCAGACCGAAAATCGGTTCCGGGCAGTCGATGCTGTGGCCCCCGGCCAGCGGTATACCGGCTTCAGCGCAGGCCTGCCGCCCCCCCTCCACGACGAGACCGGCCACTTCGGGGGGCAACTTGTCTATCGGCCAGCCGAGAATGGCGATGGCGAGCAGCGGGGTGCCCCCCATGGCGTAGACATCGCTGATGGCATTGGTCGCGGCGATCCGGCCGAAGGTGAGCGGATCATCCACGATGGGCATGAAAAAGTCGGTGGTACTGATCATTGCCGTTCCGTCGCCCAGGTCGTAGACGGCGGCGTCGTCGCGCTCCACGTTGCCGACGAGGAGTTGGGGGTAATGGTCTCCCTTCGTCGTCTGGGCGAGGATGGTATCGAGCACGGCGGGCGCGATCTTGCAGCCGCAGCCGGCGCCGTGAGAAAATTCAGTAAGCCGGATCATTAGTACTGCTGCAGGCTCTCATCGCGTGCGTCGCGGAGGCGGCGGTTCTTGCCCTTGGTCCGTTCGGCCAATTTGATGGCGGTATAGGCGTTGGCCAGGCCGCCGGTAGCGGAGAGTTCGGCGAACCGGATGGTTTCGTCGTCGGTACCGGGCTTGGTCACCTCGAGGTCGACGGGCAGGGCGCTCTGTTCGATGATCGCCTTTACCTGCTTGGCCTGAAGGTCGGGGAAGTAGCTGCGGACGAGGGCGGCAATGCCGGCCACCATCGGAGCGGCCATGGAAGTGCCGTCGAACTTGGCGTACTTGTTGTCGGGGATGGTGGAGTAGATCTGCGCACCGGGAGCGAAAACGTCCACGTACTTCTTGTTGTAGTTGCTGAAGGGAGCGGCCAGGGCGGCATCGTAGCTGCTGCTGGCGGCCCCTACCTCGATCCAGGTCTTTCCGGTCTTCCGCTTACCCTGGTAGGTATCGTTGGGATAATTGTTCTCCAGCGTCAGGAGCTTACCGTCGTTGCCGGCGGCGTGGACCATAAGGACGTCGTGCTTCTCGGCGTACTTCATGGCGGCATCTACTTCCTTCTTGTGGGGACTGAGGCCCTTGCCGAAGCTCATGTTGATCACCTTGGCACCGTTGTCAACGGCGTAGCGGATCGCGTTGGCCACGTCCTTATCCCGTTCGTCTCCGTTGGGCACGGTACGTACGCTCATAATACGGACGTTGCCGCCGCCGACGCCGTTCACGCCGATGCCGTTGTTGAGCTCACCGGCGATGATGCCGGAGACGTGGGTGCCGTGTGACGCGTCGGGGCCCTGGACGTCGTTGTTGCCGTAGTAGCGCTCATCGAGGTCGTCCGGATTGTCCCCCACAATGGAGCGGGCATCGAATTCCGTGTTGTAGTTGTACTTCAACTGGCCGTCGAAGTAGTCCATGGCGCCGTCCAGCTGCTCAACCAGGTCAGCGAAGGTGGAACCGTTGGCCGTGGCGTTGGCAACGATATTCTTCACGATCAGTACGCTCTGGTCGTTGCTTTGGAAGTCGGCGATCTCCTGGGCGGTGACCTCACCGGCGGGCTTGCCCATGGCTTCCAGCATCGCGTCAACGGCCCCCTTGATCATGGTGTATTGCTGGGCGGTAGGGCCGAGTTCGGCTTCCTTTGCTTCAATCTCATCCTGGTACTCCACGTAGCGGTCGTACTCCGCTTTCTCCTTCTTGCTGAGTCCGTCGCGGTCGCGGTTGTTGTACTTGGCGTTGAGCTTTTTGTACACCCGTACGACTTCCAGGTTTTCGTAGTTGACATTCTGTCCGTCAGCGCCGCCGATGAAGTTCCAGCCGTGGACGTCGTCGACGTAGCCGTTCTTATCGTCGTCGATGCCGTTGCCGGGAATCTCGCCGGGGTTGGTCCAGATTACGTCCTTCAGGTCCTCGTGCTCGATGTCGACGCCCGAGTCAATGACGGCCACCACGACGGGTTCGGCCTTTTTACCTTCCAGGTAGGTGTAGGCCTTGGTGGCACTGACCCCGGGATAGGAGTTGTCGGTACGGTCCAGTACCCACCAGTTGTCGGGGGCGGCTTCCTGGGCGGAAAGGCCGAGGGCGCAAAGGAGCGCAATGGCTAGAAAAAGCTGTTTCATCGTTGGTTTGTTTGGCGCATGGTAAAGGCCCGCGTCCTCCGGAAAGTTCTGGCTCCCTCAGGATACGAAGGTGCAAAGGTAACCGGCGACTGCGTTCGCCGGTGGTTAGGAAAAGCTTAAATCAGTCCGTGACCTTCAGTTCGCGCCGCTTTTCCCGCAGTTCCGTCTGCAGTTTCTCCTTTTCGGCCGTCAGGGCGGGATCGTCGATACGATTCTCCATTTCCATCGGGTCCGTTTGCAGGTCGTAGAGCTCATACCCCTCGAAGCCGGGTTCCGCAAAGTGAATGAGCTTATACCGCTCGCCCCGTACGCCCTCGTGCCGGGCCACCCGGTGGAAGCTGTTCATCTCCTGGTAGTAGCGGTAGTAAATGAATTTTCGCCAGTCGTCAGGCGTGCTCCCGTCAAACAAAGGCAGCAAACTCATCCCCTGCAGGTCTTCCGGCACGGGCACCCCGGCCAGTTGCAGGAGGGTCGGCGCCAGATCGATGTTGAGCACCAGGGCGTCGGAGGTGGTTCCGCCTTCCACGAGCGGCGGGTACTGGATCAGCAGGGGAGTCCGGTGACTCTCCTCGTACATGAAGCGCTTGTCGTACCAGCCGTGCTCGCCCAGGTAGAAGCCCTGATCGCTGGTGTAGATCACGATGGTATTTTTGTCCAGGCCGCTTTCTTCCAGGTAATCCAGTACCCGGCCCACGTTGTCGTCCACGCCCTTCACGCTGGCCAGGTAGTCCTGCATGTACCGCTGGTAGCGCCAGCCGAGTTCCCGGTCGGTCCCCTTGACGTCCTGCCACTCCTTCCCTACCCGATCGAGGAAGGGCTTCCAGGCCGCCCGCTGCTCGGGCGTGAGCCGGTCGATCTCCCGGTAAAAATTCTGTGCCATCCGCCGCGGGCCATCCGCCAAAAACGTGGCGCCGCCGGTTCCGGGATCGTTGGGCTCATACTCCTCGGTGACTTTCAGGTCGTTGCTCACGAACATGTCGGCGATGCGCATATCGGCATGTTCCGCGGCCGGGCGACCGGCGTAGTCGTCGCGCAGGTTGGCCGGCTCGGGGTAGTGCTTGTCGAGCAGGCCCGGCAGATCGCTGGTGTCGGGCATCCAGTTGCGGTGGGGCGCCTTGTGCCAGTACAGCATCATGAAGGGTTGATCGCTCTCTGCATTGCGCTTCAGTTCTTCCAGGGCGTAGTCGGTGATGAGCCGCGTAGTGTAGCCGGGGGTTGCCTCCAGGGTATCCCCGTTATGAATGAAGGTCGGGTTGTAGTATTCCCCCTGATCGATCAGCGCCCGGTACTCGTCCAGCCCGTTCGGCACGTACGTCAGGTGGTGTTTTCCAAACAGCGAAGTCCGGTATCCGGCGTCGTGCAGGGCTTCCGGGAAGGTCCACTGATCCGGATTGAACGGACTCAGGTTATCGATCTTCCCGTTGATGTGGCTGTACTTGCCGGTCAGGATCGCCGCGCGACTCGGGGCGCAAATGGAGTTGGTCACGAAGCTGTTGCGGAAGAGCAGGCCGCCGTCGGCGATGCGGTCCAGGTTGGGCGTTTCGGTCAGCTCATCCGTATAGGCGGAGATCGCGCGCTGGGCGTGATCGTCGGACATGATGAAGATGATGTTGGGCCGGCCGCGGTCGGCGGCTCCGGAAGTTTCATTTTCCGTGTCGGGGGCGGGGCCGCAGGTGCAGAGGACAAGGGCCAGGAGCAGAGTCGAAATGAGGTAGCGCATGGCAGAAAGTTAGCATTTCTGGTCTGAAATTTTTTTGGAGGGGTAAATCCGGACGCGATTCCGTCGCCTCCCCGATCGGATCCTTGCGCTGATCTTTCGAAGCCATCGGACGGCTTTCTCCAACGGTACGGTCAATCCCCTGCACGGGGATCCGATCTGTTTGTACCGCACGTGGGGCTGATGCCCGGACCGGGAGGTCCTCTGCCCGGGCAGTATGTCAGCTCTGGCGCATCAAAAGATATAGGCTATCCAGGATGGCCCGTTGGTACTGCTACTGGGTCAAACTACCCTTACCCCCCAGTTTATCCGCAGATCACGGACACTGGACCCAACTATCCGGCCTTACCAAAGCGGTAGGCCAGGCGGATGCCGGCCCGTAGACTTGTAAAATGCTCCGGGAGGGTTGCCCGGTCGGTAATGACGAATCGTGTACGAATTTCCGTGCGCTGGTACCGCGCTCCAATTCCGAGGGTAAACCCGTAGTCGTACCCGTCAATAGCGCGGTCTTCTTCTGTATGGGAGGTCCCGCCGTATTCCATGCCCCGGGAGATACGGCTGCTTAAGGGGATCCCTGCAAAAATTCCCACCTCAGTAAAAACTGCCGGTTGTCCGGGCAATAACGTATAGCGCACCATGAGATCAGCATTAACCACGTCCTGTTGGTAAATCCACCTCCGGTGGGCGGCCTTGTCGCCGATATGGTACAGTTCTTTTTGGTTTGTGAACTCGAGCCGCTGAAATGCGGCCTCCGCCAGGAGGGAGAGACGGGAAGGGAATTCCAACAGGGCCGAAATCCCGTATGCGGGCGCGGTTAAGGAGGTGTTCACCAACTCCTCGCGCATAGTGGAGATTGCCACGCTGGTGGTGTAGCGTACGGCGTCGTACCCTACTACCGGCCCTACGGAAAGGCGGTGGACTGAAGCCGCTCCGATTGCATTTTGCCCGCTGAGTGAGATAGGACACGTCAGTACGGACAATACGAGCAGGAGACGGAAAACGATGTTGGTCATAGTGATCAAACCCTCCCGGCAGGATGCCTATTGCAGGGCTACTCTATTTAACGGTATTCCCCGACTCCCTTCGGCAATGGGCAGGCCTCTACCCTTGCGGGTCACTTCCCGGGCAAAACAACTTGGGCGCAAACCAAATTGTCGCGTAGTTAAAATGTTTATATTAGGACAAAAAGCACATGACACGCGAAGAATTTGCCCGGCTAGTTGACGCTAAGTACGATAAGATCCAATCCCTAGCGG
>JBBSPZ010000001.1:0-228714 GCA_038258275.1 Chitinophagales bacterium | reverse complement strand
GCTACGCTCTGTCCCAGTTCGGTCCACAGTTCCACAAAGCCTCGCTCGTAGTCCAACAGGGTGGGTTCATCCGCTAGGGATTGGATCTTATCGTACTTAGCGTCAACTAGCCGGGCAAATTCTTCGCGTGTCATGTGCTTTCTGTCCTAATATAAACATTTTAACTACGCGACAATTTGGTTTGCGCCCAGGCAGCCTTGCCCGCTTTCCTGAGTATGGCAATGGTCTCAATTTTATCTGCCGCCGGTGGTAGACGCGGTAGTCTATATGGTGCTTCTTGTCCCATGTTCCGAAGATAAGGGACATTTTTGTTAAAATTGGTACGCGTAGGGGTGTTGAAACAGAAATAGCTGCTCTGTATCCTTCCCAAAAACTGTACTTCTTTGCTAATGATCGATTGCGTCTGGACCTACAAGCGCGGCAACCACCGTACTTTTTGCCCAAGTTCCCCGGTCTTTTACGGGGCTTGACCAAAGAAAACTCCTGGTGCGGTTAACGAACCGACTCAGCGATACTCCTATTCAAATCTGTCCCAGATTACCCGACCACCTCAATGTCGCCCAACAAACGACGCATCAGCATTGCGCATACGCCCACAATGGCCCCGCAATAATTGACGGGTGTGCACATTCACCAAGCACAAAACACGCAACGTTGGAACAACCGTTCGCCCCGGGTTGACGTGAACGCAGCAGTTGACGTGAACGCGCACGCCAGGGAGACGGAAAGGCGCAACTCAACGCCAGTAGACGCCGAAAAGGAGTCCAGGCTCTCCGGGATACCATTCAAGCTTCAGGCAAGTTGGCCACCCAGCCCGGCAGCACCGCCCTACCAATCCCCCTAGCACCAGCGCCCCCGCCAAACCCCCAGCCCCCTAAGCCCCGTTTCTATCCCATGGAAACGGCCCGACCCACTACCCACTTCGATGACCTTTTGCAGCGGCAACGTACCCACGCGCCCGTGCTGGCCCGCACGGCCGCGAAGGAGCGGAAGGAAAAGCTCGACCGCATCCTCACCTACCTCAACGACGCGGGGAATAAGCAGCGACTGATCGAGGCCCTGCGGCAGGACCTCGGCAAGCCCGCCGTAGAGACCCTGCTGAGCGAGATCGGCGTCCTCTACAACCACGTGAACTACGTGAAGCAGCACCTGAAGGGGTGGATGGAGCCCCGGCGGGTATCGACGCCGCTGAGTATGCTGGGGACGATGAACTACATCTACTACGAGCCGAAGGGCTGCGTGCTGATCCTGTCGCCCTGGAATTATCCGTTCAACCTGGCGATCGTGCCGCTGATTTATGCGATCGCGGCGGGGTGTACGGTGGTGCTGAAGCCTTCGGAATCAAGCCCGGCCACGACGGAGTATATGCGCAGGATGATGGAGGAGCTCTACGACGCCCGCGAGGTGACGGTGGTGGTAGGGGAGGCCGAGACCGCCGCGGCCCTGACGCGCCTGCCCTTCGACCACATCTTCTTTACGGGCAGTCCCGCCATCGGGAAGAAGGTGATGGCCGCCGCCGCCGCGAACCTGACCAGCGTGACCCTGGAACTAGGCGGCAAGTCGCCCTGCGTGGTGGACCACGACGTGAAACCGGAGAAATCGGCCCGCAACGTGGCCTGGGGGAAATTCTTCAACGCCGGACAGACCTGCACGGCCCCCGACTACCTGCTCGTCCACGAATCCATCGCCGACCGCTACGTGGGAGCGTTGGGGGAGGCCATCCGGAAGTTTTACGGGGACGACCCCCAGCAGTCCGACAGCTACGCCCGCATCGTCAACCGCAAGCAGCACGACCACCTGACCGGTATGCTCACCAACGCGGTAGGGAAGGGGGCCACCGTCGCCCACGGCGGGCAGCACGACCTCGGAGACCGCTACTTCGCCCCGACCCTCCTCACCGGCGTCACCCTCGACATGCAGGTGATGCAGGAGGAGATCTTCGGGCCCATCATCCCCATCATGACCTACCGGGAACCGGACGAGGCCCTCGCCATCATCCGCTCCTTCCCCAAGCCACTGGCCTTCTACATCCAGGCCAACAACCGGCAGGTCATCCGGCAACTGCTCCGCGCGACGAGCGCCGGCGGTACCCTGGTGAACGAGTTCTTCCTCGGCAACGCCAATCCGGCCCTGCCCTTCGGGGGCGTCAACAACAGCGGCATCGGCAAGAGCTTCGGCTACCACGGCTGGGTCGACTTCTGCAACGAACGCTCGGTGCTGGAGCGCCGCTTCCTGGATCTCTCTACGGTCTACCCGCCGTACACCGGAAAAGTCCGGGCCCTCGTCGACAAGATATATCGCTGGTAGTAAGTTATATACCCCCGCCATTCACCTACCTTTGCGCTATGGATTTCATCTTCACCATCATCCTCATCTACCTCTCCTACCGTGGCTACCAGTGGTACCAGCGCATGCAGCAGCAGGTCAAGGGGGGCCCGCCGCCTAATTCGAATATCGATGTTACTCCTCCTGAGGAGCGGGACGACTATATTGATTATGAGGAGGTTAAGTGATGGGTCACTGCGCGGCTTTTTTTAACCTCAGATTAGCTTCGCTGCTGCCTTCGGCGGTTTAGACAGATTCTTGTGCTGCTGATGCAAGATGTTACTTCTCCGCGCAACTCTGTGTACTTTCCGGTGAATCCCCACGAGCGAAGCGAGCAAAGCCGTAAAGCAAATCTGCGAAAATCTGCGACCTAAATCTGCTACAATCTGCGGTGAACCCCCACGAGCGAAGCGAGTAGTACCTTTGTAACCCATGGCAGAATCCACTACCCTACGCTTCCCGGGCCGCCCCGGCGACTGGGTCCTCTACAAGGACAACCAGCTTATTGCCTTCAACAAGCCCGCCGCCCTGGCCGTGGTGCCCGACAAAAAGAACAGTCCCAACCTGCTGCAGATCGGCGCGGCCTACGTCCACCACGACCTGTATCCCATTCACCGGCTCGACCGGCCCGTCTCGGGCGTGGTGCTGTTCGGACAAAAGCCCAGTGCCCAGGCCAGGGTGTCGGAGCAGTTTCAGGATCGCACCGTCGACAAGACCTACCTCGCCATCGTAGGCGAGCGGCCGGCGGAGGATGAAGCCACCATCGTCCACTACATCCGCGAAGGAAAGGGGAACACCTCGGAAGTCGTGGAGCAGTCCGACCCGGCCAGCAAGCGCGCGGAGCTGTCGTACCGCTACCTCGGCAGCAGCGACCGCTACCACCTGCTCGAGATCAAGCTCCTGACGGGGCGCAAACACCAGATTCGGGCCCAGCTGGGGGCGATCGGTAGTCCGCTGCGGGGGGATACCAAATACGGCTTCAAGCGGGCGAACGAGGGCAAGACGATCGACCTCCACGCGTATACGCTGGCGTTCGATCACCCGGTGAGCGGGGCAAGGGTGGTGCTGACGGCGCCGCTGCCGGAGGAGCCGGTCTGGCAGGCGTTTGCTGAGATTACTGATCAGTTTACGTCGCACTCATAGCGTGCATTGCACATTCGCTGCCGGAGGCAGCATTGTACCGGAGACCTTGTACTATGACCGCTGATACTATCTTTTCCTACTTCCCGGAGCTTACAGAGCGGCAGCGCACGCAGTTTGCGGCCCTCGACGGCCTCTACCGCGACTGGAACGCCAAGATCAACGTCATCAGCCGCAAGGACATCGACAACCTCTACGTCCACCACGTGCTGCATTCGCTGGCCATCGCCAAGGTCGTGCAGTTCCGGGCGGGAACGCGGGTGCTGGACCTGGGTACCGGCGGCGGTTTCCCGGGTATCCCCCTCGCCATCCTCTTCCCGGAGGCCGATTTCCACCTCATCGACGGCACCGCCAAGAAGATCCGCGTCTGCCAGGAAGTGATCGCCGCCCTCGGTCTCCCCAACTGCCGCGCCGAGCAGCAGCGGGCCGAGGAGCTGAAGAAGCCCGACTACGAATTCGTCGTTACCCGCGCCGTCGCCAAGATCGACCAGCTCGCCGACTGGAGCCTCCGCCTCATCACCGGCAAGCAACGCCACGCCCTCCCCAACGGTATCCTGGCCCTGAAGGGTAGGGGACTAAAGGAAGAGCTCTCCGCCCTGCCCAAAAAGGCCTACGTGGAGGAGTACCCGATCGACAAGTGGTTCTCGGAGGAGTTCTTTGCTGAGAAGGAGGTGATGTATTTGCAGTATTAGGTCGCAGATTTTTTTCTTGCTGATGACATGTGCAACCAGTGAAAAACTCTGCGCAACTCCGCGTACTCTGTGGTGAGACCCACGAGCGCAGCCAGCAGAGACGCATAGAAAATCTGCGTAAGTCTGCGAAACCAATCTGTGTGTAATCTGCGGTGACCCCCCCCTACATATACCCCAAAGCCATCACCAAAAAGGTCAGCATAAACGGCATAGAAACCCAGAACCACTGATTCAAAAAGATCAGCATGAGGATAAAGATGACCAGGCTGATCAGGAAGAAGATCCAGTAGTTGCGCTGGGTGGTATGGGGTTGGGTCTCGGCGGAGACGGCACTCTTGGAAGTCATGGGCGGGGCCGGTTTAGCGTTCGCAAAGATAGGGTTTAATAACCAACCTCGCTAGCGGCGGCCTGATCGAGGAACCAGTGCAGGCGGCCGGAGGTGGGATTGATGTGGGCGGCCGGGAAGTGGGTGGCCTGCGTTTCGCGGTTGACGATCTGGGCGACGCGCAGCGTCTTGGAGTTGCCGGTGATCAGGAAGACCACCTCGTCGGAGGCGTTGATGACCGGGCCGGTGAGTGTCACGCGGACCTGGCCGGTCTCGGGATGCCTGACCACGGCGCAGATGCGCTCGTCGGTGAGCAGGTCCATGGTATGCGGGAAGATGGAAGCGGTATGGCCGTCGGCGCCCATGCCAAGCATAGTGAGGTCGAAGATGGGCAGGCCGTCGGAGTTCTGGGGGAGGAGGCGACTGATGGTCTCGGCGTAGGTGCGGGCGGCTTTTTCGGGCTCCAGGTCGGTGGGGACGGGGTGGATCTGCTCCTTCACTACGGGGACGTGGTCGAACAGCAGGCTTTTGACCTCGCCGTAGTTGCTTTCGGGATCGTCGTAGGGCACCATGCGGTCGTCGCCCCAGAAGAAGTGCAGGCGGCTCCAGTCGATCTTGTCCCGGTACTCCTCGGCCAGCAGCTGGAAGAGCAGCTTGGGGGTCGATCCGCCCGAAAGGGCCCAGAAGAAGGGCACGTCCTCCCGTTCCGCGAGCTTTTCCACGAGGTGATCCGCAAAGGCGCGGGCCACGGCGGGGCCGTCGATGAAGAGGTGGAGGTTGGGACTGTAGATCGACTTATCCATTCTTGATGAGGTCTAAAAGGTCATTGGCGCTGAGACCGGCGCTCTGTTCGGTGCCGGCGAGGAGGCTGTCGGCCAAATCTCGCTTCTCTGCGTGCAATTTCACGATTTTTTCCTCAATGGT
The DNA here is from genome assembly GCA_038258275.1 of Chitinophagales bacterium. GTDB lineage: Bacteria > Bacteroidota > Bacteroidia > Chitinophagales > Saprospiraceae > Neolewinella. The sequence continues at coordinate 223,308 of JBBSPZ010000001.1, read as the reverse complement.
GTTCTCGGAAACGAAGCGGTACACCGTCACGGGCCGGTGCTGGCCGATCCGGTGGGCGCGGTCGCTCGCCTGGTCCTCTACGGCCGGGTTCCACCAGGGATCCAGGTGCAGCACGTAATCGGCCGCCGTGAGGGTAAGGCCCGTACCGCCCGCCTTGAGGCTGATGAGGAAGATGTCGCCCTCGCCGCGCTGGAAGGCCTGCACCGCGTCGTCCCGCTTGGGTCCGGGGGTGCTGCCGTCGAGGTACTGGTAGGGTACGTTGTTGTCCTTGGCCCACTGCTCCACGATGCGGAGGTGACGGACGAACTGGCTGAAGATCAGTGCCTTGTGGCCGCCGTCGCGCAGTTCCTGCACGGTTTCCGCGAGGAGTTCCAGTTTGCTGCTGCCGATATCGACGGTGGGGTCCACCAGCTTCGGGTTACAGGCGGCCTGCCGCAGCTTCATGAGCTCGGCGAGGATCTGGAAGCGGCGGTTCGGTCCTTCGCTGTCGTCGATGCTCTCCAGGGCGTGCTGCCGCAGGGCTTCGTAGAAGGCGCGTTCGGGCGGCGAGAGCTCGACCGTGAGGGTGACTTCCGTCTTGGGGGGCAGTTCCTCCAGTACTTCCTCCTTGCGCCGCCGCAGGATGAAGGGCTGGATCAGTCTGCGCAGCTGCTGCCTCCGCTCGTTGTCGTTGTTGCGGGTCACCGGGATGGTGTACTTCTCGTTAAAGCGCTGGAAGCTGCCCAGGAGGCCCGGATTCAGGAAGGTAAACAGGTTCCAGAGCTCGCCCAGGTGGTTCTCGATGGGCGTACCCGTCGTGACTACCCGGAAGTCGCCCTGCAGCTTCATCGCGATCTGGCTCCGCTTAGTGCCGCGGTTCTTAATGGCCTGGGCTTCGTCAAGGATGATGGTCCCGAAGCGCTTGGACGTCAGGGCGTCGCCCTCGAAGGGTAGCAGTCCGTAGCTGACGATCAGCAGGTCGTAGGGACCCACGGCGTCGATGATCTCCTGGCGACCGCTGCCTTCCAGCAGGATGGGATTGAGGGTAGGGGCGAACTTGGCCGCTTCCCGCATCCAGTTTCTGGTCACGGATGCGGGTGCGATGACCAGGGCCGGACCCTCCTCCGCCCGCGCCTGCAGCATGGCGAGGCCCTGTACGGTCTTACCCAGGCCCATATCGTCGGCCAGACACGCGCCCACGCCCCAGTCGGCCAGGCGCATCAGCCAGCGGAATCCGTCCAGCTGGTAGGGCCGCAGTTCCGCACGGAAGGTCGAGGGAACCCGCGCCATGGTCTGGTTGACGCTCTGGATGCGCGTCAGGCTGTCCCGCCACGCCACGTCGGCCTCGAAGGCGCCGAGCTGGTCGGCCACGTCGTCGAGGATACTGCCGGCCAGGGGGTGCAACCGTAGTCCGTCGGCGGTGGAGGTCATCAGTCCTTCCATCTCCCGCAGCTTGCGCCGCAGTTGCTCGGTGAGGGCCACGTACTGTCCTTCGCTGAGCTGGATAAAGTTGCTTTGCTCGTTCTCGCTCACCTTCTCGAGGAGTTCGCGGAAGCTGATCACCTGGTTGTCGTCGACGGCCAGGGTGCCCTCCACGTCGAACCAGCCGGCCTTCTCCTTCACGCCGAGGCTGAGGTCGCCAAAATCGACGCTGCCGATGAGCTTGATGCGTTCGCCGCGGGGGTGCTCCAGCACGATGCGCTCCATCGCCCGCAGGGGCTGCAGCTCGAGCAGGATGCTGAGGCAGTCCTCTACCTCGTCGATCTGCCACTCGTAGTCGCGGTGGACGATCTTCTGCAGGGTGGGGCAGTCCACGATAATGCCCTCGGCCCGTTCGATCTCCTTGGAGAGGTCGCGTTCGGCCATGATGCGGTGGCCGTCGACGTCGCTGATCACCTTGTTGCGGCCGCGGCCGGGCTTGAAGTACTGGTCTTCCTCGCGCAGGGGCCGCACGAAGAACTCCACCTTGAATGTTTCTCCGACGGGCAGCAGGTGCACGTAGGTGCGGGAGTCGGCCTTGGTCTCGTCGAGGTCGTCGATCACCCCGGTCAGGGTGTTCTGCACCTCGGTGAATTTGCTCAGGTTGCGGGCGACCTCCAGTAAGCGGTGGCGGGCCCGCTTGGGGATTTCCAATCCGCCACCGATCTGCCGGTGGATCTGGTCGTGGCCCTCGTTCACTTCGATGACCTGGTAGCGCGTCGGGGTTTCCTTCACTACCTGTACCCCCGTTCCGGCAAAGTCTTGCGCGAAGCGCAGGTGCAGGCGGTTATTGGTTTCCTCGATCAGCAGCTGGGGATTGCGACGGACGAGCTCGACGCCGATCGCGGAATTCTTGCTCAGGTAGAGGTTGGGGTGGCCGACCAGGGCCAGCAGGGCGTCCTCGTAGTTGATGGTGTAGCTGCCGTTGGGGTGGTAGCGGCTGTAATCTTCCTCGATCGCCTTGGCGACGGAGACGTCCTGGGGCGTCATGCCCTCCACGTCGCCCTGTTTGACCCGCTTCAGGGCTACTTTCCGGCCCTTCGACCAGCTGCCGCCCTTACTGAGGGTCTGTTCGCGGGGTTCGAGGTCGCGTTTCTCGAAATCGACAAACCATACGAAGCGACTGGTCTTCTTGCTGCGCTTGTCGTTGTTGCGGTCCGGGGTTCCCATGCCCACCAGCACCTCCAGCGCGCGCTCCCACGGCTCGATGCGGGGCATGGCGTCGGCCAGGGAGAAGATGCGCAGCTGATCGCTGAGTTGCTGGGCCCGGGTGGCGAAGGCTTCGCGGGCCTCCGTTTCGGGGTGCCGCAGGGAAAGGACCCGGGTAAGCTCCATTTCCACCCACTGGTAGCCATTGTCCTGGGCCCGCTCCCGCTGGGCATCCAGTTTCTTGATGTATGCCGGGTCGGTATTCTCCCCGCTGTCGGTCCACAGGCGGTAGAGGGCGTGGAAGGTGAGGGCAAAGGCATTGGTTTCCATGCGCTCCAGCCCCTGCTGGGCGAGTACCTGGGCGTCCTCGTCGTTGCGCAGGTAGGCGTGCAGGGCCTTAAAGACCAGGTAGGTGCCCCCGAGGCGGAGGTTCTGTACCGGATCGATGTGTTCGAGGTGGTGGCCGATGATCTCGGCGCTCTTCACGCCTCCGTTGCGCAGCAGCGACAACAAATAGAGGTAGCCGGCCAGGTTGGCGGGGTACTTGTTCTCGTACTCGCGGCGGTAGCCTTTGCGTACGCTCTCGATGAGCTCCTGGGCGGCCTCGTCGTCGTCGCGCAGTACGTGGTAGATCAGGTAGTTGGCAGCACTGCGCCATTCGGTGGTTTCCAGGTCGGCCCACAGCTGGAGCCGGCTCCAGGCACCCTGTAGCACAAAGGCCTCGGCGAGGAGCTCGCGCAGCGGTCCGGATTCGGGCTCGCGGATCTTCTCGTGCTGCTCCAGGAACTCGATCAGCGGGTCCAGTGGCTCCATTGCGATCAGGGCGCGGCGGAAGGCCTTGCGCAGGTTGATCTCCTGCCACGCCGGCAGCAGTTTTTCTACCCAGCGGGGGTCGAATTCGGCAAATAGGGGGTCGATGAAGACGCCGGTGCGGGCCTGATCGGGGTAAAAGCTCTCGGTTTCCCGTTGCAGGCGGTCGAATCCGGCCTCGTTCTGCAGGTAGAAGGCGATGCGGATCTCCCGCATGAGGGCGTGGGCGCTGCTGGGCTGCCAGTAGGTCTTGTAGGGAAGTTCCCGCCGGATCTCGTTGAGTTGAAAGCTGAAGTCAGGGCGCCGGCCGGCCAGCCGCATGATGGCCTCGCTGTAGTCGGGGTTGATGCGCCAGCCGTGGTCGCTCTGCTTGATCAGCATCCCCGTTTCGAAGAGCTTATGCACGATCTCCTCGGTGTCGGCGTGGGTAAACCGGGATTCCCCCGCGGGCGGGGCCAAACCGATTTTATTCAGCAGGCGGGACAAGTCGAGGACTGAGCGCTCCTCGTACACGATGCTCATAGCAGTGGCTACGTCACGCTCGGTAGCACTTAAAGATTTCCAGGTGGTGCGAAAGGCTCCGTTCATTCAGTTTCGATCAGGGGTAACTAGTTCTAAAGGTGTAGGAGCAATTATTAGTTGTCCGGGGGAGTGACTTTTTCTCCCCTTACTTCGCCTGCTTCGCCGGTACGGAGTGGGTGGGGTTTCGTCCGCTACTGCTTTTACTTCCTGCTGCGTAATGGGATTTAATTCATGTCGGGCGGGAAGGGACAAGGTGGTGGTTTCACCGCAGATCGACTGCGTCGCGCGGATTCGCTTCGCTTTGTCGCCGATTCCTGCTTTACTCAGGAGTACACAGCGTTGGCTGGACCTGCGGTCCAGCACCTTACCCAACCGCGCCGGCACGAGATCGATCCTATCCCCGGCCCCGGAGGGGACGTCCCGGGGGAGCGAGGCGGCGGAGAGCGGTATTGAAGATGGCGCGCGTAGTCCCTCGCGGTGATCATGCCACCTTCCGGACACTCGGGGGACCTGCGGACACCCCGAGGTCCTATAATCCCCGGAAGACCCCGGAGCGTCGGCCTCAAGCCGACCTCCGGGTGTCTGGAGACCAACACCAACCGAACATTATGATGCATATGATATTTAAACCGTACATCATTTTGATTACACCGGTTTTCATTCCCACTATCCCTGGCGTAGGGCCACACCGTTCGCCATTGCACCCGCGGGCCCGCAGGCTATTCCCGACCGGCCTTACCTAGTTCCTCGACCATATCGCCGATGAGGAGACGGAGCTTGGGCTCGACGGCCTGAACGGTGGCGATAACGTCCTCGACGGTGGTGGGCTGGATGTCGGCGATGGGGAAACACTTGTTGCTGACGACCGACGCGACGAATACGGGCAGGTCGGCGTGGCGGGCGACGAGTACTTCCGGTACGGTGGACATTCCGATCAGGTCGGCACCGATGATGTTGGCCATGCGGTATTCGGCCGGTGTCTCCAGATTGGGGCCGGGCAGGGCCAGGTACACGCCCTCGTGGGCCCTGAGGCCGTGCTTCTTCGCCAGTTCGATGGCGCGGGCATTGAGCTTGCGGTCGTAGGTTTGCAGCATATCCGGAAACCGGGGCCCCAGACGGTCGTCGTTGGAGCCCCGCAGGGGATTATCGGGCTGGAGGTTGATGTGGTCCTTGAGGAAGACGACCTCACCCGCGCAGATGTGGGGATTGACGCTGCCCGAAGCATTGGAAATGATCAGGTGCTCGATGCCCAGGGCCTTCAGTACCCGCACGGGAAAGGTGAGCTGCTCCATGCTGTAACCCTCGTAGTAATGCAGGCGTCCGGCCATGGCGACCACCGGAACGCCCCGGAGGGTACCCAAGACGAGCTTACCCCGGTGGGTGGCCACGGTGGATACCGAGAAGAAGGGGAGGAGGCCGTAGACGAATTCCCGCTCCACCTCGATTTCCTCGACGAGCGAGCTCAGACCGGTACCGAGGATGATGCCGATGCGGGGTTCGGTCGTGGCGCGCTGTCGGATGAAGGCGACGCATTCCTGAATCTTCTGGTAGAGGGTCATTAACGGTAAACTTTGGTAGCGAGGCTGTCGGGAAAGTAGGAGCCCCATTTTTTGTTGTAGGTATGCAGACGCTCGGTGGGGCCCGCCGCGTCTACGATAGGATACCCCGCCAATTTCCAGGCGTAGATGCTGCCGTACAGGTTCCGCACGTCGCTGAAGCCTCGCTTGCGGAGCGCGTTGGCGATCTTCTCGCTGCGATAACCCACCGTGCAGTAGACTACGAGCGGTACGCTACGATCAATTCCGGCAAGGGCAGCGTAGTCGGGGTCGTCGTAGCCGATCCGGATGGCATCCGGCAGGTGGCTCACGGCGTATTCTTCCTTTCCCCGGGCGTCCAGGAAGACGGCATTCTTCAATTGCTCCGCTTCGCGGGCGCTGATCGCCAGCGAATCGGCCGTTACCAGGGTGGCCAATTCCTCGTCGAGGGGCGCATAATTGGTCTTCAGCCGCTCGGGTACGTCCTGGCTGCTGAGCCGGCATCCGTGGAACAGCAGCAGGCTCAGGGCACAGAGGGTAAGGTTGAGGTAACGCATCAGGAGCTTAACACCACTCAGGCGGCGGACGTTTCGTTGACCTCCAGTCGGGTCGGTCCTTTTCCTACGCGATCCGCGAGGTAACGACCGTCTTCACAAAAGGGCAGGAGTACACTGCGGATGAAGGATTTAGCCTCCGCGGCGATCGAATCCGGGTACAACAGGTGCACGTTCGGCCCCGCGTCCAGGGTGAAGTAAATCGGGTGCCCCGATGCTTCCCGGTACTGCCGTACTGCGTTGATTACCTGCAGGGTATTCGGCTTGATCAGGGTATAATACGGGTGGCTCATCATCATCAGGGCATGCAGGGTAAGTGCCTCACTCTCAAGGAGTTCCCCGAATCTTTCGACGGTTCCTTTCCGTAAAACGCCGAGCATCTCGTCCACCCGGCGGTTGGTTTGGGCGTAGCGGACGGCGGCGTAGGGATGTTGCTCCATCAGCCCGTGTCCGGCCCGGCTACTGACGGACTTTTCCGACCGGGAAACCAGCAGGATGTCGTCGTGATACTTCTGGAAGACCGGGTGCAGTAGATCGGCGATGCCGGTGGCGTATTCGTCGGTACTTTCCGGCAGCGCAGCCGTTTTTCCCCAGACCGCCGCCCCCCCGTATACGGAGCGACAGGCGCTACCGGATCCCAGGCGGGAGAGGTAGCTGGCCTTCCGCATGAAGTCGTCCGGCCCGGCAAGCGGAGCGAACAGGGATTCCTCCAGGCTCACCAGGCAGAGCGCCAGGGCACTCATGCCCGAGGCAGAACTGGCGATGCCGGCGGAGTGGGGGAAACTGTTGGAGGTCTCTATCCGCAAAGAGAGCTGCTTGAGGAAAGGATAGACCGGCAGTAGCCGTTCCAGGTAGGCCCTGGTCCGGGTGGTAAACTGCGGCTGGAGCTTACCGTCGAGGTACAATTCTACCTCCACCCCCTCACCTGCCGCTCGACGGACGGCGTAGTGGAGGGTAGTATCGGTGGCGGCCCCGTCGAGCGTGAGGCTGACGGAGGCATTCTGCGGCAACTGGTCACCGTGCTTGCCCCAGTACTTGACCAGGGCAATGTTCGACGGACTGCGCCAGCGGATCGCGCCGGCTTGTACCTCATCGCTCAGGACGGTGAGGCCGGGGTTGTGGTAATTCATACGAAGGCCTTGCTTATCGCTGCGAGCCGGTGCCGCTGGATTGTTGGCGGCCCTGTGCCCGGGTATTTCGCTGCATCGGGTTTTCTCCACCCCCACGCTCGCCACTCTGGTAGAGGTCGAAACGGTTGATACTCGCCTTGGAGGGGTAGTAGTTGTTGCTGGTATCGGTATCGGCCGTTTCCAGGAAGGGATCGAGTACTATGGCGGTGACTTCCTTCTCGAAGGGGAACACCTTACTTACCTCCTCGGTGCCCATGCGCCAGATCTCGGCGGGTATCCGCTCGATCTGGGTGGTGCCGTCGGCGAAGGTGAATTCGAGGACGATCGGCATGACCAGTCCACCGACCATCTTGAAGGTCAGTTCGTAGTAATACTTGTCGGCCGCGAGCGTAGCCCGCTCTTCCTCACTCAGGCCCTCCAGGTACTTGGCGTACTCTTCTTCGTCCAGGATAGTGGAGTTGAGCGGATCGTACTCCGTATAGTAGTCGCGCAGAGTAGTATCGATCTCGTCGTAGGTCTGGGCGATCTCTTCGTTGCGGATGCTGCTGATGTTGCGGGGCTCTTCGGCTTCTGCTTTGCGCATCAGTTCGTTTTCCGTTACCGGATTCTGGGTATTGATGCGGAAGGGCTTGACGGAGACCAGGGCGATGTCGACGTGATCGACGGTGAAGAACCAACCGCGCCAGAACCAGTCCAGGTCGATGGCCGTAGCGTCTTCCATCGTACGGAAGAGGTCGGCGGGGGCGGGGTGTTTGAATTTCCAGCGGTTCGCGTAGGTCTTGAACGCATAATCGAACTGCTCGCGGCCCATGACGGTCTCCCGGAGGATATTCAGGGCCGTAGCGGGCTTTCCGTAGGCATTGTTGCCGAATTGCCAGATCGACTCCGAGTTGGTCATGATCGGGGAGATGTACTGCTTGTCGCCCTTCATGTAGTCGACGATCTTGTCGGCGGGTCCGCGGCGGCTGGGGAAATCCCGCTCCCACTGCTGCTCGGCGAGGTACTGGAGGAAGGTGTTGAGGCCCTCGTCCATCCAGGTCCACTGCCGCTCGTCGCTGTTGACGATCATAGGGAAGTAGTTGTGGCCTACTTCGTGGATGATCACGCCGATCATGCCGTACTTGACGCGGTCGCTGTAGGTGCCGTCCGGCTCGGTGCGGCCGAAGTTGAAACAGATCATCGGGTACTCCATGCCGATGTCGGCGGCGTTGATCGACCAGGCGACGGGATAGGGGAAGTTAAACGTATAGTGGGTGTACCAGCGCAGGGTATGGGCGACGGCCTTGGTGGAAAAGCGCTCCCACAGGGGATTGCCTTCCTTCGGGTACATCGACATGGCCATTACCACGCTGCCGTCTTCCTGCTCGACGCCCATGGCATCCCAGATGAACTTCCGGGAAGTGGCAAAAGCGAAGTCACGGACGTTTTCGGCCTTGAAGTGCCAGGTCTTCTCCTTAGTGAGTTTAGTTTTCTCCCGCTCGACGGCCTCCGCCTGGGTGGCGATCACCACGGGTTGTACCCGTGCCTTCCGCGCTTTCTCGAACCGCTGCCGCTGTTCACGGGTGAGTACTTCTCCCTCATTCTGCAGGGTACCGGTAGCCGCGACCAGGTGATCGGAGGGCACGGTGATCTTCACGTCGTAGTCGCCGAAGGTGAGCGTGAACTCTCCCCTTCCCAGAAACTGCTTGTGCTGCCATCCGTCATTATCGGTATAGAGCGCCATGCGGGGATAAAACTGCGCGATGGTATAGAGGTAATTGTCGTCCTCCTCGAAGTACTCGGAACCGGAGCGGCCACCGCCGTCTATTGCCCGGTTGTTGACATTATACCAGAACTTTAGTTCAAGTTCGGTCTCCGCACCCGCCGCCAGGACGTTGGGCAGTTCAACCCGCATCATCGTTTTCTGGATGTAGTAGGCCATCCCCTTTCCGCTGCCATCCTTGACGTACTCAATATTGAATCCTCCCTCGAAGGTGGGTTCCAGTTGAGAAAGCTGACCGAGGGTCATGCGGTCGTCCAGTTCGCTGGTCGACGTCTTGTAGGTATCGGAGTCCAGGGCCCGTACGTTCTGGTCGAGCTGGATCCACAGGTAGTGGAGGTCGTCCGGGGAGTTATTGTGGTAGGTTATTTTCTCGGTCCCGTATACGCGCTGGTTCTCGTCGTCGAGACGAATATCCATCACGTAGTCCGCCTTTTGCTGCCAGTACATATGGCCGGGTGCCCCCGCGGCATTGCGGTAGACGTTCGGGGTAGGTAGTTCCGATCCCAGCTGCCGGAAGGGGTTCTGGGTATTGTCCTGCTGTGCATTCACCGTTACTCCCATGCAGAGGAGTAAGAGTAAGAGGAGTTGGTTTTTCATATTGCCGGGTTCAAATACATTTCCGCTAAGATATTAAATTACCAGCCAACCATTGCCGTACCAACTAATTTGAATAAGCGGGCCGGGGCCGCAGGTGTGAGGATAGTTACGGGAAGGAATGAAACAAGCCGAGGGAAAACAGCCAGGCGGATGTTCCACGTGGAACATCCGCTTTGCCTCTAATTCCAAATGTTCCACGTGGAACACTAGTTGTCATTTCCCAAACTTATCCACCAACCACCCGCGCACGGGGGCGTATTCGGTACCCATTGACAGGGCTACTTTCTGCTTATTTTCCAGTTCAGCTAACCGCGTGGGTACCTCGATGGAGTGACCGAGCACCCGCTCCACGTCGGGCTTGAACTTGCTGGGGTGAGCGGTTTCCAGGATTACTCCCCGGCTTCGGGGGTGAGTTCGCTGCCATTCGCTGAGCGCGAGATAACCTACTGCCCCGTGGGGATCGATGGTGTACCCATACTTCGCCTCTACCTCCCGCATGGCTTCCTCCGTCATGGCATCGTCGAAGGCATACCCGGTAATGACGGAGCGCATCTCTTTCAGCGTTTCTTCACCGGGGTGGTTGATTCCGTTGAGGTGGCCGTATAGGTTGGCCATGCGGGCAAAGTTGCTGGGGGCCCCTACGTCCATGGCATTGGATAGGGTAGCTACCGAGGGGCGGGTCTCGTACTTTCCCTCCAGGAGAAACCTGGGTACTACGTCATTCCGGTTCGTAGCGGCGATAAAGTGATCCACCGGCAGTCCAAGCCGCTTGGCCAGCAATCCGGCCGTGAGGTTACCGAAGTTCCCACTGGGAATGCAAAAAGCCACGGGATCCCCAGCTCCCAGCTGCTTCACCGCCTCGAAGTAGTAGAAGGTTTGGGGAATGAGGCGGGAGATGTTGATGCTGTTTGCGGAACTCAGCCGGAGTTGCCCGCGTAAATCTTCATCCAGGAACGCCTGCTTAACGATGGCCTGGCAGTCATCAAAGGTGCCGTTTACCTCCAGGGCGTGGATGTTGTGCCCCAGGGTGGTCAGTTGCTTTTCCTGCAGGTCGCTCACCTTGCCGCTGGGGTAGAGGATGACCACCTGGATACCCGGCGTCTGGTAAAAGCCGGCAGCGACTGCACCCCCGGTGTCCCCGGAAGTGGCGACGAGGATGATCAGTTCCTGCGCTTTATCCCGGTTGTAGTAGCCCATGAGCCGCGACATGAACCGGGCACCGAAGTCCTTAAAGGCCAGGGAGGGTCCGTGGAAGAGTTCGAGGATGTATTTCTGCTCGTCCAGTTTCACTACGGGAGCGGGAAAATCAATGGCATCGTCGATAATGGCCCGCAGGTCTTCATCCGGGATTCCCGTACCCAGTAGTTGGCGGGCGACCTGGAACCCGATGTCCTGAAAGGATAGTTTAGCCAAGTTCGCAAAGAAGGAAGCGGGAAGGGGATCGATCCGCTCGGGCATATACAGGCCGTTGTCGGCGGGTAATCCGCGGAAAATGGCTTCCTCTACGCCCACCCGGTGGGCGGCGTTATTCGTGCTGTAAAATTTCATTCCTGGGTGTTGAGGATCACTACTCCGCTTTGGTTAATGGGCGACACGTACAGCTGGCTGTCTATCCCGTGCTCCTGAAAGGCAGCCTGCATGCCCTGGCCGACGGACTGGGCTACGTACCCACTATCGCACAGGGCGAATACACTGGGCCCGGCGCCGCTAATGCTGCAGCCCAGGGCTCCCCGTTGCAGGGCAGCTTTCTGTACTTCGTCGAAGCCGGTGATGAGTTTCTTCCGCTGCGGCTCGATGATGTGATCCTTCAACGATCTCCCGAGCAAGGGTAGGTCGTTCGTATACAGCGCCGTGATAAAACTAGCCAGGCTTCCCATTTGGAGGATGGCCGTTTTCAGGGGGATCGTCTCGCTCAACACCGCACGGGCATCGCGGGTCAGTATCTCGATCTCCGGGTGTACTACCGCTACGCTGAGACTGGGGGGTACCGGAAGGTGGTGCACGTCCAGCGACTCGTTCGACCGAATGAGGGTAATACCCCCCACCAGGCAGGGAGCCACATTATCCGCGTGAAAACTGCCGTCGGCTACTTCTTCTCCGAGGACCGTAAAGTACAGGAGGGACTCCCGCGAGAGGGGAGCACCCAGTAGTTCGTTCACGGCAACCGCGGCACCCGCGGCACTCGCTGCAGAAGATCCCAGACCAGATCCGAAGGGCATCTTCTTATGGATCTCCAACTCTATACCTACGTCGGTCCTTCCGAGGTGCTGCAGCAACCGGAGGGCTGCCATGCCGGCCGTGTTTTTCTCCACTTCCATGGGCAGCACCTTCTCCCCGGTACCGGTAATGCAGGTGATGCGGATGCCCGTGAAGCTGTCGTTCCGCCGGGCTACGATCTCGTCTCCCGGTCGGTTAATGGCAAATCCAAGAATGTCAAACCCTACGGCGACGTTGGCCACCGTTGCCGGCGCGAATACTCTTACTTCCTGCATGCTTAGCTTAGCTTAGGGTTCCGATCTGGATGATTTCGGCGAACACGCCCGCGGCGGTTACCTCGGCACCGGCGCCGGGACCACGGACTACGAGCGGACGGACGCTGTAGCGATCCGTAGTGAATACAATCATGTTGTCGCTCCCGCTCAGGGTATAGAATGGACTGTCCTGACCGACGGCCTGGATGCCCACCGAAGCCTGCTCTCCCTCCAGGGTGGCGATCATCCGCAGTACCTTACCGTCCTGCTCGGCACGGCGTCGCAGGGATTCGAAATAGTCGGTCTCGGCTTCCAGGATTTCGAAAAAGTGGTCTACCGAGTCGGCCTCCATGGCTCCATCGGGGAGAAAGCCGTTCAGGACCACATCCTCCGCGTCCAGGGGAACGCCCGTTTCCCGGGCAAGTATGAGAATCTTGCGGGCGACGTCCCTCCCCGATAGGTCGGTGCGTGGATCGGGCTCGGTGAAGCCCTTCTCCTTCGCTTCCCGGACAATCTCATGGAAGGGGCGGCTGCCGTCGAGGTTATTGAAGATGTAGCTCAGGCTTCCGCTGAGCACCCCTTCGATCTTACTGATGCGGTCCCCGCTGTCTGTAAGGTCCCGCAGGGTAGAAATGACGGGGAGGCCGGCCCCTACGTTTGTTTCGTACCGGAACTGGACGCCGCGCTTGTCGGCGATCTTCTTCAGGCGCTGGTACTGCAGGTATCCGGAAGAGGTCGCGATCTTGTTGGGGGTCGAGATGCTGATGCTTTCGTCGAGGATGGTTTCGTAGAAGGAAGCGATTTTGGCATCCGCCGTATTGTCTACGAAGATGCTGTTGCTGAGGTTAAGGTCCCGCATCCGGCCCACGAAGACGGCCAGGTCGATGTCGGTGTCGGATTGGCGGAGCGACTCCTTCCAGTTCTCCAACTCCATACCTTCGGGGTCGAAGATCATTTTCTTGGAATTGGCCAGGCCAACGACTTTCACCTCCATCCCGCGGCGTTCGCGCAGGTATTGGTTCTGCTTACGGATCTGCCTGATCAGGGTACCGCCGATGAGGCCGACCCCTACGATGAAGAGGTGGAGGGTTTTGTAGTCCGACAGGAAGAAGGCTTCGTGCAGGGCATTGAGGGCTTTGGTTTCGTCCTCCTTGGCAATAACCACGGAAACGTTGAGCTCACTGGAGCCCTGGGCGATGGCCACGGCGTTGATGCCGTTCTTACCGAGTGCCCGGAAGAGGCGGCCGGAGATACCGGGCTGGTACCGCATGTTCTCCCCGATGATGGCCACCACGCTAAGCTCCCGCTCCACTTTGACCGGATTCACCACCCCCCGCTCGATTTCAAAGGCAAAGGCTCCTTCGACCGCCTCCCGGGCAGACTCGGCCGCGGAAGGCTGTACCGCAAAACTGATGGCGTGCTCACTCGATCCCTGGGTGATCAGAATAACGTTGATACCGGCCGCGGCCAGGGAACCGAAGATGCGCCCGGCGATACCCGGAACGCCGAACATGCCCGTGCCCGACACCGTACACAGGGCCACGTTATTGATGGAACTGATGCCCCGTACGGCGGATCCTTCGGGGTTGCTTTCCTCGCTTACTTTCGTTCCACCGAATTCGGGTTGAAAGGTGTTTTTGATGTACAGGGGGATGCGCTTCTGCAGGGCCGGCATAAGGGTGGGCGGGTAGATCACCTTGGCGCCGAAGTGGGACATCTCCATGGCCTCTGCATAGGTCATTTTCGGGATGGTAAAGGCCTTCTTTACCCGCCGCGGATCGGCGGTCAGAACTCCGCTGACATCCGTCCAGATTTCAATGGCGTCGGCGTCCAGGCCGGCCGCCAACAGCGACGCGGTATAGTCGGAACCACCGCGGCCGAGGGTAGTGGTGAGCCCGCCCTTCGCCGAAGCGATAAATCCGGTAACTACCTGAACCTTAGGGTGTTCCGAGTAATATTCCTTGATCTTTTGGTAGGTCTTTTCAAAATGTACCTTGGCGTTTCCGAAGGTCTTGTCGGTCTTGATCACCCGGCGGGCATCGAGGAAATCGGCGGGAATGCCGGCCTGTTGGAGGGCCTGGGATATAATGTAGGAGGAAGACCGTTCTCCGAAACTCAGCACGTAATCCATGGTGCGGGGGGAGGCTTCGCGAACCAGAAAAATACCGTACAGCAGGTTCTTGAGTACCTCGTGCGACCGGCGCATCTGGTGAGCGGTTTCGGCGCGTAATCCGGGGTTTTCCAGGAGGAAAGAAATAGCCTGTTGGTGGCGCTCGGTGAAGGCCTGAAACAACTGCCCGTAGCGATCGTCACCGAGGGCAGCCAACTCACTCATTTCGATGAGGGAGTCGGTGACTCCGCCGAAGGCGGAGAACACGACGGTGAAGTGGTCACCGGAGGCGTAATAGCCCTTCAGGATCTCCACTATGCCGCGGATGCGATCGGGCTGTCCGACGGACGAGCCTCCAAATTTGAGCACTTTCATGGAGTAAAGATGCCATTTTTGGATGGCTTACCGAACGAATGCCCTGACGTTTGAACGGCCGTTTTACGATTGACGGCGGGCGGGCAACCCACCCAGCGCGGGGGGCCGCAGCGTGAGGGCCCACTGTTCGAGCTCCCGCATGGCAGCGGCGTCGGCGTCGGATTTATCCCCCTGCCCGCACAGGTGGAGGATGCCGTGGATCATCACCCGGTGGAGCTCGTCCGCGTACCTTTCCTTGTACTCAGCGGCATTTTCCTCTACCCGTTCGGTGGAAATAAAGATATCCCCGGTGACTTCCGGGAACTCTCCGTAGGGAAAGGTGATAATATCGGTGAGGGTATCGTGTTGGAGGTATTCCTGATTCACCTCCAGCAGGTAATCATCGCTACAGAAGATATAGTTGAGTTCTCCCGACTTGCCCCCGCGGGCGGTAATGATAGCCTCGATCCAGGGGGTGACCGCTGCTTCGTCGTGGGCGGGCAACTGCCCACCTTCTTCGTGAAACTGAATCATTAACGGGAGCCTAAGCGGAACTGCATTTCGACCGTGGAACCTCCGTTGATGTACCGCATGCGGTCACAGAGTTGGGTCATCAGAAATACCCCGCGACCACCACATTCACAGATGCGCTCGGGGCAGGTAGGGTCGGGGAGACTCTTGAAGTTAAAGCCACGGCCCTGGTCGGAGACCCGGATGGTCAGGCCATCGGTGATCTGGGCGCACCGGATGCTGACGGTCTTGGACCGGTCCTGCTTGTTGCCGTGAATGATGGCGTTACTAACTGCTTCCGTAAGGCTGATCAGCAGACTGTCGTAGGTTTCCTGGGTCAGGTGATACTGAGAAGAAAGCTCTTCTACGAGCTTTTCCACTTGGTTTAAATTATTAGGGTCGGAAGAAAGTGTCAGCATGTGTTGTCGTTCAGGGAGACGATGTCTGTAATTCGGGGCAAGGTGCCGGAATATAACATCACCGACACGTTAAATGGTTGACAACCTCCTGAAAAACAGAAATTTAACACATTATCGCTCGTTCAGGGACCGGAAATACTCGTCTACCAGGGTCTGGTAATAGGGTTTGAGCTGCGGCGTAACGCGCCGGAACGACTCGACCTCGGCCCGCCGTTGCTTCACGTATTCTTCCAGGCTGGGGGGCAGTTCGCGCCGTTGTTGTTCGGCGGTTTCCGACTTCCGCTGCTCGTCCATTTTCTGCTCCCGTTCGGAGCGTTCGTGCTCGAGCATGCGGGTGAGGATATCCTGCTGCCGCATGACGGACTCGTTCGTCAGGCGCTTGTTGACGAGGTCTTCTTCGGCGGCGTTCATCGCTTCGATGAGCTCCTGCAGCTGACCGTCCTTTCCTTCTCCCCCCTGCTGCCGTTGCTGTTGCTTTTCTTCCAGGGCGCGTCGCAGGGCGGCCTGGCGGGCGGCCATCTCGGCAAATTCCTTGCTGGTCCCTCCCTGTCCCTTTTCGAGCCCTTCCTTCAGGTTCTTCATGTCTTGCCCGACTCCCTTCTGCCCTTCGCTGCCGGGGTTTTCGCTGGGTTTGCCCCCCTCCTTGCCCTGGCCGCTGTTTTGGGGGTTCTGGCACTGTTGCTGTCCCTGCATCTGGCCGGCCATCTGCTGCTGCATTTGTTCCATGCTTTCGTTGAGCATCAGGGCCAGGTCATTCAGCCCGGTCATGGCGCGCTGTTGCAGGTTGGCGGCCTGGGGGGTGTGGCGGTCCTCCAGCTCGGAGACGGTATTGGCGAGGTCTCCTTTGATCTCGGTGACCTTTTCGGTGACGAAGGTCTCGATCTGGAAATTCCGCTTGGCCAGGGCCTGCAGGGAGTCGCGGACCAGCTCAAAATCGCCGTTGATGCGGAACTGCTCCTGCACCAGTTCCACGTAGCGGGGGGTATTCACGGTGGTTACGTTGAGTTGATCCATCGTTTCTTCCTGGTCGAAGCTGAGGTCGACGATATTTTCGAGCAGCTGTCGGATAGCGGCCATGTCTTCCTTGTTGGATTCCATTTGCATGCTTTCCATGTTCTCCTGCATCTCCTGGGCCATCTTTTTCATCTTCTGGCCCGCCTCCTGCTGCTTTTTGGCGGCCTCCTGCTGCTTTTTCTCCTGCATTTTCTGCTGGGCTTCCTGCATATCCTGCTTCACCTCTTCCTGCTGCTCCTCCTGGGTATCGAGGGGCATGGGCTTTTCCAGGGCTTCGTTCTTTTCCGCGGCCTGGTCCAGTTTTTTCTCCAACTCTTCGAATTCCTGCCGGAGCTCCTCCTGCTTTTCCTGCAGTTCCTCGGAGGGCGTTTCGCCCTGTTCGGTTTCTTCGGCGAGCTCCTGTTGCTGCTCGGCCAGTTCTTCCATCTTTTCGATGGCGTCCTGCATTTCCTTCTCTACTTCCAGTTGTTTGAAGAGCTCGAGCATGCGGTCGAGTTCGGCTTCGGCCTGCTCGTCGGAGAGTTCCATCTCCTCCATTTTTTCGAGGGTCTGGTCCTTGTTGAGCTCCTCCATCAGTTGCTGGATGTCTTCCATCAGCTTCTGCATCTCTTCGGAGATGGATTTCTCGAACATCTCCTGCAGCTTTTCCTGCTTTTCCTGGATGCGTTCGTCCTCCTGGGTTTCGTTCTCGAGGTTCTCCTCGAAGGCCTGCTTAGCTTCTTGGATCTGCTTTTGGATATCCTCCTGCCGCTCGGCCAGTTTTTCCACTTCCTTCTTGAGCTTCCAGTCGACTTCCTTTTCCTGCAGCATCTTTTCCCGCAGCTTTTTGGTGTCTTCCTGGAGTTCCCGGGTATCCTCGAGGGCCTGCTTGAGCTGGTCCTTTACCTTGCTGTCGTTGCTTTCGGCCCGCGCTTCCATCTCCTTCACCGTGGGGACGCGGTAAGCCATCATGGCGGTTTTGGCGCTCTTGCTGCCGTTCACCCCGTCGTTGTCGAAGGCCTCGAAGTAGTAGGTGAGCTGATCGCCCGCGGTGACGGGGATGTCATTTTTCAGGTCGAGTACGTGATTGTACCGGGTTTGCTTACCGGCCCGGCCACTTACCGGGATTCGTTGCTCCTGCGCTTCGCCGCCCTCGTGCTGGAGGCGGTAGACGAAGTCGAGTTTCCGCAGGCCGTGATCGTCGGATGCGTCGCCGACAAAAAAGATGAGCTGCTCGTCCGTAGTATCGGGGAACACCTCCACGCTGATCTGGGGATACTGATCGGGCACAACGGAGAGGGCGTAGGTGACGGAATCCGCCACCGGCAGCCGGTCGTTGCCGATGTAGAGGGTATAGCGGTCGTTGCGCAGGGCGCGCTTGTCGAAGCTGTACAGGTCGGAACCGTCGCGGCGCAGCCGGCCGGTTGTGTCTTCGCTGGCGAAGCGGAGGTCGATGTTACCGGTATTCTCGGTATCGAAGGACCAGCGCATACGGGTACCTACGGGCACGGTCAGGTCACCGATGTTCGTGAGCTGCTCGTCGGCGCGGCCCAGGTAGTCGGGGTAGTCGAGCTCAACGGTAAAGCCGGCGATACTGGGCTTGGGCAGTACGCTGAGGGTATAATCGCGGCTGACGACCTCCCCGGCCGAAAGGCGGAAGGGCGTATTTTCCCGAACGTTGTTGAAGGCGTAACTGAAGGTGTTGCCACTTTCCCGCTTGAGGCGGTAGCGGTAGCCCTCCACCTCGATGTAGGTTTCGGCGGGGAGGACGTCGCCCTCTACGGTGACGGTCAGGGGGTAGCTGCCGTACTGAATGACCTCCAAATCGCCCGGCACGGAAAAGGCGAAGGGGGCGGGGCGCTCAAAATTTTCACCGTTGCGGATGAGGCGGCTGGTGCTGTCCTTGATGAGGCTGGGTGCCGCGAAGAGGAGGATGAGCAGGAGCAGCAGGGGGGGAAGGGCAAACTTGAGGTAGCGCCGGTTCTGCGTCAGGTCGATGGCCGAGCGGAAGGGCACGGGGCTGATCTCGGATGACTTCTGGTCGATGGAGGCCAGCAGCAGGCTGCGTTCGTCGGCCAGCCCGGCCTGGCGGCGCAGCTGGAGTACATTAAGTAATTTGTCCTGTACGTTGCTAAAATGCTGCCCGATGATGGTCGCCGCGCGCTCGTGCCCGATCGTATTTCCGAGGCGGAAGTAGCGGCTGAGGGGCAGGACGATCCACCCGGCGATGGCCCCGAGGCTGGCGGCAAGGAAACCGTACCACAAAATGCGGCGGGTAATCCCGGTGAAGTAAAACTGCGATTCCAGCAGGCTCACGGCCAGAAAAAGCAGCAGAATGAGGCCGACGCTGTAAAGCAGGCCCCGGATCGCGCTGTTGATGTAATATTTGCGGATGAACTCATCGAGCTTGGCGATGAGGAGATCGTAATTGGTGTGGGTTTGTGCCATATGCTTCGCAGTTGGAGGCAGTGAACGCCTAAGTTACAAGATAGCGTGCGGTTGCCGGCACGAGATAAACGTGGCGAAGACGGAAAGTATTGACCTCACCAGTTAAGTAAGCGTGTCAAAACACATATATTTGTAGAAATCCGCCGCCCGGAAAAGCAGAACCATATGACGGATAGCTCCGTTTTATCCTTAATTGTCTTTGGAAATTTCTGCATGAGATAAAATCCTTGCGACAGGCCGAGCAACCTACAATTGAAATTTATGGAACCCCTCACCCCGCCACAGATCATGGCCCTGGCCAACAGAATAGTTGGGGCTGCAGAACCGGATCTACTGTGTGTTAATCTGGAGGGAGAACTGCGGTACGCCAACCGATCCGCCTGCGATCGCCTGGGCTACGAATTTGCGGACTTAGTGAAGAAGAAGATCGCCGATTACTCGCCCAACTACTCTAAGGACGTATGGGAGGGACACTGCCGCCGGACCATCTCCAACGGCGCCGACCAAATCTATACCTACCACAAAAACTGCAAGGGGCATCGCTACCCGGTCGTAATCTATAGCGTACCCTACGTCGTCACGGAAACGAGTGAGCAGTTGATCTGCAGTAAAGTCCAGAATGCCCAGAGCAGCGTCCGCTATAAACGCATGCTGGAAATGGTCGAAACGTCCCAACGCATCGGCAGCTTCGACTTCAACCTGGCCGACCACAGTATCCTGGCCAGCGAAAGCCTGATGGCCATGATGGGGACCACCGATCCTGAAGTGCTCAAGCCCGCCGTGATCGCCGACCGGCTCAGTAAAGAGGATGCCGCCCGCTGGAACCTGGAGATGATCCACTTTATCAACGGCTACCATCGGATGGACGAACGGTTCGTGATGCGCACCATCGCCGGGCAGCAGGCGCTCGTCCGGGTGGTGATCTGGTCGGTGATGCGGGAGGGCAATGTTACCGGAATTACGGGCTATTACGCGCTGATCAACGAAAGCGGCCGGGAGCGCCTGGTCAGCCTCGAGGAAAACCAGCGGCAGCACATCATCAAGGCCCTGCGCTACACCAACGGCCGGGTCACCGGACCGAGCGGCGCCGGCAAGCTGCTCGACATCAACGGGAAGACCCTGTTCGCCCGGATGAAGAAGCTGAACATCAAGCGGGAGGATTACGCCATCCGCTAGTTCGGGCCCCTCAGCCCGTCGCAACGGTGTGGTAGAGGAATTCCCCCGCCTTATAGAAGATAAACAGCAGGACCAGTGCGCCCACTACGTTCTGCCATCCCTTGTTCACCCGCTCGCCGAGCAGCGAACGCCGGTTGGCCAGTACGAACACCACCAAGGCGATGAAGGGCAGGAGCAAGCCGTTGATGACCTGAGCGGCGAGGATCACGCCGATGATGTCCAGTTGCAACAGGGACACCGCAAGGCCCGCCCCGAGTACCACCAGCCACACGCCCCGGTAGACCGGTCCGTTCGTCTCCTGCTGCAGGAGCTCGCGGGAAGCGATCGCGGCGGCCAGGGGGGCCGTAGTGGCCGAACTGAAGCCGGCGGCAAACAAGCCGATGGCCAGTACAAGTTGGCCGAATTTTCCCAGCATTCCTTCCAGGGCCGCGGCCAGGTCGGCAAAGGAGATAAAGGCATCCACCGCCGCCCCCACCAGCAGGATTGCGGCAGTGATGAGGCCGCCCACCCCGAAGGAGAGGCCGAGCCCGCGGCGCATGTCGGTTAGGCTGGATTCGGCACCCAGCCCGGCGGCAAGAAAAAAGTTATAGGGTACGATGGTCGTACCGATCAGGGCAAGCACTACGGAGGCATCTACGCCCGTGGCCACCGGCGATCCCGCACTGCCCGCGAGGAGCACCCGGGCCGCCGCCACCACGAAGAGCAAGCCCATCGCGGCCACGAGGTAGGCCATGGCCCGGCTGATCAGCCGCGTACTGCCCGACCACAGCAAGGCCACGATACCGCCGGCCAGCGGCAGCAACCACCAGCGACCCACGGGCAGCAGGAGCTGCAGTCCGCCCAGGGCACCCAGCAGATTGCCCGCCTGGTAGGCCAGGCAGCCGAATACAACGGCCAGAAAGGTGAGTACCGGCAGGGACCGGCTGTGCTGGCTGAGAATTTGTCCCAGCGACTGCCCGCTCACAATGGTGATGCGCGCCGCCATTTCCATAAATACGTAACCCGCCAGGGCAGCTACCCCCACCACCGGTAGGTAGGCCACTCCGCCGACCGCGCCCGCGGTGGTCGCCGTGGCGACGGTACCGGGGCCGATAAAGGCGGCGGCGATGAGCGACCAGACGAGGGCGCGACCCCAGGAAGATGTTGTGATGCCCATGATCGTAGCTGCGCCCACAGTTTACGAAGAATAAAAAACCGGAGGGGGGAAAAGTCGGTTGCCCGGATATGATTCTCCTCCTCCACACCCTGATCGAAGGCATCGTCGGGCTCCTCTTCCTGTTTTACCCCGGCGTCGGCGACCTGGTTCCGGGATTTGGCACCTCCGAGGGCGCAAGCTTCGAGCTGCTGCTGCGCATGCACGGCCTGGCGGCGCTGTTCCTGTCCGGCCTTTCCCTCTATGCCTACCTGAAGCGCACGCATACCCCCACTTTCCTGCTGGTCACGCTGAGCCTGGCGATCTACCACTTCGCCATGATCCTGGTGCAGACGCTGTACAATCCCGACCAGCGGGCCGCTCTCCTACACTTCCTGCTGGCCATTTTCCTGACCGGTCGGTACCTCGGACGCCGCAAACTGGGGTGGGAGCACGACCGTTCCCGGTTGAATTAAGCTTCAAATTTTTTTCCGCTTAGTTTTCCACCATCTTTTCCACAGGCCTTAACGGCCTTCCCGGCCGGAAGAGGTAATTCACGTAAAGGACTGACGATACGACCAGTATGGCGGTGAACTGGTGGGCCACTCCCCAGCTGACCGGCACCTGTCCTACGCTGTTCACCACGGTGGCTATCCCAAGCACGGCCTGGGTTATCAACAGGCTTATCAACAGGGTATTCGCCCGCGCTACCTCCCCGCTGCGCAGCTGCTTTCCACAGCGGTAAATAAAGTATAACGCCATGATTAACAGCGCATAAGCCGTCATCCGGTGCAAGAACTGAAAGAGGGCGGGCTGGAAGAGGGCCGCCTCGTAATGGACGAGGTTTTCCACATTCCACTGATTTGCGTCCAGCAACGGGGTAGGTACGAATTTACCGTTCATATCCGGCCAGGTCGGGTAGGGCAGGGCGGCCTTCGCCCCGCTCATCACGCCCCCCAGCAGCAACTGGCAAATGAGGAGAATATTCAACGGCCAACGCAGCTTGTCCACCGAAGAATGTGGATAACCCCGCCTCCGCGGCAGAATAACCTGGAAGGTAACCCAGAGCAAATAGGAGAAGAGCGTCAGGCCCAGGGCAAGGTGGAGGGTGAGCTTGTAGGCGTTGACCCACGGACGGTCGATCAGCCCGCTGGCCACCATGATCCACCCAAAACTCGCCGCCACGGCCGCCAGGAGGACCACCACGCCCAGTCGGCGCATGAGGGGCGGGTCCAGGTACTTTTTACCCCAGAAGACCAGGAAACCGACGAGGAAGACCACACCCATCATGCGGGCCCACTGCCGGTGGAACCACTCCCAGAAGTAGATGAACTTGAAATCGGACAGTGAGATGTCGGCAAATATCTTGGCGTACTGCGGCGATTCCTGGTACTTGCCGAATTCCACCGCCCAGTCGGCCTCGTTGAGCGGGGGCATCGCTCCGCTGAGGGGCTTCCATTCGGTGATCGAGAGGCCCGATTCCGTCAGTCGCGTGATGCCCCCGATCACGATCTGGCCCACGACCATGACCAGGCCCACGATCAACCAGATTTTCACGCTGCGGGGGTAGCCGCTCGCCAATTTTCCCATCGCTCTAATAGTTATTATCTTTTTTAAAAATTCAAATCCCTTTATCATTATCAGGGGTGTGGAAAGCGGGAGAATCAGGGGATCGCTTGCTTGCTTAAGTCACTCTCCACCGTTTGTCCCGGGTTTTCCACCAGCTTTCCACCACCTAACGCCGCGGAATTCAAAGGGATTCGGGATTCTCCCACAATCCGGTCACCCCGGCTACTGGGGATAACTTTTTTACACTGCGCTGGGGATTCCGCCGCAAAAGCTGCGGAGAAGGCGTGGATTAAGATTGTTAGTAGCTGTGGAAATGTGGATAACTACCCCCCTTTCGGCCGGTCGCTCCACCACCCTGTGGAAAACCACCCCCTTTTCCACCGTTATCCCCGGCTCAGAGGTGGAAAACCCTAAGCTTTAAGTCCCTGACGGACAGGCGGATCGCGCAGAACCAACTTTTGGGTGTGGAAAGAGAATCCAGGTACTAGCCCTCCACCAGTTCCATCCATTCGAGTTCCTTTTCCTCGATGGCCCCGTTCACTTCGGCCAGCTCACGCCCCAGGTCGGCGATGCGCTCGGGAGTAAGGGCCGCGATGTTGTTGAACTGGGCATTGATGCTCTTTTTCTTTTCCTCCAGTTTGCTGATCTGCCCTTCCACCCGCCGGATGGCCTTCCGTTGTTCCTGCGTCAGCTGGGGTTCGGGCGTGGTGGGGGGCGGGGCCGCGGGTGCCGCGACCGCCGGAGCAGCAGCCGCGCGCTCCTCCCGTTGTTCCTCCTTCAGTTGGGCGCGGTATTCGGTGTACAGGCCGTTCCAGTCGCGGATCTTCCCGTCGCCCTCGAAGATGAAGAGGTGGTGGGCCAGCTTGTCCAGGAAGAAGCGGTCGTGACTCACGATGAGCACGCAGCCGGGGAAATCCATCAGGAAGTCCTCCAGCACGTTGAGGGTCATGATGTCGAGGTCGTTCGTCGGTTCGTCGAGGATGAGGAAGTTGGGGTTCTTCATCAGGATAGTGAGCAGGTAGAGCCGCCGGCGCTCGCCGCCGCTGAGCTGGCTGACGTACACCTGTTGCTGCTTGCTGTTAAACATGAAACGCTCCAGCAAGCCCCTTGCCGTCAGCTTCAGTCCCTTTTCCAGGGGAATGAATTCGGCGATCTCGCGGACCACGTCGATCACCCGCATATCGTTGGCGAGGTGGATGCCGTCCTGGGTATAGTAGCCGAAGTGGGTGTTGCTGCCGTGGACGACCTTGCCGGTATCGGGCTCGAGCTCCTTGGTGAGCATGTGCAGGAGGGTCGATTTACCCGCTCCGTTGCGGCCCACGATGCCCGCGCGCTCGCCCTTCTGGAATTTATAGCTGAATCCCTTGACCAACTCGTTGTCGCCGTAGGACTTGCCGATGTTGTGGGCCTCGAGGATCTTGCTGCCCAGGCGCTGCCCCTTGATCTCCAAGGTGAGCTCGTCATCCTTGCGGAATCCGCCAACCTTTTCCTTGAGGTCGCTGAAGGCACTCAGCCGGCTTTTGGCCTTGGTGCCGCGGCCGCTGGGCATGCGGCGCACCCACTCGAGCTCCTGCTTCATCCGCTTGCGGTCCTTGTCCAGTTCCGCGCTTTCGGTCTCCTCCCGGGTAGCCTTCTTATTGAGGAAGTCGGAGTAGTTACCGGTATAGTGGTAGATGTTGCCGCCCTCGAGCTCGATGATTCGGTTACAGACGCGCTCGAGGAAGTAGCGGTCGTGGGTGACCATCAGCAGGGTCAGGTTGGTAGATTGCAGCCACTCCTCCAGCCACTCGATCATATCGAGGTCGAGGTGGTTGGTGGGTTCGTCCAGGATGACCAGGTCGGGCTCGTCGATGATGAGTTTGGCCAGGGCCACCCGCTTGCGCTGTCCGCCGGAGAGGGTAGCGACCTTCTGGTTGACGTCCTCGATGTTGAGCTTGCTCAGTACTTCTTTGATGCGGGCCTCGATATCCCAGGCCTGGAGGCGATCCATGCGGCTCAGGGCGTCCTGCAGCAACTGGGGCTTGTCGGGGCGGGAAAGCGACTCTTCGTAGTCGCGCACCGCCTTGACCATCTCATTATCGCTGTCGAAGACGGCGTCCATGACCGTGGCATTGGGCCCAAAATCGGGGTCCTGCGGCAGGTAGGCCATGCGGGCATCCTTGTGTACGTAGACACTCGAGCCTATCCCTTCGGGGAGATCGATGCCCGCGGCGACCCGCAGGAGGGTTGACTTCCCGGTGCCGTTTTTGGCGACGAGGGCGACCTTGGTGTTCTGGGCTACCTGTAGGTCGACCTGGTCGAAGAGCACTTTTTCGCCGTAGATCTTAGATACCTTTTCGAGTTCGAGGTATACCATATTTCAGTTGTTTGGGGGTGCAAAGATGGAGATAATTGGAGCGGGGCTACAGGGTATCGTAGATCCAGCCCAGGATGTCGTCCATCTCCCGGTAATAGGGGGTAGTGCGCCCGACGACGTTGTTGTGCAGAAGGCTGAAGGCCATCCAGTGACCGGCTTTGCTGCGGATCAGTCCACTGAGGCAGGTAACCCCGCTCAGGGTGCCGGTCTTGGCCCAGACGTAGGTCGCCGGCCGGTTGGCAAAGCGCTGCTTGAGGGTGCCGCTTTGCCCGCCCGCTGGGAGAAGGCTCAGCAGCCGGTCGTGGCCGACCTCCCGGTCGAGCGCCAGCAGGAGGCGGACAAACTGGCGGGGCTTCACCAGGTTGTACCGGCTCAGGCCGCTGCCGTCCGCGTAGCGCAGCTCGCCCAGCCCGAGGCCAGCGAAGAGGGTATCGGTAGCGTAGTCCAGGATCATTTCCTCGTCGAGGGTGCCGTAGCGGGCGGCGGCCGCCTGCAGGACCAGCTGCTCAGCCAGGTAGTTGTCGCTATCCTGCAAAAATTTGCGGTAGACCGTGTCCGGCAGGGAGACGGTGAGGAAACCGAGCTGGGAAGCGGGGGGCCGGGGGGCGGTGCCCAGGCGGATCGCCGCGTTGGGAAAAGCTTCCTCCAGCTGGCGCACGGTGAATTCAGGGCTGACGGTCAGGGGCCGCTCCAGGGGGAAGTTATCGGGATCGGTAAAGCCGGGGCCGACGCTGTAGGCGTTGCTTGCTTCCCGCCGGCGGATGGTATACTCCTGGGTCAGGTCGAGCGCGAGGGAGGAAACCACTTCTGGCGGGGTACCCTGCAGCACTTCCTCTCCTCCCTCGCCGGCGGGCTCGAAATCCAGGTGGAGCCGGTCGCCGTAGACGGGGAAGGGGGAGCGCTCGAAGGAGTAGCCGTAGTTGTAATCGTCCCAACTCCAGCCGGCGCCGTAGCGGGGCAGCTCCTCCGCCGTCGGAAAATTGAAGACCAGGGGCTGCTGCTGGGCGATCAGCCACGGAGACAGTTCGTCGAATTCCCGGAAGGAGGGGTGAAGCAGCAAGGGATATCCGCTGCCCCACAGCTCGGTCCGGTTGGGGTAAGTGCGAAAGAACAGGGCCGGTGCGGCGTGATCGAGCTCCCGCTGGGCGAGGTAAAAGGTGAGCAACTTCACGTTGCTGGCCGGTACGAAGTAGCGGTCGGCGTTGTAGGCGTACAGCTCCTGGCCGGTGGTTAGGTCGTACAGGCAAAAGCCGGTGTGCCCGGCGGCGAACACCTCACTGGCGGCCACCCGGCGGTCAAGTTCGGCGGTAGCCGGGGAGAGGGTCGCCTGGGCGCCGAGCCGGCCGGCCAGGAGGAGCAGGAGGAGGGTGCAGGACAGCAGGCGGGGTCGATGTAGCATAGGGGAGGGTAGAAAAACAAAAAAAGCCGGAGCGCAGGGCTCCGGCCAATAAAATTATAATCCCAAAAACTAATCGTAGTAACGACCTGAAACAGGCGTCCATTATCTATTGTGGGCGACACAAGCCGCTATTTTATGGATGAGGGGGGCATTTCGGTGGTTGTCCTTCTAGAACCCCCTGGATACCGGGAAGGGTATTGACGAAATTATTTTTAACAGCTTATCTGTAAGGATCAGCTTTCCTGCTCGCTGCTGACGAGCAACTGGAAGCCGTTGCCGTGAATATTCACGATCTCGATCGCGGCATCGGGCTTGAGGTACTTGCGCAACTTGGTTACGAAGACGTCCATGGAGCGCGCCGTGAAGTAGTTGTCTTCCCCCCAGATCTTGGTCAGGGCTTCGCTGCGGCTTAGAATGTTATTCTTGTGCAGGGCAAAGAGCTTCAGCAGCTGGGCCTCCTTGGGCGAAAGCTTCTCCTTTCCTTTTTGGCCCTTTTCGTCGGTGTGGGTCAGGATACGCAGGGGAAAATTGAAATGAAACTGGCCGAAGTCGAAGTCGGTCTGCTCCTCCTTGGGGTCGGCGGCCACCTGGCTGCGGCGCAGGATAACATTGATCCGGGCCAGCAGTTCCTCGCTGTTGAAGGGCTTGGTGATGTAATCGTCGGCGCCGAGTTCGAAGCCGTTGAGTACGTCGTCCTTCATGGCCTTGGCGGTGAGGAAAATGATGGGGGTCTGGCTGTCGGTTTCCCGGACCTTCTTGGCCAGCTCGAATCCGCTCAGGCGGGGCATCATCACGTCGAAGATGCAGAGGTCCCACTTCCCGTGGCGGTACGCCTCCAGGCCGGCTACGCCATCCACGGCCAGGGTGACGTCGTAGTCGTGAACTTCAAGAAAGGAGCGCAGTACATCGCCAAAGTTCTGGTCGTCCTCCACGAGGAGGATCTTGGCTTCGATAGGGTTAATTTCGCTCATACGTCAGGGAGGTGGTTGGAGGATTCGGGTTGGATTGGGTCATTCGGACTGATGGTAGGGGAAGGTAACGACGAAGCTGCTGCCCTTGCCGGGCTCGCTGCGTACTTCGATGCTTCCGTTGTGTACTTCGGTGATGGTCTTGACGTAGGAGAGGCCCAGGCCAAATCCCTTCACGTCGTGTCGATCACCCGTATGTACCCGGTAGAAACGGTCGAAAATGTTTTTTCGTGCTTCGCGGGTCATCCCCAGTCCGTGATCGGCCACCGTCACTTCCATCCCCCTGGCCACCTTTCGGGTGCTGACGACGATCTCCGGCGCCTCGGGCGAGTACTTGTTGGCGTTGTCGAGTAGGTTATTGATGAGGCTCGACAGGTGGGTCAGGTCGCCCTCCACCACGGAGGGGTCGGCCCTCAGGTCGGTATTCACCGTGCCGCCGCGGGGCTCCACCTGCAGGCAGATGTACTCCACGGCACTCTGGATCACGGCGTGCAGGTCGACGGCGGTCAGGTTGAGGTTGAGGCGGGATTTATCCAGCTTGGCCATCTGCAGCACCTTTTCCACCTGGTCGTTCATGCGCTTGTTTTCCTGCTTGATGATGCGGGCGAAGCGCAGCACCTTGTCGGGGTTCCCGCTGATCTTGGGGCTCACGATGCTGTCGGTGGCCAGGGAGATGGTCGCGATCGGCGTCTTAAATTCGTGGGTCATGTTGTTGATGAAGTCGGTCTTCATCTCCGATACCTTTTTCTGCCGCAGGATCACGTAGATCGTATACACGAAACACCCCAGGATGATGAGTACGAAGACCACGCTGGCGGCCAGGTTGCCGTACAGGGAGCTGTAGATGACGCCGTCCTTGTCGGGGCTGTAGGCCCGTATTTCGCCGGGAATGAAGGGGTCGTTGTCGAAGAGGCTGACCACGTAATCGCCGTGCATCAGGTCCACGTGGCGGCTGGTATCCGAGCCGGCGGGCGAAAGGGGGCGGCCGTTCCGGGAGATGAAGCGTTGCTGGCGGGTGTCGTAGATGCCGTATTCGAGCTCGTCCAGGATGCCGGCGTTGCGCATTTCCTTGGTCAGCATCTTATCGACGCCTTCCCGGTCTACCCGTTCCTCGAGGTTGCGGGCAGAAAACTGGGCCCGGAGGCGGAAGGAGTTGGGGCTGATGCGGATCGTACTGCCCGAGAGCAGGCCGCCGGTGCGCCCCGTGATCAGAAATTCCCCGTAGCGGGTGTCGGGCACGCCGCCGGCGTACCCGTTGTTGAGGGTGAGGCGGATCTCATCCTCCTCCTTATCCTCCACCTCATCGGCCACGTTCTTAAGTACGTTCTGCACCGTGCGGTCGTAGCGCTCGCGGTTGACCTCCAGGCCGGTCTGGATCAGCTGCAACTGCAGGATGATCAGGCCTACGATGGACGAGACGATGAGGCCGATGATGAGGTAAATGGATTTCTTGCTCATGGGGGAGACGTTGTAGAACGGAGCCGTTGCCGCAGAGGTGTATGCCTGACCGCCTTTAAAGGTTTAGTAACTTTACCCCCCTGTATGGCGGCCGTTACGATACATACCACCCAGAACGTCAGGATCGACTACGAGACGGCCGGAGTAGGCGTCCGCACCGGTGCCTTCTGCATCGACCTGCTGCTCGTGGCCGGCTCCTACCTGCTTCTCGTTTTCCTGCTCGACCAGCTGGATGGCGACCTAAATTTAGAGATCGTCTTCCGGCTGGCCCCGGTATTCTACCTGCTCCTTTATTTCTTTTTCTGGGAGATGCTTAGCCGGGGGCAAACGGCAGGGAAGCGGGTGCTGGGGCTGCGGGTAATCCGCCTGGACGGCAAGGACCCCACCCCCGCCGATTTCCTGGGCCGGGCGGTGTTCCTGCTGCCCGACGTGGTGTTCACCGGGGGCATGCTGGCCGTACTGCTGGTCGCCACCGGCCCGCAACAGCAGCGGCTGGGTGACCTGATCGCCCGCACCGTCGTCATCGCTACTTCCCGCGCCGGGGGGGTAAGATTAGCCGATATCCTGACCATCCGGCGCCGGGAGCAACACGCGGCCGCCTACCCGGCCGTGCAGCGGCTGACGGACGAAGACATGCTCGTCGTCAAGCAGTGTCTGCTGCGCTACCGCCGCTACCGCAACCCCGCCCACCGGGAGGCGCTGGCCGCCCTGGCCGCCCGCATGGCGGAGCTGCTGGACCTCGACGCCGTACCCACCCCCCACGAAACCTTCCTGGAGACCTTGCTCCTGGACTATATTGTCCTCACCCGTTGATCACGAACTACCTCATTGCCCTGGTGGGCTCCTTCCTCGCCGGGGGCATCAATACCCTGGCCGGCAACGGATCGGCCATCACCCTGACCATCCTCATGGAGGTACTGGGCCTGCCCGCCGACGTGGCCAACGCCACCAACCGGGTCGGCATCGTCACCCAGAGCGCGGCCGGCACCTGGGCCTTCCAGCGGGCGGGGCGGCTCAAGCTGCCCGCAGATCGCCGGCGGGAAATGTGGACGATCGTGGTGATCGCCAGCCTCGGGGCCGTGGTCGGCATCTACCTGAGCCTGGTGGTCGACAACGCCACCTACCGCACCATCTTCCGCTACCTGCTCTTCGTGATGCTGCTGGTGGTGCTGGTGGATCCCAAGCGCTGGATCGCCGCGGACGGGGGCGGGGAGCCGCTGTCGCGGTGGATCCTCGTGCCGGCCTTCTTCGCGATGGGCATTTACGGCGGCTTCATCCAGATGGGCATGGGCATCTTCTTCCTCGCCCTGATGGTGCTGGTGGCCAAGTACGAGATCATCCAGGCCAACGTGGTCAAGGGGATCGTGGTGCCGATCTACACCCTGATCGCGGTGCTCGTCTTTGCGTGGCGCGGCCTGATCGACTGGGAAATTGGTATGCTGATGGCGGTAGGGCAAACGATCGGGGGGTATCTTACGGCGCGGTACGCGGCCAACGATCCACGTGCCGGGGTGTGGGCGTATCGCCTGCTGGTGGTGGTGATCGTAGGGGCGATCGCCAACGCCTTCTGGCCGTTCTGACACGACCCTGCACCTGCGACCGCGCAGAATGATCGCTAAAGGAGAAGCAGCCAAAACACTATTTAAACCGGGCGGTTAACTCCTTGTCCCCCAATGCCTCAGCTATATGAATAACAAGACCGTCAAAAACTTACTCAAAGCGCTGCTCGGGCTAGGAATCATCGCACTCGGGTATTTTGGGATGACCTACCTCGGCTCCATGAAGCAGGAAGCGCCGCGCAAACCGGTGGAAAAACGGGTACGCAGCGTGGAGACGCGCAGGATCGACAACAGCGACCTGGCCACCACGCTCGACGTGCAGGGACGACTGCAGGCCTACAACAAGATCGAGCTCTACAGCGAGGTGGGCGGCGTGGTCGAGGAAAGCAGCCGGCCCCTCAAGGAGGGCACCTACTTCCCGGAGGGGGAAACGATCCTGCGCATCAACGCCGGGGAGGCCCGCCTCAACCTCCAGGCCCAGAAGGCCACCCTGCTCAATTCGGTCGCCCAGATCATGCCCGACCTGAAGATCGACTACCCCAAGAGCTTTCCCACCTGGGAAGCTTACCTCGACGACTTCGACGTGGATGCCCCCCTGCCGGAACTGCCCACGGCCGTGGACCAGCAGGAGAAACTCTTCGTAGCGGGACGTAACCTCTACACCCAGTACTACACCATCAAAAGCTTGGAGGAGCGCCTGAGCAAGTACGTCATCCGCGCCCCTTTCTCCGGCGTCCTGACGACGGTGATGATCGACCGCGGTGCCGTCGTGCGGGCCGGTCAGGCCCTGGGCGAGCTGATGGCCACGGGCTACTACGAGCTGGTGGCGACCGTGCCGCTTTCCGACCTGTACTACCTCCAGACGGGGGGCAAAGTGACGCTCTACAGCGAGGACATCGACGGGAAATGGCCGGGCACCATCCAGCGCATCAGCGATCAGATCGACGAGGGCACGCAGACCGTAAACGTGTACATCGGCGTGAGCGGCAAGAACCTGCGCGAGGGCATGTACCTGCGCGGGGAGGCCGCTGCCGTGACCATGGAGAACGTGGTCGAGATCGACCGCACCCTACTGATAAACGAAAACGAAGTATACGTGGTGGAGCAGGACAGCCTGCTACGCCTCCAGCCCGTGACCGTACGGAAGGCCAACCGGTCTACCGCCATCGTGAGCGGATTGACCGACGGCACCCAACTGCTCACGAGTACCGTACCCGGCGCTTTTGACGGGATGCTGGTGCGGATCTCCGAGAGTTCCGGAGAAGACGCGCCCGTCCGGGAGGCCGCCGTCGTCGGTGGCGCCGAATCTACCAGCAGCCTGAAGTAAGCCGTAGCCATGAAAGGATTTATCAATTACTTCATCAAGTATCCGGTCGCGGCGAATTTGCTGATGTTCGGGATGCTGATCATGGGCGGGCTGAGCCTGACGCAGATGAAGTCGACCTTCTTCCCCGAGACGCCCAGCCGCAACATCTTTATCCAGGTGGTCTATCCCGGGGCCAGCCCCGAGGAAGTCGAGGAAGGCATCATCAATAAGATCGAGGAAAACCTGAAGGGCCTGACCGGCGTGGAGCGCTACAGCAGCGTGAGCTCCGAGAACAGCGGACAGATCACCGTGGAGGTCCTGAAGGGATACGATACCGACGTGATCCTCCAGGACGTGAAGAACGAGGTGGACCGCGTGAGCAGCTTCCCGGTGGGCATCGAGCCCCCGGTGATCTATAAGCAGGAACAGCTCGGGCGGGCCATCAGCTTCGCCCTGACGGGGGAGGGGGTCAACCTGAACGCCCTCAAGGCGACCGCCCGTCAGGTGGAAGATGACCTCCTGGCCATCGACGGAATCTCGAAAGTGGAGCTGTCCGGCTTCCCGGACGAGGAGATCGAGATCGCCTTCCGCGAGGCGGACCTGCAGGCCTACGGCCTTACTTTCCAGGAAGCGGCCGACGCCGTGCGGCGCACCAACGTGGACATTACGGGGGGTACCGTAAAGGGGCTCAACGAGGAGCTGCTGCTCCGGGCCCGCAACAAGGAATACTACGCCGACGGCCTCCAGGACATCGTGATCAAGACCACCCCCAGTGGCGGCACGGTCCGGCTGCGGCAGGTGGCGACCGTACGCGACCGCTGGGCCGATCAGCCCAACCGGGGTTTCCTGGATGGCAAGCCCAGCGTCCGCATCGACGTGCAGAACACCCTCGAGGAAGACATGCTCTCCATCACCGACAAGGTGAAGGAGTACCTGGAAACCTTTAACGCCGAGAGCGCGACCATCCAGGCCGCGGTGATCAGCGACGCCAGTATTACGCTGCGGCAGCGGATGAACACCCTGCAAACCAACGGAATTCAGGGCTTCGTGATCGTGGCCCTGCTGCTGGCCGTGTTCCTGCACTGGCGGCTCGCGTTCTGGGTGGCCCTGTCGATCCCGATCAGTTTCGCGGGGATGTTCATCGTCGCCAGCGCACTCGACATCACCCTCAACGTCATCTCGCTTTTCGGTATGATCATCGTGATCGGTATCCTGGTCGACGATGGCATCGTGATCGGCGAGAACATCTACAGCTACCACGAAAAAGGACTGCCCCGGGTAAAGGCCGCACTGAACGGCACGTTCGACGTACTCAGTGCGGTCTTCGCGGCCATCCTGACCACGGTCATCGCCTTTTGCAGCTTCTTCTTCATCGACGGGCGACTGGGGGACATCTTCCGCGAAATGGCGATCGTGGTCATCTTTTCGCTGATCTTCTCCCTGATCGAGGGGGCGATCATCCTGCCTACCCACATCTCCCACTCCAAGGCCCTGGACCCTAACGTGAAGCCCAACGTGGTGCAGCGCAAGTTCGACCAGCTGATGAACTACATGCGCGACACCCTCTACGCGCCCGTACTGGCGTGGACGATGCGCTTCAAGTTCCTCACCCTGTCGATCTGCCTGGCCGTGCTCTTCTTGTGCGTCGGACTGGTGAGCGGCGGCTTCGTGCTGACCGCGGTCTTCCCGACAATCGAACGCGACGAGGTCGACATCACCCTGCAGCTGCCCGCCGGTACCCCGGAAAGTAAAACGATGGAGGTCCTGCTGCGCATCGAGGAGGCCGCCAAGCGGGTCAACGACCGCATGAGCGAGGAGCACTTCGAGGACGGTCGGGAGCTCGTGACCCGCATTGAAGTGGCTCTCGGGCCCACCACCTACCAGGGAAGCCTGGAAGTAGCGCTGTTGCCGGGGGAGGAACGGGGCGACATCGACGTCCGCACCGTCCAGAATGCCATCCGTGAGGAGGTAGGCAACGTGGAGGAAGCCGAGATCCTGAGCTACGGCGGCAACTCCTTCTTCGGCAAGCCGGTCAGCGTAAGCCTCGTCGGCAGCAACATCGAAGAGCTGGAAAAAGCCACCGTCGACGTCAAGGCCGAGCTGGAACAGATGGCCGAGCTCACCGACGTGACCGACACTAACCAGGAGGGCCTGCGCGAGATCAACATTTCGCTTAAGGAAAAAGCCCGTTACCTCGGCCTGGACCTGCAGGACATCGTCGGGCAGGTCCGCTCGGCCTTCTTCGGGGCGGAGGCCCAGCGCCTGCAGCGCGGCGAGGACCAGGTGCGCGTCTGGCTGCGCTACGGCGAAGACAGCCGCCGCAGCCTGGCCGACCTCAACAGCATGCGGGTACGCCTGCCGGACGGCGGCCAGTACCCCATCTCCGAGATCGTCAACCTGGAGCCCCAGCGCGGCGTGATCTCCATCAACCACGTCAACGGCCAGCGGCAGGTGAAGGTGGAAGCCGACGTGGCCACCAACAGCGTATCCGTTCCGGACCTGAACGCCATCGTCGCCGACGAGATCCTGCCCGCGGTACTGGCCAACTATCCCGGCGTATCGACCATAGCCGACGGACAGATCCGCGACCAGGCCAAGACGTTCAATTCCCTGAAGATCGTACTGCCGGTGGTCCTGGGCCTCATGTTCTTCGTCGTAGCGCTCACCTTCCGCTCCATCGGGCAGGCGGGCGTACTGTTCTTTCTGCTGCCCTTCGGCCTTATCGGGGTCATTCTGGGCCACTGGCTGATGGGCAAGCCGCTGTCGCTCTTTTCGGGACTGGGCATTATCGCCCTCGTCGGCATCATCCTCAACGATGGCCTGGTCTTTATCGCTACCTACAACGACAACATCCGCGGGGGTATGACCATGATGGATGCGCTCCACGACGCGGGTCGCAGCCGGTTCCGGCCGATCCTGCTCACCTCCCTGACCACCTTTGCCGGTCTTGCACCGCTGCTGCTGGAGCGGAGTCGGCAGGCCCAATTCCTGATCCCGATGGCGGTATCGGTGGCCTTCGGCCTGCTGGCCTCTACCCTGGTACTGCTGTTGCTCTTACCTTCGCTCATAGTCTTGCTGAACCGGGGCCGCGTGGGCGTCAAGCGGATCACTTCGGGTACCCGCCCCGATTACCACGAGGTCGAGCCCGCCTATAAGGAACTGGACGAAGACGGCAGCGACCCGGATAAGCCCATCGGGATCACCAAAGTGGAGCATTGATGCGTATTTGTATAGATATGGATGAGGTGATGGTAGACAACTACCAGCGTTACCACGCAATTTATGAGGAACGCTTCGGCCGGCCCATCGCCACGGAGGAGTACCGCGGCAAGCGGATCTACGACCTGCCCGGCGTAGAGACGCTCCGCGACGAGCTCCGCAAACCCGGCTTCTTCCGCGACCTGCCGGAGATGAAGGATGCCCGGGAAGTGGTGCACGAGCTGTACGAGAACTACGAGGTCTACGTCGTGACCGCCGCCACCGAATTCAAGCACAGTTTCACCGACAAGTGGGAATGGCTGGAGGAGCACATGCCCTTCATCCACTGGGAGCGCATCGTTTTCTGCGGCAATAAGAGCATCGTGCACGGCGACTACATGATCGACGATAAGGTCAGCAACCTGGCCGGCTTCAACGGAAAGGGATTGCTCTTCACCTCCACCCACAACCTGGATGAGGAAGGGTACGTACGGGTGAACAACTGGCGGGAAGTCCGCGATTTCTTCCGCCAGGAACGCGCCGGCGCACTCGCGCAGGAGGGGTGAAGCAGGCCGTGAAAAAAGCCTGGGCCTTCGGCTGGAAAAAGCTCCCCTTCGCCCTGACCGGCCTCGTCGCCACGGGCATCAATTACGGCCTCTACCTCCTACTGGTCGACCGCTACCTGACGCCGCTGCCCGCTACGGTCATCGCCTATTCCTGCAGCGTCGTCCTCAATTTTTTCCTGCAGCGCTACTTCGTCTTCGAGCTCACGCGCTCCCTCCGCTCGGCCTTCGCCCTCAGCATGCTCGTCAGCCTCGGCGGTCTCCTGCTGGATGCGGGGATCGTCTATGGCCTTCACCACTTTCCCCTGGTTGGTGACCGGGAGTGGCTGATCAAGCTGGTAGCTACGGGAGTGGTGTTCTTTTATAATTACTACGGGAAACGGAGAGTCTTCGAGGGAAAGTAGTTCACCACAGCGGAAGCCCTCCTTTACCGCTGTGGTGAACTACAGCTGCGTCTGAAAGAAAGCCACAAATTCTTCCACCGTCATCGCACCCCGGTCCCCTTCGCCCTGGACCCGCACGGCGACCTGTCCGCTTTCCGCTTCTTTTTCACCGACGATGAGCATGAAGGGGATGCGCTTGAGCTCGGTGTCGCGGATCTTACGGCCGATGGTCTCGCTGCGGTCGTCGACGGAGCCGCGGATGTCGTGCTTGGCGAGCGCCGCGAGGACCTCCCTGCTGTAGGCGTTGAACTTGTCGCTGATGGGCAGGACGGTGAACTGCTCGGGGGTGAGCCAGAGGGGGAACTTGCCGCCGGTGTGCTCGATGAGGATCGAGGTAAAGCGCTCTAGCGAGCCGAAGGGTGCGCGGTGGATCATTACCGGCCGGTGGGTCTGGTTGTCGGAACCCACGTATTCGAGCTCGAAGCGGTCGGGCAGGTTATAGTCGACCTGCACGGTGCCGAGTTGCCACTGGCGGCCGAGGGCGTCGCGGACCATAAAGTCGAGCTTGGGGCCGTAGAAGGCCGCCTCGCCGTAGGCCTTGACGGTCTTCATGTCGATCTCGGAGCAGGCGTCAAGGATGGCTTTTTCGGCGCTTTGCCAGTTCTCTTCGGAGCCGATGTACTTTTCGGGGGTGTTGGGGTCACGCAGGGAGATTTGGGCCGTGACGTCGTCGAAGCCGATCATGCCGAGAACCTCGCGGACGATGTCGACCACCGCCAGGAATTCGCCCTTCACCTGCTCGGGCATGCAGAAGATGTGGGCGTCGTCCTGGGTGAAGCCGCGCACGCGGCTGAGGCCGTGCAGCTCGCCCGTCTGCTCGTAGCGGTACACGGTACCGAACTCCGCCAGGCGGAGGGGCAGTTCGCGGTAGCTGCGGGGACGGAACTTGTACATCTCGCAGTGGTGCGGGCAGTTCATAGGCTTGAGCAGGAACTCCTCGCCCTCCCTGGGGGTCTTGATGGGCTGAAAGCTGTCGGCACCGTACTTGTCCCAGTGGCCGCTGGTCACGTAGAGTTCCTTCTTGCCGATGTGGGGGGTGGTCACCTGCTGGTAGCCGGCGTTTTCCTGCTTTTCTTTGAGGTAGTTGATCAGGCGCTCGCGCAGCTGGGTGCCCTTGGGCAGCCACATGGGCAGGCCGGCCCCGACCTTTTCACTGAACATGAAGAGCTCCAGTTCCTGGCCGAGCTTGCGGTGATCGCGCTTCTTGGCTTCCTCCAGCAGATGTAAGTACTCGGTCAGCTCCTTGGCCTTGGGGAAGGAGATGCCGTAGATGCGGGTAAGCTGTCCGCGGGTCTCGTCGCCCAGCCAGTAGGCCCCGGCCACGCGCATGAGCTTGATGGCCTTGATGGGGGCGGTGTTGGCGAGGTGGGGCCCGCGGCAGAGGTCGGTGAAGTCGCCCTGGGTGTAGAAGGTGATGCTGCCGTCTGCGAGGCGGTCGAGCAGTTCGAGCTTGTAGGGATCCTGCTTCTCCCGGAAGTAGGCGATGGCGTCGGCCTTGCTGATGTCCTTGCGGACGTAATCCACCTTGCGGCGGGCCAGTTCGAGCATCTTGTTCTCGATCTTCGGGAGGTCCTCGGAGCTGATGGAGCGGTCGCCGCCGGTATCCACGTCGTAATAGAAGCCGTTTTCTACGGCGGGGCCGATGCCGAGCTTCACGCCGGGGTAGAGCTCCTCGAGCGCCTCGGCCATGAGGTGGGCGGTGGAGTGCCAGAAGGTTTCCTTACCGGCCTGGTCGTTCCAGGTGAGGAGTTCTACGGTAGCGTCCTGGTCGATGGGGCGGTCGGCGTCGATGACGGTGCCGTTGACGCGGGCGCTGAGGACGGTGCGGGCGAGTCCGGCGCTGATGCTCTGGGCCACGTCCATGGCGCTGCTGCCGGCTTCGAATTCGCGGACGCTGCCGTCGGGGAGGGTGATGTTGATCATCGGGGCTTGGTTTTTCCTGCTTACGAGTGCAGGCTTGGGAGCGCGAAGGTAAGCTATTGGGCCCGGGCCGTATCTTTATACCCTGTCTTTCCCGATCACGCAACTCCTCGTACATGCACCGTCACTTTCTTCCCCTGCTCCTTTGTTTGCTGGCGATGGCCTCCTGCGGGTCCCCCAGACAGGCAACGGACTCCGAGCGCATGAGCCGTGCGATCAAGAACATGGAAGGCAACACCACCGTCA
Source organism: Chitinophagales bacterium (assembly GCA_038258275.1). GTDB lineage: Bacteria > Bacteroidota > Bacteroidia > Chitinophagales > Saprospiraceae > Neolewinella. The sequence continues at coordinate 185,193 of JBBSPZ010000001.1, read as the reverse complement.
GGGTCGACGCCGCTTCCACCGGTATCGACCTCACTTCCTACCTGCGCAAGGTGGCCGGTGTCTCCGTCCGGGGAAGTGGTGCCAATGCAACCGTCCGGATCCGGGGCGACGTTAATTTTGGTTCCGATTCCACTCCCCTCTTCGTGATCAACGGGACCATCCTCGGAAACAACTTCGCTTCCGTATACAGTACCATCGACATCAACGAGATATCCCAAGTCACGGTGCTCAAGACCATCAGCGACACCAACCGCTACGGGATGCAGGGGGCTAACGGGGTGATTGAGATTAAGCTTAAGGAGTAATCAACACTGATCAGCCGGCGGGTTGGGGGAGGGCTTGCTCTACTACCAGTTCGTAGCCGGCGCTTTTGGCCAGGTAGCGGATGCTTTCCAGTACCGCGTTGCCCTGCACCCGCGCCCGCGCCATGAGTTCGCTCTGCAGGGCCTGGTCGCGGAGGCGCTCCTTGGCGCGTTGGTTGAGGCGGCTGTAGTCTTCTGCGCTGAAGGAGTTGAACCAGCTCTCGTTGAGGTCGCGGTAGATCAGTTCGTGGTCGATGGCCAGAATCTCCGGCTCGGGCAGGTTGCGGACGGAGAGGGTGCGGGCGTCGGGGTCGATGGAGAGGTCGAGCTGCTCGAGGTCGTAGCCGACCAATATCTTGCCGCGTACTTCCACGGTGGCCTGCTTGTCGAAGGAAAACCGGGAGGGGAGGGGCAGGTAGAAGGTGACGTTGCGGGAGGAAGTGGAGGAGAAGAGCTCGTTGACGTCGCCCTCTACGGTCACCAGTTTCATCACGTCGCGTACGCGTTCGAGCAGCACGGTGGCTTCCTCGTGCAGGCGCTGGTCCTGCTCGTGGGACTGCCACAGGGCAAAGGCGGCGATGCCGAGGAAAAAGGCCAGCAGGGCGACCAGGAGGGTAAGGACGGTGCGGCTCATCAGTCTACTTTGGCTTGCATGGGGTAGCGGAGGCCGTTGTAAGACTGCAGGACGGCCTTGACGCTGCCCACGCTGACCGGTGATTCGATCATGAGGGGAATTTTGTTCTGGTCGTCGCTCACGTAGATCTTCATCTCGTCGCCCTCCTTAAAGAGTTCGCCGGTGATGAGCTGGGGGCTGAAACGGAGGGTATTATAGGTCCCGCTACCCTTGATCTTTACGTCCTTCTCGGGCCCCAGGTAGTGGATCTTGAGGGGGTGCATCTCCTGGTCCATGACGATCTTGATGGGGATCTCCTGGTTCTGGCGCAGGTTCCTGTAGTTGAGGTTACGGGCGAAGTAGATGATGGAAATGAGGTCGTGCATGCAGGGGGCGACGTTCATATACTTGGGCTCGGTGTCCTTGCGGGTGCGGCCGCGGTAGCTGACGATGCGGTTCTCGTCCTGGTAAAAGGTGGTACGGTCGTACTTCTGGTAGCCGCCCTCGTGGATGTCCTTGATGTGGATCTGGGGCAGCAGGGTTTCCTTGTCCAGGTAGCTTTCGTAGTTGTCGGTCACCTTATAGAACCACTCGTAGCTGGGGTAGGTACGTCCCCGTACGGTGACGCGGTACTGATTGGGCAGGTCGTGTACCTTGAAGGTCACTTCGCCGGCGGCCAGCCACACGAAATTCCAGTTGTAGTAAAGCTTGTAGACGATCTCTTCCCCGGCCCGGAAGGTCGTGTTGCGGATGCCGCAGACGTCGGGGGCGGGCGCGTCCGCGGGTGCCGGGGCCTGTGGCGGAGAAGCCGGGCTCCTGGCATCCCCGGCCGGCAGGGCGAGGAGCAGCAGAACGAGGCATTTGAGCAACAGGGAATTCATCGACTTTTATTTTTCCTGACGATAAGCCAGTAACCGGGAAGGGAGGGCAACAGGACATTAACGCTGAAAAGGGCGGTATATGCTGCCAGCACCGCGACCGATTCCTCCGGTCCCGCCTGCCACACTAACAAACCCAGCTCCGTCCGGGTTAAAAAATTGATTCCCGGGGGCAGCGGGAGTCCGGCTTGCACCAGGTAGATCGCCGCGATGCCGGCCATGCCCTCCCACCAGGGGAGTTCGAGCCCGAAGAACCACAGCAACAGGTACAGCTGGCTGCAGTACAGCACGAAACGCAGGCAGGCGTAGGCGCTGCTGCCCAGCAGGAGCCTGCGGTCTACCTTCGCCAGCGAGCTGCGCAGCTCCGCCACGTCGCGGCCGAAGCGGTGGCCGTACCAGTGCAGCAAGCGGAGGAGCAGGGGCCGCCCACCCGCGGCGGCTACCCCCACCAGCAGGGGACCGACGGGCAGTAACCACCAGAGGGGCAGTCCCTCCGGCACTACGCCCGGCAGCCGGCCCAGCGTATAGACCAGTGCCGGCCAGGCGACCAAAAGAAAGACGACCCACTGGCAAAGGCTGCCCAGCAGGGAGGAGGCGATCACGCCCGGCCACTCCGGGCGGCGGGCCAGCAGCAGGCGACCGCCGATCTCACCGATGCGGTTGGGGGTGGCCGCGCTCACGCTTACGCCGGCAAGGGTAGCGCGGAGTACCCGGCCGAAGGGCCAGGACAAAAAGGCGCCCAGCAGCAGCTGCCACTTACGCGCTTCGAGGAGCCAGTTGAGGGGCATGAGGGCGACGGCCAGCACCAGGTAGCGCCAGTTGCCGGGCCGGCGGAGGGCGTTGACGAAGGCGGGCCAGTCCATGCGCCGCGCCACCCCCGTGAACTGGTAAAGGAACACAGCCAGCACCCCGAAGGCCAACAGGCGCAGCGCCCAGCGGCGAACGGCGGGGGAAAGGTAGGGGAGAGACGGAGCCGACATTTGCCCCCGCAAAGTACGCGGAACGCATACAAATGACAGAAACTCCAAATAGTTTTACTCCGGGCGAAACCAAAAAATTTGTTGGCCTCCCGCTTTTCCCGCTACCTTACGCCCGGATCGATGTACCGTCGGCTGCGGCAGAGGTTGCCGTTTCCTGTTTACTCACTCAATACTTTGGCACTTGGCCTCCAAATCCGCTCCCGAACCGGCCGTTTACCGCATCCTGGGCGTTGACCCGGGTACCGTGGTCCTCGGCTTTGCCGTAGTCGAGGTACATCCCCGGAGCCGGCGTATCGTGGAGCTCGGCGTACTCAAGCTGGCCCAGTTCAAGGACCATGCCCGCCGCCTCGAGACCATCCACCGCCGCCTCACCCAGGTGATCCTGGAGCATACGCCCACCATCATGGCCATCGAGGCCCCCTTTTTCGGTAAGAATCCCCAGTCGATGCTCAAGCTCGGCCGCGCCCAGGGCGTATGCATGGCCGCCGCCATCGGGCAGGGACTCGAGGTCACCGAATACGCCCCCCGCAAGATCAAGCAGAGCATCACCGGCAACGGCAACGCCAGTAAGGAACAGGTAGCCGCCATGCTCGAAAACGAGTTCGACCTCGACAGCAGCCGCTACCTCTCCGACGCCACCGACGCCCTCGGCGCGGCCATGTGCCACTACTACCAGAATCGCTCGGCGGTACCGGGAGGTAAGCAGTTCTCGGGGTGGGAGGGCTTTTTGAAGGCCAATGCTGATCGGGTGCGGTAGGGTTGGAACCAGACACTCCAAGGTCTTCTGTAACTTCAGGACCTCGGAGCGTCCGCAGGTCATCCGAGGGTCCGGCCGCTAATCTGCGCCAAATTCGCGAAAAGAATCTGCGCTATCTACGGTAAAAGTCCCCTATAGCCACACCCGCACCGCCAGCAAGATCCCAAACAGCCCCAGCGCCACCGCCCCCGTACGCTGCACCCGCCGCATCATGGCCGGGCGGAGGAATTTCCGCAGTTTGCGGGCGCCCAGGACTTTGCAGGAATCGACCAGTATGATGGTGCCCATCATCCCGGCATAGATGGACAGGGCGTCCGCAGAGATCAGGTCCCGGTTGTGGACCTGGGTGACGACGAAGGTCGACCAGAAGAAGGCCGTGAAGGGATTGAGTAAGTTCAGCGCGAATCCCTGCAGCCACGCGCTGAGCAGGCCGCGGCGGGAGGGCAGGATCTTCTTGCCCTTCAGGCTGGGCGGCTTTTTGTACCACATGAAGAGTCCGGCCCCCACTAGGAGGATGGATCCGACGGTACCGAAAATCTCGTTGAGGTACTGGTAATCAAGGAGGCGTTCCAGTCCTTCCAGGCCGAAGTGGGAGGCCGAGATATAGACCATATCGCTGGACCAGATGCCCGCAGCGGCCGCAAAGCTCGCGAGGGTACCGCGCCGCAGGCTCAGCTGTACCAACAGGACCACCAGGGGACCCATCAGCAGCGAGATCAGGAGTCCCGCGCGTATTCCTTCCAGGATATATCCCAACAGTTAGGCGTCCAGCAGCTGCTCGGCGTGTGACTTGGTGTTCACTTTGGTGATGACCCGTTCGATCTTCCCTTCCGCACCGATCACGAAGGTGGTGCGGTGAACGCCGTCGTACTCCCGGCCCATGAACTTCTTGGGACCCCAGACCCCGTAAGCATCCATGATCTTATGCTCCTCGTCGGCCACCAGGGGCATGGGGAGGTCATACTTCTCGATGAATTTCTGGTGCTTCTTCACGCCGTCGGGGCTCACGCCCAGCAGCTCGAAGCCCTCCGCCTTCAGCTCCCCGAACCCGTCGCGCAGGCTGCAGGCCGCCGCCGTACAGCCCGGTGTATCGTCTTTAGGATAGAAGAAAAGCACCAGCCGTTTGCCGGCGTAATCCGCCAGGGAGACGGACGAGCCGTCCTGCAGGGTACCGGTGAAGGGGGGGGCGGCGTCGCCCGCTTTGAGTGTAGTCATGCCCATGGGAACAAGCTCCTCCCCACGGGGTTCAGAATACTAAAGCCTCCCGCCGTGCCTACTACTTCCATCCTGCTCGCCCTTGCCGTTATTGTCGTGGCGGTCCTGATCTACCGCCCGATTTTGAAGATCGCCAACGCCGACATGGCCGCCCGCAGCCGCTCCGGACGGAGCAATGGGGTGGTGTACGCCATCCTGCTGTTTCCGCTGGTCGGTCCCCTTTGCTACCTGCTCATCCGCAAATCCCTACTCCCCAAAGCGTGAGGGGGTAAGCCAAATTGCGGGGCCGCGGGTGCCGTGAAAATGGGTACTTTGCCCACAAATTAAGATAAAAATGAAATTCGGCATCGACCTCGGCGGCACCAAGATCGAGGGGGTCGTCCTCGATGAACTCGGCCAGGTGCGGGAGCGCCGGCGCATCCCCACCGAGCGGGAGGGGGGCTACGCGCACATCCTCACGCGTATCGCGCGGGTGGTTCACGAACTGGAGGAGGCTACCGGCGTACGGGCCGAACGGGTGGGCATCGGTACCCCGGGCACCATCGATCCGCCCACCGGGCTGATGAAGAACAGCAATACGGTGGTCCTCAACGGCCACCCCATCAAGCAGGACCTGGAAAAGCTCATCGACCGCCCCCTCAAGCTGGCCAACGACGCCAACTGCTTTGCCGTCGCCGAGACCCTGCTGGGCTGCGTACCCGATCAGTTGCCCGAGGCTAAGGTGGTCTTCGGGGTCATCCTGGGCACCGGCACCGGCGGCGGCGTGGTCGTCGACGGCAAGATCATCGGCGGTGCCCAGGGCATCGGCGGCGAGTGGGGCCACACCTTCCTCGACCACTCGGGGGGCTACTGCTACTGCGGCCGGGTGGGCTGTGCGGAGCAGATCTTGTCCGGCCCGGCCCTCGAGCGCTACTACCTGCGCATGAGCGGGGTCCCGCGTACGATGCGGGAGATCGTCCCCCGCTACCGGTCCGGCAACGACCCCGCCGCCATCCGCACCCTGGAGCGCTTCTTCCACTTCTTCGCCAAGGGCATCGCCAACATCATCAACGTCCTCGATCCCGACGCCGTCGTCCTCGGCGGCGGCCTCGGCAACATCGACGAGCTGTATACCCTCGGCGTCCCCCAGGTCGTCGACCACCTCTTCAATCCCCGCATGGACACCCGCTTCCTCAGGCCTAAGCTGGGGGATTCGGCCGGCGTCTTCGGCGCCGCCCTCCTGTAACGTGCGGCCACTAAGTGCGTACAGTAAAAATTGCTGTACCAGTAAAATGACCGTACGCGTCGTCGAACAACACCGCGAGGGACACCGCTCTCCGCCGCCTCGCTCCCCCGAGACGTCCCCTCCGGGGCCGGGCAACGCACATTCCGGAATGACCGCGCGGGGTTTCACCGCCTCGCTAGCTAAGCGATGGCCCGCTCCGGGGCCTACCCGGTGTATTGCTGAGTGCAGGGGGAATGTCCCATGCCGTGGTTAGGTGGGCAATCTCCTACTTTCCCCTGGGCGGGTTTTCGCCACTGCAGTCCGCCACCCCCCTCCAGACCGCTCTCGCCTGGCTCCTCCACCGCTCTTTGAATATCCTCCTCCTCCCCGGTACCTCCTCCGTCGAGCACCTGCGGGAGAACGTGGCGGCGGCTGCGCTGGAATTGCCGGCTACCGCGCTTGCGCGGCTTGATGGGATTTAGGGGTGGGCGCGGCCGCACCTCCGGTGGGGCCATCGCCGGGTAATCTAGCGTCAGATTTGCACGGCTGCTGCGTCAGGATTGTGGGAATCCGTGAAAATCCGGGCCTGCGCGGAGCGCCTCCGTGCGACGAAGTCGATCCGTGGTGAATTACCATCCCCTCGATACCGCGAGCTGCATTTTTTCACCCTGAGTATGGTAAGTCGGCAGAAACCTGCCTCCCGCGCGGTCGGAGACCGCATTTTGCTTTCGCGGTCGGAAACCGCATTGTACCGGTTACCGAACCTCTGCGGCCATAGACCGCGTTGCACAGTCGCGGTCGGAGACCGCATTGTACTGACACAAACCCAAGCACCATGCCTGACCATAAGCAAAAACCCTCCATCCCCTACTGGCACGTCTACACCGACGCCGACGGCACCAGCAAGCAGAAGAAAGAATACCTCACCGACTTCGAGCTCGAAAGCATGGGCGGCGGCTCCGGCGAGCAGTGGAACAACAAGCTGATGAAGGGCGCCACCCAGATCATCTTCTCCGAGCTGCCGGCCGACTTCGACGGCGACTGGCACGAAAACCCCGCCCCCCAGTGGATCATCCCCATCAGCGGCGGCTGGTGGGTCGAGACCATGGACGGCCGGCGCGTCGAAATGCGCGCGGGCGAACTCAGCTTCGGCGCCGACCAGGGCACCACCGACGAGAAGGGCCATAAGTCCGGCGTCCTCGACAACAAGCCCTGCCAGATGATGATCGTGCAGCTGAAGGACAAGAAGCAGCTGGAAGGCGGCAAGGTGGCCCCCCACGCGCTGTAGCCCCTAAAGAACTATTCCCCGCTTCCCCACCAGTCCGCATTCGGCGACCAGTCCTCCCGGAACATCTCCGTGCGCTCGGCTTCCAGTCGGGGCAGGAGCTCGTCGCGGTATGCGGCGGCTTTCGCTTCCGCACCCATGGCATCGTAGGCGGGATCCGTAGTGGGGTAGGCGGCACCCCGTTCCTCCAGGAAGGCGAGGAGTTGGGTGCGGAGTTGGGTAGTGCGGTCGGCATTGCTCTCCGCCACGTTGGCTTGCTCCTGCGGGTCCCGCCCCAGGTCGTAGAGTTCGTCCGTGTCGGTTTCCCAGTAGTGGATGAGCTTCCAGTCGCCGAGGATGAGCTCGGAACTGGGGTCGCCGCCCTGGTTGCCGTAGTGGGGGTAATGGAAATAGAGGGGGCGCTCGGCCCAGTCTTCGCCCTCGATGAGGGGGGTAAGGTCGCTGCCGTCGATCGGTTGCGGCGGGTCGACGTCGATGCCGGCCAGGGAGAGCAGGGTGGGGTAGAGGTCGGCCCCGGTGACCCGCGCTTTCACCGTACCGCGCCGGACGCGGTTGCCGATGCGCATAAACAACGGCTCGCGGGTACCGCCCTCCCACTGGTAACCCTTGCCGCCGCGGAGGGGCAGGTTGCTGGTGGAGTAAGCGTCGCCGCTGGCCACCCCGCCGTTGTCGGAGGTGAAGACGACGAGGGTGTTCTTGGCCAGACCGAGGCTGTCGAGGGCGTCAAGGACCAGGCCGACGGCGTCGTCTAGTTGGGTGACCAGTCCGCCATAGACCGGATTATCCTGCACGGTACGGATCGGCAGCCGCCGCTCCATTTCGTAGGCGTGATCGGCCGGTTTGCCCTCCACGGCCTTGTCGCGGTAGTGCCGCCAGTGTTCTTCGGTGGTCTGGATGGGGCCGTGAACGGCGTAGAAACTGAGCATGGCGAAGAAGGGGCGGTCCTGCTGGGTGACGATGAAGTTCTTCGTCTCGCTGGCCAGCCGCATGGAGAGGTTCTCGCCGGGCCGCCGGTTGGGGAGATCGGGATTGTCGTAGGGATCGAAGTAGCCGCCGGCCGGGGAGCCCGTGTCGTTGCCGCCGACGTTGACGTCGAAGCCGTGGTTGGTGGGCATGCTGCCCTCCCCGCCGAGGTGCCACTTGCCGGCGAAAAAGGTGCGGTAGCCGTTCTGCTGGAAGGCCTCGGCGAGGGTCAGGGCGCTGTCGGGCAGCTCCCGGGCATATTGCGCCGGCAGGTGGGTGGTGAAGCGGTTGGCGTTGCGCCAGTCCTCGCCGGCGGCGGCGCCGATCCAGTCGGTAATGCCGTGGGTGGCGGTGTATTCACCGAGCAGGAGGGTAGCCCGCGACGGACTGCACACCCGGCTCCCCGCGTAGGCCCGGTCGAAGACGATGCTCCGCTTGGCGAGCTTGTCCAGGTTGGGCGTCTCGTAAAATTCGGAGCCGGTGGCGCCCAGGTCGTGGTAGCCGAGGTCGTCGGCCAGGATGAAGACGACGTTCAGGGGGCGGTCGTCTTCCTCGGTGGTGGGGTCGCCGTCGGGGCCGCAGCTTAAAAAGCAAAGCAAGCCGGCGAAGTAGAATAGTCGGTACATAGGGTAAACGTGTAGCCCAACATACGCCGGGCCGGGGAGAAAAACCAACGGCCCCCGATCCGCAGAAGGGAGGCCGCCGGTACGGGCCGTTCCGGTAAGCCGGGTTCTGTCGGTCCCCCCGACCGAAATCGGGAGAACGCTCCACCATTTATCTAGGCCGCCGGTTGCCCGACGGCTCAAACTACCTACCCGCGCTCCTGGATTCCGACCGGGCCGGCCGTTTTCCCCGGAGGGAAAGGAACGCTGTTTGGTATTTCAACCCACGGGGTTTACCTCCGTCCCGCATTGCTACGGGAAGGCGTGGGCTCTTACCCCACGGTTTCACCCTTACCCCGACTGAGTCGGGGCGGTTTGCTTTCTGTTGCACTTTCCGTACCCCCTCCCGACCGAAATCAAGAGGGAGCCCCGGCCGTTAGCCGGCGTGGTGCCCTGCGTTGCCCGGACTTTCCTCTTGCCCACGAGGGACAAGCGGTGGAGTGGACGACCCGCAACAAAGATAAACCCTTTGCCGCCCCCAGGGTTTCCCCCACTATGAAAACCGCCGTCATCGGAGCAGGCATTGCCGGGCTGGCCGCCGCCGTTCGCCTGGCCGCCGCCGGCCATACGGTGGATGTTTACGAAGCCAACGAAGGCCCGGGGGGCAAACTTTCCGAGTTCAGTCTGCCGGGCGGGTACCGCTTCGACTTCGGTCCCTCGCTCTTCACCATGCCGCAGTACGTCGACGAGCTCTTCACCCTGGCCGGTGAGGATCCCCGTGACCACTTCCACTATACCCGCCTGCCGGAAGTCTGCCGCTACTGGTGGCCCGACGGTACCCGCTTCACCGCACCCGCGTCCACCGCCGAACTGGTCCGCTCCGCCGCCGAAACCTTCGATGTGCCGGAGCAGGCGATGCGCGACTTCATGGACACCGCCGCCCGCAAGTACGAGCTTACCGGCCGCACCTTCCTGGAAAAAAGTCTCCACAAACTGAGCACTTGGCTCGATCCCCAGGTCGCCTACGCCATGCTCAGGATCCCGGGCCTCGACCTCTTCAGGACCATGCACGAGGTACACGAAGCCGCCCTGCACGACCCCCGCCTCGTCCAGCTCTTCGACCGCTTCGCCACCTACAACGGCAGCAATCCCTATAAGGCGCCGGGCCTCCTTTCCATGATCCCCCACTTCGAGCACCACTTTGGCGCCTACCTGCCCGAGGGGGGCATGTACGACATCGCCAACAGCATTTACGCGCTCGGAAAGCGGCTGGGCGTGCGTTACCATTTCAACCAGCGCGTCGACCGTATTCGTAGGGCCGGATCGCGGGTGCAGGGCATCCAGGTGAACGGCAGTGAAATCCCCTACGACCGGGTCGTCTGCAACATGGACGTCTGGCTAGCCTACGACCGCCTCCTCCCCGGCGCCAGGCGCCCAAAACTTACCCTCAAACAGCAGAAAAGCACGAGCGCCGTCATCTTCTACTGGGGCATCGACCGGGAGTTTCCCGAGCTGGGGCTGCACAACATCTTCTTCAGCAAGGATTACGCCACTGAATTTACGAAATTGGAGGCCGGTAGCCTCAGCGACGATGTCACGATCTACGTCAACATCAGCAGCAAGCTGGTGCCGGGCGATGCCCCCGCCGGCCACGAAAACTGGTTCGTCATGGTCAATGCTCCGGCGCATACCGGGCAGGACTGGGATGCGCTGACCGCGAAGCTGCGGAGCCAGGTCATTGCTGCCTTGTCGATTTACCTGGCACCCGGCTTACACCAGGGGTCCCTCCCCCCGCTGACGCAGCCCAACTGGCTGGAAAGCCACCTGAACGCCGAGCGCGTCATCACCCCGCCCGACATCGAGCGGCTCACGGGCAGCCATCAGGGGGCCCTCTACGGCACGAGCAGCAACAACACGATGGCGGCCTTCCTCCGCCACCCCAATTTCAGCCGCGAGATCGACGGCCTGTACTTCCTCGGCGGCAGCGTACATCCGGGGGGTGGGGTACCGCTCTGCCTGCTTTCGGCGCGGATCGTCGCGGACTTGGTAAGGAAGTCTTAACAGGCGGTCACCAAACATGGTATACCCGGACCGGGTTTTAGCCTTACAACCCCTAACCAGACCGTTTATGAGAACCACCGCAAGATCCTTATCCTTCCTTCTCCTCGCTTTCCTCCTCGTTTTTGTCACCAGCTGTAATACCAGCAAGGCCGTAAAGGGCGGAGCCCTCGGCGGTACGGCCGGCGGCGTTATCGGTGGGGTCATCGGTAAGAACAACGGCAGTGGTACGAAGGGCGCCATTATCGGATCCGTCATCGGCGGGGCCGCGGGTGCCGTGATCGGAGATTACATGGACAAGCAGGCCCAGGAGATTGAGCAGGTAGAAGGTGCCGCGGTCGAACGCGTAGGCGAAGGCATTATGGTGACCTTCGACAGCGGTATTCTCTTCCCCACCGCCCAGTATTCCCTGACCGAAGCCAGTAAGATCGAGCTGCGCCGCATGGCCGATATCTTCAATAAGTATCCCGAGACCGACATCACCGTTGACGGCCACACCGATAGCGTCGGCGGCGAAGCTTCCAACCAGAAATTGAGCGAGCAGCGTGCCGCCAGTGTAGCCGATTACCTCGCCGACCTGGGGGTCAGCCGCACCCGTATGGTGACCGTAGGCCACGGCGAGACTATGCCCGTCACTTCCAACGATACCGTGGAGGGCAAGCAGGCCAACCGTCGCGTAGAGGTGGCCATTACCGCCAACGAGCAACTACAACAAAAGGCCCAGGAAGGTACCCTCACCGTCCCTGAATAAACTTTCTAACACCCTATTCGTGTAGCGGCGCGCCTTCGGGCGCGTCGCTATTTTTTTGTCCGGATGGCAAAGGCCAGCAGCGCCTCCTCCTCCCACAGATCGGCCATGAGTTGGTAGCCGACCGGCAGGTGACCGTCGGGATCGTCGCCCGCGGGCACGGCGATCGCGGGCAGCCCGGCCAGGTTGGCCAGCACGGTATAGATGTCGGCCAGGTAGTTGGCCACCGGATCGTCGATCTGCTCGCCCACCGGCCAGGGCTGACTGGGGGAGACGGGCATGAGGATGAAGTCGTAGTCGGCCAGGATCCCCCGCAGCTGCTCCTGGATCACCCGCCGCGCCCGCTGGGCCTTACCGTAGAACGCGTCGTAGTAGCCGCTGCTGAGCACGAAGGTGCCGAGCAGGATGCGCCGCTGCACTTCCGTGCCGAAGCCCTCCGACCGGCTTTGTTTGTAGGTTTCCTCCAGGGTGTCCGCCCCCGGGCTCCGGTAGCCGTAGCGCATGCCGTCGAAGCGGCTGAGGTTGCTGCTGGCCTCCGCGGTGGTGAGCACGTAGTAGGTGGGCACCACGTAGTCGAAGTAGTCAAAGGTCACCGGAGCTACCGTGTGGCCGGCAGCACGTAGTTCCCCGAGGGCCGTGGCGGTGGTCTGGCGGATGACCCGGTCGACCTTCTCGTTCTCGAGCACCTCGGGAAAGTAGGCGATGCGCTTTGGCCCTTCACTGGTAGCCTTGGTGTAGGCGGGTACCTCGCGGGTTGGCGCGGTGGCATCGAAGCCGTCGGGACCGGCCATGAGCTCCAGCCCGAGCGCGATGTCGGCCGGGTCGCGGGCCAGCAGGCCAATCTGGTCGAAGCTGCTGCCGTAGGCGATCAGGCCGTGGCGGCTGATCCTTCCGTAGGTGGGCTTGAAGCCGTAGAGCCCGCAAAAGGAAGCCGGCTGCCGCACGGAGCCTCCGGTGCTGGAGCCCACGGCGATCAGGCAGGTGTTGGCCTGTACCGACACGGCGGCGCCCCCGCTGCTGCCCCCCGGCACCCGGGCGGGGTCGGCGGCATTGCGGGTGGGGCCGTAGTGGCTGTTCTCGTTGCCGCTGCCCATGGCAAACTCGTCGCAGTTGGTGCGCCCGATCACGATGGCATCCGCGTCGAGCAGCCGCTGCAGGGCCGTGGCGGTGTAGGTCGACACGAAGTCCTCCAGTATCGCCGAGCCCGCGCTGACGGTATGGTCGGTGTAGCAGATCACGTCCTTGATGCTGATCACCACTCCGGCCAGCCGCCCCAGGGATGCTCCGGCGCTGCGGCGCTCGTCCTGCTCCCGTGCCTGATCGAGGGCCTCGTCGGCAAATACTTCCACGTAAATATTGAGGTAGCGCTGGTCACCGATCGAGGCCAGGTAACGTTCCACCAGTTTCAGGGTCGTGATCTCCCCGGTTTCGAGGGCGGCTTGGGTGGCGGCGATGGAGGTGTAGAACATGCTTGCAAGGTAGTGAGGTAGTCTTGTAATTCTGTGTCAGCGCCGGACTACCCGACTACCCGACCAGTCCTCCACCACCACCACTGCATTCCTGCCCGCAGGACCATGAACAACAGCAGGCTCCCCCACAGTCCCCAGTTGCCGAAGTGCTGCCCCACGAGGTAGTAGGCGAGCAGGTAGCCGGCGAAGGCGAGCAGCATCGTTTGCCGCATGGCCCGTGCCGCCGTGAGTCCCACGAAGATACCGTCGAAGAGGTAGCAGGGCGTAGCGAGCAGGCAGAAGAGGAGGAGTACCGGAAGGTAGTGGAGGGCGATGGCGAGTGTTTCTCCGGCGCTGTCCGGCGGGGCGAACAGGCCCAGGAGGTGCGCCCCGCCCAGTCCGTATACCAGGGCGTAGAGGATCGCCAGTCCCATGCCCCAGGCAAACAGCAAGCGGATGACGCGGTACAGGCGGGCGGGCTGGCCGGCGCCGGCGTACTTCCCGACCAGGCTCTCCGCGGCGAAGGCGAAACCGTCCACCCCGTAGCTCAGCCAGTTGACGAGCTGGAGCAGGATGACGTTGGCCGCCACGGTAGCCGTACCCACGTCGAGGGCGTTGGCCCGGTTGTAAAAAAAGGCGAAGCTCAGCGTCAGGCACACCGTACGAATAAAGATGTCGCGGTTGATCCGGAAGAAGGCCCCCAGGCTCACCGCATCGTCGGGGCGGGGGCGCAGGTGCAATCCTGGAAGGTGGAGCGGCCAATTCAGCACCCGGTAGCGTCCGTAGACCAGAAAGCCAATGCCCACCAGCAAGCCGAAGTACTGGGCGGCCACCGTGCCCCAGGCCACCCCCGCGATGCCCCAGCCGGCGTAGGCGACGAGGTAGTAGCTAAGCGCTACGTTGGTCAGGTTCACGGCTAGAGTGAGGATCAGGGGCCACACGGCGTTCTGCCGCCCGAAGAACCAGCCCAGCAGTACCATTTGCAGCAGGGCGGCCGGTGCGGCGAGGATGCGGATGTAGAAGTACTCCTCTACCAGAGGAAGCTGATCGGGCCGGATATTCAGTAACCACTCCGTCAGGCGCAGCGCCGGGGTCTGCAGGACGACCAGCAGCAGGCCGACGATCAGGGCCAGCAGTCCGCCCCGCAGGAGGGTGCTGGCCTGCTCCCCGGAGCTGTCGCGGCCATATGCCTGGGCGGTGAGCCCGGTAGTCCCCATGCGCAGGAAGCCGAAGTTCCAGTACACGAAGTTGAAGGCCATGCTGCCGAGGCCCACCGCCACGATGTGGGTACTGCCGAGGCTGCCCATCAGCGCCGTGTCGAAGCTGGAGATCAGCGGCACCGAGATGTTGCTCAGGATGTTCGGCAGGGCCAGGCGGAGGATCTCGCGGTTCATGGGGCGAAGGTAGGGCGGGGGTGGGGGGGGAGTACTTTAGCAGAACCTTAAGCAACCGCGCCTTTCCCCTCCGCGTCTTATCTCCGATCTTAGCCGTTACAACGTCCCGCCCATGAAACCCGCCGTCCTTCTCCTCCTGCTCCTCGCCCTCCCGCTTTTTTTCGGTACCGGCTGCGAGAAGGATACGCCGACCACTACCACCGTCACCCTCAACTACGACGGCCCCAATGCCTCCGCCCCCCAGCTGCAGGCCGGCCTGAATACCTACGCCGCCTATTTCCCTCCCGCCGAGATCGCCCCCTACACCGGCCGCTCCCTCGACCGCGTCACCTTCTACCTGACGCAGGTGCCCCGGCTTACCCGCGTGGTGGTGTACGACGAAGGCCCCAACGACCGTACCCCCGGCAGCGAGTTGTACCGCAGCCCGGACCTCACCGCCCGCATTTCCAACACCGGCTGGTACGAAGACCGCCTCATTCCCGGCCTCGCGCTGAGCGGTCGGGGCATCTGGTTGGCGGTAGAAGTGGAGCTGGACGCCAACTCCCCCTTCGCCGTAGGCTGCGACGCCGGCCGTAACTACAACACCAACGGAGACCTGCTGCGCCCGGGCCTCTCTACCCAGTGGGCCAGCTTTAACGACCTGACCGGCGAAACCGTCAACTGGAACATCCGCGGCATCCTGGCCGCCGAGTAATAAAGAAGTGGCCGTTAAACTGTAAATTTGAATAATTCGTTAATATAAGTAAAGCCCCACTTGAACCGCCTCTCCTCCATACTCTGCTTTCTGGCACTGTCCGCCCTGTGCGCGTGCGGTCGGGAGGATGTGGGTGAGCGGTATGCGGTGAGGGGCATCGACGTCAGCCGCTACCAGGGGGTGATCGACTGGGATAGCGTAGCCGTCAATCACGAATTTGCCTTCATCAAGGCCTCCGAAGGCTGGAATCACCGCGACCTGGCCTTCCGCGCCAACTGGATGGAAGCCGGCCGCGCCGGTCTGCGCCGCGGCGCCTACCATTACTTCCTGCCGCACACCAGCATCGAGCGACAACTCAGCAACTACATCGACCTCGTAAAGCTCGAGCCGGGCGACCTGGCCCCGGTCCTCGACGTGGAGGACATCGGCAGCCTCACCGGACCCGAGCTCGTCGACCACGTGCGGCAGTGGCTCTACCTGGCCGAGGCGCACTACGGCATTAAGCCCATTATCTACACCGGACTTAATTTTTACAATCGCCACCTCGCCGGCCAGTTCGACGACTATCCCCTCTGGCTGGCCCGCTACGACGACCGCGAGCCCGTCACCGTTTGCGGAAGGCCCTACCAGTTCTGGCAGTACACCAACCGGTCTCAGCAACCCGGCGTGGTCGGCAAGGTCGATCGCAACGTCTTTCTGGGTACCGAGGCACAGTTGGCCTCCCTCTGCCTCCCGCTGCCTGCCTCCCACTTCGACTCGCTGGTAGCCAAAAAGTAGGCCCCTATACTTCTTCCGACCCCGGTACCGCAAACTTGCGCCCCGTCAGCATATCCGTAAAGGCCCGCTTGGTGGTCGAGTCGATGCGCAGTATGTCGTTGAGGAAATCCGTCAGAAACTCCCCGATCTTGACCGACTCCGTCAGGAAGCCGTCGTGGCCGTAGTCCGAATGCATCACCTCCAGCCGACTGTTCGGAATGTGGCGGCTCAGCAGCCCCTGCTCCTCGATGGGAAAGAGGATGTCGGTATCGATACTGATGACCAGGGTGGGGGAGGTAATTCGGCGGAGGGCAGCATCCACGCCCCCGCGTCCCCGCCCCACGTCGTGGCTGTCCATGCCCCGCGATAGGGCGTAGTAGCAGGTCGGGTCGAAGCGTTTCCACAGTTTGTATCCCTGGTAACGCTGGTAGCTGCTGGCGCGAAAGTCGTCGTAGCGGTCTTCTTCTACCTCCGACTGGGTACCCACGTAGGTACGGTAGTGGCGGTACGAGAGCATAGCAATGGCCCGGGCAGCCTCCAGGCCGGCCTTGCCGGCATCCGGCGCCTCGCTGCCGAGGGTGGAATCGGCGCGCAGGGCCATCCGCTGACTTTCATTAAAGGCCACCCCCCAGGCCGAGTGGCGGGCGTTGGTGGCCAGCACGCAGAGCAGGTCGAAGCGGCCGGGTTCGGTACACGCCCATTCCAGGCAGTGCTGCCCACCCATACTGCCGCCCATCAGCAGGCGGATATGACGTATCCCCAGGTAATCGGCCACCTGCGAAAAGAAGCGGGCGTTGTCTTTCGTGGTCACCAGGGGAAAATCCAGCCCGTAGGGCTTCCCCGTCTCCGGGTTGTGGCTCTTCGGACTGGTGCTGCCATAACTGCTCCCCAGCATATTCACGCACACGATAAAGAATCGCTCCGGATCGATGGTACACCCCACACCCACCAGTCCCGGCCACCAGTCCTCGCAGTCGCTGTTGGCGGTGAGCGCGTGGCAGATCCAGATCACGTTGTCCCGCTCCGCGTTCAGCGTCCCGAAGGTGTGGTAGGCCGCGGTGAGTGACGGCAGCACCTGGCCGGACTCCAGCGGGAAGGGGTGATGGATGTGTAGGTAGTTGGTCATGGTCTGGGGGTTAAGGATTGAGGGGCGGAGGGAGTGAGGGATCGAAGGGGGTGTTACTGACGCCCCTCCATTCTTCATTCCTTCCACCCCTCTCTCCCTTAAACGAGGGCTAGGGCCTGTTCCAAATCCGCCTTGATGTCGTCGATGTGCTCGATGCCGACGCTGATGCGCAGGGCATTGGGCTCCACGCCGGCGGCCCGTTGCTCGTGCTCGTTGAGCTGCTGGTGGGTGGTGGCGGCGGGCTGGATGATGAGCGTCTTCGCGTCGCCCACATTGGCCAGGTGGCTGATGAGCTTGAGGTTGTCGACGACCCTGGTAGCCGCTTCCTTACCGCCCCGGACGTTGAAGTTGAGGACACCGCCGAACCCGTGCTGGAAGTACTTTTTGGCGTTGGCGTGACCGGGGTGGTCGGGCAGGCCGGGGTAGCTGACGCTCTCCACCTTGTCGTGACCCTCGAGCCACTCGGCCAGGGCCAGGGCGTTCTCGCAGTGGCGATCGACGCGCAGGCTTAGCGTTTCCAGGCCGAGCATGAACATCCAGGAATTGAAGGGGCTGACGGCCGGACCAAAGTCGCGCAGTCCCTCCACCCGTGCCCGAATAGCGAAGGCGATGTTGCCGAAGGGGCCGTCCTTGCCGAAAACGTCGTTGAAGACCATGCCGTGGTAGCCCTCGCTCGGCTCCGTAAACTGGGGGTACTTGCCGTTGCCGAAGTCGTACTTGCCGCTGTCGACGATCACGCCTCCGATACTGGTGCCGTGGCCGCCGATCCACTTGGTGGCCGATTCCACCACGATGTGGGCGCCGTGCTCGATGGGGCGGCAGAGGTAACCGCCGGTGCCGAAGGTATTGTCGACCACCAGGGGCAGGTCGTGCTTGGTCGCCAGGGCACTGAGGCCGTCGAAGTCAGGCACCAGAAAGCTGGGGTTGGGCAGCGTCTCGGTGTAGATCGCCTTGGTGTTTTCGTCGATCAGGCCCTCGAAGGAGGCCGGGTCGGTGCTCTCCGCGAAGCGCACCTCGATGCCGATGCGCTTGAAGGCCACCTTAAACTGGTTGTAGGTGCCCCCGTAGAGGTAGGGGCTGCTGACGATGTTGTCGCCCGCCGAGGCCAGGTTGTTGATGGCCAGGAACTGGGCGCTCTGCCCGGAGGCGGTCGCAACGGCCATGGCGCCTCCTTCCAGGGCGGCCATCCGCTTTTCGAAGGCGTCCGTGGTCGGGTTCATGATCCGGGTGTAGATGTTCCCGAATTCCTGCAGGCCGAAGAGCTTGGCCCCGTGCTCGCTGTCCTTGAAGGTGAAGCTGGTGGTCTGGTACAGCGGCAGGGCGCGGCTGCGGGTGGTTTCGTCGACCTCCTGGCCGGCGTGAAGTTGGAGTGTCTCAAAGTGCATGTCCTAAATAATTAAGGGTGAAAAAAACCAGGAATAAACGGGGCGGGGCCGCGGGTGCAAGGGCGCACACGGAGTCAGCAGCCGGAATATCCGGCCGGTGGGGGCAGAGTGGGAGAAGGAGGGGGCCGGGAGCAATTCCGGCAGTGGAGGTTGGCATGGCAGGATGGTTTATAGACTCCCGCACCGCGGGACAGGCATTGGCACCTTTTTTCCCGAGCCATCGGGAAAGGGGTTGCCAGGGTTTCACAGAGCCTGATCTCTCCACCCTTCGGTATAAAATTCCCCCGTACGCTTACGGGGAATGGGCGGCAAATATAAGGTGGCGGGGGGGTGTTGTGCAAGTGGTCCCCGACCTCCGGTCGGGCCGGGGTAAGTTTCACCGCGGACGCCGGTGGCGCGTAGGTTGATTTTGTCAGAATAAGCAAAGGTCGAGGCCTTCCAGGCCGAGTAGGCACGGAAGATTGATTCGATAGTGCTCGCCAACCTACGTTCCGATAGGCGGGTTAGTGACGACCGGGTGGGTGTTTCACCGCGAATCACCGGTGGCGCGCGGATTTTTCCGAGGTGCTGATGCCGGGGGCTTGGCATCGGGCGTAGCAACGCCCCTCATCCGCTGGGCGCACTCCCCGCGACCGGAGGTCACGAACCGGGGGGTACCTTTAGGGAATAGAACGCATGAAAATGTATCCATTTACCCTGCCCACCCTGCTTTTGGTCCTTTTGCTCTGCACCGGCGTCCGCGCCCAGACGATGTATACCCACGGACGACAGTTGCCCGGGGCCGAAAATTTGGTGGTGGATGCCGGCCTCTCCCCCTTTTACCACGGGGTGGCCTCGGGTGATCCGCTGGAGGACCGGGTGATCATCTGGACGCGGGTGACCCCCGATACGCTGAACGACGGTGCCGTGGAAGGAAGCTGGACAATGGCGACCGATCCCCAGCTCAGGCAGGTGGTGCGGGAGGGCCGCTTCACGACCGACGCCAGCCGCGACTATACGGTGAAGGTGGACGTCGACGGGCTGGCTGCGGGCACGACCTACTACTACTGCTTTACGGCGCTCGACCGCAATTCCCTGACCGGACGGACCAAAACGACGCCGACGGGGGAGCAGTCCGATCACCTGCGCTTCGGGGTGGTGAGCTGCAGCAATTTCCAGGCCGGCTACTTCAATGCCTACGCGCGGCTGGCGGAGCGCAACGACCTCGATGCCGTGGTGCACCTGGGTGACTACATCTACGAGTACGCGAACTTCGTGTACGGCAACGCCGAAGTATGGAACGACCGACTGGTGGAGCCCGACCGGGAGATCGTGTCGCTGGAAGATTACCGGGGCCGCTACTCTACCTACCACCTCGATCACGACCTGCGGTACCTGCACCAACAGCACGGGATCATCGCGGTGTGGGATGACCACGAGTCCGCCAACGACAGCTACGAAGGAGGCGCCAGCAACCACCAGGAAGACGGCGAGGGCAGCTGGGAAGCGCGCAAGGACCGCTCGCGGCAGGCCTACTTCGAGTGGATGCCGATCCGCGACACCGGCAACCGGAGCATTTACCGCAAGCTTTCCTATGGTAACTTAGCCGACCTGATCATGCTGGATACCCGGCTGGAGGGCCGCGACCGGCAGATCCCCGAGGTCACCGATCCGGCCCTGCAGGCGGAGGACCGCACCATGCTCGGTGCCACCCAGAAGGCGTGGTTGCTGGACCAACTCGCCAACTCCACCGCTACGTATAAGCTGGTGGGCAACCAGGTGATGTTCTCGGAATTCAACGTGGGCTGGTCGGGGGCGCTGGTGGGGCTGCCGTTCGAGACCGTGGAGAGTGGCTTCCTGGATATCTGGGACGGCTACCCCGCCGAGCGCCGCCAGCTCACCACCTTCATGCGGGAGGAGGGCCTGGAGGATGTCGTGCTGCTAACCGGGGACTTCCACACGAGCTTTGCCTTTGAGGTTGCCGACCCACCGGTGGAGCAGGTATTCCGGGAAGTGGAGGGACTCGGTCGGGTGCCCGTGTATGCGCCGACCGATTACGATCCGGCTACGGGCGCGGGGGCGGTAGCGGTGGAATTCGCGACGCCCAGCATTTCGGCGGCGAACTTCGACGAGACGGCCTCGCCCGTGATCGCCCAGCTGCTGGAGCGGCAGCTTACCAGGGACCTGATCCCCAATGATACCCTTAATCTGGGTACGCCCAATCCCCACATGAAGTACGCCAACCTGACCGAGCACGGCTACTACGTACTGGACGTGCGGGAGGAGGGAGTGCAGGCCGATTACTTCTACGGGCCGATCCTGGAGCCCACCACCCAAGAGCGCTTCGCGGCGGGCTTCACGAAAGCGGCGGGCAGTAACCACCTGGTGCCGGCCTCGGCCCCCGCGGCGGGTAAGGAGCAACAAGACATTCCCGCCCCCGCCGATCCGCCGGGGGAGGCGAGTGGCCTGGCCGATCCGGATGCGGTGATCGTGCTTTCCCTGTCGCCAAATCCAGCGACGGAAACGGTCAGCATTCACTACGTCCTCCGCCGCTCCGGGCAAGTGCGGATCGAACTGCTCGACACCGGCGGACGGCTGCTGCGGGAATTGAGCCGGCAAGCGCAGGCAGCCGGCACCTACACCCTTTCCACTCCCGTAGCTGATTTACCTAAAGCGGCGTACTTTATACGTATCGCTACCCCGTGGGGCGTTAGCCTACAATCGCTCACGGTCCAGTAACGACCTGCTTACCTTCCCTCACATGAAAACGATTAGCTGCGTTCTGTGCTGCCTGCTGCCGCTGTTTGCCGGAGCGGCACTGACGGCCCAGGAGGAGCCCTTCAGCCTGGAGTTCGGCTCGACCCTGTACCGGAACAGCCGCCCCTTCGTCGCGGCCGACGCTGACGTACTGCAGGAGCGCCTCAAGCCCTTTTACCACGGAGTAGCGTCCGGCGATCCCCTCCACGACCGGGTGATCATCTGGACCCGCGTGACCCCCGACACCCTGGACCAGCAGGAGATCGAGGTGACGTGGCGCGTCGCCACCGATCCCGCCCTCCGGCAAACCGTCAAAACGGGTACCTTCCTCACGAGTGCGGAGCGCGACTACACGGTGAAGGTCGACGTCATGGGGCTGGCTCCGGGTACGACCTATTACTACGGGTTTCGTGCCCTGGAGGCGAACTCGCTGACGGGTCGCACGAAGACCACGCCCACGGGCGACGCGGTCGACCACCTCAAATTCGGGGTCGTGAGCTGCAGTAACTACGAGGCCGGGTACTTCAACGCCTATGGCCACCTTGCCGCGCGCAACGACCTGGACGCCGTCCTGCACCTCGGAGACTACATTTACGAATATGCCCGGCCCCGGGAAGCGCAGGATACCGTAGACAAAGTGCGGACGCTCGACGAGGAAATCGAAGTCGTGGACCTGTTCGAATACCGCGCCAGGTACAGCGCCTACCGACTGGATACCCAACTGATCCACGTCCACCAGCAGCATCCCCTGATCACCGTCTGGGACGACCACGAGTACGCCAACAACAGCCACGCCGACGGCGCCGGAGGTCATCAGCCGAACACCGAAGGGACCTGGCAGGCCCGCAAGGCCCAGGCCAAACGGGCGTACTTCGAATGGCTGCCGATCCGGGATCCGGGCGACCGGGGCATTTACCGCACGATCCGCTACGGCACACTGGCGGACCTGATCATGCTGGACACCCGCATCGAAGCCCGGGAGGCACAAATCTATGACGTCACCGACCCCGCCCTGCAGGCGGAGGACCGTACCCTCCTCGGGGGGCCGCAAAAGACCTGGCTGAAGGAGCAGCTCCTGCAGTCGACCGCCAAGTGGAAGATCGTCGGCCAGCAGGTGATGTTCTCCCCCTTTGCCATCGGGTGGGCGGGGCTGGCCATCGACCGGACATACAACGAAACGGAGAACATGTTCCTGGATACCTGGGCGGGCTATCCCGCCGAGCGAGCGGAAATGATGGACTTTTTTGCGGACAACGAGCTGGAAGACCTGGTCGTGCTGTCGGGCAGTTTTCACGCCAGCGTATCCTACGAAGTCACCCCCACGCCCGTCACCCTGTCGTTCATCGAGGTGCCGGGATACGGAAACATACCGAAGTATTCGCCCAGTCCGACTTACGACCCCGAAACGGCCCGGGGGGCGGTGGCCGTGGAATTCGTCACCCCGAGCATCACCTCGGCGAACTTCGACGAGCTACTTGGTCCGGAATCCGCGGCCCAGTTGTCGGATCAGGTCAACCAACCGATCCGCCCCAACCCCCTGATCGACCTGGGCAATCCGAATCCCCACATGAAATATGTCGACTTGTTGAGCCACGGCTATTTCCTGCTTGACGTCGATCAGGACGGGGTGCAGGCCGACTACTACTACAGCGATATCCTGAAGGAGGGCGACCCCCAGCGTTTCGATGCCTCCCTGACCAGTGGGGAAGGGACGCACCGGCTCGTGTTGGGCGACCGCCCCGCTCCCCCAAAGGAGACGCAGGATATTCCCGCGCCGGCTGATCCTCCCCTGCTGTCTACGCCAGTTGAGGAATCCGTGGTGGTCCGCGTGCTCTCCGTCTTTCCCAATCCGGTTGCCGAAAGCCTGTACGTGCAGTACAGCCTGGAGGAGAGCGGGCACACCCGCCTGCGGCTACTGGACGGCACCGGCCGGCTGCTCGTCTCTTTGGGGGAAAGGGATCAGTCGGCGGGACTTTATACCTACGGAGTGGACGTCAAATTCCTGCCGGCCGGAACCTACTTCCTGGAGATCAGCAGTGGACCGGGCAGGGCCGTACAGCGATTTGTGCGGCAGTAGGCGGCTTGGAGTCTTGCGCAATTAATACCTACTTTCACGGCACTTAATTCGGTCAACGAACTTTTGAAGCGTAGGAAATCACTTTTTCTGGTCCCTCCTGCGGCCATCTAGATCGCTTGTCATCGAAGACGGAAAGCCTCTTTCTTCAAAACAAGTTAATCGCTCAGTTTTATGGTTTCAACTATACTTATGGCAGTACCCGCACTGGGGATCCTGGCCCTCATTTTTATGGCCATCCGGTTCAGCTGGGTGAGCAAACAGGATCCGGGCACTCCGCGGATGATCCGCATCGCCGAGAATATTTCCGACGGGGCCATGGCCTTTCTTAAGGCGGAGTACCGCGTACTGGCCATCTTCGTGGCCGTCGTGGCCGCCATCCTCATGGTGACCGCCGATGCGGCCAGCTCCAGCTACATGATCGGGGTGAGCTTCATCCTGGGGGCCGTCTGCTCGGCCCTGGCCGGCTTCATCGGGATGCGCGTGGCCACCAAGGCCAACGTCCGCACCACCCACGCCGCCCGGGAAAGCCTGGGTAAGGCCCTCGGGGTCGCCTTCGCCGGCGGCTCGGTGATGGGCCTCGGAGTGGTGGGCCTGGGCCTGCTCGGCCTCGGCGGTCTATTCGTCCTCTTCCAAGACATGTTCGTGCCGGAGGGCCTGGCCAACGGCTCAGAGGAAGCCCGTTTCGCGATCGTACGGGTCATCACGGTGCTCACGGGTTTCAGCTTCGGTGCTTCCTCGATCGCCCTCTTCGCCCGCGTGGGCGGGGGCATCTACACCAAGGCTGCGGATGTCGGCGCTGACCTCGTCGGTAAGGTCGAAGCCGGGATCCCCGAAGACCACCCCCTCAACCCCGCCACCATTGCGGACAACGTCGGCGACAACGTCGGCGACGTAGCCGGTATGGGGGCCGACCTCTTCGAATCCTACGTAGGCTCCATCATCGGCACCATGGTGATCGGGGCGGCCTTCGTCGTCCTGCCCGAATTTGCCGGCAGCGAGATCGGCGGCCTCAATGCCGTACTGCTTCCCCTGGTGGTAGCCGGTATCGGGATTCTCGCCTCCATCATCGGCACCTTCTTCGTGCGGGTGAGCGAGGGCGGCGACCCGCAGAAAGCCCTGAATACCGGCGAGCTGATCGCTGCGGTCATTATGCTGGTACTGACCTACTTTGCCGTCACGACCATGATGCCCGGAGAGTGGACGATCGGAATCGACGGACTGGGTAAGCAACTGGTCGACGCCAAGGGCAATCCGGTCATCTTCAACTATACCTCCATGGGCGTTTTCTACGCCATCATTATGGGACTCGTAGCCGGCCTCGGCATCGGCTACATCACCGAATACTATACCGGTACGGGCACCAAGCCGGTACAGGGCATCGTGGACCAATCCGCCACCGGTGCCGCCACTAACATCATTGCCGGCCTGGCCGTAGGCATGCGCTCCACGGCCCTACCGATCCTCGTGCTGTGCGCG
Organism: Chitinophagales bacterium; assembly: GCA_038258275.1. Lineage (GTDB taxonomy): Bacteria > Bacteroidota > Bacteroidia > Chitinophagales > Saprospiraceae > Neolewinella. The sequence goes on along the minus strand of JBBSPZ010000001.1, from coordinate 160,496 downwards.
GCCATCATCGGCGCTTACTACTTTGCCGGTCTCTACGGCATCGCGATCGCCGCGGTGGGCATGCTCTCCAACACCGGCATCCAGCTGGCGGTCGACGCCTACGGCCCGATCTCCGACAACGCAGGCGGTATCGCCGAGATGGCCAACCTGCCGAAGGAGGTCCGCGAACGCACCGATAAGCTGGACGCCGTAGGCAACACCACGGCCGCCATCGGCAAGGGCTTCGCCATCGGCTCCGCCGCCCTGACCGCCCTGGCGCTCTTTGCCGCCTTCATGCAGACGGCCGGTATCACGACCATCGACATTTCGAATCCCTACGTTATGGCCGGCCTCTTCTTGGGGGCCATGCTGCCCTTCCTCTTCAGTGCCTTCTCCATGGAGGCCGTGGGCCGCGCCGCCAACGACATGATCCAGGAGGTTCGCCGGCAGTTCCTCGAAATCCCCGAGCTCAAGGCCGCCCTCGAGGTGATGCGCCGCGCCGGGCACGACGAAACCAAGTGGAGCCCCGCCGACAAGGCTACCTTTGACGCCGCCGACGGCAAGGCCGACTACGCCAAGTGCGTCGAGATCTCCACCGAAGCTTCCATCCGCGAGATGGTGATGCCCGGCCTGATCGCCGTACTGGCCCCCGTGGTCGTCGGCTTCGCGCCCCGCCTCTTCGGCTCCGACGTCGGTGCCGAGATGCTGGGCGGTCTCCTTGCCGGCGTCACCTCCGCGGGCGTCATGATGGCCATTTTCCAGTCCAACGCCGGCGGCGCCTGGGACAACGCCAAGAAGATGTTCGAGGAAGGCGCCTCCGTACAGGGTACCCTGTACTACAAGGGCTCCGAGCCCCATAAGGCCGCCGTCGTCGGCGATACCGTCGGGGACCCCTTCAAGGATACCTCCGGTCCCTCGCTGAATATTTTGCTGAAGTTGATGGCCGTGGTGGCGCTGGTGATCGCGCCCCTGCTGTAGCGCTGTTTTCGTTCGCCGAAAAAGCCCCCGCTGACCTCGGTTAGCGGGGGCTTTTTTGTAGTGGCGGCCTCACACCAGCAAGTCATCTACACGAAACTCACCCAGGTGCAGGCTGGAGAAGGTAGCACCGGCCTTAAAAATCTCTTGCCTGGCGTAGGAGCCGTCTTCCGGTTGGGGTTCGGTGAACCGCTCTACTTGCTTCTCGTAGATGTTGACGATCCAGTACTCCTGAATGGAGGATACCGCATAAACCAGGAGTTTAGCCGTACGGTCAAACCGGATGGTCGTGTCGGACACTTCCACCACCAGCAAAAGGTCCTTTGGATAAGGATGGTGCCGCGCGTACCGATCGGCAGGGCCCACCGCGACGGATAGATCGGGTTCTGGCTCGGAATCATCCACCAGGGTAACTGGGTTCTGGACATCTACGTAATATTCCGCGGCAGGAAGCGTAGCGGTAAAGAGGCGCATTATTTTATTCACCGTCCGGCGGTGATCGATCCCAACGGGAGACATATCTACTAATTTACCAAACAGCAATTCCACCCGATCGCCCCCATTCAGGAACCCGGCTTCCACCATCTGGTGGTAGCGATCGAGGGTCCAACGCATGGTGGGGAGTTGGGCAATGGTTTCCGCGGCGGTGAGTAATTGGGACATGGGCTGCAACTTGGTACTAAGTTAACGCCGGGAGCCTGGCCCAGGGTTCTCCGGCTCGCCTTACCTTTCCCCCTATGTCCAACTTCCCCAAACTCGGCATCCTCGGTGGCGGCCAGCTCGGTAAAATGATCTGTCAGGCGGCCTCCTCCTGGCAACTGCCCATCTACGTACTCGACGCCAATGACGACATGCCGGCGGCCCCCTACGCTACCGTGTTTCAACACGGAAATTTCCGGGATTACCACGACGTGATGGCCTTCGCCCGCGGCCTCGACGTGGTCACCATCGAGATCGAGCACATCGATACCCGGGCCCTGCACGAGCTGGAAAAATCCGGGGTGAAGGTCTACCCCCAGCCCGCCGTCATCGACCTCATCAAGGACAAGGGCCTGCAGAAGCAGTTCTACGCCGACCACCAGATCCCCACCACCGACTTCCGCCTCTTCGATACAAAGGAAGCGCTCGTGCGGGCGGTCAACGCGGGTGCGGTGAGCGTACCCTTCGTGCAAAAAGCCCGCACCGGGGGGTACGACGGACAGGGCGTGGTGGTCGTACGCGAGCAAGAAAACATCGAGCACCAACTCCTGGACGGCCCCTGCCTCGTCGAGCAACTGGCCGACATCGACAAGGAGCTGGCCGTCATCGTCGCCCGCTCCGCCACCGGGGAGGTGAAGGTCTTTACTACGGTGGAGATGGAGTTTCACCCCACCGCCAACCTGGTCGAATTCCTGGTCTGCCCCGCTGCCCTCGACGGCGACACCGACGGCCGCGCCAGTAAGCTTGCCGTCGAGGTCGTGCAAAAACTGGAGATCGTAGGCCTCCTTGCCGTCGAGCTCTTCCTCACCAAAGAGGGCGAGCTGCTCGTCAACGAAGTGGCCCCCCGGCCCCACAACAGTGGTCACCACACCATCGAGGCCTGCGCCACGAGCCAGTACGAGCAGCACCTGCGCGCCATTCTCGGCCTTCCCCTGGGAGACCCGCAGCTCCTGCGCCCCGCCGCCATGATCAACTTACTGGGTGCCGAAGGGGAAACCGGTCCTACCCACTACCAGGGCTGGATGGACGTGCTGGCCATCCCCGAAGTACACCCCCACCTGTACGGCAAGGCGGAGACGCGACCGTTCCGTAAGATGGGTCACCTGACCGCCCTGGGCGATACCGTGGCCATTGCGCGGGAGCGGGCCGGCCGGGCGAAGGAGTTGCTGCGGATCGTCAGCGCGTAGCCTGCGTACGTTGAGCAACGCTGGAGCTCCTCGAGAAAGTAGACATTAACCTCGGTTGAAGCGGTTGCTACCTTTAAACCATTTAATCCACGTCTAATGTCCAGGCCATTGAAAGGATTCACGCAAGCGGGGAAGCTGGAGATTGTTAAGTAAAGCATTGAGCCTGAAGTTCAGGTCACCGAGCTAGTGGTCTGTCAAGCCTAAGATTTACAGTGGGAAAATATTTTGCCCGATTTTGAGGCAAAAGCCGTCAAATGCCCAAGAAATATATAGTTAAACTCAGCGAGGCCGAGCGCAAAGTGTAAGCAGGTAATCAAGCAGCTGGATGATAAGTCGCAAAAAGTACGTCGCGCACAGATACTACTGCAAACGGATGCGGATGGTCCGGCGGGCTGGACGGACGAACAAATCGCGAAGGCCTACCACTGCCGGAGCAAAACGGTGGCCAACCTCAGAAAGCGGTTAGTGGAGGACGGCTTCCCGGTAACCCTAAACGGGATAGGGCGAAAGAATCCACCACGGGCCTCGATTCTGGACGGCGAACAGGAAGCCAAGCTCATCGCTACGCGTTTGGGCAGCCCCCCAGCGGGATACAGCAGGCGCGCAGGTGCCAGGTTCTTAGGCAAGTCGGGAACGGTTATCCAGGTGCCGTAACGTTCGCGGAGCCCTCATTCAACTGTGTCGTGGGGGATCCACTCCGGTAGGTTCCTTGGAGTGACTTCGCAACAAGCGGAGTTTACTCCCCGGCGGATTATTGGCCGCAGAAACGCTGGGAAGAGGCAGTACGCCTTACAGTGTATCGAAAAGATAGTAAACGAGCACTCCGGAAAAATAGCCGATGAGGGCCAGCCAGGAGATTTTATTCAGGTACCAGATGAAATCGATCCGCAGCAGTCCCATAATGGCCACGCCGGCGGCCGATCCAATGATCAGGGCGCTGCCGCCGGTGCCCGCGCAGTAGGCCAGTAACTCCCAAAAGTCGCTGTCGGGGGGGTAATCCGTCAGGGAGTACATCCCCATCGCGCCCGCGACCAGGGGCACGTTATCGACTACGGAGGACACCAGACCGATGATGATGTTGATCAGGTAGATATTGCCGAACGACTCGTTCAGGATCACCGCCAGCTGCCGCAGGTGACCCGCGGTTTGCAGACTCGCAACCGCCAGCAGGATCCCCAGAAAGAAAAGAATGCTGGGGGTATCCACCCGACGAATGATACTGGCTACCGACAGGGATTGGCGGTCTGCCTCGGGCTTCCGTTTGTGCGTGAACTCGGTGACCACCCAGAGCGCGCCCAGGCTGAGCAACATACCCATGAAGGGGGGCAAGTGGGTCAGGCTTTTAAATACGGGCACGAATAGCAGCCCGGCCACGCCCAGCCAGAGTACCAGCGAAGATTCCAAATCGCTGACCGGAGGATGGTTCCCCTTGGCTTCCTCCCCGTCCGGCGGTGCCACCTGACCACGTTTGGTTACGGATAGTATTGCGAGCGGAACCAAGAGACAAGCTAAGCTGGGCAGGATGACGGTGGTCACGATGTTGGCCGCCGTGATCTGGCCACCGATCCACAGCATGATGGTCGTAACGTCACCGATCGGCGACCAGGCCCCCCCGCATTGGCCGCGATCACTACGATCCCGCCGAAGAACCACAGTTCCTCCTTGTCGCGGATGAGCTTCTTCAGCAGGGTGGCCATCACGATCGTGGTGGTGAGATTGTCCAATACGGATGACAGTACGAAGGTGACGAAGCCCAGTATCCAGAGCAGTTTGACCCGGTCGGTCGTCCGTATCCGGGAGGTGATGATCTGGAAGCCCCCGTGGGTGTCAATCAACTCCACGATCGTCATCGCCGCCAGCAGGAAGAAGAGGATCTCGGCGATCTCTCCCACGTGCTGGAGGATGCTTTCATCGATGAATCCTTCCTCCAGGCCATCCGGGAAAATGGCTCCCTGGCCGACTACCAGCACCGTCCAGCAGAGTACTCCGGTCAGGATTGCCGACGCGGCCTTGTCGATCTTCAGCGGGTGTTCCAGGGCAATGCAGACGTAGCCCGCAATGAAGGTGAGCAAGAGCAGGGTGGACATCTATCGCAACGGTTTGATCGGTACAGCGGCATTCTGACGGCGGCGATTTGGTTGGGTCACCTGGTCCTGTGCCTGTTGAAAAAGCGGCCCCTGAACAAGCCCGTATGGTGCAGAAAGCTTGTTCCACTGGAAGGCACCCAAGACAAAGAAGCCCCGCCGGATAAGAGCGAGGCTTCTTAGCGGAGGAATGCTGTCCGGCAGGGCAGCCTGCCGGAGGTTGCCAAAAGCGTGCGGGGACGCGGGTGCACTGTTTGCGATCAGAAGCTGATCGCGGCCTCCACGTTCACGCCACTAAACTCCGCACCCGCAAACCTGCCCGTCCAGGCCTTGCCGGTGTACTGTTGGTTGACGTATTCCACCTTCGTGACGATGTTCTTCGACAGGAACCAGCCGCCTCCGACGTTCAGGCGGTTGATCTTCAGGTCTTCGGTAGCACTTTCGTTTGTTTTTCCCTGTACCGTATTGTAGCGGCCGGCTACGTAGAAGCGTTCGTCCGCTCCGAAGCGGTAGACCAGTTCCGCGGCCAGCTGGGTGAAGGCGCCTTCGTTATTCCCTTCCGGGGTGGCGATGGGATTGCTTCCGGAAGCCCGCTCAACAACCCCAAAAAGCTCAAGCCCCTTATACTTGATGAAGGGATTGAACTGCAACGCGGTCAGTTTAGCGAAGCGGGCATTGTACCGGCCTTCGAATTCACTGCCCTCCGTGTTTCCGAGGGAGTCCGCAAGCGTGTGTAATACGTTGTAGTACCGGCCGCCGGTACGGTCCCCGCCGTACAGCCAGGTACCCGTGGTGGTGCCCATGTTCGTGTAAATGGATGCCGTCAGCCGGACCCGCAGGTCGTCGTTCAGCTGCTGGTCGATGCCCACCTTGCCGTAGAAGGACAGCTGGTTATCCGTTTTATCGGTGACCACTACGTTCTGGTTGAGCTTGCCGTTGGTAACTCCGGCGACGGCCAGCAGTCCGTTCCGCTGCAGCGTTACCTCCCCGAATGCTTCGGTGGAGAAGGCATCCATAATGTAATTGCCCACGAAGGGGTTGAAGATGGCACGGGCGTTGTCGGTCCGGCGGAAGTGCGTATCCCCGTAGTTGAACTCATCCAGTCCCACGCGGATGGTGGCGACTTCCATGAGGCCTGCCAAAAATCCGGGCCGGATGAAATCCAGCTTGTCGATCTGCAGGTGCCCGCCCTTCACCCACGCATCCTGGTGGTGCTGGGAGGAGAGGTAGGTGGTCAGGTGCATCCGGACGCCGTCGATCAGCTGTACGTCGAGGTTCAGGTTGGCGACCGGCAGGTTGAGGTTGGAACCGAGCTCCACCAGGTTGCTGGCGTCGTTGCGCTGGTTGACGGACTGAAACTGCATGGCAAAGTCGCCGCCTACGCGGACGGAAACGCCGTCAAAGGGCACCGTGTCCGCCTTCGAGGTTTCGAAGGTGGCTGCCCCCCGCTGGTCATTCGGCCGGAAAAACTGCAGGCCAGGTTGCTGGGCATGCAGGGCGATGGTGAGCGTACAAAGGAGTACGAGTAGTATACTTCTCATTTCTGTAAGATTTATGGGGGGGTGGAACGAGCGCTAGGCTCCCGTAGACATTTGGTAGACTACCGTAAATTCCAGGGTCAGGTCATCACCGGCTTTCATCACGCCCATCATAAAGGAGGGGGGCGTTACTTCGTAATCGGTCATCTTCAGGGCGTACGCTCCTTTACAGGTGACGGTGCCGCTTTCGGTGACGGCCAGGTGCACGTCCATTTCGATGTCCCGGGTAGCCCCCGCTATCGTCAGCTTGCCCTTGCTCCTGACCAGGTAGCCTCCTGTTTCGGGGGACAGGGTAGCGGAAGACAGGACATAGTGGATCTGCGCGTACGCGTCGGCCTTCAGGGCCTTATAGGCATTTTTGTCCAGCCCCTTGCTGTCGCTCTGCAAATCCGTTACGGCCAGGGTGAAGGTCAGCGCCTTCAGGGCGGTAAGCTCCCGCTGGCTGCCGGACGCAAAGACAAACTCCGCGTTTCCGGTAACGGATTTCGCCTCCATCTCCCAGTCGTGCAGGGTGGATGTGCCCAGCAACCGGACGTTTATATCCTCGCCGCTCTTTACTGCGTAAAGCGATTGGGAATGTCCGGAATGACTCAGTCCAAGGACGCAACAAAGCATCAGGGCCCAAGCCATGAGGTGGTTTTTCATATTTAATTTATTGATTAACAGCCCAAAAGTACCGGCTCGTCATCGCCCTGCGGATGACGAAGATCAGTCCCTCCGATGATCCCGCGCAGTGGCCGGACCGGTACCGCGCCCGAACTTTGGTCCATCACCAACCGCCTTTTCCCATGGCCAGCATTCTCGTTCCCGTAGACTATTCCACCGCCTGTCACAATGCCTACCGCTTCGCGCTGCACCTGGCCGATGACATGGGCCTCGACGTGGTACTGGCCCATTACTACAGCGGCTCGATCGATCCGCGCGCCAGCCTGTCCATCGGTGGCGACGGTACCATACAGGGTGGCTTTGAAGCGCGGTTGCGGCAGTTTGCCTACTCCGCGGATGCCGATTCCAGCACGCCGCTGGTGGAGCCGCCCTGCGGGGTGGCGGTCACTTACGAAACGGAGGTGAGCCTGCAGCCCACGGCCGCGATCATTAAGCGGGCCGGGCGGGAGGACATCAGCCTGGTAGTCATGGCCACCCGCAGCTCCGACGCCCTGCTGGGGAAGTGGCTGGGCAGTACCTCTATCACCGTCAGCGAAGCCTGTGCACGACCGGTGTATTTGATTCCTCCCGACGCAAACTGCCGGCCCTTCCGCCGGATGGTGGTGGCCAATAACCACGCAACGGCCGATCCTTACTCCGTCCGGGAGCTGGAAGAACTGGCTGAATTATACGACGCCGAAGTGCACTTCGTACACGTCGATCAGTCGGAAGGGGACGTGCCGCTCCGGTTCAAACCCTGGCAACTGATGGGGGCCGCATCCAGTGTGGCATTTCCCTTTGAGGTGATTGACGTGGAGGACAAGGACATCAGTCGCGGGCTGATGGACTACGCCGAAGACATTGAGGCGGACCTGCTCGTAGTCGTCAACCAAACCCGCAGCCGGTGGCAGGCGCTCCTCCGGGCGACGCTTACCCAGGACCTGGCCCTGCGCTCCCGCCTGCCGGTGCTGGTCCTACACGTCGCTGCGCAAGAAGCGCCCTCCACCCTGTCTTCCCAGTACCCTACCCTCCCCACCGCATGAGCCGCTTCTTCTCCCTCCTTCCCCTCCTAATCTTCCTCTGCTGCTTCGGCTGCACCGAGGACCAGCAGGAGCTCGGACTAGCGGCCGAGCGCACCTACGTCGACCTGCTGTACGCCCTCCAGTCGGAGGACTCGGCCTCCAGCAGCGCCGCCGCAACGGCCTTTGACGAACGCCTCCGCGAACTGCGCAAGGTATGGTACCGGCCCATGACGACGGACGGACTCGACAATATGCGCTACCACGTCGACCTGGCCGAGTGTGCCTACGAAGATGCCCGCCAGTCCATTGAGGAGGGCGCTTTGGAGCTGGCCATGGTCCAGCTCGACCGCGCCGTGTACGAGCTCGGCGCCGGTGACCGGGCCTCCCTCCAGGAGCTCTACATAGGGAGTATCTACGACTTTGTCAGCGGATGGCTGGAGATCGATTACCTCTTCCGGGACGCCGGCGACCGGGTAGACTGGGCCTCCCTGAGCGACTGCAGCCGCGACGTGCACCGGGCCTGGAAAGCCATCCGCTCCAACCGGCCGGACGACGCCCTTTACTTCGATCGCCTGGTCGACGAGCGGGAGTTCGACCTCGCCCACGCTGCCCTCACTAGCCGCGTCAATGCCTTCTACGCGGCCGTCCGGGCGGAAGACCCGGAGGCCGCCCGGGCACTGAGCAACGAGGTTTCCGAAGCGCTGTGGGACCTGCTGTTGCAGTTCGGTACGCCGGTAAGCGGCCCGGTGGCGGAGGGTGACTACAGTATTTAGCCGGACCCCCGTACGATAGTGCTGGCACGCTCCGAGGCCCTACCTGCACGGGTGGCGATGATCTTCAGGACCTCGTAGCGTGGCCGAGCACAGCGCAGGCCACCTACGAGTGTCCGGCTCCTAAACCAACAAGCTCCGCAGCTCCCCGGCCGCCAGGATACGAATGGCCTTCCCGTCCGTCTGCACGAGGTGCTCCCGCTTGAAGTCCGAGAGGGAGCGGGTTACGCTTTCCTTGGTGGAGCCCACCATCTGCGCCAGTTCCTCGCGGGAGAGCACGATGTCTTCCTCGCCGTGGCGTTCGTAGAGGTCGCAGAGCACCAGGGCGGTGCGCCGCCGTACGCTGTCGTAGGCCTGGTTGACAAGGTGCTCGCTCTGCCGCAGGGCGCGACCGGCCAGCAAGTGCATGAGTGCTTCGGTAACGGCGCGATCGGTATTGATCAGTGCCATTAGGTTGGTGGAAGGAAGCAGCTGGCACTGCACCTGTCCGGCGGCGGCCCGCGCGGTGTAGTGGAAGGCGGTCCGCTCCAGTACGGAGGAAATGCCGAACAATTCTCCGGGACCGACTTCGGCAATGATGTAATCACGCCCGTACGCGTGCGTCCGGCTGAGGTGGACCCGCCCCGCCGTCACCCGGTAAATAAAGTGGGGATATTCCCCTTCGCGGACGACGGCCGCACCGGAATCGAACGTCTTACTCCTGCCTGCGGTAGCAAATGACTGCTCCAGCAAGTTCATTCCCCGCTCCGGGTCGCTGAGATGTACGGTCGGGGTGGGCGGGGGCGCCGGTGCGGTGCGGGCGGCGGATTTCTTCAGGCGGGTGCGGATCACCTGCAGGAGCTCGTCCTTGTAGAACGGCTTGGTGATGTAGTCGTCGGCCCCCAGGTTCATGCCCCGGCGGATGTCCTCGGCCTCGGTGCGGGCGGTGATGAACACAAAGGGAATACCGGCGGTACGCTCGTTCTCCGAAAGCAGGTTGAGGACGCCAAAGCCGTCCAGCTCGGGCATCATGACGTCGCACAAAATGAGGTCGGGGAGGTGCTCGATGGCCGTTTTCGCCCCGGCCAGCCCATTGGGGGCCGTGAGGGTATGGTAACCGCAGAGGTCGAGGATCTCCGCCAGATTTTCCCGGACTTCCGCATTGTCCTCAATAATCAGCACCGTGGTTTTATGCTCATTCATTTACTCGGTAGGGTTATTGCAGGGCAGGTCGACGGTAAAGGTGGTCCCCCGGGTTTCCGCGCTGGTGAAGGAGACAGTGCCGCCCAGTAACTGCACGTAATTCGCCACGATGTTCAGGCCGAGGCCCGAGCCCGGGATATTTTCCACGTTGCGGGCCCGGAAGAAGCGGTCGAACAGGTAGGTGCGGTCTTCTTCCGGAATACCAATGCCGGTGTCGCGGACACTGAGCCGCAGTTGCCCGTCCGCCAACGCGCTGCTGAGGGTGATCGCAGCGCCGTCGGGGGAGTATTTCGCCGCGTTAGACAATAGGTTCATGAGTACGTGACGCAGCATTTTAGGGTCCGTAACGAGGTGCTGGGGTACATCGGATGTACGCAGTTCGATCACCTGACCCGCCCTGAGCTGCCCTTCGCTGGCTTCGATACTCGTGGAAAGCAGTGCCCGTAAATCGATGCGCTCGGGCATGCACTTGGTCATCCCCTGTTCCAACTGGCTGATGGATAAAAAATCGTTGAGGACTTCGGTGAGTTGTCCTACGGTATCCTTGATGCGGTCGAGGTGCTTCTGCCGTTTTGCCTGCTGATCGGACTCCGTATACATTTCGATCAGCTCGGTAGAGCTCAGCACGGTGCTCAGCGGCGTTTTAAACTCGTGGCTGGCCATACTGAGAAAGCGACTCTTCAGCTCGTTCAGTTCGCGTTCCTTGCTGAGGGCCCGCTGCAGCTCCAGCTCCCGTTCCTGGAGGGCGGCCGTGCGCTCGATCACCTTGCTTTCGAGGCTGCGGTTCAGGTCCTCCACGCGCTTACGGGCCTCGTGGAACTCGCTCAGGTCGTGCAGTATGCCGGTGTACATGGTGCCTTCATTCAGGACCACTTCACTGACGGCCAGGCGTAGCGGGAACTCCCGTCCGTCCTTATGCCTCCCGGTCACTTCCCGGCCGATACCGATGATGTGGGGTACCCGGGTTTGTTGGTAGCGCGCCAGGTATTCGTCGTGGTGGGTCCTGTCGTGGTAGGCCATGAGCATATTGACCTTCTGCCCGCGCAGCTCCCCGGTTGTATATCCAAAAAGTTCGCAGGCCGCGCGGTTCACGTTCTCCATGATGCCCTGCTCGTTCATGGTAATGATACCATCGGTGGCCATTTCAAAGAGGGCCCGTAACCTGCGTGCCAAATCCTGACTCATATGGGCTCAGTTCTAGTGAGTGTGTTGGTTAGAACGTTCGACCCCGGTGGAAAGGTTAGCACTCCGGCGGTAAGCGGCCGGGCACGGGCGGTAAAACCAGCATCGGCAGCCCCTTACGCGACTTTTTCGGAGGCGGCAGCCACCCGCACCGGGAGCTCGATCACCCGGGCCGGCGATGCGACAGGCGCTACCTCCCCGCGTTCGGCGGGACCGGCGGGCCGGAAGCTGATGCCCAAAAAGGCGCTCAGGAAAATGGGGAGGGCCAGCAGCGCCAGGATGTACAGGCCACTGAATCCGGCAATGAGCACGACCGCCATCATCAGGTAGTAACGGAGGACAACATCGTAGAAAGGGATAGCGAAGAAGCGCATGGCAGGGGTGGTTTTGTTGTACCACAAAGTTCGCGGGCCACGTGGCCGGTCCGGTTGACGCCGATCACCGCCGCAGTTGATTTTTGTCAATGTACTGTGTGCGGCGGGGCGCGAAGTGCAGCGTCAGTCTCGTCGGCCGAGCGCAGCGTAGCGGAGACTCGTCCGCCGAGACGGCTATCAAACACCTCGTTTTCGGGAAACACCGCGAGGGACTCCGCGCGGTGTCTCCGACACCCCTCTCCGCCGCCTCGCTCCCCTGAGACGTCCCCTCCGGAGGCGGGATGCGCATGGTGATGCGGTCTTCCCCGTACCACCTCATAGTTCGGCCCGTTCCACCTGATGGTTTCGGTAAGGGCTGGCTTCGCGCTCAGGATGAGTTGACGCAGCTGCTCGATCTCTTCCCGGAGGCATGATTTCGCTCGTCGAGGCATTTGGGTACTGCTTCGTTTCGGGTTGCCTTTCCTTTTCTTACTGAACTGTTTTTATTGCTCTATTCGTAGTACCGCTCCCGGTAGTTGGTAGCAATCTTGACGGTATCGCTGAGGTAGCCGGCGTTGTCGTAGCCCTCCCTTACCGGGCGGTACCGTATGAATGTGGTATTCGACTCGCCAGACATTCCATCGGTAAGCAAGGTCGCGCGCCACGGAAGCTTTGTACTGGTCTCTGGCGGATTAAGCTCGAAACTATCGTTATCCGCATCGTACGACTCAACGCATTTTTTTACTTCCCCTTCCGTCTCTTCTAAAAACTGAGCGTAGCGCTCACGTGATGGATACATGCGCTCTGCGCCGGTTTCGTAATACACTTGCACGTCACCCATAGAGGACTTAAAGAGCGGTGGCGTCAGGTTCCGCCACTTCGAATCGACCAGGTAACCGAATTCATCCCCGACGTTCAGTTGGCAGGTGCTTTTCAAATGCTCAATGAAGAAATGAACGGAATCTGCCTCGTTCTCAATGGTCACCAGGAGGTTTTGCGCTCCTTCTGCCGCTGCATACTCGGTCATAAATTCGCCCAGCTCAATCAGCTCGATCTTCCGCTCTTCCTTGGTTGCTGAATAATTAGGGGCCGTAACCTCAGTGCAGCTGATCCACAGGAGTTTACAGGAAAGGGCGTATAAGAGCCCGTGTTTTCCAGCTGAATTTGTTAGTCTTTTTTTATCATTGTGGTTGGTGGTGGTTGCGAAGTGGCGGGAATAACAATGAGATCAGCAAAGGAGTAGAGGTAAATCAAGGGTGAGCAACCGAAGCAAAAACCTGGACTTCCACTCAAATCCATACGCCACCCGTTTATCTATTTTGTTTTCGCCTGGATCGGTTAACAACCGCTATTAGAATTAGTGTCATCGATAGCACAAAGAAATGAACCAACACGGATAGCATATGCGCGTATCCTACAAGACCACTTTCCCGGGAGTATCGCAGTACCCTGTTCATTTCCATACTGGTTACAACCGAACGATAGATCATGAATCCAGCAAAAATGGTAAGTGCAGCAAGCAGGGCAGGACGATAATTATGGGGTTTCATAGATAATTCCTTTAACGAGTGGTCCGACTGGATGCACAACCCATCGGCTGCTCTATTATGCTGAGTAGTGAATGCAGAAGTTCAGGGTCGATTTCCGGAAGAATAAGTTACCCTGGGTGCTTGGCCCACCGGGCCAAATTTAGGTACACGCAAGCTAAGCGGTGGTCGAACGGTGCCTTGAAGCAGCTGCCGGCCATGGTCAGCGGGGTTCCGGTATCGGGTCGGGTAGCCTCTGGCCCGAGCGTAGGAAACACCGTCGCTGGGAGGAAGCCTAACTAAATCTCCTAGCCCGCTAGGATGAGCAAATCGGTCGTACGGGGAACCCCGCGAGGGACTACGCGCGGTGTCTTCGACCCCGCTCTTAGCCGCCTCGCTCCCCCGAGACGTCCCCTCCGGGGCCGGGTAACGCACGTTGCGGAATGACCGCGAGGGGTTTTCACCATCTTGCTAGCTGAGGATGGCCCGCTCCGGGGCGTATACGGTGTATTGCTGAGTGCAGGGTGTATTCCGGTAGCTTTGACCCCCCCCCCCGTGTGGAAAACATTCCGGAGTACTGACCCCCGCCAGTTTGGAGACTTACGCTTTACTCCACCACTCCTTTACAAGTCCGCATTTCACGCGGGGACTCCATTGCACCAGCGCCCAGCCGCCCAATTAACCCAAGCTTAATCTACCAGCACCCTCCCCTTTGCATACCCCCCCTTCCTTTGCAAAGTGAAGCCAAGCCAATCCCGCGACTACCCCCGCCTGTCCGACCCCGACCTTGCCGACCTGCTGCACCGGGGCGACCGGCGGGCCTTCGACGCGATCTTCGATCGGTACTGGAAGCGGCTGTACGCCTACGCTTTTCGTGTTCACGGGCGGGAGGGGGCGTGTGAGGACAGCGTGCAGGACGTCTTCGTCGGGCTGTGGGAACGGCGCGGGGAGGCCCGGATCGACCAACTGGAGGGCTACCTCTTCCGGGCGGTGAAGTACCGCATCGCCAACCACCTGAGGAACGTGAAATTCGATGTGGTGCAGGAGGAGGCGCTCGACGCGGTGGCCGTGAAGTGCACGATCGAGGACAAGCTGGCGCTGGACGACCTCCATCGCTTCCTGACGGGAAGGATCGCGGAGCTGAGTCCGCGCTGCCGGCGGGTGTTTGAGCTGAGCCGCTTTGGGCAGCGGTCCAACCCGGAGATCGCGGCGCGGCTGGACATCTCCGTCCGCACCGTAGAGAAGCACCTCAGCGACGCGCTCCGCGAGCTGCGGGGGAAGGTGGAGGCGTACCACCTGCTGGTCGTGGTTACCCTAATGTTTAGTTAATGTAAGCCGATTGCCTTCAGTATGAAGGAATGGTTAAATGGGGATTTCGGACTACGTGATCCCCCACGGAAAGGAGACTCTCTGGTAAACGGGCTCATTTTGGTAAGCGACGCATTCCGGCAAGTTCTCGAACGGTATGCATCCCAAACCGCGAGTGCGCCCGAACGGAAGCTGGTGCAACGATTCTACGATCACCTGCAGGAACGGAACGCCAGCGCCGTACCCCCGCCGGATGCGGCACGGGAAGCCAGACTCCACCGCGCCATCGCTGCACGCACCGGCCCGGAAACCGACCTAACACTATTGAAACCCACTGCGACATGAAGAACTTTCACTTACGCTACTTTATCCGACCTATTTACTTGTTCTTAGTCCTGTTCATCGTCTTCGGTGCCGGGGCTTCTCCGGTGTACGGACAGGGCATTAACGACGATGCCGCCACCGGCGACGACGAGGAAATAGTCCGCGGCACCGTCCACGACAGTGAGGGCTTTCCACTCCCCGGCGCTACCGTGAAGGAGCGGGGTACGTCTAACGGCACGACCACCGACTTCGAGGGCAATTTCGGGCTTACCGTGACGGGGGATACCGCCACCTTGGAGGTGTCCTATATTGGCTACAGCACCAAGACGGTCGCGGCCACCGCCGGCACCGTGCAGGACATCGTCCTGGCGGAGAACGTCAACTCCTTCGACGCCGTCGTCGTGACGGCCCTGGGCATCAAGCGCGAGGAGAAGAAACTGGGCTTTTCGCAGGCTACCGTACAGGCCGACCAGCTGGCGCAGACCCAGCCCAACAACTGGTCGACCGGACTGAAGGGCAAGGTGGCGGGCCTGAACATCGTTTCCTCCGGATCGGGTCCGCTCAACTCCCAGCAGATCACGCTACGGGGCAACAACTCCCTCGACCCCAACGGCAACTACGCCCTCATCGTGGTCGACGGCGTGCCGGTCAACCAGGAACTGACCGCCTCGGGCTCGTCGAGCGCCTACGGCGGCAGCGACTCGCCCATCGACTACGGCAACGCCATCTCCGACCTCAACCTCGACGACATCGAGAGCGTGACCGTACTCAAGGGTCCCGGCGCCACGGCCCTCTACGGCAGCCGGGCCGCCAACGGGGCGTTGATCATTACGACGAAGTCCGGCAAGAAGGCCACCGGCCTCGGCATCACCTACAACTCGAGCGTCAGCATCGACAACATCCAGCGGTGGCCCGACTGGCAGTACGAATACGGACAGGGCACGGGCAAGAGCTTCGACGAGAACGGCGAGCCCTACTACTCCTACGGCTCCTCCGAAGACGGCAGCAATACGGGTAGCACCAGCAGCGCCTGGGGACCGAAGTTCGACGGCCAGTCGTACTACCAGTACGACCCCACCCTGGAGGGGCAGTCGGCCGAACGCCGGCCCTGGGTAGCCTATCCGGACAACCGGAAGGACTTCTGGCGCACCGGCGTCACCTACAACAACGACATCTCCCTCCAGGGCGGCAACGAACAGGGTTCCATGCGGCTCTCCGCCGGCCACACCAAGAACGAGTGGATCATGCCCAACACGGGCTACGAGCGGCTCACGACCTCCATCAACGCCAACTACAATATCTCGGACCGCATCGAGATCGGCTCCGTGCTCAACTACAACAACCGGAGCAGCGATAACCTGCCCAGTACGGGGTACAACAACGGCTCGATCTCCTACTTCATGATCTTCCAGAACCCCAACGTCGACCTCGACTGGTACCGCCCCATCTGGCAGGAGGGGCAGAATCAGATCCAGCAGCTCCAGCCCTTCAGCTCCTTCGTCGACAACCCCTACCTCATCGCCTACGAGGCTACCAACAGCCTGGCCAGCGACCAGCTCGTCGGCAACGTCTTCGCGAAAATCGAGCTCGCCCCCCGGCTGGAGCTCATGCTGCGCACCTCGCTCAATACCTACCACCAGGACCGCGAGCAGAAGCGCCCCTACAGCATCAACCGGTACGCCCGCGGCTACTACGAAAAGCAAAATCTCTTCAAGCAGGAAGTGAATGCTGATTTCCTGCTCAGCTACAACGACCAGCTCACCGACCGCTTCACCTACTCCGCCTCCCTGGGCGGCAACACCCTCGACTACAAGTACCGCCGCACCGATGCCTTCGTCGACGCCCTGGTCGTCCCCGGCGTCTACAAGCTGGCCAACGGGGTGAACAACCCCATCGTGCAGACCTACGACAACAACAAGCGGGTCAACAGCCTTTACGGCCTGCTCTCTCTCGCCTACGACAACAAGGTCTACCTCGACTTCACCGGCCGCAACGACTGGTCGAGCACCCTGCCGGTGCAGAACAGCTCCTTCTTCTATCCCTCCGCCAACCTCAGCGTCATCCTCTCCGAAGTGCTTGACCTGGACGGCGCACTCGATTACCTCAAGTACCGGTTCTCCTTCGCCCGGGTGGGCAACGATACCGACCCCTACCGCACCACCAAGTACTTCAGTCAGAGCGCCTTCCCGAGCTCGGCTTCCCTCTCCACCAACCTCTACAACGCCAACTTCAAGCCCGAGATCACCACCAGTTTTGAGACGGGCGTCGAAGCGCGGGTGCTGGGGAGCCGGCTTACGCTGGACGCCACGGCCTACGAGACCACCACCAAAAACCAGATCATCTCCATCCCCCTCGACATCACTACCGGCTACAGCTCGGCCGTCCTCAACAGCGGTGAAGTGCGCAACCGCGGCGTCGAGCTCACCCTCACCGGCAAGCCCATCCGGCAGGAGAACGTCAACTGGAACAGCACCCTCACCTTTTCCCGCAACTGGAACAAGGTCCTCTCTCTGGCCGATGGCATCGAGGGACAGCAGGAGATCGGCTCCGCGGGCCAGGCCACGATCGTTGCCAAGGAGGGCGGCACCACCACCGCGATCTACGGCGCGGCCTTCGTCCGCTCGCCCGACGGCCAGATCGTCTACGACGATGCCGGCCTTCCCGCCTATCCGGATGACGTATCCTACATCGGCGACGCCAGCCCTAACTGGAGGGCCGGCCTCTACAACAGCTTCAGCGTCGGCAACGCGTCCATGAGCGTCACCCTCGACGGCCAGTACGGCGGCATCATCTACTCCCAGACCCACCACAAGCTCACCCAGCAGGGTAAGCTGCGCTCCAACTTCGCCGGCCGCGAAACGGGCTTCATCGTCGGCGACGGCGTAGTGCTCCACGAAGACGGAACCTACTCGCCCAACACCACCGAGGCCGTCACGCCGGATTGGTACAACCGCTACTACCGCCGCGCCAACGTAGAGTCCAACTCCTTCGATGCCTCCTACCTCAAGCTGCGGGAAGTCAGCCTCGCCTACACCTTCACCGGCCCCTGGCTCCAGACCATCGGCATTCAGGGCCTCCAGCTCTCCCTCTTCGGCCAGAACCTCGCCGTGCTCTCCGACTTTCCCATCTACGACCCCGAAACCGCCTCCCTCAACGGCGACACCTTCCTCCCCGGCGCGGAGATCGGGCAGATGCCCTCGCCGGCAACTTATGGCTTCAACCTGAAGCTTAAACTTTGATGGTGGTTTTTTTTCACCGCAGATCGACTGCGTCGTTGACAGATTCGCTTCGCTCGGTCGCAGATTTTCCCCCACGAGAATCCGCGTAAATCTGCGAAAAGAATCTGCTTCAATCTGCGGTGAAACCACTCCAATAATAGCAAGTACAATATGAAATATACCCTATCCCTGCTCCTCCTCCTAACCGCCTGCACCGCAGACTTCGAATCCATCAACGAAGACCCCAACCGCATCACCCAGATCAGCCCCGCCACCCTGATCAACCCCATCCTCTACGACCTGGCGGATCACCAGGCCGGCCGGAGCGCCGCCATCACCTTCGACCTGATGCAGGTCACCCTGCCCTTCCCCAGCGTATCCGGAGGACTCCACCGCTACGACGTGAGCCAGAACATCGGCAACTCCTCCTGGTACTGGTACTACCGCATCGCTAACAACCTCAGGGAAATGCGGGCGGCGGCCGTAGCTGCAGAGGACCCTAACTACGAGGCCATCGCCCTGACGCTGAACGCCCTGGTCTACGCCAACCTGACGGACCTCTTCGGACCGGTGCCCCTGCAGGAAGCCTCCGCGGGGGAGGAGGGAAATTTCTATCCCCGCTTCGACGCCCAACAGGACGTCTACGCTACCATCCTCGCCGACCTGGAACGGGCCAATACCCTCTACGATACGGAACGGGAGATGGTCTACTCCCCGGATATCCTCTTCGACAACGACGTCAGCAACTGGCAGCGGTTCACCAATTCACTGCACCTGCGCTTGCTGCTGCGCGTCTCTAACCGGAGTGAATTCAATTCCTTCGCGGCCATGACGGCGATGGTCAACGATCCGGAGCTGTACCCGGTATTTACCGCTACCGATCAGTCGGCCATCCTGCAGGTGACCGGCGTGACCCCCAACGTTTCCCCCTGGGGCCGGCCCCAGGACTTCCGCCTGAGCGTCAAGATGACCTCCTTCTTCCTCGACCACCTCAACGCCCTGGAGGACCCCCGGCGGCCGGTCATCGCGACCATGGCACAGGATTCCGCCAATATGAACATCGGCTACAAGGGCCTCCCCAGCGCCTACGACGGGCCGGAATCCCAGTTCACCTTCAACGCCTCCACCCTTAACATCGAGCAGATAGAGAATCCCATGCAGATCTTCCTCCTGACCTACGCCGAGGTCGAGTTCATCAAGGCCGAGCTCGCCCAGCGGGGGTATATCGACGACGCCGGGGGCCACTACGAAATGGGCGTTACCGCGGCCATGGAGCAGCTCGAAACGGAGATCACCGCCGACTACTTCGACCAGCCGCTGGCCGCGTACGACGGCACCCTGGCGCGCATCATGCTCCAGAAGTACTACGCCCTTTACTTCGTAGATTACCAACAGTGGTTCGAGTACCGCCGCACGGGACTGCCCGAGCTGCCCACCACCCCCGCCATGCTCAACGACGGGATGATGCCCTCCCGCTTCTACTATCCCCAGGACGTACAGATCAGCAATAGCCTCAATTACCAGCAAGCCCTCGACCTCCTCGGCGGCCCCGACGACATCAACACCAAGGTGTGGTGGGATACCGTCGACTAATCCCTGTCCCAAATACTACGATGATGAAAAGTACCCTTACTACCGCCGCATTCTTCCTGTTGCTCACCGGCAGCCTCTCCGCCCAGCACACGGCCACCGGCACCGTCTACGCGGACGCGAACCAAAATGGCCAGCAGGATCCCGGTGAAACGGGCATCCCCCGGGTTAGCGTCACCAACGGCGAGCAGGTCGTCCAGACCGACGCCTCCGGTAACTACGAACTACCGGTCGGCGACGATAACATCATCGCCGTCATCAAGCCCACCGGCTACGCGGTGCCCGTCGACGAGAACCAGCTGCCCCGGTACTTCCGGATCCACAAGCCCGCCGGCTCTCCCGAGCTGAAATTCCCCGGCGTAGCGGCCACGGGTGATTTACCGCAGGCCGTCGACTTCGGTCTCTTTCCCGCGGAGGAGCCGGAGCAGTTCACCGCCCTGATCTTCGGCGATCCCCAACCCTACACCCTCGAGGAGGTCGACTACTTCGCCCGCGGCGTAGTGGCCGAGGTAGAGGGCATCGAGAACATCCCCTTCGGCCTCAGTCTGGGCGACCTGGTGGGCAACGACCTCGATCTGTTCAATCCCTACATCCAGGCGGTGAAGAAGGTTGGCATCCCCTGGTACAACGTCATGGGGAACCACGATATGAACTTCGACGCGGCCACGGATGCCCTCAGCGACGAGACCTACGAGGCTCACTTCGGTCCGGCCAACTACGCCTTCAACTACGGCAAGGTCCACTTCATCGTCCTCGACGACATCCTCTACCCCGACCCCCGCGATTCCAGCGGCTACTGGGGCGGCTTCCGCGAGGACCAGCTCAATTTCGTGGAGAATGACCTGGCGTACGTCCCCACCGATCACCTCATCGTCCTGGCCTTCCACATCCCCCTGATGGAAGGGGAGGGCGACAGCTACCGCGATGAAGACCGCGACCGGTTGTTCGGCCTGCTGGAGCGCTTCCCCCACACCCTGTCCCTCTCCGCCCACACCCATATCCAGCGGCAGGATTACTTCGGCCCGGAAGAAGGCTGGCAGCGCGACACGCCCCACCACGAGTACAACGTCGGCACCACTTCCGGCGACTGGTACTCCGGTCGGCTCAACGAAGACGGCGTCCCGGTCTCCACCATGCGTGACGGTACCCCCAAGGGCTACGCCTTCCTCCACTTCGACGGCAACGCATACCGCACCGAATACCGCGTCGCCGGCAAGCCCGCGGACTACCAGCTGGAGATCTTTAATCCGCAGGTCGTCGAGCAGGGCCGCAACACCAAGGCCGGCATCTACGTCAACTTCTTCATGGGCCGCGCGGATGACAAGGTCCTCTACCGCGTCGACGGCGGCGAGTGGTCCCCCATGGACTACGTCGAAGACGAAGATCCCACCTACGAAGCCTCCGTCTACGCCTGGGACACCTCCGATAAACTCATCGCCGGCCGTCGCTCCTCCAACCCCATCGTCAGCACCCACCTGTGGCGCGGCAACATCCCCGCCAGACTGGCCGTGGGCGAGCATACCATTGAGGTGAAGGCTACCGATCAGTTTGGCACGGTCTCCACGGGTACGAGCACTTACCGCCTCGAAGAGCCGGTTGCTGAAGGTCGGTAAGGGGCTTGTACCGCAGCGTGTCCGTCTCGTCGCACAAACTTGCTGTGCTATAATGGGTCGGGTGGCCTCTGGCCCGAGCGTGGGGACCTCCTTCGTCTCTAGTGGGCTGTCAACCTCAAATCTCTGGATTATCTGCGGCATCTTTTAGCGGGAGGCTTCGTTCCAAAATCACTTCCGTAGCTACGGCTGTGCAAGCCATTTTGCGCCTCGCCTTCCACCAAAATCTACCAGCACCTAGCCCTAATTTCAAGGATTGACAGCCCACTAGTCACGAGTATTCATCAACTAGGCGACGGCGCGCGGGTGCGGTACCAACCTCGTCTGCCGAGCGGAGTCGGATTTCTTCTCCCTCCGCTCGGGGTTACACGGATCCCGCTGGTCCTGGTGCCGAGATGGTCGACCGATAGATTTTAAACCCCCCGATTTCGAGGGGTTTAGAACTGGGGGAGCCGATCAAAACATCCCTTATTTCTCACTTTCCATCAACTCAACGATTTCATCTAAGTCACGCGAACTAGCCAGCAATTGCCCGGCCTGGCTGAACAGCAGGTAGGTTGGAAACCCGCTGACGTTCAGCGGTTTCAGCTGAGCTGCGGTAATGCGGTAAGAGGGCCAGTCGATGGCCAGGCGGCTTTCCCATTCGGCAAAGGTTGCCTCCGTATCACCGACATTGATGCCGATCAGGTCTACCCGATCCTGGTAAGTGGTACGAAACTCCCGGAGCTTCGGAAAGGCGTCGATGCAGGGCCTGCACCAGCTCCCCCAAAAGTCCAACAGAAAATACTCCTTCTCGGTACGGAAGGCCGTCAGGTCGAGCGTGCGGGTGATGGTGACCGCGCTGTCGAGTTCCTGCAGCATACCGCCGATCACCAGGCCGGAGCGGTCGGCCGATCCGGTGACCGGCAGCAGATCAATGCGGTTGCCGCACTCCTCCACTCCGACGACCTGAAAGGCCTGCCCGTCCCCGTCCAGCAGCATGCCGGGGTGGTAGGCGTAGCCGTCTTTTTCCAAGCCGGCGTCCAGCGGTTCCTGACCCTTGGCGAACAGGATCCGGTCTTCCTCGTCGGTATAGTTCCCGTTCCCGATGTAATCGCACAGTCCGATGCGGTACGTCACGCTGTCGTACACGAAATTCCCGAACCGGAAATTCATTCTCCTGGATTCCAGCCAGTGATCCGGGTCCACGTTTTTGTTAGATTGGTTGAGCTGACCGGAAGATTGAAAAGAGGAAGCGATCTCTTGCTTGGTCGCCTTGTCCGCGAAGCTTGCCATTCGGTAGTCGACCGGGAATTTGCAGTCCCCATTATCCCGATTCGGGTAAGCAACCACCCAGGAAGCATCCGCCGGGGAGATCGGGAACACGTTCGCCTCCGTAAACGTGAAGGTCCCTGTCGGATCCACGTAGATATCCGGAGTGGCGGATTGGTAGGGATAGATTAAAAGCGACATCAGGACTGCCTCCGGATTTACCGCACTGCCAAAAAGATACTCATCGGCAATGGCGACGCTGTCCGGGTCCATGCCTGCGGGATACCGTACCCGGTGCTTTATGTCCCCGTAAGCAATGGAGTCCTCGCTCAATTTCACCGGAACCAGGTAGGTGTAGGCATCGCTTCGCTCACCTTCCCGCTCACCTTCCGCCAGGCTGTATCCGCTATCGAAACGTATCGTCAGGAGTTCGCCGCCCTGCCCATGTCCCCGCGTGTAACCGGCTAGGAAAACGGCAAGGAGCAGCAAGTAGGGGGAATATTGGTGGCAAGAAATCATTTCGGCGTGGTGTCGGGGTCGTACGGAATGGGAAGTCATACCTGTTGCGTCTAAAGTACAGTATTTCCCCGCAAGCGCATACTGCCGGGCGGCGGCGCGCCACCCCTGCGGGGCCTTCCTGTTCGTCAGGGTAGCCAGCCAGGACGGCTTACCTTGGGTCGCGTGAATCGCAGCCTACTAGTCGACCCATGACCGACCAACTGATCCAACTACGCAGGGAACTCCACCGCTACCCGGATTTGTCCGGGACCGAGCGGGCGACCGCGGACCGTATCCGGCAGTTTCTTAGGGACCATAGCCCGGTGAGGTTCATCGAAGACCTGGGAGGCGAAAGTTTCGCTGCTGTCCATGCCTTCCCCGGTCCCGGCCCTACCGTGATGATCCGCTGCGAACTGGACGCCCTGCCGATCGCGGAAGCCAATGACTTTGCGCATTGCTCGACGGAAGCGGGCGTTTCCCACAAGTGCGGCCACGACGGGCACATGGCCATCGTCTGCGGGCTACTCCCATGGCTCACGAAGCAATCCTTCACTGGCGGCAGGGTAGTGCTCCTGTTTCAGTCGGCCGAGGAAACGGGGCAGGGCGCCCGGCAGGTAGTGGAGAGCGCAGGTTTCCGCCGCATCGCCCCCGACTACGTGTTTGCCCTGCATAACATCCCCGGGGCGCCGCTGCACCAGGTCATCATCCTGCCCGGTAGCTTTTCGGCGGAGGTGCAGAGCTTTGCGCTGACGCTTACGGGCGTAGCGTGCCACGCCGCTGAGCCCGGCAATGGCACTAATCCCGCCGCCGCGATGGCGGACTTGATTTCGGGGTTGACCGCTTTACAGCTGGTGGATCCGGATCGTCCGGACTACGCCCTGCTCACCCCGGTCTACCTGCTGATGGGGCAGAAAGCCTACGGCCTCTCTCCCGGCACCGGCGAATTGCACTACACCATTCGCACCCGCACGGGGCAAACGATGCGGGCCCAGGTCGTCTCCATCACGGAACTCATTCAACGCACTACGGCAGCGCACGGACTCGCCTACCACCTCGACTGGTTCGAGCACTTCCCGGCCACCCAAAACGATCCGGACGCTAACCGGCTCATTTTCGCCACCGCACACGCACAGGAACTGAACGTGGTGGAACGCCCCCACGCCTTCCCGTTCGGCGAAGACTTCGGCTGGTTCTCCGGCCACGCCAAAACGGCCATGTTCGGACTGGGGGCGGGTGCGAAGACGCCGGTGCTGCACCACCCGGAATATGATTTTCCGGATGGGTTGATTGGGACGGGGGTCGCTGTGTTTTCGGGGATTATTGCGGACCTGCTGCCTGCTGAGGGGGAGTGAGTCCAGGGTCGAGTGGCCTCCGGCCCGAGGGGGGGTGTAAAATTACCTTTCAAAATACCTCCCGCACCGGCCTTCGTGTAGTACCCCGCACCTGCCCCAAATAGGGAGTGAAGGAATGAAGGAGTGAAGGAGTGCCCCCCCTCAATCCTTCTATCCCTCAATCCTTACCTTGCCCCCATGGAAACCACCGAACTCCTAAAGCGCGTCCGCCGCATCGAGATCAAAACGAAGGGCCTGAGCCGGCAGATCTTCTCGGGGGAGTACCACTCGGCCTTCAAGGGGCGGGGCATGTCATTTTCGGAAGTGCGGGGTTACCAGTACGGCGACGACGTGCGCAACATCGACTGGAATGTGACCGCCCGCACGGGGGAGCCCTACGTGAAGGTCTTCGAGGAGGAACGGGAGCTGACCGTGATGCTGCTGGTGGACATCTCCAAATCGAGCTTTTTCGGCACCGTGAAGCAACCTAAGAACGAGCTGATCACCGAGATCTGCGCGGTGCTGGCCTTCTCCGCGGCCCAGAACAACGACAAGGTGGGCCTGCTGCTCTTCAGCGACCGGGTGGAAAAGTTCCTGCCCCCGAAGAAGGGGAGGGGACACGTCCTGCGCATCATCCGCGAACTGCTGGATACCCGTCCCCAGGGCAGCGGTACCGACATCGGCATGGCCCTCACCTTTTTCACCAACATGGTCAAGAAGCGGAGCATCTGCTTCCTGCTCTCGGACTACCTCGCCACCGGCTACGAACGCCCCCTGCGCCTCGCCGCCCGCCGCCACGACCTCGTAGGCCTTCACCTCTACGACCCCCGCGAACGGGAGCTGCCGGAAGTCGGTCTGCTGCGCGCGCGCGACGCCGAGAGCGGTATCACCCAGTGGATCGACACCGACAGCAAGCGGGTCCGCGACCGCTACGCCCACTGGTATACCGAGAACATGGATTACTTCAACGACTCCTTCCGGCAGAGCGGCGCGGATACGCTTAGCGTGGAGACTACCGAGGATTACGTGAAGGAGCTGCTTAGGTTTTTTAAGCGTAGAGGATAGGGCGCCTGCGGTAGGCTTTTCACCGCAGATTAAAACAGATTTTCTTCACGGCTCCGCTCGCTTGGCGCGTAGGTTCACCACAGAGGGTTCGGAGGCGCTTCGCTAAGTCACGGAGGTTCACGGAGCAATACGCTATGCGGGAAAGTCTGTGGCGATCTGTGCCCTAATCCGTTCTAATTTGTGGTAAACGAAAAAGCCGCGCAGCGATCCTCAGTGGCCTCCGTGGTGAACGGTCCCAAGTGGTGAACCAAACGCGTAACTTTCCCCCATGAACATAGCCCTAGCCCAGATCAACGTCCACGTAGGCAACTTCGAAGCCAACCTGAAGAAGATGCTCGACTACACCGCGCGCGCCAAGCTGCAGGGGGCGGACATCGTCGTTTTCCCCGAGCTGGCGACCGTAGGGTACCCGCCGCGCGACTTCCTGGAGTTCGACGACTTCATCGATAAGGCGGATCACGTCGTGCAGGAGCTGGCCAAGGCCGCCGAAGGCATCGCCATCATCGTGGGCTCGCCGACGAAGAACCCCGCGGTGGAGGGCAAGGACCTGTACAACAGCGCCTACTTCCTGGCCAACGGGCGGGTGCAGCAGGTGCAGCACAAGAGCCTGCTGCCGACCTACGACATCTTCGACGAGTACCGCTACTTCGAGCCCGCCGCCGAGTGGAACGTGGTGCGCTATCAGGACAAGACCATCGCTATGGTCGTCTGCGAAGACAGCTGGAACGTCGGCAACGAAAACCCGCTGTACAAGGTCAATCCGATGGACCTGATGCTCGAGCATACCCCGGACCTGATCATCAACATTTCCGCCTCGCCCTTCGCCTACGACCACGCCGGGGAGCGGGTCCTCGTGCTGCAGGCTAACGTGGAGCTGTACAACCTGCCGATGTACTACGTCAACCACGTGGGCGCCCAGACGGAAGTGCTCTTCGACGGCGGATCGCTGGTCCTCAACTCCCGCGGGGAGGTGGTGGACGAGATGCCCTACTTTGAGGAGTGCCTGCGCGTTTACAACACCGATGAGGTGCAGGAGGGCAATGACCTGGGCGGCGAGCGGGAGCGCGACAAGATGACCCTTATCCACGACGCCCTCGTGATGGGCATCAAGCAGTACTTCGGCAAACTGGGCTTCAACCGGGCTATCCTGGGACTGAGCGGCGGCATCGACTCCGCCCTGGTGGCCGTGCTGGCCGCGCGCGCCCTCGGCCCCGACAATATCCGCTGCATCCTCATGCCCAGCCAGCACAGCAGCGACCACAGCGTGAACGACGCCCGCCAGCTGGCCATGAACCTGGGTTGCCAGTACGATATCGTGCCCATCGAAAGCGTGTACCACACTTATATCGACCTGCTCCGGCCCCACTTCTTCGGCACGAAGGAGGGCCTCACCGAAGAGAACCTCCAGGCCCGCATCCGCGGCATGATCCTGATGGCCTTCAGCAACAAGTTCGGTAACATCGTCCTGAACACCAGCAACAAGAGCGAAATGGCCGTCGGCTACGGCACCCTCTACGGCGACATGTGCGGCGGCCTCAGCGTGATCGGCGACGTCTACAAGACCGAGTGCTTTGAGCTGGCTAAATTCATCAACAAGGACGGCGAGGTCATCCCCGAAAACATCATCACCAAGCCCCCCAGCGCTGAGCTCCGGCCCGACCAGCTCGACAGCGACAGCCTCCCCCCCTACCCCGAGCTCGACGCCGTGCTCTACCAGTACATCGAGCTGCACCAGAGTCCGCAGGACATCATCGACCTTGGCGCCGATCCGGAGCTGGTCCGCAAGGCCCTCCGCCTCGTCAACATCAACGAATTCAAGCGCCACCAGACGGCCCCCGTGCTGCGGGTGAGTAAGAAGGCGTTTGGGATGGGGCGGCGGTTCCCGATCGTGGCTAAGTACCTTAGTTAGTGAATTGTTGAATTATCGGATTGTCGGGTTGTTGGGTTCGCGCATGACCTGCGCGCAATTCAACAACCCGACAACCCAACAACCCACCCCCCCCCATTGGAACCACTCCTCACCAACGACGCGGTAGTCTTCGGCATCCTCCTGACCATCCTCGCGCTGGTCTTTACGACGGCCAACAGCGAACGGCGCTTCTGGAAGACCTTCTATACCTACGTGCCGGCGCTGTTGCTGTGCTACTTCATCCCGGCACTGCTCAACTGGCCGCTCAACCTCATCGCCTACGACTGGTACGAGACGGGGGTGATCGATGCGCTGGCGCAGCAGGGGGTGAGCCTGCCGGCGGGGCTGTCGTTCGGGGAGATCAACCGCTTCATCGAGGAGAGCGGACTGAGTCCGGCCGACTTCAGCGGCTACACCGGCCACAGTGAATTGTACTACATGGCGAGCCGCTACCTGCTGCCGGCGAGTCTGATCCTGCTCTGCCTCAACATCGACATCCCGGGCATCATCAACCTGGGCTACCGGGCGATCGTGATGTTCCTGGCGGCGACGCTGGGGATCGTGCTGGGCGGGCCCATCGCGCTGCTCATCGTGACCAACTTCTTCCCCGGCCTTATCGACATCGATCCCAACCTGCTCTGGCGGGGACTGAGCACCATCGCCGGCAGCTGGATCGGCGGCGGGGCCAACCAGGCGGCCATGCAGATCATAAATGAGGTGCCGCCGGGCATCTTCGGACAGATGATCGTGGTCGACGTGCTCGTCGCCAACATCTGGCTGGCCGTGCTCCTCTTCGGAGCCGGACGGGCCAAGCGCATCGACCGCTTCATCGGGGCGGACAACTCGGCCATCGATCACCTCGTCAGGAAGATGGAGGACTACGCCGACGAGGTACGCCGCATCCCCACCAGTGTCGACCTCTACCAATTGCTCGGCGTGGCCTTCGGTGGCGTGGCCCTGGCACACTTGGGTGCGGACCTCGTCGCGCCCTTCTTCGGCCGGTTCGAAGCCACCCTCGATGCCCTGCGCCTCAATACCCTGACCAGCGGCTTCTTCTGGATGGTCGTGCTGGCCACCACCTTCGGCTTCCTGTTCAGCTTCACCCCGGCGCGGCGGCTGGAGGGCGTGGGTGCCAGCAAGTGGGGCGGCATCTTCATCTACATCCTGGTGGCCACCATCGGCATGCAGATGAACATCGGCGACGTGCTCGACAACCTCGGCCTCTTCGCCATCGGTCTGATCTGGATGCTGGTGCACATCACGGTGCTGCTCGTCACGGCCTACCTCATCAAGGCGCCCTTCTTCTTCGTGGCGGTCGGCAGTCAGGCCAACGTCGGCGGGGCGGCCAGCGCGCCGGTAGTAGCGAGTGCCTTCCATCCGGTGCTGGCGCCGGTGGGGGCCATCATGGCGGTGATCGGGTATGCGCTGGGGACGTACGGGGCGCTGCTCTGCTCTTATTTGATGGAGATCTCCGTTTCCTGATCAGCCGTCGGACGGTTCTAAACCTTCAAACCGCTGGAACCGACCGACGGCTATACGCTACCTTGCGCCGCCTAAGCCAGAAGAAACTCTGCGACTTCAATCCGCGCCAGCTGCGGCGAACCCAACCCCTACCATGAAAGACAGCATCTTAGTCACCGGCGTCTCCTCCGGCATCGGCCTCACCACCGCCAAGTACCTGCTTTCTCGCGGCTTTCACGTCTATGGAAGCGTGCGGCGGGGCGCGGGTCCTGCGGAACTCACGAAGGAGCCGGGCTTCACGGCGCTGCACTTCGACGTCACCGATCGCGAGGCCATCCGGACGGGTATCCAGCGGATCCTGGATGACGGCAACCGCCTGGTCGGGGTCGTGAATAATGCGGGGGTGGCCATCACCGGTCCGGTAGAAACGGTGAGCGAGGAGGAATATCGCCGGCAGTTCGAGGTGAACGTCTTCGGCCTGATTGCCGTCTGCCAGGAAAGCCTGCCGCTGCTGCACGCGTCCAAAGAGGCGGGCTACGAACCGCGCATCGTTAACATCGGTAGCGTGAGCGGCTACCTGACCTCGCCCTTTACCACGATCTACTCCGCCTCCAAATTCGCCGTCGAGGCCCTGACCGATGGCCTCCGCCGCGAGCTGCTGCCCTTCGGCATCGACGTGATCAGCGTGGCCCCGGGCCCCGTCAAGACCCCCATCTGGTCGAAAGGGCGGGAACAAACCGAAGCCTTTCGGGACAACCGCTACAGCCACATGCTTGCCAAGCTCGGCCCCTACACCGAAGCCGCCGAGGCCGACGGCGTGGAGCCCGAAGTGGTCGCGGAGGCCATTTACGAGGCCCTCACCGCCGCCAAGCCCCGGCCCGACGTACTGGTCATGAAGAAGGGCTGGATGGCCAAGCTCCTCCAACTCACCCCCAAGCGCTTCCAGGACAAGCTCTTCGCCAAGCGACTCGCCGAAAATCGCCGTTACTAGCGGTTCCCGACCCCAGCACATGAACCCCAGCATCCTAATTACCGGCGTTTCCACCGGCATCGGCCTAGTTACGGCCCGCGACCTCCTGCGCCGCGGCTTCCACGTCTACGGCAGCGTACGGAAGGGCGAAGCGCCCGCGGAGCTGCTCGCGGAGGCGGCCTTTACCCAACTGACCTTCGACGTACGCGACCGGCCGGCGCTGCAGCGGGCGGTGGGCCGGATCCGGGAAGCGGGTCACCCCCTTGTTGGCGTGGTCAATAACGCGGGAGTGGCGGTACCCGGTCCCATCGAAACCACCAGCGAAACCGAATACCGCCGGCAATTCGAGGTGAACGTCTTCGGCCTGATCGCCGTCTGCCAGGAGATCCTGCCGCTGCTGCACGCCGCGAAGGCCGCCGGCCACACCCCGCGGATCGTCAACGTCAGCAGCGTGAGCGGTTACCTGACCTCCCCGTATATGGCCTTCTATTCCGCCTCGAAGTTCGCCGTCGAAGCCCTCACCGACGGCCTCCGCCGCGAGCTCCTGCCCTTCGGCATCGACGTGGTCAGCGTAGCGCCGGGCCCCACCAAGACCCCCATTTGGGTCAAGGGCAGCACCCAGACGGAAGGCTTCGAGGAAAACCGCTACAGCCACCTCCTGCCCCAGCTCGAGCCCTATACCCGGGCCGCCGAACGCGGCGGCGTGGAGCCCCAGCTGGTGGCCGACGCCATCTACGCTGCCCTCACCAACGCGCGCCCCCGGGCCCACGTGCTGATCATGAACAAGCGCTGGCTCGCCAGAATCATGCGGCATTTGCCTAAGCGGGTGCAGGACCGCTTCTTCACCAAGCGCTACCGGTAGTAACGGCAGTACAATGCGGTCTCCGACCGCGCCCGTGCTCCGGGACTTGTAGTCCCGGCGCCAGTACAATAGGTATCCCCAGTTTCCGGCCTCAAGCAAGTTGCTTTCCGAGGGAGGGTACTTTCGTATTACGCCGCAGCCTGCGACCCAAGCCTCCCAACCAAATCAGTCATAAAACCTTATATCCCCGTATCCCAGCGCAGCCATAGGCTGCATTTTACTTGCGCGGCCGGAGGCCGCATCCTACCATGCCCATCACCCCAGCAGACATCGCCGCCCGCGACCGGGAATTCCGCCGCCATTTTTTCAATACGCTGCCGGGTCCCCGGGGCGTACACCTGATCGGGACGAAGGGGCACCGGGGCACCGAGAACCTCGGCGTCTTCAGCTCGGTGGTGCACCTGGGGGCGAATCCCGCCCTGCTGGGCTTTCACCTGCGTCCACTGACGGTACCGCGGCACACCTACCACCACCTGAAGGCCACCGGCTGGTTTACCGTAAATACCCTGCACCCTGACATCCTGGAGGCCGCCCACCAGACGAGTGCCAATTATCCGCTGGACGAATCGGAGTTCGCCGCCGCCGGCCTGACGCCGGAATACAGCGCGCGCTGTCCGGCCCCCTACGTAAAGGAGAGCCGCATCCGCATCGGCCTCACCTTCGAGGAGGAGCACCACATCGCCGCCAACGACACCCTCTTTATCGTCGGACGGGTGCAGGAAATCTTCGTGCCCGACGAAGTGGTTGCCGACTCCGGTCACGTCGACCACGCGCGGCTGGAAACCCTGACGGTGGCCGGACTGGATACCTACTACCGGCCGGTGGACGCGCGGCGATTGGCCTATGCGCGGCCGGGTAAGTAAATGTAGAGTATGGTTCAGCTCCTCTCGTCGTCCGATGACCCTCCCGTCCCGCTACCGGTCGGCCGACGACGGTGTGCAAAGTCGTGCAGCAGCCAAATGGTAAATTGTACCTGGTAAATTGTAAATTCTCCCCTCCCCCATTGCACCCGCGCGCCGGCGCCAGGGGGTATGGAGTAATCTTAGCCGACCGGTCCGCGTTACCTTGGGGTATCCCAAACGCATCGCCTATGTCCCTTCGCAAACGTGCCAGTTACGCCGCCCTCGCAGCCGTGGTATTTATCAGCCTCACCGCCGCTACGGTGATCCCCCAGAACGACAAGTTCTTCGAGATCATGAAGGCCATCGAGGTGTACACCAACGTGTACAAGGAGGTGAATACCTACTACGTCGACGAGATCGAGCCCAACAAGCTCATGCGCACCGGCATCGAGGCCATGGTGGGCAGCCTGGATCCCTATACCAACTACATCAGCGAGACCGACGTGGAAACCGCCCGGCTGCGGCAGAGCGGACAGTACCAGGGCATCGGTGCCGAGATCGAGTACATTGATGGATTACCCACCATCCTGACCCTCTACAACGACCAGCCGGCCGACGAGGCGGGGCTCAAAACCGGCGACCGCCTCCTGCAGGTAGACGGCCGCGAAACCGCCCAGTACAACCGCGAGCAACTCGAGGAGATCATGCGTGGCTTTCCCGGGACGGTGATGAAATTAAGCGTGGAGCGTCCCGGAACGGATGCCACCCTGGACCTGGATCTGGTACGCGGTGAGGTAGATATCCCCAACGTGCCCTACTTCGGGATGCTGGAGCAAAACGTAGGCTACGTGGCCCTGACCACCTTCACCCAGGAAGCCGCGAAGCACGTACGCGATGCCGTAGTGAAGCTGCGGGCCGACCATCCCGAGATGACCGGCGTCGTGCTGGACCTGCGCGGCAACGGCGGCGGACTGCTGAACGAGGCCGTGGACATCGTCAACATTTTCGTCCCCAAGGACGAGCTCATCGTGAGCACCAAGGGCAAGGTGCGCGACTGGGACCGTACCTACAAGACCAAGGGCAACCCCCTCGATACCGAGCTGCCCGTGGCGGTGCTGATCAACGGCCGCTCCGCCTCCGCCTCCGAAATCGTATCGGGGGCCCTGCAGGACCTCGACCGTGGCGTGCTCATCGGCCAGCGCAGCTACGGCAAGGGACTGGTGCAGAACATCATGGAGACCGGCTACGGTAGCCGCGTGAAGATCACTACGGCCAAGTACTACATCCCCAGCCAGCGCTGCATCCAGGCCATCGAATACCGGGACGGAAAGCCCTACGACGTGCCCGACGACCAGCGCGCCGAATTTACCACCCGCGCCGGACGGACCGTGCTCGACGGCGGCGGCGTGGCCCCCGACATCGAGGTGGACGTACTGGGCAAGAACAACGTCGCCCAGGGACTGCTGGAGGACTACATCATCTTCCACTTCGTGAACGAATGGGTCACCACGCACCCGACGATCGACTCGGTGGCCGAGTTTCACTTTCAGGACTGGGCACAGTTCCAGGCCTACCTGACGCGGTCCGACTTCGACTTCAAATCAAAAGCCGAAAAGCTGCTGGAAGATGCCGCCACCCGGGCCACGCAGGAGGGATACGATATTTCGGCCGAGCTCGCCGCCATCCAGACAAAGCTGGACCGCGAGCAAACCACGGCCATCGCGGGACTAAAGGAGGAGATCATCCGCATCATCGAAAAGGAGATTGCCGGCCGTTACTACTACCAGCGCGGGCAGGTGCAGATGGGCCTGCGCAACGACCAGGAGGTACAGGAGGCCATCGCGGTGCTGAACGACCGGGCGCGGTACGACGGCCTGCTGCGGAAGTAGGGCCGGGCCTTCAGGAAGAGAGAGAATTGCTTAACTTGGGTATAAACTTAGCGTATGTCCGCACTGCCAAAACCGCTTGATAAGCACTATACCCCTGATGAGTATTTTGACTTTCTGGGTACTACGGATCGAAAATATGAATACGAAAAGGGTCGCGTTTATCATATGGCCGGGGGAACCAGCGGCCATAGTTGCATAAAAACGGACACGTCTACTTATCTGGGCTTTCATGCACGGGACACGAGTTGTGAGCCTTATGATAGTGATATGGCCGTATACGTACCCCAGTACGAATCCTATGTGCTGCCGGACCTTTCATTCGTGTGTGATGAACCGATCTTTGAAGATGTGGCCAGGCGGCGGTTACTCAATCCTCGCCTGTTGATCGAAGTAATGTCCGATAGCTCTGAGAAATATGATCGGGGGAAAAAATTCCAGAAATATCGATCGTTAAAGAGTTTCAGGGAATATATACTCATCGATTCGCAGCAGTATGGAGTCGAATGCTTCTACAAGCACGATAACAAGCTTTGGCAAATTAGCTCATGCTTTGATCGCGAGGGTTCAATACACGTTCATACCTTAAGCCTGGATATTCCCCTGGAAGTAATATATCGGAGAGTCCGCTTTTGAGGCATTTCTCTACAGCTCATCAATGTTTGCTCCGGCGACCGGCGGCGCGTTCTGTTGCCGCTTAGCTACTTGCTCCAGGTTGCCCGCCTCGAGCCGCGCGCTGAGCCACGTACGTGCCTCCATAAAGGTGGCAAAGTTGTGTTCGGGCGGTACGAGACCGGGAATTAGGTTAATGCCCTCCAGCATATCCCGGATCTGCTCGTTCATGCCCGTGAAGATCACCGCAATGTCGCGGCTCTGCATCTCCAGTATAGCATTTTCTATGGCGTATAGGCCCGATTGATCGATGTAGGGAACATTTGCCATACGGATGACGACAACCTCTACACTCGGCAATTGCTGCATCATGATCTGGAAGGTAGATACGAAACCGAAGAATAGTGGCCCGTCGAGGTGCTTGATAAACACCCGCTCGCCGAGCCGCTCGACGAGGTCGCTGTCGTCGGCCCAGGACTTCTCGCGGCTGAATTCCTCGAGGGAGCTGCTAGTAGCTCCCTTTTCCACCGTATCGGCGGTTTTTTTCATGAATAGCAGCGCCGCCAGGACCATACCAAAGGCTACCGCTTCCAGCAGACCCACGAAGACCGTGAGCAGCAGTACCAGGATCATGACCGCAGCATCGCTGGTAGGAATACTGCGCAGGTGACGAAAGCCCTTATAGTCGATGATGCCGATGCCCACCGTGATGAGGATACCCGCCAGCACGCCGTTGGGAATATAGGAGACGATACCGCTCAGGCCCAGCAGCACCAGCAGGAGAAAGACGCCCGCGATCATGCCGGAGATCTTTGTTCTGCCTCCCGACTGTACGTTGATCACCGTACGCATCGTTGCCCCGGCCCCGGGTAGTCCCCCGATGAACGCCGCCGCCATATTGCCAAGTCCCTGCCCGATCAGCTCCTGATTGGGGTCGTGCTTGGTCTTGGTGAGGTTATCGGCCACGACCGAGGTAAGTAGCGAATCGATCGCCCCCAGTGCTGCGAGAGTAAAGGCGAATTGCAGGATGCGCAGCAGATAGCTCGTATCGGCGAATACCCCGAAAAAGTCGAGGTAGAGCGGTGGCAACCCCTGCTGAACCTCCCCGATCACCGGTACCTCTCCGCTCATGAAGAAGTAGGCCACGAGCGTCATGATTACCAGGGCCGCCAGACTGGAAGGGATAATGTTCGTGATCCGTTTGAACCCGTAGATGATCGCGATGGTACTGACCGCAAGCAGGAAGTTGAGCCAATTAATTCCCCCCGGCGTGGTGAAGGGGCGGTAAATATTGGCGATCGTACCCGTCGTACCCCCCACCTTTCGCCCGGCCAGCCGCACGGCTTCGGTTTTGATCTCTTCGGCGGTCACCTCGGCGAACCGGCGGTCGGTATTGGCGATCACTTCGGCGTCCATCACCCCCTGCAGGGTACCCGCTTCCTCTTCCTCCCGGATGATCCTTTCCAGGATCTGTTCCTCCGCGTGGGGCATGCGGTCGAGAATGAGGGCCTCGTCGGTAGCCGCGTTGTAGCCCAATGCCGGGAAAAGCTGGGTGATGATGATGATCACCCCGATCCCACTCATGAAGCCGGAGACGACGGGGTAGGGAATGTACTTGATGTAGCGGCCCAGTTTGATGACTCCGAAGAGCATCTCGATCAGGCCGGCCAGGAAGAAGGTCGCCAGAATGAGGGGAAGGGCCTCCGCAACCGTCTCGGCCCCTGATTCCACCAGGGAGTTGGCGATCACCGCCGCGGAGACTACGGTCATCGGGGCCGTCGGACCGCTTACCTGGGTTGCCGTACCTCCGAAGAGGGCGGCGATGATCGCGATGGCGATCGCGCCGTAGAGGCCCGCCATGGGTCCCAGTGCCGTCTGTGCTCCGAAGGCAAGGGCGAGGGGCAGGGCAACGATACCGGCGGTGAGGCCGCCGAAGAAGTCGCCGCGCAGGTTGGAAAAATCGAAAGTAAAGGGGTTGGTCATGCGTTTTGCTTGGTGTTCCGGTCAAGACCGGCCCGGTAAACTACGCTTTTCATCCCTTCGTGTTCACCCGATCAGTGGGCGCCGGCCATCGAATGCATGTTGAACACCTCAAAGTAGTTCGCCGGGTTAATGACGGTGCCGTTCTCGCGGATCACCTCCACGTCGATACCGCGGTTGCTGAAGGCGGTCACGAAGTCGTTCATGATCTCTACCACGTCGTAATCGAGAAATTGATTCTTGCGTACGTCCAGCTTGAGCAGGGCCCCGTCGGGGATTTCATCAAACTGCTTCCGGATCGCGCCCTTGTTGAAGAAGGTCACTTCTTCCGCGAGCGTGATCTTGATCAGGGGACGCTGCCCCTCCTCGTTCTCCATGTGGAGGAAGTGGGAATTCTGGTAACTCGTGTAAAGAATGACGATCACGCCCACCGCCAGTCCGAGGCTGATGCCGATGAGCAGGTCGGTAAATACGATGGCTACTACCGTGACCAGGAAGGGGACGAACTGCCGCCAGCCGGCGCGGAACATGCCGACGAAGGTGGAGGGCTTGGCCAGTTTGTAGCCGACCAATAGGAGGATGGCGGCGAGCACGGACAGTGGGATGAGGTTGAGGATGGTCGGGACAAAGATCACCGAGACCAGCAGGAGCAGGCCATGAATGATGGCCGACAGCTTCGTACGGCCCCCCGACTGGATGTTGGCCGAGCTGCGCACGATGACCTGGGTGACGGGCAGGCCGCCGATCAGGCCGGACACGATGTTGCCGGTACCCTGGGCGAGCAATTCACGGTTGGTCGGGGTGACCCGCCGGCGGGGGTCCAATTTATCCGTGGCCTCCACACAGAGCAGCGTCTCCAGGCTGGCCACCAACGCGATGGTAAAGCCGGTTACCCACACGGAAAGCTGAGTGACGGCGCTGAAGTCGGGAAAGCTGAACTGGCCGATGAAGGAGTCGAAGTTTTCCGGGATCGGCACACTCACCAGGTGGCGGTCCGAAATGCCCAGCTCGCCCGTACCCATCACCAGCTCCCACACGATGCCGGCTACGACGGCGACCAGGGGACCGGGGATGATGGTGAAGATCTTGCCCCGCTTGGACAGCACCGCCTCCCATAAAATTAGAATGCCCAGGGCAACGAAGGCAATGGTGGTCGCGCCGTCGTCCGTATAGTTAAACATGTTGAACAACTCGGAAAAGGTGTTCTCCCCGTCGGGCTGCAGAAAGGCGTCGTCGCCCTCCGGATCGGCGTCGAAGCCGAAGAAGTGGGGAATCTGCTTCAGGATGATGATGAGCCCGATGCCGGTCAGCATCCCCTTGATAACGGCGGACGGAAAAAAGTAGCCGATGACGCCGGCCCGCAGTAGCCCGAACACCACCTGCAACGCCCCACCGATGACCACGCAGGTGAGGAAGAGCTCGTAGCTGCCCAGGTCCGTGATGGCCGTCAGGACGATGGCGGTAAGACCGGCCGCCGGCCCGCTGACGCCGACGGGGGATCCGCTCAACGCTCCAACGATCACTCCTCCTACGATGCCGGCGATGAGGCCCGCAAATAAGGGGGCACCACTGGCCAGCGCAATCCCCAGACACAAGGGAAGGGCAACGAAGAAAACAACGATACTGGCCGGAATGTCTCCCTTCAGGTTGTCGAAAATACCCAATCGCTTGGAAGATGGAGTGCTCATAGAGGGGAATGAAGGAATGATAGTATTGCTATACGGTATGCAGAAAAGCCTTTCCTCCCATTAAGTTTACCTCGACCGGGAGCTTACGCTGAAAAATCATGGTTCCGAGCTAAATAGTGGTCATGGAGGATCTAATCGGCCGTCTCCAGAAATTGCATCTCGTAGAGCTCCCGGTAGCGCCCGTCGGTGAGCTGGACCAGCTCCTCGTGGGGACCGATCTCTACGATTTTTCCCTTTTCGAGCACCATGATGTTGTCCGCGTTGCGAATGGTGCTGAGGCGGTGGGCGATCACGATGCTCGTGCGCCGGTCGATGAGCTTCTCGATGGCGTGCTGGATGACGCCCTCGGTTTCGGGGTCGACGCTGCTGGTGGCCTCGTCCAGGATCAATATATCGGGGTCGAACACGAGGGCCCGCACGAAGGAGATCAGCTGCCGCTGGCCCATGCTGAGGGTGGCACCCCGCTCCATCACGTCGTAATCGTAACCGCCGGGCAGCCGCTCAATGAAGGAGTGGGCGCCGATGAGTTTGGACGCCTCGATCACCCGCTCGCGGCTGATGTCGGGGTCGCGCAGGGTGATGTTCTCGAGCACGGAGCCGGTGAAGAGGAAGACGTCCTGCAGTACCATGGCCATG
Organism: Chitinophagales bacterium; assembly: GCA_038258275.1. GTDB lineage: Bacteria > Bacteroidota > Bacteroidia > Chitinophagales > Saprospiraceae > Neolewinella. The sequence goes on along the minus strand of JBBSPZ010000001.1, from coordinate 122,313 downwards.
CGGCTGCGGAGGGCGGTGAGTTCGTAATCGCGCAGGTCCTTACCGTCGATGAGGATCTCTCCCTGCTGGTACTCGTAGAAGCGGTTGATGATGTTGGTGATCGTGGTCTTGCCCGAGCCGGTGCTGCCGACGATGGCCAGGGTCTCGCCGCTCCTGAGTTGGAAGCTGAGGTCCTTGAGGATCCAGTCGTTGTCGTTATAGGCAAACCAGACGTTCCTGAATTCCACTTCGCCGGCCAGGCTGGCGGGCCGCAGGGAGCCGGTGTTTTCGATCTGATCGTCCTGGTCGATCACCTTAAAGACCCGCTCGGAGGCCACCAGGCCCATCTGCAGGGTATTGAACTTATCGGCCAGTACCCGGATGGGGCGGAAGAGCATGTTGATGTAGATCGGGAAGGCCACCAGGGCACCTAGGGTCACGCCGCCGGCGCGGGCGACGTCCTGGGCCCCCCACCAGACCATCAGCGCCAGGCTGGCCGCGGCGATGATGTCCACCGTCGGAAAGAAGATGGCATAGTAAAGGATTGCGTCGATGTTGGCCTTGCGGTAGTCGGCGTTGATGCCCGCAAACCGTTTGGCCTCGGCGCCTTCGGCGTTGAAGATCTGCACGATCCGCATACCGGTGATCCGCTCCTGCAGGAAAGCATTCATCTTCTGGATCTGGGTGCGCACCTGCTGGTACGATTTCTTTACGGCCTCCTTGAAGATGTAGCTCGCCAGTACCAGGAAGGGCATGGTGGTCAGGCAGATGAGCGTGAGCCGCCAGCTGGTCGTGAGCATGATGGCGAGCACCGCGATGATCGACATGAGGTCGGCCAGGATGGTGATCACTCCCTCGGCGAAGATGCTGTTGATGGATTGGATGTCGTTGATCGTCCGCGTCGTCGAGGTGCCGATCGGCGTCTTGTCGAAGTAGCTGAGCCGCAGGCCGTTGATGTGGCGGAAGACGTTCACCCGCAGGTCGCGGATCACGGATTGCCCCAGCCAGTTGGAGCTGTAGGTAAAGGCGTAGCGGCACAGCGCTTCCAGGATGAGCAGTCCGGCGATCACCAGGGCCCAGAAGGTGAGCCCGCTGGTGTCGCCCACGAAAATGTAGTCGTCCACCATCTTCTGGATCAGCCGGGGGCGGGCGATCGACAGCGGGGCCAGCAACACGGCCAGGGTGATGGCAAAGATAGCTACCCGCTTGTAGGGAAGGGCCATCGCCAATACCCTCCAGAGGAGGTAGAGGTCAAACTTTTGCTTCTCTTCGTTAGTCGCCATGAGGGAGTGTAACAAGCGGTGTGCGCTTTGGGTCGGATTCGCCTAAATTTTTTATTCCAGCTTAAGCGGGACCGTCGCTTCGGTCTGCTCACCTCGGAGCTCCCTGAACGCAGTGATCAGGCTGCGTAGGGTGTCGGGGCGCGATTGCGCGAGGTTATTCTGCTGTCCGGGGTCGGTACTGAGGTGGTAGAGCTGGTAGTCCCGGGCGTTGCCCACTTCGATGTTCACCTCCCGGTTGACAGCATTGCCGGGATAGGGCGGGATCAGGAGCCAGTCGCCCCGCCGCAGGGCCGTGCGGGAGGTCGCCTCCAGGACGAGGGCTTCCCGGCCGCGGTCGCTCTCGCCGAGGAGGGTGAGAAGGAAGTTCTGGCTGTCCGTTCCCTGCACCTGCGTTCCCGCCAGATCGGCGAAGGAGGCGAGGAGGTCGAGCTGGCAGACCAGGGCGGGGGAGACCCGGGGTTCGATCCGCCCCTTCCAGTAAGTGATGAAGGGGACCCGCGTGCCCGCTTCGAAGAGGCTGTACTTGCCGCCGCGCAGGGGGCCGCCGGGCTGGTGATCGCCCAGTTGTTCCACGGCCCGGTCTTCGTAGCCGTCGTTCAGCACGGGGCCGTTGTCGGAGGTGAGCACGATGAGGGTGTTCTTCAGCAGTCCCTGCTCGCGGAGGGTCTGCACGAACTGCCCGATGCACCAGTCGGCCTCGACGATGGCGTCGCCCCGCGGGCCCATCCCGGAAGAGCCGACGAAGCGGGGGTGGGGGGTACGCGGCACGTGGGGCTGCTGCAGGGCGTAGTAGAGGAAGAAGGGCGCTTTGGCGTGTTCCCGGACGTACGCCCGGGCGTGGTCGAGAAAGGTGTCGGCCATGTCCACGTCGCTCCACTTGGCGGCCTCGCCCCCCTTCATGTAGCCGATGCGCGGGATGCCGTTGACGATGCTGTTGTTGTGGCCGTGGTGCCACTGCATGGTGGTGAGCTCGGGATTTTCGAGGCCGGTGGGCTCGCCGGGGAAGTTGCGGTCGTAGCTCACCTCGATCGGGTCGCTGGGGTCGAGGCCCGTCACGTACCCGTTTTCGAGGTAAACGGTGGGGACGCGATCCTGGGTAGCGGCCATGACGTAGGCGTAATCGAAGCCTACCTCATTAGGCCCGGGGGAGACTTGTTCGTTCCAGTCTACGTCGCCCGTCCCCAAACCGAGGTGCCACTTGCCGACCACGCCGGTGTGGTAGCCCTGCTGCCGGAGCAGTTTTGGGATGGTCACCTGACTGGTGTCGATGATGAGGGGGGCGGTGCCGGACAGGATCTTGGCCTCCTGGTTGCGCCAGGGATAGACCCCCGTGAGCAGGGCATAGCGGCTCGGCGTACAGGTGGCGGAGGCGGCATGGCCATCCGTGAAGCGTACTCCGCCGGCGGCCAGGGAATCGATATTCGGCGTCCGGAGGGCAGTGGCTCCGTACGCGCCGACGTCTCCGTAGCCGAGGTCGTCCAGGTAGATCACGACGATGTTGGGTCGCGACGCTTCCCCGGTGGAGGGGGCTTCTCCGGTCGGGGTACAGCCGAGTAGCGAAAGCAGGAAGAAGGGGGCAACATACCGGAATAGGCGCATGATCGGCAAGGGTGGGTGGGCGGCGGCGCGCGGGTGCGGGGGAACTACGCCGGGGGTTCAATATATTACGGGCAAACTAAATCACCATGAAAAACGTCCTCGGCACCGAACTTCAAGCCTGCTGTACCGACCCCATGACCGGCTTCTACCGCGACGGCCTGTGCCGCACCGATGCCCTCGACAGCGGGCAGCACGTGGTGTGCGCGGTCATGACGGAGGAATTCCTCTCCTTCAGTAAGGCCCGGGGGAACGACCTGATCACCCCCATCCCCGCCTACGATTTTCCGGGCCTGAAGCCCGGCGACGGCTGGTGCCTCTGCGCCCTGCGGTGGAAGGAGGCCTACGAAGCGGGAGTTGCCCCGCCCGTCCGCCTGGAAGCGACGGATGAAAAAGCCCTCCAGTTCGTTCCCTTTGCGGTGCTGTTGGAGCATAAGGTGACCTGATCCGTCGTCCGCCGACGGGGAGAGTCCGGCCACCGCTCGTTATCGCACGCACGGGTGTACATTATCGAACACATGAAATAAATTATTAACCGTAAGTAACTGATAAACAGCACTTGATTTTCCTGGCACAATTCCTGCCACTAAGTCGGCATGGATCGCACCCTCGACACGAAAGACATCAGCCGCCGCCGCCGCCGCAAGTGGCTCACCTGGGTGGGCATCGCAGCGGTTGCCGCCCTTGTCATTTGGTTTGGCCTCCGGTATCTGGCCCCCAGCGCCGATGAGGATACCCTGCGCTTTGCTACCGTGGAGCGGGGCGAGGTGATCAATACCATCAACGCCACGGCGCTGGTGCTTCCCTCCTTTGAGGAGCAGATCAACTCTCCGGTCGCCACCACCATCGACGAGGTACTGCTCACCGCCGGCACCGAAGTGGAAGCCGGTGCGTTGCTGATGAAGCTCGATCGCGACTACGTGCAGCTGCAACTCGAGGGCCGCCGCGACCAGCTCTCCGTCAAGGAAAACAGCATCGGCCTCCTCAACCTGGAGTACGAGCGGGACCTGCAGGAACTCACCTACAACGCCGAGATAAAGAAGCTCGAACTGGCCGCCGCCCGTGCCCAGCTGAGCGACGCCCGCCGCCTCCTCGAGATCGGCGGCGCCACCCAGGAGGAAGTAGAGTCTGCCGAACTGGCCGTAAAGATCAGCGAGCTCGAATCGAAGAAGCTCGACAACCAGCTCGCCTACAGCCGCAACAGCCTGGCCGGCCGCAAGCGCGCCCTGCAGCTGGAGGTGGGTATGGAAGAAAAGGAAGTCAGCCAGCTCAGCCGCCGCATGCGGGAAACGGAAGTCCGGGCCCCCCGCGCCGGAGTCGTGACCTGGGTGAACGAGAACATCGGACAACAGGTGACGGAGGGCACCGCCCTCGTGCGTATCGCCGACCTCGGCCGCTACAAGGTGGAGGGCAGCTGCTCCGACCGCTACGCCGACCAGCTCGCCGTGGGCCTGCCGGTGGAAATGCGCACCGCCACCAGCCGACTGACCGGTAGGGTCACCGCCATCCTCCCCGAAGTGACCGACAACCTCGTCCGCTTCCGCGTAGAGCTCGACGATCCCAGCCACGCCGACCTCCGTCCCAACCTGCGCGCCGAGCTCTACGTGATCACCAACCGCAAGGAAGACGTGCTGCGCGTAAAGAACGGCCCGGCCTTCCGCGGCGGGGTGATGCAGTCGGTCTTCGTGGTAAACAATGGCGAGGCCAACCGCCGCGATATCGGCCTGGGTATGCGCAACGGTGACTTCGTGGAGATCACCAGCGGCCTGAACGCCGGTGAACGCATCATCATTTCCGACTCCGAGGACCTGGAGCGGGTCACGGCCTTCAAACTGGAGGAATGATGCGCACCTACCTACTTTCATTGCTCCTGTTCGGTGGGTTTTGCACCCGCGTCCCCGCCCAACAGATCACGCTCAACGCCCTCCAGCGGGAAGCCGCCGAACGCGCCGAGGCCGTCCTGATCGCCGGTCAGCAGGCCGAAGCCGCCGGCTTCGAACTGCAGGCCTACCAGGCCGGACTGAAGCCCCGCCTCGACCTGGCCGCCACCCTGCCCAACTACTTCCGCACTTCGACGGAGGTGACGCTGGACGACGGGACCATCGCCTTCCGCGAGATCGAATTGAACAACTCCTCCGTCTCCCTGCTGGCCAACCAGCGCATCGCCGCGACCGGCGGACTGATCGGCCTAGAGACCCGGCTGCAGCGGACCGACAACTTCGCCCAGTCGACCAAGAGCTACAACGGCTCCCCGGTGCGCCTGACCTTCCGCCAGCCGATCCTCGCTTTCAATCCCTGGAAGTGGGACCGTGAGCTGCTTCCCCTGCAGGCGCTCGTTTCTACCCGGGCCCTCGAAGCCGCCCGCGCCGATGCCGCCCTGGACGCTACGTCGCTCTTCTTCGACCTCGTGAATGCCGATCAGGAACGCCGCATCGCCGAAACCAACCGGGCGGCCAATCAGACCCTCTACACCATCGCCGAGGAGCGCTACCGGCTGGGACAGATCAACCGCGGCGACCTTGTCCAGCTCGAACTCGAACAGGCCAGCGCCGCCCAGAACCTGCTGCGCGCCGAACGCCTCGTAGGGGCGGCTTCCGCCGCCATCCTGCAATTCCTGGGACAGGCCTACACCGGACAACTTCTCGAGCCCGTCACCCCGGAAGCCACCGCCCGACTCACCGACCTCGACCTCTCCGCCACCCGGGCCATGGGCCTCCTGGCCGAACGCCCCGAACTGCTCGACATCGCCCGCCGCACCCTGGTGGCCCAGCGGGAGGCGGATCGCATTAAGCGCGACTACGGACCCCGCCTCGACCTCGACGCCAGCCTCGGCCTCATCCGCAATGCCGACCAGATCGACCCCATCTACACCGATCCCCAGAACGAGCGCATCGTGAGCCTCACCTTCGCCGTCCCGCTGGTAGACTGGGGCCAGCGCCGCGCCCTCAACAAGCGGGCCGCCACCGAAGTCGCCCTCGCCCGGCAACTCGGCCAGCGCACCGAACTCAGCCTCCGGAGCCAGCTTACCCAGCTACTCGACCAGTGGAAGACCGTCCGCGAAGAACTCGTACTCGCCACCCGCATCCGCGACCTGGCCGAGGAGCGCTTCACGATCAGCCAGGAAAGCTACACCCTGGGGGCCATCCCCCTCACCGACCTCACCTTCGCCCAGCAAAACCGCGACCAGAACACCCGCGCCTACGCCGAGACCCTCCGGGCCTACTGGCTGACGTATGCGAGTCTGGAGCGGCTTACGCTGTGGAATTTTATTGACGATAAACCTTTGTACGGGAGTAGATGAGTGGAATATGGGAGGAGTGGAGGAGTGGAGGAGTGGATCTCTCACGACTCAGCCCGCGGGTGCTCACTCCTCCACTCCTCCTTTCCTCCACTCATCTGCCTGTCCCATCCCTCAATCCTTATTTAATGATAGAACTAACCAACATCTCCAAATCCTACCGCACCGACACCATCGAGACCCTCGCCCTCCAGCGGATGAACCTCTCGGTACCCGACGGGGAATTTCTGAGCATCATGGGGCCTTCGGGCTGCGGGAAATCGACCTTGCTCAATATTATGGGGCTGATCGACGAGCCGAGCGAAGGAAGCGTGGTGCTGGCCGGCAGGGAAGTGACCACCTACAACGGCAGCAAGATCGCCCGCATCCGCAACGAGCAGCTCGGCTTCATCTTTCAGAGCTTTCACCTGATCAACGACCTGTCGGTGGTGGACAACGTGGAGCTGCCCCTGCTGTACCGGCGGGTGAGCGGCAAGGAGCGGCGGCGGCTGGCGCTGGAGGCCCTGGAGCACGTGGGGCTGAGCAACCGCGCCACCCACTTCCCGAACCAGCTTTCGGGCGGACAGAAACAGCGCGTTGCCATCGCCCGGGCCATTGTCGGCAAGCCGAACCTCATCCTGGCCGACGAGCCCACCGGTAACCTCGACAGCCACATGGGCGGCGAGATCATGGACATCCTCACCCGCCTCAACCAGGAACTCGGCACCACCATCGTCATGGTCACCCACGACGAGCGCATGGCCAAGAAGACCCACCGGCTCGTCCGGCTCAGCGACGGCGAACGCGTCAGTTGAAATTTTAAATTTTAAATGTGAAATTTTACATTCATAACGCCATGATAAAGAACTACTTAACCCTAGCCCTGAAGGTCCTGCGCCGCAAGCCGTTCTACACCTTCATCAGCCTGTTTGGGATCAGCTTCACGCTGATGATCCTGATGCTGATCACCTCCATGGGGGATGCGATGTTCGGGGCCAATAAGCCGATGACGGATATTGACAGAATGGTGTTTTTAGAAACTGTTGAAAGGTATACGCCATATTACGATACTACCTATGTTATCGATTCTGTTCTGCTGGATTCAGGAATGACGCGATATGACTCTACGCCAAATATCGAGAGTTCGGGTAGGATGACCAATCAGAGTCCCGGAAGTTATCATTTTATGGATAATAACTTGCGCAACTTGGAGGACGTCGAGAGCTATACCTTTTTTAGCAATAGTGGCTCGACTGATGCCTATTTGGACGGGCGGAAGGTTAGCTTAGCGACCATACACGCTGACGCGAGTTACTGGGAAGTGTTCGATTTCAGCTTCGTCACGGGACTACCCTATACTGTCGATGATGTTATCGGAGCTAACAAGGTAGCCGTCATGACCGAGCGCTCGGCGGAAGAATATTTTGGGGTAGCCGCGGAGCAAGCGATCGGGCGGGAGCTTGAACTTGGCGACGAACGTTTTCGGGTAACTGGTATAATGGAGCGCCCCCTGATGGATAATAGTACAATTAGTGCGGATGTCATACTACCCATTACTACTATCGATCAGAAAAAATACGATAACCGGGAGCTTGGAGGTGACTTTGTTGCGGTGTTCAAGGCAACAACACCGTCTAAAAAAGAATCGGTCATCCGGCAATTAGATTTTTATGCCGAGAACTTTAACATGCCGCCCGAGCAGGAGTTCGAGAATCTCGGGCTACCTGGTAGAACACACTTACAGTTATTCGCCCTTGATCTCGTATATACTGAAGAGCCGCAGCAGGCTATTTATATTCTGTTCATTCCGTTGTTGATCATGATACTCCTATTTGTAGCCTTACCGTTGATAAATCTGGTCAATTTAAATATTAGCCGAATTTTTGAAAGGAAGTCCGAGATAGCGGTGCGCAAAGCATTTGGGGCCGATAGCCGTGATATACTTTCTCAGTTCATTCTCGAGAACCTAGTACTGACCTTCATCGGTGGGACCGTTGGTTTGGTACTCGCATACCTAGTTATTCAATACGTAAACGCGAATGACCTGCTCGGGAGAGTGCAATTATCCTTCTCTCCTAAGCTGTTTTTCTACTTCCTCCTATTGATTGCCCTTTTCGGTCTACTGTCGGGGCTCTTACCCGCTTACCGGATGAGTAGAACGAATATTAGTAATTCACTCCGCTAAATCTACCTTCCCATGTTGAAGCACCTACTAAGATTGATGTGGAACAAGCGACGTTCCAACGGTATGATCTTTCTGGAAATTCTGCTCGCTTTCATCGTACTCTTCGCGGTGTATACCTTCGGTTTTTATAATCTGGAAAGATATAGTTCACCACTCGGCTTTAGCTATGCGGAAAGTTTGAAAGTAAGCCTGGATTTGGACGATGACCTCGACTCTGCCGGGATACTTGCCGTGCAGGAGCGCATCCATAGAGAGCTATTACTCGTGCCGGGTATTGAGGAAGCTTCCTTTATAGGGGGTATTACTCCATTTAGTGGGAGTACCTACTTCAATGGGAATGAGGAAAATGGATTTTCAATGGGCACTCAGGGGTTCTTCACCGATCAATATTTCGCAGCGACCATGGAACTAGAAATGAGGGAGGGCCAGTGGTTTTCTGTCGAGGATGATAAAGCAAAGTACTCACCAATTATCGTCAACGGGGCCTTTATGGATGAGTATTACCCTAATGCGAGCTCTATCCTGGACACCATAATTATACTGGATGGTGAAATGAAAATCATCGGGGTTGTGGAAAATTTCAAGTACAAAAGTAATTTTTCTGAGAACACGCCACTCACCTTCTTTTACCAGCGTTGGGGGGGCAACTCGAAGTATGGCTTCGAGAATATGGTGGTGCGCACCACTCCGGGAAGTACGGCAGCCGTAGAGGAATCTATCTACAACACACTAACCCGGATCACAAAAAATACGGACGTGGTAATAAGGAGTATGGCGGAAGCACGCGATCGAGCCAACCGCCCTACGGTCATCCCTCTCGTTATTCTAATCGTGATTTCCGCCTTCCTGCTCATCAACATTGCCCTGGGCCTCTTCGGCGTCCTGTTCACCCAGATCAACCGCCGGCGCGCCGAGATCGGGTTGCGCAAGGCCATGGGTGCGACGCCGGGCCAGGTCACCGCCCAGTTCGTCGGGGAGGTGCTGATCGTGACGGTGGCGGGGCTGTTGCTGGGTACGTTCTTTGCCATCCAGGTGCCGCTGCTGGAATTGCTGCCGATACCCGGTAAGTTCTTTTACTTCGGTATCGGGGCCGCGATCGCGACTATCTTGCTGATCGTCATAGTGTGCGCGCTAATTCCCAGTCGGCAGGCGGCGGGGCTGCATCCGGCAATGGTGTTACACGAAGATTAATTTCGTCGGACGGGCTTGCTCGTCCGCCGAAAATCATTCCGAACTCAAGCCTAATAACTACTCAGCCATGTCAATCCCTTTCACCGCTACAAGCCTCGGCGGACGAGCTTAGGCTCGGCCGACGAGTCCCTAATATGGCCTCCATTCTAGTCATCGACGACGACCGCACGGTCTGCAAAAGCCTGGAACTGCTCCTGAAGCGGGCCGGTCACACCGTGCGTTGCATCCACCTTCCGGGCGAGGCGGTGGACAGTATGCGGAAGTTTAAGCCCGACCTGGTGCTGCTCGACCTCAACTTCACCATCGAGACCAGCGGTCGTGGCGGCATGAAACTTCTCACCGAGCTGCTGGCCGAACGGCCCGGACTGCCCGTGATCCAGATGACCGGCTGGGCCACCGTGCAGCTGGCCGTGGAGGGGATGAAGGCCGGCGCCCGCGACTTCATCGCCAAGCCCTGGGACAACCACGAACTGCTCAACGCCATCAAAATCCAGCTGGACAAGGGCGGCGGGAACGCGGGTGCAGCCAGCCCCGCAGCAAGCACCGACCCCTTCGCGTCCATCATCGGGGAATCCCCTTCCCTCAAGGCCGTGGTCGAGCAGGCCCGGCGCGTAGCCGGCACCCAGGCTTCCGTGCTGATCACGGGCGAGAGCGGGACGGGCAAGGAGCTGGTGGCCGAGGCCCTTCACGCCGCCAGCAAGCGGGGGGAAGGTCCCTTCGTGGCCGTCAACCTGGGCGGGGTACCCGAAAATCTCTTCGAATCGGAGCTTTTCGGACACAAGGCCGGCGCCTTCACCGACGCCCGCGGCGACCGCAAGGGCCGCTTCGAGCTGGCGGAGGGCGGTACCCTCTTCCTCGATGAGATCGGCGACCTGGCCGCGGCCTCCCAGGTCAAACTGCTGCGCGTGCTCCAGGAGCGGCAGTACGAGCGGCTGGGGGAGAGTCAGTCCCGACCGACCAACGTACGCATCGTCAGTGCCACCAGCCGGAACCTCGACGCGATGGTCACTGCGGGTACCTTCCGCGAAGACCTCCTGTACCGCATCAACCTCATCCACCTCCACCTGCCGGCCCTGCGGGAGCGACCCGGCGACATCACCCCCTTGACCGAGCAATTCCTCGCCAGCGCCCGCCGCCGCTACGAACGTCCTAAACTCAAGCTGAACGCCGAGTCCTTTTCGTGGCTCCGCCGTCAGCCCTTCCCGGGTAACGTCCGGCAGCTACAGAACCTCATTGAGCGGGTCGTTATCTTAGCGCCCAGCGATACGATCTACCCGGCCCAGTTGGAGCAGCAGGCCTCGGGGCCCTCTTACCGGACTTCTAATTTTGGCTATTCCGGCGTCACCCTGGAGCAGATGGAGATCAAGATGATCCGCACCGCCCTGGTCCGCAATGCCGGCGAGATCACCGCGACGGCCCGGGAGCTGGGGCTTACGCGGGCGGCGCTGTACCGGCGGATCGAGAAGTACGAATTGCAGAAACTTCCCTAAATTGAATACCGTTTCACTGAAAATCACTGGGTAATGCCTGAGCTGACACAAGAATTTACCGGTATTTCAATCAATCCGAACGTGCGTTTCGGAAAGGCGTGTATCGCCGGTACGCGGATCACCGTATCCGATATACTGGGCTGGTTATCCGGGGGAATGAGCGAAGCGGAAATCACCGAAGATTTTCCGGAGTTGACGGTGGATAGCATCCGGGAAGCCCTTGGCTACGCGGCCGCCCGGGAGGATCGCGGTACGATTATCATTCGGGAAAACCGGGCTTAATGATTCTTTGCGATGAGAACCTGTCCTACCGGATTGTCAAGAAACTTCAGGACCATTTTCCCGGCATTACCCACGTTACTGAACTTGGATTGGGCCCCAGTCCCGAGGATGAGCAAATCTTTCTGACCGCCCGGCGGATGAACCTTCCCCTGTTGGCAACGAATGATCTGGATTGTTTGACCCTGATCGATCGGCTAGGGCCACCGCCCAAACTGATTCTATTACGTACCGGCAATCTACCTACCGCCCGGGTAGCGGAATTTCTGATCGACCGTAAACAGCAAAGTATAGAATTTTTGGAGGATCCGACTACCGAATCACCGGAGCTGCGGTTCACCCATCGCCGATAGCTAATTGTCCGCCGCCACCAAATACATCCTCTACCTCACCGTCCTTCACCTCGTGATCGGAGCGCTGATCTACGCCCTCATCGGTATGGGACCGGTGGTGCTGCTCGTGGAACTGGTATTGCTGCTGTCGGCCTACGTGGGCTACCGCCTATACGAGGTGCTGGTGGCGCCGCTCGACCTGCTGAGCCGCGGCGTGGGCGCCTTGGCCGACCAGGACTTCTCCGTGAAGATGACGGCCACCGGCAGCCGGGAAATGGACCGGCTCGGGGAAGTCTACAACCGCATGATCGACCAGCTGCGCAACGAGCGCGTCACCGGCCGCCGGCGGGAGGAATTCCTGGACCAGCTCATGAACGCAGCGGAGGTCGGACTGATCATCCTGGACTTCGACGGCCGCGTCGCCTCCGAAAATCCGTGGGTGGTGCACCGGCGGGCGGTGGACGACACCTTTGAAACGGCCATCCTGGAGCCCGCCCTGGCCCTGGCGGTGGGGGAGAAGCGCATCCTCACCACCGCCGACAACCGCCGGCTGCACGTAGAGTACGGCACCTTCATCGACCGCGGATTCGAACGGGGCTTCCTGGTGCTGCAGGACGTGACCGCCGACCTGCTGCAGGCCGAGAAGGAGGCCTACGGCAAGGTGATCCGGATGATGGCGCACGAGGTGAATAACTCCAACGCCGCCATCGTCTCCCTGCTGAAAACCCTGCTGGAGGTCGCGCACGAGGACGATCCCGAGCTGGCTGAAATAACCCGCGACCACCTCCCCCCCGCCATCCGGCGCGCCGAAAACATGACCGCCTTCATGCGCAACTTTGCCCGCGTGGTGCGGCTGCCCGCCCCGTCCCGGGAGCGGGTGGACCTGAATGGCGTCCTGCACGGGGCGGCGGACGTGATGCGGGTGCTTTTGCAGCAGCACGACATCGAGCTAGTCCTGGAACTTGCTCCCCAGCCGGTATGGTTGCGGGCCGACCGCGCCCAGCTCGAGCAGGTGATCATCAATGCCCTGACCAACGCCCGGGAGAGTATCGGCCACGGGGGACGGATCCGTATGAGCAGCGAGGCCAGTCCCGCCACCTTCACCGTCGCCGACAACGGTCCGGGCATTCCCGATGAGGTGGCGGACCGCATCTTTACCCCCTTCTTCAGCACCAAGCCCTCGGGGCAGGGGGTGGGACTGACGCTGACCCGCGAGATCCTGGAAGGCCACGAGGCCACCTACCGACTGGCTACGGCTGCGGATGGCTGGACCCGCTTTGCCGTGCGCTTCCCGGAGTAATTTACGCTAAATACTACTCCATTAGTTGCAATACTAATCGATTAGGACTACTTTAGTACTAACCAATTAGTAGAAATGCAACGACTAGCCCGCCGCGAGGCCCAACTGATGGAGGTCCTCTGGAAACTCAAGAAGGCCTTCGTGAAGGAGATTATCGAGGAGCTTCCCGATCCCAAGCCACACTACAATACCGTATCCACCATGGTCAAGATCCTGGAGGAGAAGGGATTTGTCGCCCACGAGAAATTAGGGAACGCCTACCGCTTCTTTCCCGTCGTGAAGGAGGAGGACTACCAGAAAAAGGCGGTGAACGACGTCGTAAAGCGCTTCTTCGACAATTCCCCGATGCAGCTCGTCAACTACTTCGCCAGGGAGCAACAGCTCGACGCGGACGACCTGGAGCGCCTCATTCGCCTCATCAAAGACCAGGAATCATGAATTACTTTCTCCACGCCACCCTGCTGCTGGCCGCCTGCTACCTGTACTACCGGCTGGCCCTGCGCCGGGAGACCTTTTTTCGCCTCAACCGCTGGCTCCTGCTCGGGGGTATGGCCGCCAGTTTTTTGCTGCCGCTGGTGACGGTGCCCGCCTCGCTCTCGCTGCGGACGGTGGCCGCTCCGGTGCCGACCGTGAGGGCTGTCCGCATTCCAGCGGAGGAGCCGGTCGCACGGTCTTCCGAGGTGGTCATTGCACCCGCGGCCGCGCCCCGGAGTAGTGGGGGGTATGCCGGCTTGGACTGGTCGCGCCTCGCGTGGATGCTCTACCTCGGAGGCGTGGTCGTGCTTGGCGTACAGTTTTTCTACCACTTGCTGAGCCTGGGCCTGCGGATATACCGGTCGCCGGGCTACCGGCTGCGTGATCTGAGGATCGTGGAGACCGAGGCGGGTACGGCGCCCTTCTCCTTCTGGAACCGGGTGTTCATCCATACCGCGGGCTACGACCCCGCCACCCGGGAGCGAATCCTGGACCACGAGCGGGTGCACGTCCGCGAAAAGCACAGCATCGACCTGGTCCTGGCCGAACTGCTCATCGTGGTGCAGTGGTGCAATCCCTTCGCGTGGCTCTATCGCCGGGCCATCGAGAACAACCTGGAATACCTGACCGACGCGGAAGTGCTGCGTGGCGGCGCCGACCCGGTGGGCTACCAGCTGAGCCTGCTGCAGGTCGCCGTCCCCCACCGCGCCCGCGGCCTGGTCACCAACTACAACCAACATTTTCTGGAACAACGCATAAAAATGATGAAGACGAAACGATCCTCCAACCGGGCCACCTGGAAATACCTAGCCCTGCCCGCCCTGCTCCTGTTTTCCCTGAGCTCCTTCAACGCCGGGGCGCAGCAGCCCGCCGGGGAGGATACCCTCCGCGCCCCGGCCCCGCCTGCCGCATCCGTACCTGCACAGATTGGGGTCCCATCACTCCCGGACGGAAAGGAGCGCCGCAACTGGACGGCGGAGATCGACGGCGGCAAAGTGTGCTTTTCCTTTATCGAAAGCGGAGAGAACGGCGGTTACCGCTCCAACACCGACCGGTGTTTTGAGGAGGCCCTGCTCGGCGACCTGCCCCGGGGCAGCATCGGAGCATTCTCCCTGACCCGCGCGTCCGGCACCCTGACCCTACGGGGGATGTTCGATGGTAACGAGGGCCTGGGTACCTATGACTTTACCCCCGCAGCCGCCTTCGAGCAGCAACTCTCCGCGGAGGGGTACGACAGTTTTGAAGACCGGGAACTCCTGCACTTTTTTCTTACCGACATCACGGGTGGATTCCTGGACTACCTCCAGCGGGAAGACCTGAAGCCGGATCACGACGTGCTGGTGCAACTGGCGGTTTTCGGCCTCAACCAGGCGGCCTTAACCCAGGTTCTGGCCGACCTCGCTGCTGCCGGATACGGCCGGCCAGCGTTGGAAACGATCGTGCAGCTTCGCATTTTCGACATCAACAAGGCATACATCAATGCACTGGCCCAGGCCGGTTATGACGACCTCGAACTGGACGACGTGATCCAGGCCAAGATTCACGGACTTTCCCTGGAGTTCATCGCTGAGATGGCCAAGCTGGGGTATGCGGACGTGGACTTCGACCAGATCATCCAGATGGCCATCCATCGGGTAGATACCGACTACGCCGGAGACCTGGCCGCGGCCGGGTACCGGGATCTGGCGCCCGACGAGATCATCGCGGCCAGGATCCACCACGTCCGGCCGGAAGAAATCAGGGCGCTACAGGCCGCAGGGCTGGGGGAGATCACCCTGGAGGAAGCCACCCAGGCCTCGATCCACGGCGTTGATCCGGAGTTCGTGAGCGAACTGTCCGAACTGGGTTTCAAAAACCTCTCGCTGGACGACATTATCAGTGCCAAGATCCACGGCGTGAGCGCAAGTAAGGCGAAGGAGATGCAGGATCTGGGACTGGAGTTCCGGGACATGGAAGAGATCAGCAGTTACAGTATTCACGGCGTGACCGCCGGGTTCGTACGTGGCCTGCGTGAGCTGGGCTATACCGATCTCAATGGCGAGGACTATGTCGCCGCCCGTATCCACGGGGTCACCCCGGAATTCATTACTGCTTACGCCGATCTCGGCTACGGCAAAATCCCCTTCGAGCGACTGGTGGAGCTGCGCATCCATAACGTTACCCCCGACTTCATCGAGAAGAACCGCCGGGAGGGGGACACCCTGGAAGACCTGATCGACTACAGCATCATGCGCCGGTCGAGGCGGTGAGCGGACTCGGAGATAAACAAGGGTACGAGAGCGGTAGGGGAAAAGGGGGTAGGCAGGATAAAAGTCCTGCCTAGATTCTTTACTTCATGAGAGTGTAAATCAACATCAGTATGCCATCGATTTGGATGCTGCATACGGGAGGTAAACGCCGGGCCAGACGCTATAGTGCCCGCTGCTTCAGAAAATTCAGTAAACATTCGAAGCTGCGGGCAACCTATAGCAGAACCTCTGCTCCCGATCATGTCCGACCCCTCCGTATCGTCCCGGCTCGACTACCTCCTCTCCACCCTCCAGGCCGCCTACGGCCGGCAGACGCGCTACAGCAGTAAATCGGCCATCGACCAGCTCATCGCTACCATCCTCAGTCAGCGGACGAACTACGCCGACGAGAAGGCCGCCTTCGATAAACTCCTGGAAACCTACGGCGACTGGGGCGGGGTCGCGGGTGCTAGTGTGGAGGGTATCGAGCAATGCATCCAGACGTCCCGCTGGCCCGAGATCAAGGCCCCACGAATCAAGGAGATCCTCAACCATATCCGCGATACCTACGGCTCCCTCAGTCTCGACTTCCTGGCCGATATGCCCGTCGAAGAGGCCCAGGAACTGCTGATGGAACTGCCGGGGGTAGGATTCAAGACGGCTACTTTCGTGTTGCTGTTTTCCCTGCGCAAGCCGGTACTGCCCGTCGACACCCACGTGCACCGGGTCAGTACCCGCTTCGGCATCCTGCCCGCGAAGATCACCCAGGCGAAGGCCCACGGTGCCCTCCTGGAAATCCTTCCCCGCGATGCGGACGAGCTGCTCAATTTCCACAAGTTGCTGTTCAGGCACGGGCAGCGCGTATGCACCTATTCCCACCCCAAGTGCGGGAGCTGCGTGGTGGCCGAGCGCTGCCGGTATTTCCAGTCAACGCCGGGCTAGCACATCGGATGTACTGCGCGAGCTAGTGCGGCAAGCGCGACCGCAGCATTCCGTATACGAAGGTGCCCCACACCGCGCTGGCGATCACGATCAGGATGGTCCAGATGCCGTGACCGAGGAGGGTAAAGAGGGGGCCGGGGCAGGCGCCCGTCATCGCCCAGCCCAGTCCGAAGAGGATGCCACCGTAAATGTAGCGGCGATAGGTGTGGGCCTTCGGCCTGAGGTGGAGGTCGGTGCCGTCGAGGGCATGGATGTTAAATCGTTTGAGCAGGGCCACGAAGATGCCGCCCACCACCACGGCCACGCCGATGATGCCGTACATGTGGAAGCTTTCGAAGCGGAACATTTCCTGGATGCGGAACCAGGAGACGGCCTCCGACTTGGTCATCACGATACCGAAGAAGGTGCCGACGAGGAGGTATACGAGGAATTTCATGGCTAGGCGGTAAGGAGGGGGAGAAGGAAGGGGAGGATAAGCCAGGTCATGAGGAGCCCTCCAATAAAGAAACCGACCACGGCGACCAGGCTCGGCAGCTGGAGGTTGGCCAGGCCGCTGATGGCGTGGCCGGAGGTGCAGCCGCCCGCCCAGCGCGTGCCGAAGCCGATGAGGAAGCCGCCGACCACGAGGAAGAGCAGGTGGCCCGGGTAGATCATTTTCCCCAGGTCGTAGAGTTCCGCCGGTACGAAGCCCGCACCCTCCGGGTAGTTAATGCCGACGGACTGCAGGTAGAAAGTAGTCCCGGCCGAAATGGCCACCGGCTCCGGGCTGGCCAGCCAAGTCGTGGCGATGAAGCCCCCGAGCACCGCCCCGGCGGCGAAGACCAGGTTCCAGGTCTGGGCCCGCCAGTCGATGCGGAAAAAGTCGCTCCGGCGGCCGGCACCCAGCAGGGTACACATAGTACGCAGGTTGGAGCTGACCCCGAATTCCTTGCCGAGCAGCAACAACGCCAGCATGGTCACGGCGATCAGAAATCCGCTGACGGCCCAGTGCCAGGGCTGGGTGATAACGTCCATTTCAGTTGGTTTGATGTAAATACAACTAATCTCCTGCTTGGTTTTGCCAGGGGGCGGGAAGGGGGTTGGGCGAGTAAATTGGGAAGCCTCCGCCGGGAGTCGTACCTCTAAGCTGGGCGGTTACCGGTTGCCCCGCGCGAGAAATTCCTTCGGTTTGAACCACCGCGCCAGCACCCGTTCGTAGTTGGACGGCAGGAGTCGGGTGATTTTATCGATCCAGTAAGCGTCGCGGCCGATGAGGAGGCGGGGCTTTTCTTTTTCGATGGCGGTGATGATCTGGTGGGCCGCCTGCGCCGCCGTGGTCTTTGCCTGCTTTTCGAAGTTGCGCAGGAAGCGCTGCCGCTCCTCGCCTTCTTCCATCTCCACGTTGCGGTGGATGTTGGTGGCGATGCCGCCGGGGTGAACGCAGCAGATGTGCATCAGTTGGCCCAGTTCCACGCGGAGGGTCTCGGTAAAGCCGCGCACCGCGAATTTGCTTACGTTGTAGGGGCCCGAGCCGGGAAAGGCAAAGAGGCCGAAGACGCTGCTGATGTTGACCAGGCTGGCTTCCCGCTGCTCGCGCAGGTAGGGGAGGAAGGCCAGGGAGCCGTAGATCACGCCCCAGAGGTTGACCCGCAGGGTGCGCTCGAAGTCCTCCACCCGGGTGTGGGCCACGGGTTGCTGGCGGACGCTGAAGCCGGCGTTGTTGATCACCACGTCTACGCGGCCGAGGGTGTCCCGGACGGCGGTAGCGAAGTCCTGCACCGCCTGCCGGTCGCCGACGTCGAAGGCGCGGTGCAGGCCCCGGGCGGCCCCGGGCAGCTCCGCCCAGGTGGCCGCCAGCTCCCCTGCCTGGAGGTCGTTGAGGGCGAGCACGGCGCCGCGGGCGGCGAGTTGCCGGGCCAGTTCTCGTCCGATGCCGGAGCCCGCGCCGGTGATCACTACTACTTTTCCGTTGAAGTCGCGCATGCCGTAAGGTAGTTCAGAACCAGTGACCCAGGTTGAAGTAGAGGTGCCCGCCCTCGGTGCCGTAGCCGTAGGTCAGCTCCACCGGCCCGAGCGGCGTATCGAGGCCGTAGGACAGTACGCCCGCCGTAATCCAGTGCGCGTCGATGGAGCTCGGCAGGTTTTCGGGATTGCCCAGGTGGGCGGTACGGGCGCCTACGCGCAGGTAATGGTTGGAGAAGAGCCGCCGCCGCAGAAATACCTCGGCCATGGCCAGGCTTTCCCCCGAGGCTTCGCCCAGGGTGAGGCTCGGAAAGGCCTTGAAGTTGTTCATCAGCTTCTGGTTGTTGCTGCCCAGGTAGTAGCGGTAGGGGAGGCTGGACCGTTCCAGGAACCCGCCGAGGGTCAGGTCCAGGCCGATCGATTGCTTTTCGCCCAGTTGCAGCAGGCCCAGAAAATCGAGGTCGGCGTTGAAGGCCCAGCCCCCTTCGTCGCCGGAAAGCTCCCGGATCGCGCGCGCCTCGGCATTGAGCCTGAAGCCCCGCATCGGGAAGTGGGTCTTGTTGAGCTTATCGTAGAGCAGGTAGACCTTGGGGACGAAGAACCAGTTGTTGCTCAGCGCGAAGAGGCTGCTGGTATCGGCGGCGGAGAGCTGATCGGACTGGGTGGAATAATACTTCGTAGCGGCGGCAATACCGGTGAAGCTGTTCTGCGTCTGCCGCACGTCCCAGTAGAGCTCGGTTTCGATGTCGGAGAAGCGAAAGTCGAGCTCGTCCAGGGTGACCCGCAGCGGATCGATCTCCGTCTCGGGCACGTTAAAGCCGACGTCGGTGTAATCCAGGCGGCTACGGAGGCCGAAGGCGGAGCCGTTGATGCGGTTGACGCGGTAATCAAAGCGGTAGCGCAGGCGGTTGCCGGCGATCAGGTCGAGGCTGGTGAGGGCGTTGTCGATGAAGACGTCGTAGAGGGTCAGGTTCAGTAAGAGGTTGCCGCGGTATACCTGGTCGTAGTGGAGTCCGATGCGGAGCTGCTGCCCGAAGGCCGGCTGGGCCGCGAAGATGAGCTCGAGGTCGACTTCGTCCATGGCGTCGTCGGTGTACGTCCAGCGGTAGTTGATGTTGGCGTAGCGGCCGGTGACGTGCAGGGCCGTGAGCCCCTCCCGGAAGTCGGTCCAGCTGATGCGGCCGGGCAGTTTTTCGTCGAAGTAGCTCAGTACCTGGCGGTTCGAGAGTTCCTGGCTGCCGGTGATGTCCACCCGGCGTACGTTGAGGTACTGGGGAACCTGGACGTCCGAGGTATCCCGCGTGCTCTGGGCACCGCGCTGGCGGGCGGCCAGGGAGTCGAGCTGCGGCTTCATCTCCAGGGCGGCCAGGTAGCCGGCGTTGATGAGGGTGTCGATGTCGCTGAAGCTCAGCACCGAGTAGCCGTCGAGTTTGGGCTTGATGTCCATGTCCGTCAGGTCATACTGCTCCACGTTGCGGCGGTTGGCCTGGAAGAAGGCGATCTGCATGATGAGGTCGCCCAGGCTCTTGATCTCGCCCGCCTTGAGGGGGTCGGCCTCCACGCTGATGCCGAGGATGTAGTCCATCCCCTTGGCCTTGACCTCCCCGGCGGGGTAGTTGTTGGAGACGCCACCGTCGGTGAGCAGCTTTCCGTCGAGCTCGTAGGGGCTCAGTACGCCGGGCAGGGCCGCACTGGCGCGCATGGCCTCGGCGAGCATACCGTGTTCGAGGATGACGTCGTCGCCGGTTTCGATGTCGGTAGCTACGGCCAGGAAGGGGATGGGCAGCTTGTCGAAGTCGCGAATGTGCCCCACGTCGGCCGTCCAGTTGGCAAAGAGGTCGTGTACCCGCTGCCCGTCCGAGAGGGCGGTGGGCAGCTGGATGCTGAAGTCTTGCATGGAGATCGAAAGGAGGTATTTCTCGTTGTAGACCTTTTCGTAGATGGTGCGGTCCTCGCGTTCCACCGCATCCTGCAGTTCCTGCATAATGTCTACGCTGCGCAGCAGTTGCTCGAGCTGGTCGGCGCTGTAGCCGGCGGCGTAGAGCCCGCCCACGATGGCCCCCATGCTCGTGCCGCCGATGTAGTCGATCTTGACCCCTGCTTCCTCAATGACCCGCAACGCGCCGATGTGGGCGTAGCCCTTGGCCCCGCCGCCGCTGAGGACGAGCCCTACCTTCGGATTGTCCTGTACGACGGGCGGGGCCGCGGGTGCGGGGGACTGTGACCAGCAGCAGGTGCAGAGCATCAGGGTAAGAAGTAGCGTAAGGGGGAGTTGCATAGACGGGGGTGCGCAGGTAGAACGGCGTATTTTGCCGCCGCCGCATAATGAGGTCGGTAAGGTTATGAAATTTCCCAGCAAGTCACTCCGGGTATTCCTGCTTGCGCTGGCCGCGCTCGGCCCGCTGCTGCTGCCCGCGCAGTGCCCCGCGCCGGCCTATTATGGCTACCGCTTCCTCAACCCCCGGGTGGTGGGCTACGATTCCCAGCTGGCGCCCTTCTTCCTGCACTTCGGCGCGGTGTACCAGGATCGCCTCACCCAGCCCGCCAACCTGCAGCGCACCGCCAACGTGGCCGAATGGCAGGAACGTTTCTGCGACCAGGCCGGGCCGGAGGAGATCGAGGCCATCGTGTACGGCGATAACCTCAATCTCCTCGAGGGCCTGCGCCGCCTGATGAACGACCCCCAGGCCGGCAGCAGCGACCTGCCCGCCGCGCTGCAGTCCAACGGCTTCGCCCGCCACCTGCTCGACGCCCACTGCGTGGAGGTGGTCGACTACCTGATCTTCGCCAAGCACTGCGAGCCCTACGTGACCCGCCCCGACGGGGCCTTCGAGCAGAAATCCATCGCCCGCCAGGAAATGAAGGACCTCATCGACGAGGGGCTTGCGGCCTTCCCCCGCACCGAAAGCCAGTACGTGCGCCTGCGCTACGCCTACCAGATCATCCGCCTGGCACACTACCTCCGGGAGTACGCTTACGTGCTGGAAGTGTACGCCTACCTCATGCCCAAGATCAACGCTGACCCGAGCCTGCTCGACGACTGGATCGAGGGGCACCGTGCCGGTGCGCTGCAGTCGCTGGGCCGCTACGCGGATTCGGCCTACCTGTTCAGCCGCGTTTTCGAACGCAGTGCCAGCAAGCGGGAAAGCGCTTACCTCAGTTTCAGGATCGAGACCGACGCCCAGTGGCGGGAGGCCCTGCTGCTCTGCCGCAACGACCACGAGCGCGCCATGCTCCACGTGCTGCGCGCCCACAACGGCCGCGCCATCGTGCTGGAGGAGATGCGCGACATCTACGCCTACGAACCCGAAAACCGCTCCCTCGAACTCCTCACCATGCGGGAGCTGCAGGAACTGGAGCGCGACCTGCTGGGGCTCGACTTCAATCCCCGGGCGGCCAACAACCGACGCCTCAACCGGCCCCGCCCCGGCGCGACCGACCGGCTGATCGCGTTGCAGGGCTTCGTCAACCAGCTCGTCGACGAGGGAAAGACCGGCGACCCCGACTTCTGGCTCCTCGCCCGGGGCGTGCTCGAGCTGCTGGGGGGCGACTACTTCTTTGCCAACTCAACCTTCGCCAAGCTGCGGGGGCAGACCGAAAACGATACCATCCAGCAGCAGCTCGTGATCCTGGACGACGTGATCGACGTCCTGAAACTCAACCGCGTCACCGATTCCGTGGAGCTCCACTACTACGACCTCCTCACCGACGATGCCCTGCGCGACCGCTATCCCGACCTGCGCCCCCTCGTCAACGACAAGCTCGAAGCCGTCTACCGCAAGACCGGCCGCTCTGCCAAGGCCGACCTCATGCGCTATGGCTTTGGCGCCCTGGAGAAAAATCCCTCCATCGACGCCCTCCGTGCCCTCGACCGCATGGCCGACAGCCTCAACGGCAACCGCTTCGACCGGACCCTGATGACCGACCGCATCGGCCCCCAGGCCGCCGCCGACATCAACAACCTCCTCGGCAACGACTACGTGCAACGCGGCCAGTGGAAGACCGCCATCGAGATCTACCGCCGCATCCCCTTCGAGCGCCTGAATGCGTACGGACGTTTTGCCCCCTTTTTCCGCCAGCTCGGCGACCGGGTAAACTTCACGCCACCCGCTGACCAGCCCACCTACAACAAAGCGGAGCTCCTGGCCCGCCTCGACGAACTCGAAGAGGAAGCCGACCGCACCACCAACGATACCATCGCCGCCCGCAACTACTTCAACATCGGACTGGCGCTCTACAACCTGAGCTACTTCAGCTACAACTGGCAGTTTGCCGATGCCTTCCGCTCGGGCACCAGCGCCGCCCGCGCCGCCGCCGCCCGTACCCCCACGGACGTATTCTCCCACGTCAATGCCCCCCTCGGCAACCGGGAGAGCTTCAGCATGGACCAGCCCCTCTACTACTTCGAGCGGGCCCTGCGGCGCGCGCCGGACAAGGAAGCCGCCGCCCTGGCCGCCTACTACGCCGCCAAGGCCGAACGCAACGAGTACTACGCCCGCGGTCGCTCCGGGGAGGGCCGCCCCTTCTCCTACTTTCGCCTGCTGCGGGATTCCTACGCCGACACGGAATTTTACGACGAGCTCATCACCGAATGCCGCACCTTCGCCTGGTTCGTCGGCCGCTAAGCCACGGAAAGGTCAACCCCTCAACCCCTACACTATATGCTCTCCCGCCCCCGCCGCAACCGTTCCTCCGCCGCCGTCCGTAACCTCGTGCGGGAAACCGAGCTCAACGCCGGTCACCTCGTGCAGCCCATCTTCCTGATGCCGGACGCCAGGGCGCGCCTGCCCATCCCCAGCCTGCCCGGCACCTACCGCCTGGGTATTGACGAGGTCCTGCGGGAGATCGAGGAGTGCCGCGAGGTGGGCCTGCACAGCTTCATGATGTTCCCGGCCGTGCCCGAGGAGCACAAGGACAGGACCGGCACCTACGCTACCTCCGAGCAGAACTTCTACCTCCACGCCGCCCGCGCCATCAAGGAGCACTTCCCCGGGGTGTGCCTCATTTCCGACGTGGCCCTCGATCCCTACAGCACCGACGGCCACGACGGCGTGGTCATCGACGGGCAGATCCACAACGACGAGACCCTCAAGCTCCTGGATGCCATGTCCGTGGCCCAGGCCCAGGCCGGCTTCGACCTCATCGGTCCCAGCGACATGATGGACGGCCGCGTCGGTAGTATCCGCCGGGCCCTCGACCAGGCCGGCTACTCCACCACCGGCATCATGGCCTATACCGCCAAATACGCCAGTGCCTTCTACGGCCCCTTCCGCGATGCCCTCGACAGCGCCCCCCGCCAGCTCAAGGACGTCCCCTCCGACAAGAAGACCTACCAGATGGATCCCGCCAACGCCCGGGAAGCCCTCCGCGAAGCCGCCCACGACGTGGCCGAGGGGGCCGACTTCCTCATGGTCAAGCCCGCCCTCAACTACCTCGACATCATCTGGCGCCTCCACGAGGCCCACCCGCTGCCGATCGCCGCTTACCACGTTTCCGGCGAGTGCGCCATGCTCCTGGCCGCCGCCGAGCGCGGCTGGCTCGATTACGAGCAGGCGGCCAGCGAGGCCCTGCTGAGCATCCGCCGGGCGGGTGCCGACGTGATCATCTCCTACTTTGCTAAGGATTTCGCGCGGTGGAATAAGTAAGTTCAACACAGAGGGCTTCACGGAGATAGGTTCAGCAGGTCATGCGCTCAGTGATACCTCTGTGACTGTGCGTAGCGCCTCCGCGCTCTCTGTGGGGAATTCTACTCCAGCGCCTCCAGTAACTCATCGATGTCGTCGAAATTCTTGTAGCCCACCTTTTCCTCGCTGCTGCCGCGCAGGGCCAGTCCGGGAAAGAGGGCGGCAAAGACCTCCGCGTCCTCGGGGTCGAGGTCCAGGCGGAGGTAAACCTCCCGCTCGCCGAGCGCGGCCTGCAGGGCGCCGATGGAAAAGGGGCTGTCTTCCGTGAGGTCGGTGTAGGCGATGCCCCCGTCGGTAAAGTCGAGCAGGACGGTTCCCCGGGACTCCTCCATGCGCTCGCGCAGGTCGTCAGCGGAATGGTAGCCAGCTACGGGAATGCGGGTAAGCACCGCGATGCCGGCCGCCAGGTAGGGAGCCGGGTCCGTGCCGAAGGAAAGCAGTACGTGGGTCACCCCGGACTCCCGCAACCGCTCCGCCGGAAACACGGCACCCGCGTCCGCGCCCAGTTCCACGACGCAGACCGGGCCCTCCACCCACTCGCGGATGGCGAGGAAATAGTCGAGGCTCAACCCGCCCTCACCCAGGGGAAAGCAGAGGTAATCGGCCTCCCAGGCGGCAAAGTAGCGGGCGTCGGTGAGGTGGGTGATGCCGAAGGCGAGGAGGTGGGTGGAGAGCATAGGGTGTTCGGTAAAGTCTCGGCCGACGAGACGGATTAAGCTCCGGCGACGACGACGACGATCTCGCCCCGCACCTTGGCGCGGGCGGCGTAGTCTGCCTTGAGTTCGGAGAGGGCGGCGGTGGTGATCTCTTCGTAGAGCTTGGAAATTTCGCGGGCGACGCAGGCCTGGCGGTCCGGGCCGCAGTGCTCTTCCAGCTGGCCGAGCAACTTGGCGATGCGGTGGGGACTCTCGTAGAGCACGAAGGTATTGGGGAGTTCCGAGAGGTAGGTGAGGCGGGTCTGGCGGCCCTTCTTGTGGGGCAGGAAGCCCTCGAAGTGGAAGCGGTCGCAGGGAATGCCGCTCGCGGCCAGGGCGGGTACGAAGGCGGCGGGGCCGGGCAGGCAACTCACCTCGATGCCCGCCTCGCGGCAGGCACGTACCAATAAAAAGCCCGGATCGCTGATGCCGGGCGTACCGGCATCAGTGATCAGGGCATAGGTGGAACCGTTCTTAAGTTCCGTAACGAGTTGCTCTACCAGCGCGTGCTCGTTGTGGGCGTGGTAGGCCCGTAGCGAGGTCTCGATGCCGTAGTATTGCAACAACGGCTTGGAAGTACGGGTATCTTCGGCGAGGATCAGGTCGACTTCAGCCAGCAGGCGCAGGGCGCGGGCGGTGATGTCTTCCCGGTTGCCGATGGGAGTGGGAATCAGGTAGAGCATACGACCGGTAAAGGTCGCACCGAAGGTCGGTTACAGCAAATCTTCTTCGTCCATGACGTGGCGGACGCTGCGGCGCACGACTTCTACGGCGGCACCGTAGGCCATATGGCTGCCGAGCTGACCGGCCTGCAGACCGACGGGCTCGTTGAGGGGGCCGGGGGTCAGGCCGAGGGCGGGGAGGGCAACTTTGTGGGCCAGCGTCCACAGGGCGGCACCGAAGGGGATACCTGCGGGAGCGGCTACGGATGGCGCTGCTTCAATGATTACGCCGTAGATACCCCCGACGATGGCACCGAATCCGATATTGAGGGCCTGCTGGGCGACTTCCTCGCGGTTGCGGTTCATGTCCGTGCCGGTGAGTTCCTCGGCACCTTCCACCAGTTGCAGGCGGGCATCGTGCTCTTCCGCGGGCTGGGCGGTGGGCAGGCTGCGGTCGATCAGCATCTTGACGCCGGTACCGATGATACCGCCGATCATGCCGGCCACGAAACCACGCAGGTAATCGGGCTCCCCACGCCGGGTACGGGTCAGGTAGTTGCCAGCTGAATCGTAGGCGTCATGGGCGTACTTTCCGACGGCAGGGACTTCGATGCCCTGCACTGCGCCGAGGGCCTGGTGATATTTCTTGGAAGAGTACTTTTCGATGGGCTTGAGGTCGATGTCGCTGAGCGAATCGAGCACTTTATCTACAAATGACATAGGGTTGGTTTTCTTGTTCCAACGGAAGGGTGGGGCAGTAGGTTCGCGGGCGGGATCGCGGGTGCGGTGCCTCCCGGAGACGGCGCTTAGTTCTTTTTCCCAAACAGTCGCTTGATCCAACTTTCCTTGCGTTCTTCCCGCTTTTCTTCCCGACGATCGTCCGCTTGAAGTTCCCGCGCAATGCGGGCGGCGTATTCGCGCGCGGATTCATTGCTGCGCTGACGCTTATCCCCCACCTTTTTACGAATTTCCTCGGGGTCGAACTGCCGTAGAGCGCCGGCTATCTCTTCCCCCAGGTTAAGGTCCGCGAATACGGGCAACTCGTCGAGGTAGTCGGGGCAGTCCAACAGGGCCAGCGTCATCTCGTCCAGCGTCGGGAAGCCGCCGCCGCGGAAGGCCTCCAGCCCCCTGGTTTTCTGCACCTTACGCATGAAGGTGCCCCAGATCGGCAGGGCCGTAGCCGTGGCCGCCCCCCGGCTCAGCGTGCGGAAGTGGACGGCCGGGTACTCGGCGCCCACCCAGGTGCCCACCACGAGCTTGGGGGTGAAGCCCAGGAACCAGCCGTCGGACTGGTCCTGGGTAGTGCCCGTCTTGCCCGCGAGGGCCCCCTGGATCCCGTAGGTGGACCGCAGGCGGGCCCCGGTACCGCCGTTGACGACCCCGGCCATGAGGTAGGTAGCGACCTTGGCGGTCTGCTCGTCCATCACCGCCTCGGTGGCCGTGGGCTGCTTAAATTCTACCAGCACCTTGCCGTTGGCGTCCTCAATGCGGGTGAGGTAGTAGATGCCCGCCGGCCGGCGGCCCCGGTTGGCGAAGGCGCTGTAGACGGTATTCATTTCCACCAGGCTGGCCTCTACGGTACCCAGGGCGATGCTGGGGATGGCCTGCACCCTGGTCTCTACCCCCATCGCATTGATCTGGTTGGCGAGATTCGGCAGCCCGCTGCGGACGGCCATGTTTACCGCCACGGTATTCACCGAGTGCGCCAGGCCACCCCTCATGGAGTAAGCCCCTGCGTACTTGCCGTCGGCATTGCCCGGGCTGTAATCATTGTAGTCCGTGTAGGTCAGTTGTTCCGCGGCCGTGTACTCACAGGGTAGGACGCCGTTCTGTAGGGCGGTGGCGTAGACGACCGGCTTGATGGTGGAGCCCACCTGCCGCCGGCTGTTGACGTGGTCGAACTGTACGAATTGGTAATCCACCCCGCCCACCCAGGCACGTACCGTGCCGTCGGTGGGATCGGTGGCCAGGAGGCCGGCGTTCATCAGGGTGAAGTAGTGGCGCAGGCTGTCGATCGGCCGCAGCAGGGTATCCACGGGCTGGGTGGTGCGCCAGTCGTAGATGGTCATGCGGCGGGGTTTGCGGAGCTCCTCCAGGATTGCTGCCTCGTCGAGCCCCCTGGCCTGGAGAGCGCGATAGTGGTCCGTCCGCTTCAGGGCCGCGCCGAAGGCGGATTCCCAGGGCGCCTGTTTGCTGGACTTCCAGTCGTCGGCCAGGTTCTGCTGGATGCGGGGCAACTGCTCCAGCACCGATTGCTCGGCCAGTTCCTGGAGCTTGGAATTGATGGTGGTGTAGATGCGCAGGCCGTCGCGGTCGAGGTCGTAGGGGCGGCCGTCGGGGTGGGGGACGTCGGCAAGGGCGCGGTCCACGTCGGCGCGCAGCCGCTGGCGGAAGTGGGGGGCCGAGCCCACGCGGTCGTTGTCGCGGCGGTAGTTCAACTTCAGGGGTAGGGTGGCTACGCTGTCGGCCACGGCTTCCGTGATGCTGCCGTTCCTGGTCATCAGGGAGAGTACGATGTTGCGGCGGCCGACGCTCTTTTCGGGGTTGTTGCGCGGACTGTAGGTAGTATTCGCCTTTAGCAGGCCCACCAGTACGGCAGATTCCTGGAGGTTGAGCCTGGCGGCCGGCTTGCCGAAGAAGCGGTTGGCCGCCACCTCGATGCCGTAGGCGTTTTCGCCGAAGGGAACGGTGTTGAGGTACAGGTTCAGCAGTTCCTGCTTGGAGTAGACTACCTCGAGGCGGCTGGCAATGACCATCTCGCGCAGCTTGATCTTCAGTACACCGAGGCGGCTGTAATTCTGTCGGGGGTAAAGCTGCTTGGCCAGCTGCTGGCTCAGGGTGCTGCCCCCACCGCCGCTGCGGTCGCCCAGCAAAACGGTACGGAGGGCCACCCGTACCAGCGCGCGCATGTCGATGCCCTGGTGCTCGAAGAAGCGGGCATCTTCGGTCGCGACGAGGGCCTTGGTCACGTGCGGACTGACCGCCTCCGCCGGCACGCTCACCCGGTTGATCTCGAAGTATTTACCCAGCAGCACCCCGTCTTCGGCGTAGACGGAGCTGGCGTCGGCATTATCCACCCCCGCCAACTCGGTCGCGTCAGGTAGGTGACCGTAGGCGCCCAGCAGCACCCCCGCGAAGAGAAAGAGGAACAGGACGCCTACGAGCACGAGCGGGACGGCGACCCCGATCAGGGCCAGCCTGGGCCAGGAGGTGGACCGAATGAAGTGGCGGCTCCGTCCGACGAGGCGGGTAAGACTGGACTGAGAGTTCGGGGAACGCGATTTCGCCATACGGTAGGTAGAGTTTCAACAAGGAGGGATTCGCGGGCACGTGTGTCCTTCCTTCCTGCAAACGTACGGGCGCGGCGGTTTACTATGCGGCGGTAGAATCTCCGGTACCGGGTAGTTAGCGCCGGGGACCGGCTACTGTACCTGAAACAGCGCGTTGGCAAACAGAAACTTGCCGTTTTCCCAGAAGGCCCGGTAGAGGGGGTTGTCGACCAGATAGATCACCTCTCCGCGCCGCAGCGGCTCCACGCCGAAGTTGAGCGTTTCCTGGATCTTCCGGTAGGCCTTGTTGCCCACGAAGCCCGCCACCTGCGGCTCGGTACGGATGCGCCCGACGTTCCAGCCGTCTTCGAGGTAGTCATAGGAGTCGTCGCTGACCTTGAGGGAGGAGTAGGCCTCGCCGATGCCGAAGCTCAGCGGGTGGGTCGCGTCCATCTCCACGCCCACGATGGCACCGGGGATGTAGCCCGAGATGAAGCGGCGCTCCTCGCCCGCGTAGGGCTGCAGGCGCTCGTCCCGCTTTTCTTCGTCGGTGCGTTCCTCTTCCTTTTTCTCTTTTTCCTTCAGTCCGAAGCCGTCCTTGCCCGCCAGGCTGGCGTTCGCCGAGCCGATGGCAATCAGCTTGCCGCCGCCGCCGACCCAGCCGGAGAGGGCTGTGAGTTCGTCGTCGGTAAAGTTGTAGCGGCCGTCGGGCAGGATGAGGATGTCGTAATCGCCGTCGACCACGTCCTGCAGCGCATCGCGGTAGAAGATGCTGAGCGGATAGTCCAGCTCCTGCTCGAAGTAGTACCACACCTGCCCGAAGGCGGTGGAGCTGACGCCCTCGCCGGAGAGGGTAGCGACCTTCGGCGGGCTCACCAGGTCAAAGTTGCTGCCCCCGAGGTCACCGCCCACGCTGGCGCTGAAGCCGGTCTCCAGTACGCTTACGTCGGCTTCGAATTCCGCAGTCAGCCGCCGCAGCTTGGCCGCGTAGTCGGGCGTCACCCGGTTGTCGCCGCGGTTGATCACCATCGTGCCGGCCGGGAACGCCCGGTCGCCGAAGGTAAAGGCCGCGCCCGAGGTGCGCACCTGGATGCCCGCCTTGAGCAGGGCGGCCAGGTAGCGGACGCTGTTCATTCCCTCCCAGGGCAGGGCGATGGCGTAGGCAGTTTCCAGGTCCGTGCCGGCCAGGGGATTGCTATAGGCAGCCATTTCGTACGGCTCGGTGGCCAGTTCGAGGCGGTCGGTGGAGGCGTAGGTTTCCAGGCCGTAGGCCAGGGGCACGGACCAGGCCGTGATGTCGTAGGTCACCGAATCCTCCACCACGGCGGAGGGGTCGAAGAGGGCCTGGGTCAGCACCGACCGCGGCTGGCAGGCCGAGACGATGAGGTCGCCCGCACCCACTTCCCCGTCGTAGTCCCCGCCGGTCTGGTAATCGTAGCCCCTGTAGCCCCGCGACTGGGCGGCGCGGCTGTATTCGATGCCGTTGCGGTCCAGCAGGGCCATGATGGCGCGCAGTTTGCCGGGGGCGTTGCCGCCGCTGACGACATAGGTCTTGTACTTGCCCTGCGGCGTGGTGGTCGCGTTGCGAAAGTAGTTGCCGAACTCAGCGGTCAGGCGGTCGGCCTCCCGGGCGGCGATCTCCACGGTGCTGAGGGCGGTGGCGCGGTGGTGGGCAACACGGTCGTAGAGGGTCAGGGTGTCGCCGGTTGGCAGCTCGATGGCCCGTCCGCCGCGGCTGCCCCCGCCCTGCTCGTAGGTCATGCCGATGGCCCCGTTGAAGGTAGGGTAGGTGTCGCCGTAGCTGGGGTACAGCAGGTCGAAGCGCTCGCGGGTGAAGTACAGCCAGCCGTTCTGGTCGAAGTACTTGGCGTGGTTCTGTCCGATCTCGGTCTGGAAATTGCCCTGCCAGTCGGTGATGTATTCGTGGAAGGGCGCGGCCGCGGGGGCGAAGTAGTAGGGCGAGGTATAGCCCTGCTCGTGGAGGTCGGCGTGGATGTGCGGCATCCACTGGTGGTACTTCACGATGCGCTGGCGGGTTTCCTTCTGGGTCTGCCACGCCCAGTCGCGGTTGAGGTCGAAGAGGTAGTGGTTCACGCGTCCGCCGGGCCAGGGCTCGTCGTGCTCGCGGGTGTAGGGATTGGCATCTACGTCCTTGGTCGACATTTGCCGGAACCAGTTGGTGTAGCGGTTATAGCCGTCGGGGTTTTCGCTGGGGTCGAGCAGTACGATTACATTCTTGAGCCACTCCCCGGTCTGGGTGTTGTTCGGGTCGGCCAGGTCGTAGAGTACGCCCATGCTCGCCTCCGAGCCGGCCGCCTCATTGCCGTGGACGCTGAAGGACAGCCATACGATGGCGATGTTGTCCAGCTCCGGATCGGTTTCGCCCGAAAGCAGGCCGGCGCGGCGCAGGTTGTTTTCGCGGATGGCCTCGATGCGGGCCAGGTTCTCCGGCGTGCTCACGGTGGCCAGCAGCAGGGGCCGGTCTTCGTTGGTGGTGCCGTACTGCTCGAGGGTTACCCGTTCACTCTCGCCGGCCACTTTCTGGTAGTAATCGACCAGCATCCAGTGGGGCGTAAAGGTTTCGCCGAGCTGGTGCGGCAGGAAGTCGTCGGGGGCGGTCACCTGGGCGCGTACGCCGGTGCAGAGAAACACTAGTGAAGCAAGGAGTAGGGGGTAGCGCATGCGGGGTGGAGTTGTTGGCTGCGCTAAAGTAGTGAATGGGGCTTCGATAAGCTTGGTGGCGTAACTGGTGCATTTTTCTCAACACAGATCGGCTGCGCCGGACGGAGGCGCTGCGCTTTGGCACGGATGGTCACGGATTTTCCCGTAGTACTGAAGCTACGCGCCATCCGGCCTACTGCGGAATTACGGGGATTTCACGGCACCTGCGGTCCCGCCCTTTACGCTCGTGCTTTCAGAAATCCCCTACAAACTCCAGGCCTTCCCCCCCCGTCTCGCTCAGCGGCATATCGCCATTGTACTCGCCTGGTACGGGATCGTACTCCAGGACGTTCGTGCCGATCTCCTCGGAGCTGAGGTAGCCCCAGAGTACCATGGATTTGAGGGAGCGGTAGAAGTCGATCGGCGGTTGCTCCCCGACGGCCGTGCCCCAAATGGCAGGCATGTAGAGGGGGGAGTTTTCGGCGTCGCTGAAGAGCTGGCCGCGCTGGTCCTGTTCCAGTTCGTGAAAGACGCTGCCGAAGCGGTTGCGCGCCCGGTCGTCGAATTCGAGGATGCCCGTCTGCATCGGCGAGGGCTTGTCGCCCGCCGGGGTGGTGGCGGCCATGACCTTGTCGATGAAGCGGTCGACGCCTACGTCCAGTCCGCCGGGGGTATCCGTCTTCGGCAGCAGGGTATCGATGTAGGCGGTGACGAAGCGGGCCTCCTCGTCGCTGAAGTAGTTGGGTGTCCAGTCCAGTTGTTGATCGGGCGAACAGGACTGCATCAGTCCGAGCACGTAAGGGGCCACTACGACCCCGCCGGCCAGCCAGCTTGTGCGGCGTAAAACCTCTCTGCGGTCCAGCATCAGATCGTTTGTTTGTTGAGTTCGGAAACGGCGTGGTCTACGGCGCGGGCGGTGAGGGCCATGTAGGTGAGGGAGGGGTTGACGCAGGAAGAGGAGGCCATGCAGGCCCCGTCGGTCACGAAGACGTTCTTCGCGGCGTGCACCTGGTTGAAGCCGTTGAGTACCGAGGTCTTAGGGTCGCGGCCCATGCGGACGGTGCCCATCTCGTGGATGCCGTAGCCCATTTCGTGCTTGTTGTCGAATTCCATGACGTTCTGCAGGCCGGCGCGCTCGAGCATTTCCACGGCGTCTTCCTTAGCCTGCTTATTGAGGGCGAGCTCATTGGGCCCCCACTCGGCGTCGATGCTGAGAGTGGGCTGCCCCCACTTGTCGGTGACGTCGGGGTTGAGGCTGACGTGGTTACGGTGCTGCGGTAGGCTTTCGGAGAAGCCGGTAATGAAGAACTCCCAGCGACCGGGTTGCACCAGTTTTTCCTTGAATTCCGCACCGTATTCCGGTAAGTTCGCTGCTTCCCGCGACCCCGTCCGTCCGGCACCGCCCTGGTAGCCGAAGCCGCGGACGAACTTGTCGGACTTGCTCGCTTCGTCGATGTTCCAGTAGCGGGGGATGTAGATGCCGTTGGGTCGGCGGCCCTTGTAGTAGCGGTCCTCAAAGCCGTCCACGGTGCCGGTGGCGCCTACGCGGTAGGTGTGGTCCATGAGGTTGTGGCCGAGCTCGCCGCTGTCGTTGCCGAAGCCGTTCTCGAAGCGCTTCGACTTGGAGTTCAGCATGATCTGCGTGGTCGAGAGCGTCGAGGCATTGAGGAAGATCACCCTGGCCTTGTAATCGATCACCTCGTTGGTCTCCGCGGCGATGATGCGGAGGCCCTTGGCCTTGCCCTGTTGGTCGCCGTAGATCACCTCCTGCACGATGGAGAAGGGACGGATGGTCAGCTTGCCGGTCGCGTTGGCCGCCGGCAGGGTGTGGAGTTGGAGCTGAAGTAGGCCCCGTAGGGACAGCCGCGGCTGCAGCGGTTGCGATACTGGCACTTGCCGCGTCCATTATGGGGTACGGTCAGGTGGGCGACGCGTCCGATGATCATGTTCCGGCCGGGATGATTTTACTCGATCCGCTGCCGTACCGACTTTTCGACTACGTTCATTTCCATGGGGGGAAGGAAGTGGCTGTCGGGCAGCTGCTTCAGGCCGAGCTTGGCTCCGCTGATGCCCGCGAATTTCTCCACGTAGGTGTACCAGGACTCGATGTCGGCGTACCGGATAGGCCAGTCCACCCCGTTGCCGTCCTGGGCGTTGGCGCCGAAGTCGATGTCGCTCCAGCGATAAGTCTGCTTGTCCCACAGCAGCGAACGGCCGCCCATCTGGTGGGCGCGGATCCAGAGGAAAGGCTTGACCTCCGTGTAGGGGTTCTCGCGGTCGTTGGCGTGGAAGTGCTAGGTGTCCTTGCCGACGAAGCCGGAGCGGATGCTCTTGTAGTGTTTGTCCTGCTCCTCGGAGGTAAGCCCGCCGCGCAGGTCCATGTCCCAGGGGTCGTCGTTCATCGTGGGGTAGTCCTCGACGTGCTTCACGATGCGCCCCCGCTCGAGGATGAGGGTGTTCAGTCCCTTCTCGGTGAGCTCCTTCGCCGCCCAGCCCCTGGAGATGCCGGAGCCCACGACGATGGCGTCGTAGGTGAGGGCCTTGTCGGCGTCAATGTTGTAATTGGCCATGTGCTTTGTACGTTGGCCTGATCACCGGACACTCGCAGGTGGCCACCGCTTCGCTGGGCCACGCTACGAGGTCCTGATCCTCGTCGGTTCGTTGTTGATAAAGGACCTCGGAGCATGCCTCAGCACCCCCGAGTGTCCGGACTCCCACCGGACGGCGCCCCCTAAAACTCCCGCCCCCAAAAATCACTATCCAGCAGCTTCCCCTCCCGCTTTACCCGCGTAAAGCGTTAGCTCACCGCAAGCCGCAGGACGTCGACCTCGTAGACGCAGTTGGTCGTGGTAAAGAAATTGGCCGGCCGGGTGGTGACGGACTGCTCGTTCGCGTCCCACAGGCCGAGGTCGATGTTCTGCCACTGGAAGGGGAGGGTGAGGCGCTGCTTCGGGAACTCCTTTTTGAGCGAGAGGTAGGGATGGAAGAAGCGGCTGGCCGTCCCCTGGGCCGTGACCTGGGCGGAGAGGTAGTCGAGGCCCAGCTGCCCGCTGAAGGTCTTTGTGAAGGCCAGGTCGCTGGTGGCGCTGATGGAGTAGCTGATGGAAGAGGTATTTACCGGCGCGTCAAAGA
Source organism: Chitinophagales bacterium (assembly GCA_038258275.1). Taxonomy (GTDB): domain Bacteria; phylum Bacteroidota; class Bacteroidia; order Chitinophagales; family Saprospiraceae; genus Neolewinella. The sequence continues at coordinate 87,713 of JBBSPZ010000001.1, read as the reverse complement.
GCTGGCCGTGGATCCGGGAATCCGGCGAGTTGAGCGAGCATCACGAAAATCCCGGAAACCGCGGCCCCAGTACCGGCGGGAAAGCATGGATTTTCCGGGCAGCCGGCAGATCGCCCTCCTGCAGGATTTCATGACCCGCCTTGCCTGGTGGCACGTGCGCCCGACCTGCTCGTCCGCCAGCCAGGCCTGACCTACCGTTACCACTAGTCAGCCAGCAGCTCGCGCCAGGCGGTATCCGATTCGGCTACTTCGCGGATGGTCGCGTTTCGGATGGCCAGCAGGTCGGTCATGTACCGATTCAGCACCAGCTGCTCCACCAACCGGCCCAGGGGGCGGAGGGGGGCGCGGTAGTCGAAGTGGTCGGTCATGGTGGTCCAGCCGTCGGACTCGGTAAATTCGTGACGGTGGATAAAGCCGGCAAACGCCCCGCTGACCATCTCGTCGGTGAAGGTGTGGGGTCGGTCAAAGGCAGTGATCCGTACCGTGAGCTTTTGTACCACGCCGAAGTGCCGCGCACGCCAGGTTACCTGTTCCCCGAGCCCGATGAGTCCCGACGTCTTACCGGCAATGGCGACCTCTCCCGTCTGCCGGGTAGATACCTGGTGGAGGTCGATGCTCCGCGCCAGGTCGAATACCCGGTCCGCCGGGGCACGAATGCGGGTGTGGAGAAGAAGCGTGGGCATCGGGCTGGGTTTGGAGCCTAACACGGGGGGGCGGAAAGGGATGAGCGAAATAATGTCGGATACCAGGATGGTCTGCAATCCTCCCGATAAACTTCCCCACCCCTAAACCTGTCTATTCTAGTAACTTGAGGGGCGTACCGCGCCCCGGTCCACCGGCTACCAGCTATCCCATGCGAACCCTACTGCTCAGCTTTATTTTTCTCCTTCTTTGCACCGGCGTCCGCGCCCAGGTCCTGACGGTCAGCGAAGAGATCCCGATGCGCAACGATACCGAGTACACCCTGATCGGGAAGCTCGGTGGCCAGGTACTGCTGCTGCAGGACCGCGAGAACAAGCACCTGCTTACCGCCTACGGCCGCAGTATGAACCAGAGCTGGGAGAAGGACCTGGAACTGCGGGGCAAGAACATCCGCGTACTCGAGGCCGTCACCGCCCAGGACGGGACCGGCTTCCACCTCCTCTACCTCTTCCGCGACAAGGGCCGCAACCACCTGCAGCTCGACCGCTACAATCCGGCCGGCAACCTCCAGGACAGCGTGACCCTGGTCGATTTCGGCCTCTTCGTGACCACCCCTGAGGACGACATCTTCAAGTCGGAGGACGAATCCAAGCTGCTTATGCTCATGGTCGAGCAGCAGACCAAGGCCCGCTACCTGGGCATCGACCTGGACAGCATGATGCTCCTCTACGACCAGGTGCTGGAGCCCGACAAGTTTTTCTACAATGAAGACTTCCTGCAGGCCGAGATCACCGACCGGGGGGATATGTACTTCGTAGTCGAGCGTGACAACTTCAAGAGCAAGCGAAAGGAGCACCGGTACGAGGTCTATACCCATAAGGCCGACGGGGCGCAGCGGGACATGATCGACGTCAACCTGGGTGACAGCCTGACCTACGACGTGTTCTTCCGCTACGACAACCTCAACGAGCGGCTGGCGGCCGGGGGGCTTTACTCCACCAAGGACTTCATCAAGGCCGAGGGCTACTTCTTTCTTGCCATCGAGCCCGGGAAGCCGGTGGGCCGGCCCAACTTCCAGCCCTTCCCCGAAAACCTAGTGAAAAACGTGGAGGGCAAAAAGTACAACAAGCGCAACCCCGGCATCAACGACCTGACGGTGCGCGACGCCGTACTGCGGCAGGATGGCGGCCTGGTCATGATCACCGAGCGCGACCGCCAGCTGCAACGCCGGGGTGCCGCGGACCAGAATCAACTGCTCAATACCTACGGGGGCCGCCCGCTGATCGACTACCACTTCGACGAGATCGTCGTGTTTGCCGTATACCCCGACGGCCGTCCGCACTGGAGCAACATCATGCACAAGAAGCAGTACAGCCAGGACGATGACGGCGCGTACTCCGGCTTCTTCCTGATGGAGAGTCCCCGCCGGCTGCGTTTTCTCTTCAACGACGAGATCCGCTTCGAAAACACCGTAAGCGAGTACGTCCTGAACGGCCGCGGCGAATTCGACCGCACCAGCCTCTTCAACACCCGCGACCTGGAGTTGCGGCTGCGTTTCCGCGACGGCGTACAGGTGGCCGCCAACGAGGTGGTGTTGCCTAGCGAGCACCGCAACCGCCTGCGGTTGGTGAAAATGACGTACGACGCCAAATGAGAGTGACCCCCCTGCTCTGCCTGTTGCTCCTCGCCTGCGCCCCCCGGCTGGTCGAGGGCACCTACCTCATCGAGCCCGGGCAGCAGCTCCTCCTCTCGGTAGGGGAACACCTGAAGGCGGAACGGAAAGCGGAAGACCTCCTGACCTTCGTGGAGGTGGTAGAAGACAGCCGTTGCCCACGGGACGTGCAGTGCATCCAGGCCGGTCAGGCGGTGGTCCGGATACGGGTGCTGCGCGACGGGGTACTCACCGAGGAGAACGTAATCGTGGACGGCCAGGCCATTGCCACCGACCGCGGTCCCCTGGAATTGAGCAGCCTGGAGCCCTACCCGGATACTTCCGGGGGTGCGCCCGAACCCTACCGCCTCTCCCTGCGCTTAGGGGAATAACCGGAATCGTTTCGGCGGAGTCCCGTGCGCAAATGTAAATGGTACCTTGTCCATTGAAAATGGTAAATCCATATGTTCTTTCCCACCGGCGATGACCAGGTTCGCGGCGGCCACCGGCCCCACGTTTCCTACGGCCTCATCGCCCTCAACATCCTGGTTTTTGCCTACCAGTTCAGCCTGGGCCCGGAGGCCGGACAGGAATTCATCTACCAGTGGGGCACCATTCCGGAGCGCATCCAGTCGGGCGGCGGCTACGAAACCCTCCTCACCAGCATGTTTCTCCACGGCGGCTGGCTGCACCTCCTCGGCAACATGCTCTACCTCTGGATCTTTGCCGACAACATCGAGGCGACCATCGGCAACGTCAAGTTTGCGGTCTTCTACCTGTTAGGCGGCCTGGCGGCGGGCCTTTGCCACATCTACTTCAACAGCGGCAGCCCGATCCCGGCGGTCGGTGCCAGCGGGGCGCTTTCGGCGGTCTTGGGCGCCTACATCGTACTCTTTCCGCGGTCGCGGGTACGGGGGTACCTCTTCTTCTTTCGCATCAACGTGCCGGCATTCATCTTCCTGGGCTTCTGGTTTTACCAGCAGTCCTCGGCCGGCTTCGCCAGCCTGCAGGACAGCGCCGGCACCGGCATCGCCTGGTGGGCCCACATCGGTGGCTTCGTCTTTGGCGTGCTTGCAGGCTTTTACTTCCGGGCCACCCACTTCATCCCCCGCCATGCCGACGGCTACGCTTCTGGGGACGATATCACCTTTTAGTAGCATGTGGTCTCCGGGTGGGTACGGTATTACCTGCTAAACGGCTTCCGGGGGAATTGCAGGGTCGCGATAGCCGGGTCATTTCAACCGTAGATCGACTGCGTCGTATGGATTTCGCTTCACTCTGGCAAAGAGGGCCACGGATTGCCTACCTAACCACGACATGGGACATTCCCCCTGCACATAGCCATCCACCGGGTAAGGCCCCGGAGGGGGCCATCCTGCGCTAGCGAGGCGGTGAAACCCCTCGCGGTCATCGAATGGATCACCTATACCTACCTGGCCCCGGAGGGGACGTGTCGGGGGAGCGAGGCGGCGGAAATCGGTGTCGAAGATACCGCGCGTAGTCCCTCGCGAGATAGATCGACCACCCGTAAGGTCATTTTATTGATACAGCAATTTTTACCGTACCGACCAACTTCCGCCCGGTCGGCAAGTAGGAACAATGCCTTTTCGCCAGCTGTTCCCGGAGGTAACCAACCCGATCAGCCATGCGCCCACCCGACCTTACCCGCGAAGAACTCAAAACCGCCATGCGCTCCCTCCTCATCCGCGAGCCGAAACTCTTTTTCGAAGTCGTCCAGGAATTACGGGAGGAGGTGCAGGCCGTGCCGGAAGAGGATCACAGCAGTCAGCAGGAAAAGTGGTGGGCCATGATCGAGGAGGAGTTTATCCAGCTCGGGGACGTCTTCCGGGGCTTCGCCTGAGCGGGTTTACGGCAACAAGGGGCGCCCGTCATGACCGACCCATCTCCACCAGCTCCCCGACCATCATGGCCGTAGCGCCCCAGACCGATTCGCCGGCCACGACCCAGTGGGGGACGTCCTGGAGCACCATCCCGTTGAAGAGTTTCTTCGACCGGTATTCCACCACGCCCTCCCGGTAGAAACCGGCAAGGGGCAGCTCCAGTATCCGTTGCACCTCGCTGGCCTGCAGGGTGAACCGGGGGCGTGCGGGCAGGTAGCCCACGAAGGGGGTCACCAGGAAATTGCTGATCGGAATGTAGAGCGGCGTGAGGGCGCCGATCAGCTCGACGGCCGCGGGGTCGATCCCCACCTCCTCCCGGGCCTCCCGCAGGGCGGTGGCGACGGGACCCTCGTCCGCGGCATCCGCCGAGCCGCCGGGGAAGGAGACTTGTCCCCCGTGGCGGTCTCCCGGGGGGCTGGTACGCTGGATAAACAGGAGGTGGAGACTGCCCTGGATGGGGTAAAGCAGGGCGAGTACGGCGGCGGGGCGCGCGTTTGGCGGAGCCTCCGTATGGTGCTGCCGCAGGGCGTGGCCCATTACTTCCTGCGCCGCGTAGCCGGGAAGCTCGCCGCCGGCGAGGCGGCGGCGGATGCGGTCCAGGTAGATAGCGCCTCCGGGGGAAGCGGACATTTTTACGACTTGTTGGACTTCTTGAGGTAGTTCTCCAGCGCCATGCCCATGCTGGGCACCTTGGGGGGGTCGGGCGCGATGTTGACCGTAAGTCCATGGCGCTCGACGGCGGCCGTGGTCTTGCGGCCGGCCACCGCCAGGCGGGTGTCCTTCTGCTTGAAATCGGGGAAGTTTTCGTACAGCGAGTCGATGCCGAGGGGGCTGTAGAAGATGAGCACGTCGTAGAAGACGTCCTCCAGATCGCTCAGGTCAGCGGAAACCGTGAGGTACATGAGCGCGGGCGTCCAGTCGAAGTTGTTTTCGTCGAGGTACTGGGCCACGAATTCCGAGCCGAGGTTGCCGGTGGGCAGCAGGAATTTCTCCTTACTGCGGTGCTTTTTGAGGGTGGGCGCGAGGTCCTGGATCGTACGCTGGCCGAAGAATACCTTACGCTTGCGGTAGACGATAAACTTCTGCAGGTAGTTGGCGATGGCCTCCGTCATGCAGTAGTATTTCGTATCCTGGCTCATCTCGATGCGCAGGGCCTTGCAGAGGCGGAAGAAGTGCTCGATGGCCAATTTAGAGGTGAAGATGATCGCCGTGAACTCATCGGGGCGCACCCGCTCTTTGCGGAATTCCTTCTCGGAAAGCCCCTTCACTTCGATGAAGGGGCGCCAGTCGATTTTGAGGCCGTACTTTTCCTCCAATCGGGCGAACGGACTGCGCTCGGGTTCGGGCTGGGAGACCAGGATGGTGCGTATGGGTTTATACGACTCCTGCATGGATTGACTTTCAGCCGCCATAGGGGTTGTTTAAAGGGTAGTGTGCAAATAGCGGTAGACCAAGAGAATAGGGGCTATTTCAATAGTGCAAAGATATAACAAAAAGTGCAGCGGTCGACTGCCGACGTATCGGTTAGCAATGAACAGGCCCCGTAGAAGGTGCAGGAAATAGATCAACAGAAGCACCACCAAGCCTCCATAAAGGAAGTAGGAATGCAGGGCAGCGGGTGCGTAGCTGATCAGTAAATTGATCGGTACCAACACCAGGCCGGCAATAATGGAAAACACCATTAGCGCAAAGACGTAGTGGCTCAGTTCCTTGCGCAGGGGGTAAATGCGGCCGAGGATCAGCAGCACCACGAATTTTAATCCGGTGCCCGCCATTACAAGGAGCGTATAGGTAAGCCAGCTGCCCCAGATACCCAGTCTCAGGCTCACCCCGTAGTACATCGCAAAAAGGTAAATAAAGAAACCAGCCGACAGTAAAAAGAAAAAATAACAGAGCGTCAGCGCGCCTACCTGCCCCCCGGAGTGGCGGCGGTAGAGCTGGGTCATGACGTTCTCGTTGAAGATGGCCGAGAGGCACTGCCCCAGCAGATCACGGAAGAGGACCCACAGACTTGCCATCGTGACCAGCAGCAGCAAGTGGATGAAAATGACGCTCCCCCCCGGGCCATCCCCCCCACCGGGCGCGACGACCACGGGGCCCGCGATGCGGTCCGGCAGCTCCCGTGGGAGACTGCGGCGGATGTCGAAGGGATTGGCGCTACTGTCCTGCAGGGGCGAACCGGCTTCCCCCGCCGGCAGGCGGTCCGTCAGCTCGAAGGGGTTACGTGACGACTGCCCCGGCAGGGCGGCAGCAAGCAGGATCAGCCAGCAAAGGACAAGGCAGAGACGCAAGGGCGGCGGAATGGATGAAGGTAGCGCAAAGGTAAGGGACGAAAGAAGACCGCCCCGCCGCCCCGGCCTTATTTGAGCACCTGGTATACGATCATGGCCCCCACGTAGGCAATGGTAGTCATGAAGAGAAACTGTACGATCGGCCATTTCCAACTGTTGGTTTCCCGCTTGGTGACGGCCAGCGTAGACATGCACATCATCGCGAATACGTAAAAGATGAGCAGGCTCCAGGCCGTAGCCCGGTTGTAGACCGGTTCGCCCGTGACCGGATTGCGCTCCTCGGCCAGCCGCTCCCGGATACGGAACTCATCGTCGGTGCTGCCCACGCTGTAGATGGTGGCCATCGTGCCGACGAATACCTCCCGCGCCGCAAAGCTCGTCAGCAGGGCGATGCCGATCTTCCAGTCGTACCCCAGCGGCCGGATGACCGGCTCGATGAACTTGCCCAGGTGACCGGCGTAGCTTGCTTCCAGGCGCTGGGAAGCGAGGAGGTTGGCCGCCTCGTCTTCCGGCAACTGCTGTTCCTGCGCCTGCTCCTGCGCCTGGGTTTCGGCTGCGGCCATGTCGGCGGAGGGCCCATAAGTGGACGCGGCCCACAGCACGATGCTGATGAGCAGGATGATCTTTCCGGCCTCGACCACGAAGGTCTTCGACTTTTGCCAGACGGTCGTGGTCACGTTGCGCCACACCGGGGTGCGGTACTCCGGCAACTCCAGCATGAGGAAACTGCGGTCCTGCGTCTTCAACACGAATTTGAAGGCCAGGGCGGAAAGCATGGCACCCGCGATCCCGAGAAAGTACAGTCCGGCAAAGGCCAGTCCCTGCAGCCCGATCAGCCCGTCGAAGTACACCACCTGGGGCACCGCGAAGGAAATCAGAATAACGTAGACGGGGATCCGCGCCGAGCAGGACGTCAGCGGCGTCACCAGGATGGTCAGCAGCCGCTCCTTCCAGTTGGCGATGGTGCGGGTACTCATGATGGCCGGGATGGCACAGGCGTGGCCACTGATGAGGGCCACGACCGAACGCCCGTTCAGCCCGAAGCGCTGCATCAGGCTGTCGAACATGTAGGCAGCCCGGGCCAGGTAGCCCACCTCCTCCAGGATGGCGATGAAGAAGAAGAGGATGGCGATCTGGGGCACGAAGACCAGTACGCCGCCGAGGCCGGCGATGATGCCGTCCACGAGCAGGTCGGTGAACCAGCCGGTAGAAAAGGTGGACCGGATCGTCTCGCCCAGGGTGCCGAAGGTGAACTCGATGAGGTCCATCGGTACGCTGGCCCAGGCGAAGAGCGCCTGAAAGAGCACCAGCATCAGGCCGAAGAAGATGATCGGACCCAGGACCGGGTGGGTGACCACGTTGTCGATGCGGTCGCTGCGGGAGGCGTTGTCCCCGGCGTGGCGCACCGTGGCCTTCACGATCGGCTCGAAGGTGTTGTAGCGTTCCATCGTCTCCTCCACCTGGGCGCGCAGGCTGTGGAAGCCGTGCTGTACCCGGGCGTTCTGCACCTTGTGGCGGGTGTGGTCGGGGATGTGCTTGAGCCAGGGGGCGTGGTGGGTCAGCAACAGGGCGTGGTAGTCGTTGCGGGCCGGCAGCTCCCGGCGCAGGTCGGCGAGGACGTCGCGGGCACTGGCCCCGGGCTCGTAAAAGGGCTGACTGGGCCGGTAGGCGTCGGGCGCGCGGAGCAGGTCGGCAATGGCCGCCTTCAGTTCCGTGATGCCCCGGTGGTCGCGGCTGCTGACGGGCAGGACGGGCACGCCGAGCTCCTTGCTGAGCTTGGGGATGTCGACGGTGAGGCCGTCGCTTTCCATGAGGTCGGCCATATTAAGGACCAGGATCATGGGCAGGTCGAGGTCCCGCAGCTGGGTGAAGAGCAGCAGGTGCTTGTCCAGCTTGGTGATGTCGGCCACGTAGACGATGGCGTCGGGGAAGAGGTCACCGGCCGGATTGGTCAGCTCCTGCACCACGAGGCGCTCATCGAGGCTGGTGGGGTAGCAGCTGTAGGCGCCGGGGAAGTCGATCAGCTCTACCGTGGGCAGGCCCTCCAGCTTGAGCATGCCGGCCTTTTTCTCCACCGTGACGCCGGGGAAGTTGCCGATCCGTTGCCGCAGGCCGGTGAGAATGTTGAAGAGGGAAGATTTCCCGCTATTGGGATTGCCTACCAGGCCGACTACGGGAGTGGCCTTTACTTGACCATTATGCATGCGAGCTCTTTCTTGCGCAAGGCCAGGCACTGGCGGTCGATCTTGACGTACCAGCTGCCCCCAAAGGGCGATTTGCGCACTACCCGTAACCGCGATCCGGGGCGTACCCCGATGTCCAGCAGTTTACCCGCCAGGTTTTCGTTGGTAAACCGCTCGATGGTACCGGACTGGCCGGCCTTAAACAGGGATGCAGCAGCGGGAAGCGGAGAGGCCATGAGCGTGGGGTTGATCGGTTAGATAACGGGGCAAAGATATGTAAGTTGTGCTATCTGTACGCAGTCTAAATAGATTTCTGACGGTAAAAGGAGGAGGCGCATGCGCGGGTGCGGTGAATTGTGGGTCCGGACCAACATTCGTCCCCGATCCACCTTCTATCAGGCAACAAACAGAACATGCCATGAACTTCAACGATATCCTTCAGCAGCAGGCGAGCAACCACCTCGACGCCGGACTTATGGAGCAGCTGGACCAGCAGATCGGCGCCAACGATCCCCGCAAGACCACAGTTGCCTCCAGCGCCATTATCTCCTCCCTGATGGGGGCCATGGCGAGCAACGCCTCCGATCCCCAGGGCGCCCGCGCCCTTTCCTCCGCCCTCGAGCGCGACCACGACGGCAGTCTGCTGGATCATCTCGGCAGCCTCCTGGGTGGCGGAGGTGCGGCCCAGTCGCCCGTCCCCGCCCGCTCCCTCAACGGCGGTGGCATCCTCGACCACATCCTGGGCAGCCGTACCGAGGAAACGGTCCGGGAAGTGAGCCAGAAAAGCGGGCTTAGCTCCGGACAGGTCACGAAGCTAATGATCACCCTGGCTCCCATCCTGCTGGGTATGCTCGGCAAGGCGAAGAGCCAGAGCAAGACCGACTCCGGCGCCCTCGGTGGCCTGCTCGACTCCTTCCTCAACGGCAACCGCACCGCTCCCCAGCAGCCCCGGCAGGCGCCCGATCTCGGACTGGCCGGCCAGCTGCTCGACCGCAACCGCGATGGCAGCGTGATGGACGACATACTCGGGATGGGGTTAAAGATGTTTGGTAACCGGAAGTAGTGGTTGTCGGGTTTTAGAATTGTTGGGTTCGGGCATTCTAGACGTCCTAGGCGCAGGTGACTCAGGCGCAAACACAGGTGCAATGCCCGCCCCTTTTCCCCGCGACGATGAGCGCAGCGAAGCGCATCCGCGCCCATCCATTCATCCCGACATCCAACCATCCCATCATCTAAAAACCTAACCACCGTACATTCACCAAAAATTCCCTCTTATGAAAAAGCTTACCTTTCTTCTGTTCGCTACCGTGCTGCTGGCCGGTTGCTCCCCCAAGATCGCCCCCGTCGTCGGCGAAGACGGCACCGACTGGAACGCCCGCGCGGCCGAATACCGCGAAAACCCCGCTGCCCTGCGGGATTTCGTGGAGGACTGCGAACGCAGCCAGCAAGAAATGGCCGGCCTGCGGCAGCAACTGACCGGCTACGAAGGCCAGAGCGGCGATATGCAGAACCAGCTCTCCACCGCCGAAGCTTCCGCCGAGCAGGCTTACCAGGAAATCCAGTCCCTGCGCCAGCAACTGACCGCCATGGAGAACGCCCAGCGCCCCGACGAGATGATCACCGACCAGCCCGAAGCCCAGGTGAAGGGCGTCGTCTTCCAGGTACAGCTCGGCGCCTACGCCCAGAATAAGGTCGACACCGACATGGCTACCGGCGATGCCCTCGACCTGACCGATCAGGACGGCATGCAGAAGGTCGTCGTCAGCCGCTTCCGCACGTACCAGAATGCCGCCAACCTGCGCGACCGCCTCAAGAAAATGGGCGTAAAGGACGCCTTCGTCGTCGCCATGAACGACGGCCAACGCATCGACGTGCAGCAGGCCATCCGGATCAGCGGACAGTAGGCCCCGATGCGGGAGACCGACTTCATCGCAAAGAACCAGGAAAAGTGGGAACGCTACGAGGAGTCCCTGAAACGTTCCGACCAGGATCCGGAGCTCCTCAACCAGCTCTACATCCACCTCACCGATGACCTGTCGATCTCCCGCACCTTTTACCCCAACCGCTCGGTGCGCGTCTACCTCAACGGACTGGCGCAGCGCACTTTCCTGCAGCTTTACCGCGGCCGGCGGGGAGAGCTGTACAAGTTCTTTACCTTCTGGACGGACGAGTTGCCGCGAATAGTCCACGCCAACCGCCGCTGCCTGCTGATCGCCCTGCTCGTATTCCTACTTGCGCTGCTGATCGGTGTGGTGAGCTACCGCATCGATCCCGACTTTGCGGAAATTATCCTGGGCAGGTCCTACGTAGACATGACGGAGGCCAACATTGCCGGTGGCGACCCGATGGCCGTGTACAAGGCCCGGAACCCCTTCGATATGGCCCTGCAGATCACCCTCAACAACCTGCTGGTGGCCCTGCTCACCTTCGTGGCGGGCATTTTCCTGTGCGTGGGCAGCGTGGTCATGCTGGTGCGGACCGGCGTGATGGTGGGCGTGTTTCAGTATTTCTTCTACGCCCGGGGAGATTACGCGTCCCCCGAGATCGCCCCGGCTGCCGGCTGGCTGCTGCGGGGACTGAGCGGGCTGCTCACGGCCGGCGGGGAGGGGCTGGAGACCGTCTTTACTATCCTCTTCGCGGCGGGCGCGGGTGCGGAGGTCTTCCGCGAAAGTCTGCTCACCATTTGGATCCACGGCACCCTGGAGATCAGCAGCACCGTCATTGCCGGCGGTGCGGGGATCACCCTGGGCAGCGGGCTGCTCTTTCCCGGCACCCTGACCCGCCTGCAGGCCTTCGGCCGTTCGGCCCGGGACGGACTGAAGCTCCTGCTCGGCACCGTCCCCCTCTTTCTCATGGCCGGTTTCCTGGAGGGCTACGTGACGCGACAGACCGATCTGCCGGATGCCCTGCGGCTGGTCTTCATCCTGGTCTGCCTGGCCTTCATCGCCTGGTATTACGTCGTCTATCCCCGGGCCGTGGTAAAAAACGGGCCCCGCGTCAGCGACGGAGGCCGGCTGCCCGCCGACAGCCGGATGCAACGCTATCCCTTCTACCACATCCGCTCCCTGGGCGAGCAGCTGTCCGTGACCTTTGCCGTCCTGCTGCGCAGCCTGGGGCGCCTGCTGGGCGGGGCCACCCTGCTATCCGCCGTGTATTGCCTCTTCGCTTTCGCTTTCGGCGGGGCGGCGGCCTTCCGTTACACCTTCGTCAGTTACCCCTTCGGCGATCTGGAGAACGTTTACGAGCTGACGGCTTCCGTCGGCCGGGGGCGGGCCCTTTCGTTCAGCTTGCTGGTCGCGCTGGGCTTCTACGGCATGTTCCGCCTCGCCCTCGGCGCGGTGTTCCGGGCCACCGACCTGGTCCGCCCGCATCCTTCCTTCTCCCGCGAGCTTCGCCTGGCGGCGGTGAGTGGCCTCCTGGCCCTTTGCCTCGCCTTCGGCGGTACCGCGGTGGCCCTGCTGGTATTCCTCCTTTTCCCCTACCTGATGGTCCTTGCCGTGGGCGGCTACGCGACCGACGGCACGCCGGGACCGGTCTTTCGCCTAGTGTACGCCAATCTGAGCAGCAGCTACGGGATCTTCTTCCTGGTGCTGCTGCTAGCCTTCCCGCTAATCTTTCTCCTCGATTCCGTGCTGGGGGGCTACTTCTTTGCCTTCCTGGATTGGGTCGTCTACACCGAACCTTCCACCATCGATGCCCGCAACGTGGTGCTGCAGGCTTTCTGTTATTATTTTTTTCTCGTGCTCATCTTCTGCACCGGCGCGGTGGCCTACGCCCTGTCTCTCGGCAGCCTGCTGGAGATCGCCACGGCCGGCACGCTTCGCAAGCGCATCGACGCCCTGGGCAGGAAGCGGCGGCTGCGGGGGATGGAGCGGGAGTAGGGGGGCGGTCCGCGGTACTGCCTGTCCGTAGGGGATTTCGGACGGGCAACCGACCGTCGCATCAAATACTACGGATTTGCACCTTAGCTGCCGATAAATTGCCGATCTTTGCGGCCCTCTTAGAAAAAGGCGACGTATTCCAGTTCGATCAACGCAACGTATCCGCATGAATCTGAATTCAACCCGCATATTCCACCGTCTATTTTTGTTGATAGTCTGTTGTGGTACGACTTTCCTGTATGCCCAGAACACGGTGACGGGCACCCTGACCGACCAGGAAAGTGGCGAACCCCTCATTGGCGCCAGCATCCTGGCCGTAGGTACTTCCACCGGTACCATCACCGATTTTGACGGCAACTACTCCCTGGCCGTACCCGAAGGCGTGACCCAGCTGCGCTTCAGCTACACGGGTTACCCCAACCTCACCGAAGACATCAACGGCCGCACCACCATCGACCTAGCCTTCCAGGCCGGCGAGCTGCTGGAAGAAGTTGTCGTCGTGGGCTACGGCGCCGTCAAGAAGAACGACCTCACCGGCTCGGTCAGCACGATCGACGAGGAGACCTTCAATAGGGGAGCCATCGTTTCCCCCACAAACCTGATCGCCGGTAAGGTGGCCGGCGTTAACATTACCAGCGGCAGCGGCAACCCCGGCGAGGGGCCCACCGTGCGCATCCGCGGCGGTACCTCCATCAACGCCAGTAACGACCCCCTCTACGTCATTGACGGCGTGCCCCTGGCCCAGGATGGCGTCACCGGCGGCCGCAGCCCCCTCAACTTCCTGAATCCCGACGATATCGCCTCGATGACCGTGCTGAAGGACGCCTCCGCCGCGGCCATCTACGGTTCGCGCGGGGCCAACGGCGTGATCCTGATCACGACGAAGAAGGGCAAGTCCGGCGCCCCCTCCATCAGCTTCCGCGCCGAGGGCACGGTGTCCAGCATCGTCAACCGCCAGCAGAACCTCAACGCCGAGGACTTCCGCAACGTAGTCACCTTCGCCGCCCCTAACCGCCTTGGCCTACTGGGCAATTCCAACACCAACTGGTTCGACCAGCTCACCCAGACCGGCTACGGTACCCAGGAAAACCTGAGCATCAGCGGTGGCGGGGAGACCAGCACCTACCGCGTCTCCGCCGGCTACCAGCAGCTGCAGGGCGTGATCCGCGGGGCCGAGACCGAGCGCATCAGCGTCAACCTCAACTTCACCCAGAAGCTCTTTAGCGACAAGCTGATCGTAGGGGCCAGCATCAAGGGCGCCAACACCAATGACGTCTTCGACCCCGGCGTCATCAACGCCGCCCTCGACTTCGACCCCACCCAGTCGGTCTACGATCCCACGAATACCGCCTACGCCGGCTTCTTCGAGTACGGCAACTCCCTGGCCCCCCGCAACCCGGTCAGCGCCACCGACCAGATCACCAACGTCGGGCGGACCTACCGGGGCCTCGGTAACCTGGACCTCGAGTACAAATTCGACGACCTCATCCCCGGGCTGAGCTACAAGGCCGTGCTTGGCTTCGACGTCAACAGCGGTCAGAGCAACCGCTTTGTGCCGACCACCTTTGCTACCCTGGCCACGGACGGCTTCTCGGGCGAGTTCAACATCGGCAGTGCGCTGCGCACCAGCAAGCTGTTTGATACCTACCTGACCTACGCCAAGGAATTCGGCACCCACCGGGCCAGCCTGCAGGTGGGCTACTCTTACCAGGACTTCAACTTCGAAGGCCCCTCCATCCAGGGACAGAACCTGTCGACCGACGCCTTCGGCACCGCTAACCCCCGCGTAGCGGAGGACGTTTTCGCCTTCAACAACGTAGTCGAGAACCGCCTGATCTCTTTCTTCGGCCGCCTCAATTACAACATCGACGAGCGCTACCTGCTTACCGCCTCGCTGCGCCGCGACGGCTCCAGCCGCTTCGGTCCCAGCAACCGCTGGGGACTCTTTCCCTCGGCCGCCCTCGCCTGGCGCGTGCTGCAGGAAGACTTTGCCGCCGGGCTCGGCAACACCTTCTCCGACCTGAAACTGCGCGTCGGCTACGGCGTAACCGGCAACCAGGAGATCGGCGATTACCAATACCTGGCCGTCTACCAGTACAGCGACCAGGAGGCCCAGTACCAATTTGGCGACCGGTACGTCACCACCATCCGGCCCAACGCCTACGACTCCTCCCTGAAGTGGGAAGAAACTTCCAGCTGGAACGTCGGCCTCGACTTCGGCTTCTTCAACAACCGCCTGAGCGGTATCCTGGAGTACTACCAGAAAACGACCGATGACCTGCTCTTCACCGTCAACGTACCGGCCGGCACCAACCTCTCCGACCGCGTGCTGACCAACATCGGTGCCCTGGACAACAAAGGCGTGGAGCTTACCCTCACGGGCGTCGCCGTCGATAAGGAACAGTTCGACCTGACGCTGACGGGCAATATCAGCTTCCAGCAGACCGAGATCACCCGCCTCGACGGCAGCGGCAGTGCGGATATCCAGACCGGCGGCATCGCGGGTGGCGTGGGTAACACCGTCCAGCTCCTGCGCCTGGGAGAGACTCCCTACTCCTTCTACCTCTACCAGCAGAAGTACGGGGAGGATGGCCGCCCCCTCCGCGACGGGGTCGACTTCAACGACGACGGCGAGATCAATAACCTCGACATCTACGAGGACCTCAACGGCGACGGCGTGGTCAACGACCAGGATCTTACCATCAACGAGGCTCCCATGCCCAACGTGCTGCTCGGCTTCACCGCCGATGCCCGCTACGGGCGCTTTAATCTCGGCCTGACCCTGCGCGGTAACCTCGGCAACTACGTGTACAACAACGCGGCCTCCAACGGCGGCAACCTGTCGCGCATCGATCTGGGCGCCAATTACGTTAGCAACGTACACGAGAGTGCCGTCTACACCCGCTTCGACCGCCCCCAGTACTTTAGCGATTACTACCTCCAGAACGGCAGTTTCCTGCGCCTCGACAACCTGTCGCTGAGCTACGACTTCGGCTCCATCGCCAGTACGACCGCGAACCTGAGCGTCTACGCCACCGGCCAGAACCTCTTCATCCTTACCAAATACAGCGGTAACGACCCCGAAGGTACCGGCATCGACAACTCCCCCTTCCCCCGTGCCCGCATCTTCACCCTCGGTGCCCGCATCGGCCTGTAATCCAACTTTCAATCCCCACCCCCGCCCGGGGCGTCAACTCTAGAATCATGCAATACCGAGCACTTTTGCTGCTTTTCCTCGGACTGGGCTTCACGGCCTGTACCGACCTCGAGCTGCTCCCCCAGGATAAGGCCGACCCCAATGCCGTACTGAGCCAGGAGGAGAACTACGAATCCTTCCTTGCCCGGATCTACTCCGGACTGGCCGTTACCGGTCAGGAAGGGCCCGCCGGCGCCAGCGACATCCAGAGCCTCGACGAGGGCTTTTCCAACTATCTGCGGCAGTACTGGCAACTCCAGGAGTTGCCTACTGAATCCTCCGTGATCGCCTGGGGCGACGCCGGACTGCCCGAGCTGATCTACCAGAGCTGGACCAGCGACAACCAGTTCATCCGCGCCATGTACTACCGGATCTTCTTCCAGGTCAGTCAGGCCAATGAATTCCTGCGGGAAACAACGACCCCCAAGCTCGACGAGCGCGGGATCCGCGAGGGCTTCCGGCCCACCGTGGAGGGCTTCCGGGCCGAGGCACGCTTCCTGCGCGCCCTGTCGTACTGGCACGCCATCGATATGTTTGGGGACGTCATTTTCTACACCGAGGAAGATGCCCTGGGCGGAGAACCTCCCCTTGTGCGCAGCCGGGCGGAGGTCTTCGACTTCCTGATCGCCGAACTGCAGGCCATCGAGGAGCAACTGCCCGCCATCGGGGCCGCGGAGTACGGCCGCGTCGACCGGGGAGCCCTGTACATGCTACAGGCCAAGCTCTTCCAGAACGCCGAGGTCTACGCCGGGCAGGACCGTCACGCCGACGCCCTGGCCGCCCTGGAGCAAATCATCGGCAGCAAGGCGTACAGCCTGGAAGAAAACTACGCCGACCTGTTCAAGGCCGATAATCACACCTCCCCCGAGCTGATCTGGGCCATCCCCTTCGACGGCCGCTTTACCCAGGGATTCGGTGGACTCACTTACCTCACCCACGCCCCCGTAGGCGGTAGCATGGACCCGGCCGACTACGGCATCGACGGCGGCTGGTTCGGTCTCCGCGCGACCAAGGACCTGGTGAACCTGTTTCCCGACGTGACGGGAGAAGTGGACGAACGCGCCCTCTTCTACACCGACGGACAGACCCTGGAGATCGACAACATCTCCGAATTCAGCCAGGGATACGCCGTCGACAAGTATACCAACGTGACGAGCGACGGCGTGGCCGGCAGCGACCCCCGCTTTCCCGATACCGATTACCCCATGTTCCGCCTGGGCGACGTCTACCTGATGTACGCCGAGGAAGTAATCCGGGGTGGCGGCGGCAGCCGCGACCGGGCCGTAGAACTAATCAACGAACTGCGCGCGCGCGCCTACAACAACAATGTAGGCGATATTACCGACGGCGATTTGTCCCTCGACTTCATCCTGGCCGAGCGCGGCCGCGAAGTCTACTGGGAAGCCCAGCGGCGTACCGACCGTATCCGCTTCGGTCAGTTCTCCACCAACGGCGTCTGGCCCTGGAAGGGTGGGGTACCCGAAGGCCGTACCACCTCGAAGATCTACAACCTGTATCCGATTCCTTCCTCCGAGCTTCTCTCCAACCCCAACCTGAGCCAGAACGAAGGCTACTAACCACGCATCATGCAATTCACGAAGCACCTCCTTTCCTGGCTTCCGCTCTTCCTCCTGCTCATCCTGGCCACCGGCTGTGAGCGCGAGGAGATCGACGTGGCCGCGAACACCGATTTCCCCCCCTCCATTCTGTCCTCCTACCCCTCCGCCAACGGCCGGGTAGTGGCCGGCGACTTTGACATCCGGGTGGTCTTTGCCGACGGCACGGTCTCCCCCCTGCAGTCCGCCACCGTCACCCTGATGGATTCGACCATGAACGTGATCGCCACCCAGACCAGCGAGCTGAGCGGTATCCAGGACTCCCTCGTCATCCAGGGCGCCGACTTCAATGCCTCCAGCCTGCCCGTCGGTATCTACAACATGACCGTCAGCGTCACCGACGCCAAGGCACAGACCACCGAGCAGTCCTTCACCTTCGAGATCAGCAACCTGCCCTATCCCGCCAACTACGACGCGATATACCTGGCCGGAGCCTTTAACGGCTGGGACCCCGCCAACAATCAGCTCACCCTGGTCGGCCCCAACTTATGGGAGGTGCAGGGCGTCGACCTGCAAGGGGAAGGCTGGAAGCTGGTGGATGGGCCCAAGTTTGGGGGCGAGGACTGGGGTGACCCCGAGTGCGACGGCTTCATGAACTCGAGCACCGGCGGCAACGGCGATACCGCCTGCGGTTTCACTGGCCTGTCCACCGTTCGCTTCAACGACGAGACGCTGACCTACACCGTCGCCGCTAACGTGACCTATGCCTCCAACAGCATGAGCCTCTTCCTGCTCGGCACCTTTAATGCCTTCCAGGGCAGCGAATACCAGTTCAACCTCGTGGACGACAATACCTGGGTGCTGGACGAGGTGCTCCTCACCCCAGGCGATCAGTTCAAGATGGCCGAGATGCCCGACTTCCAGGGCCTGAATTACGGCGACAACGAGAACGACGGTACCGCCGAGGCCTACGGCAGCAACATCGTGGTGGCCGACGACCAGCAGGAAGGCTACTACGGCATCCGCTTCAACGACCAGTCTCTCGCCTACGAACTGACCTTCCTCCGCGCCGCAGGCCCGGAGAGCGTCGGTATCATCGGTAGTGCTACGCCCACCGGATGGGACAGCGATACCAATATGGAGGAAATAAGCGAAGGCATCTACACCATCACTATGGAACTGATCGACGGCGTCGTCAAGTTCCGCGCCGACGACGCCTGGGACCTCAGCTGGGGCGGTACGGAGTTTCCCACCGGTACCGCCGTCGTCAACGGCGGTGACATTCCCGTCGTAGCCGGTACCTACAGGGTCACCCTCGACATCAATAACCTGACCTACTCCTTCGTGGCCGAAACCGGCATAGTGGCCATCGGCCTCATCGGCTCGGGCTCGCCCGTAGGATGGGAACCCGCGGATGGGGAAGACTTCAACCTCGTGCTTAACGAAGACAGTGGCACCTGGTCAGCCGTCGTGGGCCTGGTCAACGGCGATGTCAAATTCCGCGCCAACGACAACTGGGACGTGAGCTGGGGCGCCATTGACTTTCCGAGTGGTACCGCTACTTCCGACAACGGACCGAATATCCCCGTTACGGCCGGTATCTACGTCGTTTCCTTCGATCCCGCCTCCGGCGCCTATTCCTTCGAGCCGGCATCCATTGGCATTATCGGAACGGCCACCTCCGGCGGCTGGGATAGCGACACCGACCTGACCGTTAATCCGGACGTACCCGGCGAAGTCAGCCTCACCGGTACCTTCACCGGCGGCGTAGCCAAGTTCCGCACCAACAACGACTGGGTCTACAACTGGGGCGGCACCGACTTCCCCGCCGGTACGGCCGTCTTCAACGGCGGCGACATTCCGGTGACCGCCGGCGAGTACACCGTGAAGTTCAACGTCAACACGCTGCAGTACAGCTTCGAATAAGCTTGATCAACTCCTCTACGGGCACGTTTCGGTAACGAACGTGCCCGTTTTAGTTTACCCCCATGCGCTACCTCTTTCCGCTCCTTCTCTTGCTCGGCCCGTGCCTCTCCGCCCAGGAGGAGCCCTTCCGCGACGCGAGCCGGGAAGCGGGCATCGATGTCAGCGGACGTGCCCGCGGGGTATCGGTCGGTGACTACGACGGCGACGGCCACCCCGATCTGTTTCTCTGCGTTCTCGACGGCCCCAATCTCCTGTACCGAAACGACGGCAGCGGCCACTTCACCGAGGTGGGCCACGGTACCCCGCTGGCCAATTCCGGCCCCGCCATGACCGCCCTGTGGGGGGATTATGACAACGACGGCGACCAGGACATCCTAGTTGGCAACCAAAACGACGCCAGCCGCCTCTTCCGCAACGACGCGGGCAGTTTCACGGACGTCACCTTCTCCTCCGGCATCGACTTGGTAGCTCAGGTGCAGGCGGGATCCCTGCTCGACTACGACGGCGACGGCCTCACCGATATCTACTTCTCCTGCCTCAACGCCCCCAACCGCCTCTACCGTAACCTCGGGAACCTGCAGTTTGAGGAGCGGGGCGCGGACGCGGGTGCCGCGCAGACCGGCCTTGGCATGGGCACCTTGGCCCTTGACTACGACGGCGACGGCGACCCGGACCTTTACCTGGTCCACGATGGGAGCCAGGCCAATGTACTGCTGCGCAACGACGGCGGCACCTTTACCGACGTGAGTGAGGAGAGCGGCGCGGACGTCATCGGCGACGGCATGGGGGTGGATGCGGCAGACTACGACGGCGACGGCGACTTCGACCTCTACGTAACCAATCTCTACGAAAATTTCCTGCTGCAGAATCAGGGCGACGACACCTTCCGGGAAGTCGCCTACGACGCCGGCGTCAACGACCTCGGCATGGGCTGGGGGACCGCCTGGCTGGACTACGACAACGACGGTCACCCCGACCTCTACCTCGCCAACGAAACCAACTTCCAAGTGGGCGGCAAGCGCTACGGGAACCTCCTTTACCACAATGAGGGAGCCGACTTCACGGCCCCCTATTCCCTGGAAGCCGCGATCAACAGCCGCCGCAGCGGTTACGGTACCGCGACGGCCGACTTCAACGGCGACGGCCGCCCGGACCTTTTCGTCGCCAACAGCGGGCAGGCGAGTCAGCTCTTCCTCAATACGACCGTTACCGACAACGGGTGGATCTCCCTGGCCCTCCGCCCCTCCTCCGGTAACCGGGATGCCCTCGGGGCGCTGGTCACCGTCCACCTCCCGGGAACTTCCCGGATCGCCGAGGTAAGGGCCGGGGGCAGTTTCGCCAGCCAGCACGACCGCGTGCTCCACTTCGGCCTGGGGCGGGCGGAACGCATCGACAGCGTGAGCGTCTACTGGCCTACCGGGGATACGAGCCGGTACTACGACCTGTCCCCCAACCAGCTGTATACCCTCCCCGAAGCCGCTGCCGTCACCACCACCACTTCGCTTGCCGCACCCGCGCTGCAACAGGTCGGCATTCACCCCAACCCTTCCTCCGGGGAAATTTACCTGAGCACGCCGCTGAAGCGGGTCCGTATTTACGATGGCCTGGGCCGCTGTGTCCTTTCTCTGCCGGGACCTACGGATCATATTCTGCTCCCCAACGGGCTACCGTCGGGCCTGTACCGGATCGTCGGCCAGGGGGAGGCCGGTAACTACGCCGGCACCATCCAGCACCACACCTACTGATTTTCTTTGCACCCGCGACCCCGCACCGTAAGTTCCCCTCATGTATAAGTTACTGTTGCTACTTTTTCTTCCGCTCGCGGTGGCTGGTCAGTGCCGACAGGGGGCCGACCTTTCCTACGTGAATACGATCGAGGCCAACGGTGGCGTATACCGGAATGAAAACGGGGAGATCGTCGACCCCTACCGCTACTTCGCGGAGCGGGGAGCGAAGATTGTCCGGATACGGCTATGGCATACCCCGGAAAGCACGGAAAGCGCGTGTGGAGCACCCATCACCGCGGGCAACCTGGAAGACGTACTCCTGGCGGCCCGGCGGATGGACAGCAGCGGCATGGCCCTGAACCTGGCGATCCACTACAGCGACTACTTCGTCGATCCCGGCAAGCAGCGGCGGCCCCGGGCCTGGGAAGGATTGAGCGGGACGGAGCTTACCGACAGCATGGACGCCTATACCTACCGCGTGCTCGCGCGGCTGCACGCCCAGGGCACCGACCCGGCCATCGTGGCCATCGGCAACGAAACCACCAACGGCTTCGTAGATGCGACCGACCGCACCGACGGCTTCAACTGGGCGGAAGACGCGGAGAAATTCAACGCCGGCCTGCGCGCGGTTGCCCGCTTCAACCGGGAAATGGGGACGGACATCCTGCGGGGGTTGCACCTGACCGTACCCACGGCCCGCTTCGGCGCGGCGGAATTCCTGCGCAACGGGGTGACCGACTACGACGTGCTCGGGCTTTCCTTCTATCCCGGCTTTCACCGCGACTACACGGTGGCGCAGGTGGGTGAACTGGTGGGTGAGCTGGCTGCGGACTACGACAAGGAAGTGATGATCTTCGAAACCGGATTCAGCTGGACGGCTACCGGCTTTGCCGACAACTACGGGAACTTTCTCGGGGACAACGGGAGCACCGTCGATTTTCTGCAGTCGCCGGTGGGTCAGCGTGATTTTATGCTGGCGCTGAGCGAGGCCGTGCGCGCGAACGGGGGCACCGGGGTGCTCTACTGGGAGCCGGCCTGGGTGACCAGCGAAATGTGCGACGCCTACGGCCGGGGCTCTTCCTACGAAAACGTCTCCTTCTTTGACTTTGGGAACGGAAACCGACCCCTGCCGGCCTTTGCGTTTCTCGAAGCCTGCGGTACGGTTGCTACCGCTGCACCCGGCCGGACGGTGGACCTGACGGTGTATCCCAATCTTTCCGCGGAGGGCCAGGTCCGGATAGAAAGTCCGGTACCGGTGGTAAGCTGGCGGCTGCGGGATGCTTCGGGTACGCTTTTGGCGGAGGGTCGGATCGACGGGGATTCCCTTACCCTGGGACAGCAGCCTGCCGGGATGACCTGGCTGGAACTTACGCTGGCGGACGGACGGCGGGTCACGCGCCGGCTTGTGCGTTGACGGAGTGGCGGCCGCGTTCGAAGTCGACGACCTCGATGCCGCTCATGTGCTTCTCGAACCAGAGGAGGGGGGCAGGATTCTTGTCGCCGGTGCTGGTATCGCACTTGAAGAAGAGGTAGTACAGCTGCCAGTAACTGCCGACGCGCTCGCGGAGCTGGTTGATTCGGCACTCCGCCTCGGAGAACTTACCGTACAGGTGGGACAGGCGCCAGCAGTAGTAGGCTTCGTCGTGCAGCTCGACGACGTTGAGCAGCTGGGGGTCCTTGACGTAGCGGGCCAGAAAATTGCGGGCGTAGACGGAGTGGTGCCTGGACCAGTCGCGGGGGTTGCCGCGGTGCTCGGCGTGCTTGAAGGTGTCGTGCACCCAGCAGATGATGCGCAACTTCCGCCGCGTTTCCTCGTCGACGGGGAGGGCATCGATGTTGCGGTTGATCTCCAGGATGTGGCGCCAGATGAAGCCTTCCGGGTGGCCGTAGCGCGGTACTCCCCAGACAAGTCCCCGCACGAACTCCTCGTCCTCCAGGAAGCGAGCTTCCAGGGGCGTTTCGGGTTGTAGGATTTGGGTGATCTGGTGGGTGGTCAAAGCGTAAGGCAGTCTGCGAATTGGGGTATTTCGGAAGATTAACGTCCGTGAAAATAGCTTAAGTGCCCTAATGTAGGGGAAGCGATAACCAATTTACTGGTATCTCCTGTTCAATAAACTATGAAATTACGGTACTTGTTTCTTTCTGCCCTCGGCGGTGGTTTCGTGGCCGCCCTGGTCGTGTACTGGGCAGTAGCGCGAACTACGGGACCCCTGGCCCTGCCCGTGCGGAGTACCGGGGCGGAGTTGTACTGGTCGGCCAGCCCCCTGCCCCCCGACGTTCCCCTGCCCGACCTGCCCGTCGGCACCCTGGATCTCCGGCCGGCGGCGCGGCGGGCCACTCCGGCGGTCGTACACGTGGAATCGCGGATCACCGAGCGCAACCGCGCGACGGTCAAGGCACTTTTGGGCCGCGACGACTCCGGCGGAGCGACGGGCGGCGAGGGCTCGGGGGTTATCTACTCGGCCGACGGCTACATCATCACGAACTACCACGTGGTCGAGGCGGCCGATAACATCACCGTCACCACTTCCGAGCGCCGCCGCTATAACGCGAAGGTGGTGGGCACGGAACCGAAAAGCGACCTGGCCGTCCTGAAGATCGACGCCACCGACCTGCCCTTTCTGGAATCCGCGGATTCCGACCTGGCCGAGCCCGGGCAATGGGTGCTGGCCGTGGGCAGCCCCCTGGGCCTGACCAGCACCGTCACGGCGGGCATCGTGAGCGCCAAGGGACGCAACCTCAGCCTGCTGCGCGAGCCGGACGCGATCGAGAGTTTCATCCAGACCGACGCCGCCGTCAATCCCGGCAACAGCGGCGGTCCCCTGGTGGACGTGGAGGGTCGCCTGCTGGGCATCAATACGGCCATCGCCTCCCAGACCGGGCGCTTCCAGGGGTATAGCTTTGCCATCCCCATCAACCTGGTGCGCCGCATTGCCGACGACCTCATCGCCTACGGGAGCTTCCGTCGGGCCCTGATGGGCGTGGAGATCTCTACCCTGACCGCCGCCGACATCGAGCGCCTGGAGCTGCAGGACCGGAGCGAGGGCGTGGTAGTCGATGCGGTCTTTCCCGGCGGGGCCGCTGACCTGGGCGGCTTGCTGGTCGACGACCTGATCGTAAGCGTGGACGGCCGTCGTATCCGCGACTTACCCGAACTTACCGAAATAATCGGGCGCGCCCGGCCGGGCGACGAGCTCGTGCTGGAAGTGATCCGGCAGAATAAATCCCGCGAGCTGCGCATTAACCTACAACCGGCGGGCAACTAGACAACCAACCTATGCGACTGAAGAGCGAAAACCTGGTCAAGAAATACGGCAGCCGCACGGTCGTCAAGGGCGTCAGCATCCACGTGGACCGCGGCGACATCGTCGGCCTCCTCGGCCCCAACGGCGCCGGTAAGACCACCACCTTCTACATGACGGTCGGCTTCATCCGGCCCAACGCGGGCCGGGTCTACCTCGACGATCAGGATATCACCGACCTGCCGATGTACAAGCGGGCCCAGCGTGGCATCGGGTACTTACCCCAGGAGCCTTCCGTCTTCCGCAAGCTCTCCGTGGAGGACAACATCTCCGCCGTGCTGGAAATGACCAAGCTCACCAAGCACGAGCGCGCCGAAAAGCTCGAAAGCCTCCTCGACGAGTTCGGTCTCCACAAGGTGCGCAGGAGCGCCGGCGATACCCTCAGCGGCGGGGAGCGGCGGCGCACCGAGATCGCCCGCGCCCTGGCCACCGACCCCAACTTCATCCTCCTCGACGAGCCCTTCGCCGGCATCGACCCCATTGCCGTGGAAGACATCCAGTACATCGTCGCCAAGCTCAAGACCAAGAATATCGGCATTCTCATCACCGACCACAACGTCCAGGAAACCCTCAGCATCACCGACCGTGCCTACCTCATGTTCGAAGGCAACATCCTCAAGGCCGGCACCGCCGAGGAGCTCGCGGAGGATGAAATGGTACGCAAGGTGTACCTGGGCAAGAACTTCGTGCTTCGCCGGAAAGTGATGGAAATATAGACGCTTCGCTGGTTAGACGTTCCACTGAGTTAGAGTGGCGTCTCTAACGCCGCAGGCTCTAACGGCGAAGCCCTCAACCCCAGGCCGAAGGCCGTCTAACCTACCATTCCTCCATCCACCACCACCACGCTACCCGTGACGTAGCTAGCCGCATCGCCGGCGAGGTAGACGGCGACACCGGCGACTTCGTCGGGCGTAGCCATGCGGCGCAGGGGGATTGATTTTTTCATCTGGGCTTCTACCTGCTCGTCTTCCCAGAGGGCGCGGCTGAGCTTGGTCTTTACGAGGCCGGGGCATACGATGTTGACGCGTATGTTGTCGCGGGCCCACTCGGCGGCCTGGCTCTTGCCGAGCATGATTATGCCGGCCTTGGAGATGTTGTAGGCGGCGAAATTGGCCGTGGCGTGGAGGCCCTCCACCGAGCTGATGTGGATCACCGACCCGCCGCCGGCGGCCCGCAGGTGGGGCAGGGCGAGGTTACTGAGCTCGAGGGCGGCGGTGAGGTTGACGTCCAGGGTCTTGTGGTAGGCGGCGGCGGTGAGTCCCTCCACGGGACCGTAGTAGGGGTTCGTGGCCGCGTTGTTGATGAGGATATCCAGGCGGCCGTAGGTCGCTATGGTGCGCTCGATCAGCTGTTGGCGGTCGGCGGCATCCCCGACGTGGCAGGCGATGCCGCTGGCGTCGAGGCCGTCGGCGCGGTAGCGGTCGGCGACTTCCTCCACGGCCTCCTGGCTGCGGGAGCTGACGACCACGCGGGCACCGAATTCGGCGAGGCCCCGGGCCATGGCTTCCCCGATCCCTTTAGAAGAACCGGTGACAATGGCTACGCGGCCGGTCAGGTCGAAGCGGTTGCGTATTCTGTGGGTCACGGCGGCCTAGTGGTTGTGGTCCGCGCCGACGCCGTGGGCGTGGTTCTCGCCTCCGATAATTTCTTCGGCGTTGGCGAGGCTGGCCTTTATGTCGGTTTCCACGTCGGCGATGTCCCGGGTCTGGGCCTTCAGGTAGTCGATCACCTTTCCCTCATCCATTTCCGCGCGCAGCTCGTCGAGGGGGCGGATGCTATTCATCCAGTTCATCATGCCGTCGTTGGCGTCTTCGAGTTGCTCGTTGGTGGCCAGCAGCAGTTCGCGGCGTTCTTCGGCGAGGCCGCCGGTGGTGAGCTGCTCGGTGATGGTGCGCTGCGCCTGGGTGATTTTGCCCATGAGGGGCATGATGCGGTCGTGGCCGTCCATCATGGACTGGTAGGCGGCCGTCTGGGCGGCCTCCATGGCCTGGGCTTCGGCCTGCTCGGCGGCATCTTCGGCACCGTTGCCGCAGGAGGTGACCAGAAAGAGCAGCAGACAGAGTAGGGAAACAAGCTTCATGGTAAGGTATTTATAGTGATTGATTAGGCGGGGCCGCGGGTGCAGTGCCTACCGCCAGAAGATGCGGTAACTCAGGACGGGAATCAGCCCCAGCGCCGCGCGTTCGTTCGGGCGGCTCAGGTATACATCGTAATAGGTGGCGGCCGTGTTGGATACGCCGGCTACGTTCTGGAGGTCGAGGGCCAGGGTAGTGGTGGTTTTTGCCCGCACCTTGGTCCGGTAGAGCCGCAGGTCGGGGCGGAAGTAGGTGCCGTTGGAGTTGACGAAGCCGCGGCTGTAGTCGGGGGGCAGGAAGTACGGATTGACCCCTTCCACATCGCCCCGGATCGAGCCGGTCCGTTCGCCGCCGTAGGTGATCAGTGCCAGGTTGAGGCCGTAGGTGCGTTCGCGCTCCCGCTTGTCCTGCCCGGCCCATTCCCGGCCGAGGGTGAGCTTGGCCACGTAGTCGCTGCTGTAGCGGTCCCTGCCCCAGCTGCCGTCGCCCTGTTCCGTTTCGGCCCGGAAGAGGGAGACGTTGCCGCGGTAGTACCATCCCTGCACCCGTGCGCCGCCGCCCGCCTCCAGTTCGATGCCGTAGCGGCGAGTAGCGGTGGTCGTGGTGAAGGCGAAGGAGGGATCGAACTCGAGAAAGTTATTGGCACTGAGGAGGAAGTCACCGACAGTGGCCGCGTACTCCTCGGGGGTGTACTGGTAGTAGGCCGACACCAGGGTATTCACCTTGCCGATCGTGCGGCCGTAGGCGAGGCTGGCCTGGTGGTTGACGGGGACGAAGGCCGTTAGGGTAGGGTCCCGCAGGACGAGGCCAGCGTAGGGTGTCTGGCTCACGCGCTCCAGCACGGCGACGATGCGCTGGTCGTTCCAGCGGCGGCGGAAGCGGAGGCGTGGCTCGAAGACCCATTCGTCGAGCAGCCCCTCGTCGTAGTACCACACGGGCCGAAGGGCGACGTCGAGGTCGTTGTCGCCGAACAGGAAGCGGGCGCTCACGTAGGGGGCGGCGCTACGAACTGCGGGGGATGCGCTGCGGTCTACGTCAGGTCCGTCGCCGGGGAATGCTGTCCGGTATTCGTAGACGTCACTGACGACCTCCAGGCCTGCGTTCAGGCTGGTCGCGGGGGAGAGCGTGCGCTCGAAGTCGGCGAAGGTGCTGGTTCGGGAGAGTTCGGAGTTAAAGCGCCCGGTGGGGGAGCGGGTGCCGGTGGGAAACTGGCCGCGGCTGGTATTCGTGCGGGAGTAGGCTGCGCCTGCGGAAAGCTTGCCGAAGGCATAAGTGGAACTGAAATTGCCCCCGAAGATGGCCAGGTCATTTTCGTAGTCGATGTCGAAGAGTTCCTTTTGCTCGGTGATCTCCTCTTCCGGGTCGGGGCGGTAGACATTGGTGCTGCGACCGGCGATGGCGAAGAGGCTGGCCTCTCCGCGCTCCGTCTTGCGGTGGAGGTGGGCGTTGAGGTCGGAAAAGCGGATCTCCTCGCCGCCGAAGTCTACGCCGGCGTCGGCGAGGAGGCCGGTGAAGCTGTAGCGCCCGTTGACGAGGTAGCTGAAGCCGGAGTCCCCGATCGGCCCCTCCGTGGCCCCATCGAAGCCGATGAGGCCGGCCTGCAACTGGTGCTGGCGGCGCTCGTGGTTGCCGGGGCGCAGGCGCAGGTCGAAAGTCCCCCCGGTGGCGTTGCCGTAGCGGGCGGGGAGGCCGGCGGCGAGGAAGGCGGAATTGTCGAGGATCTGGGCACTCAGGGCGTTGACGCCGCCCCCGCCGAGGGTGGGGTAGTCGTAAAAGGTGCCGGCGTTGGACGTGTGGTTGGGGTTGGCGATGGCCAGGCCGTTGATGCGCCACAGGTTGGCGTTGGGCGTATTGCCGCGGACGCTGAGGTGGGTGGCCTGGTCGTTGGTCTGTACCGTACCGGGCAGGAGGGCGATCAGGCGGGCGGGGTCGTAGAAGGTGGCGGGTAGCCGCCGCACCTCCTCGATGGTGAAGGCCTGGGCCAGGGGGCTCACCTGCCGGTAGCTGGCGCGCACCTCGGCGCCGGGCAGGTCGATACCCCCGAAGGTAATGGTGTCCTGCGCCACGGCAGCTACGGAAAAGAGGCAGAAAAGCAGGGGGAACAGGGTACGGGGCATAAGGAAATCGCGAGGGCGGACAGCAAAATTACCAAATCTTTGTCCGACCCTTGCAGGATTCCGGCGGGCACACGTATATTTGCGGTCCCTTAACGGAAAAAGGGCGGTTAGCTCAGTTGGTTCAGAGCATCTCGTTTACACCGAGAGGGTCGGGGGTTCGAGCCCCTCACTGCCCACATCCCTGGCTGCATTCCGGCAGCACCGAAGCCCGACCACTCAGTGTTCGGGCTTTTTTGTTTTGGTCAGCGGCCTCTATGCCGTCCCCGCGCCCGGTATCCGGCTCACCGGTGCTTGAGAAACGATTGCAGGTCCGTGTTGGCCCCGTACAGCACGAGGATGTCGCCCGCTTCCAAAATAAGATCCGGGGTAACCACGCCCCGCACCACCGTCTTTTTCCGCTTCTTGCCCGTAAAGCCGGTGACCTCCGCCTGCTTGATGGTCGACAGGACCAGGAGGTGATATCGCTTACGGAATCCAACTTCCTCGATGGACTTGCCGATGTATTTCTCCGGTACATTGGCTTCCAGGATGCTGTAGTCCTCGCCCAGTTCGAAGGAATCCACGACGTTTTGGAGGGAAAACTTCTTCGCCCACCGCTCCGCGGATTCTTCCTCCGGATGCACGATCTCGTCTACGCCGATCGCCTGGAGTACCTTTTCCTGGAGCGGATTGATGGCGCGGCTGATCAGGCGCTTGACCCCCAGGTTTTTCAGGAGGGCCGTGGCCATGATGTTCACTCCCTGCTCTTCGCCGATGGCTACGATGACCACGTCGGTTTCCTTCAGGGGCAGGCCCGCGACGGCGAATTCATCCGTGGCATCCAGGCAGATGGTGTGGGAGATCTTCTCTTTGTACGCCTCGACCTGTAATTGACCCGGACCTCCGAAATTTCCCGGATGAAGACTAGGGCGACGGCCGTATGAATCCAAAACGAGCGGGAAAGGACCGGATGCGCGGCGGGAGACGCCCGCGACACCAGGAAAGCGACCACGGCGAAGAAGGTGAAAAGCACCGTCAGCAAGTCGAACACGAAGACCTTCCGCTTCAGCCGGCGGAAGTTGTGCCGGTAGCGGACGCCGAGCGACAAGACCCCGAGAAACAGCGTGAACAGGTAGAAATAATTGATCACCCCCTGGGTGGATGCCGAATGGGCAAACCCCGCTTCCGTAATGAAGGCCAAGATGCCGATCACGCTTGCCCAGAGGGCGACCGGGTGGATCCAGGTAAAGTTTGTTTTCATTTCATTGATGCCGTTTGCCGCAACTCCGTTTCTGGTCAAAGGTTTTCCAGTGTACCCGGATCAGCCCCGGGGCGGTACCCAGAGATCGACCGGCTTGAACGCTTCCCCGTCGAATAAGCCCAGATCGCTGAGCTTCAGTCGGGGAATGACCAGCAGCGCAAGAAATGAAAGGGTCATGAACGGAGCCGCTACTCCGCACCGCAATTTACGCCGCACGAAGCCGCTGATCTCTGCGTAGCGGGCGGCCACCCGCGGCCCCGTATCCAGGCTCATGATGCCGGCGACCGGCAGGGGAAGTACCTCCAGGTATTCGTCGCGGCCCGCCGCGATGCCGCCGCGCTCGGCGATCAGGGCATTGACCATGCGGCAGATGGCTTCATCGTCCACCCCCACCGCCACGATGTTGTGGCTGTCGTGGGCGACGCTGCTGGCCAGGGCGCCCCGCTGCAGCTTCATGCCGGTGACGAAACCCACGGCCGGCGGCGCGTCGGTGTAGCGGTTGACCACCACGATCTTGAGCAGGTCGCGCTCGGGAGCGGAGACGGGCCGGCCTTCCGTATCGAGTACCGGCATTAGCTCCAGGGAACCGGTGACCAGCTCCCCATCGACGACCTCGATCACGCGGATCTTGGCGCCGGCGGGCCCGGGGGAAGCGCGGAAATCTTCCGGCTTCTTCGGGCTGCAGTGGAAGTTGTTGATCGGCTCGGGCCGGTAATCGGGCAGGAGGTGGGCCCCGGCTTCGGCGATCTTTTGGCCGTCGACCCAGGTGGCCATGATGCCGAAGTGGCGCAGGTCGTCGACCTGGATGAAGTCGCCCCGGTCGCCCACCCGCAGCTGGCCGACGTCGAGGCCGTAGTGATCCACGGGATTGCGGCAGGCGATCTGCAGCACGTTGAAGAGATCGTGTCCGCCCCGGAG
The DNA here is from genome assembly GCA_038258275.1 of Chitinophagales bacterium. GTDB lineage: Bacteria > Bacteroidota > Bacteroidia > Chitinophagales > Saprospiraceae > Neolewinella. The sequence goes on along the minus strand of JBBSPZ010000001.1, from coordinate 57,107 downwards.
GGCCCGGATCACCAGGCGGTTGATGTGGCCGGCCAGCAGGTCGTCGGGGTGGCTGTCGTCGGTGCAGAACATGAGGCGATCGGGAAACTCGTCGATGAGCTCCTCGAGGGCGGCGTAGTTGCGGGCGGCGCTGCCCTCGCGGATCAGGATCTTCATCCCGGCGGCGAGCTTGTCGCGGGCCTCGGCGGCCGTGAAGCACTCGTGGTCGGTGGTGATGCCGGCGCTGGCGTAGGCGGCCGCCTCGGCTCCCCGCAGTCCGGGGGCGTGGCCGTCGACCGGCTTACCCGTGGCGTGGGCGGCGGCGATCTTGGCCATCACCCCGGGATCGTGGTGGAGTACGCCGGGGTAGTTCATCACTTCGCTGAGGTAACGGATCTCGGGGCGGGCGAGGAGGGCGGCGACGTCCTGGCTGTCCAGCACTGCACCCGCGGTCTCCGCCCCAGTAGCCGGTACGCAGGAGGGGGCGCCGAAATGGATGCGGAGGGGGGTGTGGCGGGCGTTGTCGATCATATACTCCACGCCCTCCATACCCATTACGTTGGCGATCTCGTGGGGATCGCTGACGGTGGCCACCGTGCCGTGGACCGCCGCCAACTTGGCAAACTCGACGGGCAGCAGCATGGACGACTCGATGTGCACGTGGGCGTCGATGAAGCCGGGCAGGATGAACCACCCGCGTTTGTCGCGATCCGGGTCGCGCTGGATACCCGCGATGCGGCCGGCATCGTTGAGGGTCACGATCGCTCCGTATATTTCGCGGGCATCGATGTCGACGTACCTTCCCCTGATCTCCTGCATGCTGTTCTGCTTTAGTCAGCGGAACGGATTGCCGGGCGCGGGGTTGTCCCCCTGCCGGAGGAAAGTCGGCTTAGTCAGAACGCATGGACAGATTACGGGAAATTATTTTACTGGGGATCAACGGCTTTACGGTCAATGCCTTCCAACTGCTGCTGATCGTGCTGGCGACGGTGCTGTTACTGGGCGGAAACTACCTGTTGTTCCGTTTCGTGCTGCCCTGGTACTACGGCCGGGAGACCGTTTCGGAGAAGAACCGCACCCGCGTCCTGGGCGTCGTGCGCTTCACCCTCGTGAGCTTGCTCGTCATTGCCATCCTGCGGATCCTGGAGATCGACATCACCTTTGTCGACGAGGCCATCCAGCAGGCGTCGACCAGCGACGGGCCGCCGGTCTACCTCACCATCCGGATCAGTACCCTGGTAAAGGCCCTGCTGGCCTTCATCGTAGCCAATGTGCTGGATATCCTGATCGAGGAGCTGCTCGTGCAGCGCTACCACCGCATGCACCTGTCGGTTGCGGCCACGGCCCAGTCGCTGAACGAGGAGCAGGAGGCCGCCCAACGGTTCCGGGCGGTGCGGCCCTTCATGTACACCCTGGCGGCCCTGGTGGTGCTACGGGATACGGGACTGAGCAGCTTGGTCCTCTACTCCTTCAACGACCCCAACGAGGTCGACCCCACCACCATCACGCTCGGTAATATCTTTTTTGCCCTGGCGATCTTTCTCTTCCTGCGGCTGCTGCTGATGACGATCACCAACCTCATCCTGGGCGCCTATTACCGCCGCTCGAAGGTGGACTCCGGCAGCCAGTACGCCATCAACCGCCTCATCACCTACTTCGTGTACGTAGTCGGGGTGCTGTTGGTGTTACAGGCGGCGGGCTTCAACCTGCTCCTGCTCTGGACCGGCGCGGCGGCCCTGTTGGTGGGCATCGGTATCGGCCTGCAGCAGACCTTCAACGACCTTATTTGTGGGATCATCATCCTCTTCGAGCGCGGCGTAATGGTCGGTGACGTCGTGGAGATCGCCGATCACCAGGTGGGTACGGTCCGCAAGATCGGCGCCCGTACGGCGACCATCGAGACGCGGGACGACATCATCATCTTCGTGCCCAACTCCAAGCTCATCGGCGAGAACGTCGTCAACTGGAGCCACGTAGAGCGCAAGGCCCGCTTCCACGTTGGGGTGGGCGTGGCCTATGGATCCGACACTTCGCTGGTCCGCGACATCCTCATGCAGGTGGCCGACGAGCACCCCCGCATCCTCAAGACGCCCAAGCCCATCGTGCGCTTCATCGACTTCGGCAGTTCATCGCTCGACTTCGAGATCATCTTCTTCTCCCGCGACCTCCTCCGCATCGAAGACGTCAAGAGCGACGTCCGCTTCGCCATCGACACCGCCTTCCGCGCCCGCAAGGTCGAAATCCCCTTCCCCCAGCGCGACCTCTGGATCCGCGGCGGCCACGGCCTCGACCGCGTCATCGCCACCCAGCAGGACAAGCAGCCGGAAGAAACGGGCGGGGACGCCGGTGCGGAGTAATCCCGTGCTCCGCAGGCTATGGCTGCGTCGTGGGGAGGATTACCGCGGGGGGGTTCACCGCCTCGCTAGCGCAGGATGGCGCCCTCCGGGGCCGGGTACCCAAGGTGGCGGAAGACCTTGGAGCGTTGGCGCTAAGCCGACCTCCAAGTGTCTGGATCCTAAACTAAACCTTTCCCCGCCCCCTCAGTGAACCTCCGGGAAGCCCTCCGCGTCCTCCGTGGTGAACCTACCACTATGCAGCTCAACTACAAGTCTTACGGCGAAGGCCAGCCCCTGATCATCCTCCACGGCCTCTTCGGCAACCTCGACAACTGGCAGACCCTGGCCCGTAAGTGGGCGGAGCACTACAGGGTAATCCTCGTCGACCTGCGCAACCACGGCCGCAGTCCCCACGCCGACGAGATGACCTACCCGCTGATGGCGCAGGACGTGGCCGAATTCCTGGAGGCCCAGGGCATCGACGAATGCTACATGCTCGGCCATAGCATGGGGGGCAAGGTGGCGATGCAGGCGGCACTGTCGTACCCGACGCTGGTCACCAAGCTCATCGTGGTAGACATGGCCCCCCGGCAGTACGGCCGCGGCCACGACGACGTCTTCGCCGCCCTCCATGCCCTCGACCCCGCCACCCTGGAAGACCGCCGCGCGGCCGACGAGCAGATGGCCCCCTATATGGAGGACGCCGGCGTGCGGATGTTCCTCCTCAAAAACCTGGCCCGCGACGACGACGAAGGCTTCCGCTGGCGCATGAACCTGGAGGTGCTCGACCGCGACTACGAAAACCTCATTGCCCCGGTCGGTACCCTCGGCCAAACCTACGGAGGGCCGGCCCTCTTCATCCGCGGCGGCAAGAGCGGCTACGTGAAGGACGAGGACTGGCCGGGTGTACTCAGCCACTTTCCCCACGCTACCCTGGCGACGGTGAAGGGGGCGGGGCACTGGGTACACGTGGAGGAGCCGGAGGAGCTGTTTACGCTGGTGCGGACGTTTTTGGCGTAACTTCGCCCCCCGATGCGCTACCGTACCTACCTCACTTTCCTCCTGTTGCTTTGCACCAGCGTCCCCGCCCTGGCCCAGAGCAGCCACCGGGCCCTGCGCCGCGGCGACCAGGCGTATAGGGACAAAGACTACCCCGAGGCGGAACGTGCCTACGGCGAGGCGATCACGGAAGACAACAGCGCCAAGGGCAACTACAACATGGGCAACGCCCTCTACGAGCGCGGGGAATTCGAAGAGGCGGCCAAGCGCTACGAGGAAGCCGCGGGAATGGCCGACGACCCCGAGGTCCGCTCCCGCGCCTACCGCAACCTCGGCGACAGCCAGTACCGCCAGGAAAATTACCAGGAAGCCGTAGAGGCCTATAAGCAGAGCCTGCGCATCAATCCCGACGACCAGGAAACGAAGTACAACCTCACCAAGGCCATCCGCCAGGTGCAGGAGCAGCAGCAACAGGACCAGCAACAGCAGCAGGACGAGAACCAGCAGGAAAACGAGCAGGACAGCGAAGACCAGCAACAACAACAGCAGCAACAGGGGGAGGGCGGCGAAAGCGGCGAGCAACAGCAGCAGGACGCCGAGCAAAATCCCGAGGACGCCGACGGCGAACGGCAGGAAAGCAAGAACGAAAACCAGACCCCCGGCCAGCCGCAGGCCAATCCCGACCAGCCCCAGATGAGCCAGGAGGAAGCCGAACGCCAGCTGAGCATCGCCGCCGAGGAAGAAAAACGTACCCTCAGCCGCCTGCGGCAGGCCAACCGCGAGGGCTGTACCGGAAGCAAGGATTGGTGATGGGAGTACGCGTGTCCATCATCGCCCTGCTGCTGAGCTGGGGAACCATCCTGGCCGCCCAGCACCAGGACATCACCCTCACCGCCGAACTCAGCAAGGAGCGGATGCTGAAGAACACCACCGTGGAGTACAACCTCACCCTCAACAACGCCCAGGGGGAGCAGCTGACGCCGCCCGACTTCGCCGGCTTCGACGTGCTGCAGGGGCCGAATCGCTCGATCGGCACGACCATCATCAACGGAGTAGCTACCAGCCGCATGACCCTCTCGTGGATGCTGCAGCCGCTGCGGACGGGCACCCTGACGGTCGGGACGGCCAGCGTGCGCGCCGCCGGGCGTACCTACCGCGCCAATTCCGCGCAGGTGGTGGTGCTGGAGGTCGACGACTCCTCCCTGTCCGCCGCGCCGGAAAACTTCCTGCGGGCGGAAGTCTCCACCGACCAGGCCTACGTGGGCCAGCAGATCATCCTGAACCTCAACCTGTACGCCTCGGTCAACCCGATCTCGCGCAACATGGTCCGCGAGCCGGACCTCGACGGCTTCTTCGCCCGGCCGCGCCGCCGCTTCGACGCCGCACCGGTGACCATTGTGCAGAACGGCCGCGAGTACCAGCGCCGCACCCTGGCAAGCCTGGCCCTCTTTCCCCTGAAAAGCGGCAAGCTGGCTATCGACCCTTACCGCATGGTGATCGGGGCGGTACGCCTGCGGACTAGCAGCAGCTTCACCCGCCGCTTTACGGAGCAGATTCCCGTGAACTCCGATACCGTCTTCATCGACGTCAGCGAGCTGCCCCAGCCGCGGCCCGCCGACTTCAGCGGTGGCGTGGGCACCTACCAGGCCCAGGTAGAGATCGACCGCGACCGCATGACCACCGACGATGCCCTCAAGATCGTCTTTCAGGTCACCGGACAGGGTGATGTCCAGCGGCTGGAGGCCCCCGTTCCCGTTGACGACGCCGACTGGAACATCTACGATCCGCGGGTGACCCAGGAAGAATTCCTCGACAGCCCCTCGGGCATGTTCGGCCGCAAGATCTTCGAGTACCAGCTGGTGCCCAAGCGTGGCGGCACCTTTACCGTGGCACCGACCCTGACCTACTTCGATACGGAGAAGCAGGAGTACGTCTCCCTCACCCCCGAAACCTACACCATCACCGTAGAGGGCGGCAGCGGACAAAAGACCTACACCATCGATACCGCCACCGTGGCGGAGGAAGTCCTGGTTCTGCGCCCTGCCGCTGCCCTCACGCCCGGGCGCTCCTACGAAGGGCAGCTGGCGGGTCGTCCCTGGTTCTGGGGCCTGATGCTGCTTCCCCTGCTGATCGGCGGCGGACTGATCGGGTACGTCCGCTACCGGGAAAAGGAGGCCGCCCGCGACCCCCTGATCGTGCTCCGCGAACGCGCCGGCAAGGTCGCCGCCGCCCGCCTGCAGTCGGCCAAGGTGCACCTCGACCGGGTGGAGCCCCGCGCCTTCTACGACGCCGTGGAGGGGGCCCTGCTTACCTACCTGCGCGACCGCTTCTCCCTCGGCATGGGTGACCTGGGCCGCAAGAACATCCGCCAGGTTTTGACCGACGCGGGCGCCGATCAGTCCATGACCGACCGCTACGACCGCCTGCTGCAGCGCTGCGAGATGGCCCTCTATGCCGGCCAGGACTCGGCGGCCGACCTGGAGGATACCTACGCTACGGCCGTCGAGCTGATTACCGAGACGGAGCGGCAGTTGAAATGATGCTGTCCCTCTTCCGCACCAACCAGGCGTACGCCAGCCTGCTCCTCTTCGGCTACGCCCTGCTGCTGCAGTTGCCGGTCTTTATCTGGGGAGCGGTACCCGCCGCCGTGCCCCCCACCTCGTACTGTGGGGGCCTGCTGCTCGGACTGATCGGCGCGGGCGGCTGGCTGGCCGGGGTGCTCCCACCGGTAATCCTGGCAGTGACCGGCATTGCGGCCAACAACGTCGCCGATCGCTACCGCATGGGGCGGACGGTCACCCAGTTTCCCGGGCTCTTCGTGGTCCTGATCTGGGCCCTCTGCCCGGCCTTTCACGCCTTCAGTCCGCTGCAGTTTGCCCACCTTTTCCTCGTGCTGGCCATCGGCGCGCTCGGGGGTACCTACAAGGGGCAGCACGGCGAGGTGGCCCGCTTCAACGCCGGGTGGTGGCTGGGCCTGGCCTCCCTGTTGCATCCCTCCTTCCTGATCTTCGTGCCCGGCTTCGTGGTGGGCATCAGCATCTTCCAGACGGCTACGCTGCGCAGCATTTCCCAGTTGCTGATCGGGGTCTTGCTCCCCTGTTTTTTGGGGGCCACCCTGGCGTACGTGAGCGATGACCTGGAGCTGTTTTACCGGAGCCAGCTGACGGGATTCGGGGTGGGCGGTTTCGTGCCGGCCACTCAGTATGCGCTGATCGGGGGTGCCCTCTTGTCACTTCCCCTGCTGATCGTGCTGTTTTCGGGCGGCGGGGCGCGGGTGCTGCTAAGTATAGAAGGAGCGAAGAACGTATCCTTTCTCCACTGGGTGTTGTTCTTCACCCTCCCGGTTGCCGGGGTTACCGCCCTGCCGGTGCTGGCGGATGCCCAGGTGCTGGTGGTCCCGCTGGGCATGCTGCTCGGCCTGTGGATCGCAAGGCAGGAAGCGCGGCGCGCGGAATTTTATCACCTGCTGCTCTTCGCGGCGGCAATGACCCTGCTAGCGGTCACGCTGGCATCCACTTAAACCAAGATTTCATGGCCGGATTTCTAGCTGAATTCAAAAAATTTGCCGTCAAGGGCAACATGATCGACCTGGCGATCGGCATCGTCATCGGTGCGGCCTTCAACAACATCGTGGACGTGCTGGTCAAGCAGATTATTTCTCCTCCGTTGGGATTGCTGACGGCAGGGATCGAGCTGGCGGACCAGCAGTGGGTGGTTAAGGCCCCCACCGTCGGTGCGGACGGGGAAGTGATCGACCAGGGAGTTGTCATCGGCTACGGCCTGTTCCTGGAAGCCATGATCGACTTCCTGATCATTGCCCTGACCCTGTTCATCATCATCCGCTTCCTCAACTCCCTGCGCGAAAAGGCCGAGGATACCGGCGATAAGACGGTGCCCACCCCCAAGGACATTCAGCTGCTCACCGACATCAGGGAAGAAATGAAGAAGATGAACGGCGGGGCGAACCAAGCTCCACCGCAAAGCCCAGCCTGAGCCCGGAGACCGAGCTGTTGCCGGTGGTCAGCAGGGTAAAAAACTTGTCGGAAGAAAGAAAGAACTGCAGCCGGCCGGGAGTAGCGTAGAGGTTGAGCCCGACGTTGGTACGGAGGTCGGGACGGTGGTTCAGGCTGGCCCCCAGACTCAGCCAGGGTAGCAAGTCGTAACGGCCGCTGACGACCAGGGCGGGTACGGCTTCCCCCAGGCGGTTCTCCAGCACAACGAGGCCCCCGAGCGTGAATTTATCGGTGATGTCGTACTCCGCCCCCAAGTAAAACGTGGGCGCCAGTTCGGTGCGGTAGTCCGCGTTCGTTTCGGTGGGGGAGAAGCGGAGGACCAGGCTGTCCGTGGCCTCCTGCAGGGAGACGGAGTCGCGCAGGAGGTCCCCCAGGATGTCGATGCCGCTAAAGGAACGGGTACCGGAAAAGCGCAGGTTGGTTACGTCTTCCTTCCAGTCGATTCCCGCGGCCAGGTCCGTGGCCGAGGCATTGAGCCGCAGGCGGTCGAGGTTTACGGCTATCCCCAGATCGACGGCAACGCCACGATTGGCGGTAAAGAGGTCCGAGGGGTGCAGGCGACTGGGATTGTAGTACACTTCCAGGGAGTCGAGATTCTCGTAGGTCAGGGCGCCTACGGTTTGCAGGCTCAGGTCTTGCTCCAGGGTCAGGGTGTAGTTCTCTACCCCGGTCGTGAGCTTCAGGGTACCGCCGTCGACTGTCTGGATGTTGGATACGCCGGCGAGGTACTTGACGCGGCCGCCGACGGCGACCTTTTCGCTGACGGCATAACTCAGGCTCAGGCCCAGCTCCTGGAAACTCACGAGCTTGCCCCGGGGGGCGATGTCCGCCGGCCGGCCGAGGAAGTTCGCGTTGCCCAGGGCGATGAGGTCGACCAGCGATTTGGAGTATTCCGCCTCTCCGAAGGCCCGGAGGCGGTGGTAGGCACTGAATCCGAAGCGTCCCTCCCGGACGGCCAGCCCGATGGTTTCGATGGAGTACACGTCCTGTACCTGGTTGTCCTCCTGCGCGCGCAGGGACCAGTTCTCCAGGTTCAGGATCCGCTGTCCGTCCCGCTTGACGAAAAGGTCACCGGCCTTCAGGTTTTGCAGGCGCAGGTCGTTGGCAATGCCGGGCAGGCCCAGGGTGACTTTCGTGGGCAGGAAGTGGACCATCGCCGGGTTGTGGTAGGTCGACTGCCAGCTGCCCGAAAGTACCGGCGCGGCGAGATTCTGCCCGGAGAGCCCGGCACTCAGGAGCAGGGCCAGGACGGCGAGGGGAAGAGAGCGGAGCATCCGTTTATTGCTTGGTTGTGGTAATGCGGACGCCAATGCGCACCCGCAAGTCCTGGCGGTTCGTCACCCGGACGGGCGTGGACCCGCGGTTGGTGGTGGCGAAGGTAGTGCGGAGCAGCAGCCGGTCGGCGAGCCGGATCTGCCCGACTTTGTCGGCCGGGAGGGGGAGGTCGGTAGTCGTCTGCGTCACCTCCGTGGGGTTACCATTGGCATCCACCGGACTGGCCCGGATCACGAGCAGTTCGCCGTTGGTCAGGTCCGCCAGTGGGGTGCCCAGGGAATCGACGAAGGTGCCGGTCAGGGACAGGTCGAAGGGCAGGGCATTATCGGTGGTGATGCGGAAGGTGGCGGAGGTGAGGTCCGGGTACTGCTCCCCCAGCTGGAGGGGAAAGGTGTCGCTGACGATGAAATCCGTTGCCTGACCGTAGAGGGGCAACTCGACGTTGATGGTAGCCGAGTAGGTACTGGTGTCGAAGAGGTAGCCCATGATGGAGGGGTCCGACTCGGGATTGATGAGGGCGCTGATCCGGTAGTTGAGGGCGACCGGTTTGGCACGGAGGAGTTCGAGGATGTTGCTGTTGGAGGCATCAATGGTATAGGTCGTAGTGCTCACGTCGCCGGGCACCGTGGGGTAATCGAAGTCGAAGCCCCGGTCGACTACTTCGGCCGTCACCGGCAGTACGCGCCCGTCGAGGGTGGTCACGGTGAGCTCGTCGATCACCGCCCGGGCGGGCAGGCCGAAGCCATTGCGGACCGTGACGCGGATGCGGGGGTCGACGAAGGAAAAGTCTCCCCCGCGGTAGCGCTCGAAGAAATCGATCTTGAGTACGTCGCTCACGCCGGGGTAGGGCGCCCGCCCGAAGTAGCCCTCCGCGTACGAGAAGTCGAGGTTGGCGAGGGCCGCCAGGGTACCGCGGGCGGGTTGCAGGGCTTGTCCCTGCAGGTCGTCGATGGCGTATTCTAGGATCAGGGAATCGGTGGAGAAGTCGAGTGAGTAGCCGGAGAGATCGAGGGGACTAGTGAGGTTGGTGAGTACCGGGACCGTACCCGTACCGGCGTAGGCGGGCAGGGTACCTTCGACGCGGAAGGGCTGTCCGTCCCGGGAAATGTTAGGGATCTCCAGGGCCACCCGCACGGAGCGATCGTAGGTGTTCGGCAGGCTGTAGGTGAGGGTGCCGGATTTAATGCGCAGCTCCTCGAAGCGGACTTCCTCCGGGAAGGGGAAGGGCAGGGCTTCCCGCCGCTGGGTAATCACCAGGGGGACGCCCCGGGCGAGGTTCCGCAATTCGGTGAATACGCTCGCGCTGGTCACCGCGGGTACGGTGTCGCTGTAATTGAAGCGCAACAGGCCGTCGGGGTCGATGGTGAGGGTGACCTGTTCGTCCAGGTTTCCGGTCAGGTCGGGCAGGGTAATGCGGCTGTCGATGAGGGGGACGGCGAGCTCGCGTGCGGACTCCACTGCGTTCACCTCGAAGGGCGAAAGCTCACAACCCGCTACCGTCAGGACACATAAAAGGAGGGGTAAAATTTTTTGCATACGGTAGGCTGAAAAGAAAGCGGCCAAGGGGCAAACGGGGGTGTTTCGTTTGGGTTTACCTGGTCGGTTGGTTACCTTCGGTCAACCCGTCACGGCCCACCCAGGCAAACCACCACCACGCATGAACAACGCCCGCTTTACCGCCCTTCACCTCAGCCACTTGGCCGATCAGGCGGAGCGGTTCATGCTCACGTCCTATGAACGCTTACCCCGCTCCCTCGTATTGCACAACGACAGCTGGGCGCTGTCGCTGGCCGGGCATTCCCTGGAAATAGCCCTGCGCCGACCGGGCGTTTCACCGGACCTGCCGCCCCTGGCCCGGACCGTTGCCCTGCTCGAAGCCTGCCGCTACTGGGGGATGGGCAGTGAACTGCGGAAGTGGGAAGAGGTAGCCCAGGAGTTTCGGGAGTGGACCGGCCCCGACTACCTCAACCTGCAGCTGACGCTCTCCACCGTGCTGCCGAAGGGCAGCTCCGGCCTGCGGGCCGAGGTAGCCGACGTCCTCTACGATGCCCAGCTCGCCCAGCGCCTGCTCAGCGGGCCGGCCGGCGCCGAACTGACCTGGCTGGAGAACCGCTACGCCCTGGATTCCGGCCTCGGGCCCCGCCGCAGCATGAACCGGACCGATGCCCTGGCCCATTACCTCAACGAACTGCGACAGGCCCGTTTCCGGGACGGCGAGCTGCGCCGCCGCTACCAGCATACCCACAGCGCCGTCCTCCTGGACCTGCAGAAGCTCGTCGATCGCCTGGAAAAGAAGGAACCGGGATTGTCCCCGGCTCCGGAAGACGGGGGGGAAGCGGGCCACAAGAGCCTCGCCGGTATCGAAGGCGGACCCACCCGGCAGGCCACTCAGACCTACTTTCGGACCATCTTCCGCAACCACATCCAAATGAAACGGATGGCCGACCACAAGGCCGCCATCCTCGTCAGCGTCAATGCCCTACTCATCGGAGCGTTGCTGACCTTCGTCAGTTACCGCAACTGGGCGCAGACGCGGCCCGAGATCCTGTTGCCGGTTGTGGTGTTCATCGCCTGTGCCCTGGCCAGCCTGGTCTACGCCATCGTATCCTCACGGCCCCACCGGCGCGGGGGAGAGGAAGAGAACCTGGCTTTCTACGGCACCATCAGCAAGCTCAGCCGCGAGGAATTCAGCCGGCGCATGGAAGCTGCCCTGCTCGATCCGGATACCCTGTACGGCAACCTCATCGGGGACCTCCACGGACTGGGCCGCGAGATCGACCGGAAGTACAGCCTGCTCAAGATCGCCTACAATGTATTTCTGGTGGGACTTACCGTGAGCGTCCTGCTGCTCCTGGTGGTCGTATACCTCGTGTAGGCGCTACTACTCCTTCGCGTCCTTCTTTTTCTCCGGCTCGCTGGCCTCGGCTTCGAGCTGAGCGGCCTTCTCCTCTTCCTTGCGCTTGCTCACCTTATTGAGCAGGATGGCGGCCTTGATCAGGAAGTCATCGTGCCACATCGTGTACTCGTTGAAGACCATCAGCAGGCGGGCGGCGTCGAAGGCGGCCGTGCCGGGCACGATCTGCCGGGCGGCAATGGGGTGCAGCCAGTACTCGAGGTTGTTGGAACGGAGGTAGGAACGGTCGGTGTTGAAGTTGATGACCTTGGCCAGCTTGTTCAGGCTGAAGAGGTAATCGGTCTCCCGGTTCAGGTCCTTCTGAATGTCGATGATGTTGGTCCAATCGAAGCGGACTCCGCTGCGCTCGCAGAGGAAAATGTCGCGGCGGCCGTCAAAGACGATCATGTCCTGAAAGCGGTACTTATTCAGGTTCTTGTTGAGGAAATTCCGGATGGCATTCTTGGTCGACCGCAGGTTCCGAAAGGCGTACTGCAGGTCATTCTCGCTGAGGCGGAAGTCTTCGTGGTAGGGGTAGCGGCGGTTGGTACGCATATTGAGTACCTCCCGGACGCGCTGGGTGGTGTGGCCGAGCTCATCGGTTTCGGCGTAGACGTCCACGATGTCTACATTGGCCTGGTTGATCCAGCTTTCGAGAAAAATCTTGTTGGATCCCCGCTCGAAGACCAGAAGGGCGATCTCACTAATCGCGTAAAAGTTTGGATAGCCACCGTATATGTTCCCGTACTTAAGCTCTAAAAAGGCGATGTTTTCGTTCACGGTTCAAGGTATTCTGTCAAAAGATGGGGTTCCCGTATAATAGAAAAGACGATAATGGGCAGTCCCGAAGGTAACGATTTTCCCGGGAAGCCCGTATAGGCTTCCTTCTTACTGCGGAAGGTACGAAAAGCGCCAAGCTAAAAAGCTGATGGGTTACCCGCTAAATTCCAGGGATTAACGGTGACGTGGCAGCGCGGCGTCTGTTGATTCGCACTATTCTCGTGGCAGCGTCGAATTTGTGGCTACCTCCATAATTCGGGAATAAATTTCCCATCCGCGTAGATCACCTTTCCGTCCGCGTAGACCTTGCCCCCGTCGCGCATGTTGGCGATCATGTCCCAGTGTACCGCGCTCTCGTTTTTACCCCCGGCCTGGGCATAGCTCTGCCCGATGGCCATGTGCACGGTGCCCCCGATCTTCTCGTCGAACAGAATCTGCTTACTGAACCGGTCGATGTCGTAGTTGGTGCCGATGGCGGCCTCCCCGAAGCGGCGGGTACCGGCGATGGCAAAGGTCTCCTCCAGGGTCTTCTGCCCGCTTTCCGCCTTCCACGACCGGATTTCGCCGTCCTTCACCTCCAGGGTTACCCCCCTTACTTCCTCCCCGTTCCGGATGGCGGGGTAGTCGAAGTGAATATGGCCGTTCACGCTGTCTTCCTCCGGGCTGGTGTACACCTCCCCGCTGGGCATATTGGTCTGACCGTCGCTGTTGATCCACGTCCGCCCCTTCGTAGTGAAGGCGATGTCGCTGCGGTCGTTGACGTAGCGGAAGGTGGTACAGGCGTTGAGGTGGTCCACCACGGCCTGTTGCCGCTTCCGGACGCCCAGCCACGCGGCCGTAGGATCTTCCTGGTCGAGTTTACAGGCGTGGAAGACGAAGTCGGCATATTCCGCTTCCGTCATCCCGGCCTCGGCGGCCAGTGCGGGGGTGGGGTAGATGCACATGCTGCGTCTGAGCCGGCGATCGGCGGTCCGCGCGAAGTAGGTGTGGTGGAGGGGTTGCATGGCTTCCCGTCGGGCAGCCATCAACTCCGGGGCCGCATCCGGCTGCCGGAGGTCGAAGGGGGCCATCACGTTGATGTAGGCCTCGAATTCATTGATGGCTTTGGCGTACAGGGTCGGTACATAGGCAAACTGCTCCTGCTTACCGTGCGCCCGCAAGGCTTCGGCCTGTCCCCGCGTGGCTAGCGAGAATTCGCAGTGCCCCCCGGCCTTCAGGCACTCCCGGTAGATCTCCGTCATGAGCGGCTCGGCCAGGGTGGTCGAACTGACGAAGAGCCGCTCGCCCGGCTGCAGGCTCACGCAGTAGTTGACGAGGAGGTGGGCGTAGCGTTCAAGGTATTCGGTGCGGGACATGGGCAAAGCAAGCGGTTGAGTTATGAGCTAAAGGATCGGCGGGGGTTGGAGTTCTCCCGGGCTGGATATTTTGTTGGCCCGGCCCGGAAGTGAATGAAAAGATCCGCGATCAAATCTGCGACCATCTGCGCACTCTGCGGTTACCCCTACCAAAAGCAGTCCGCATGACCTTCCTAACCGCCGAATGGAGAAAGCTCGCCTTCGCCAATTACCCCGCACCCGCATCCCTGCTGCACCCCTACCTGCCCGCCGGCACGGAGTTGGATCTTTGGGACGGCCACCCGTATGTGAGCCTCATCGGTTTTTTCTTTCAGGACGTCCGCTTGCTGGGCCTGCATATCCCCTTCCACGTGAACTTCGAGGAGGTGAACCTGCGCTTCTACGTGCGGCGGAAAGTCGGGAGCGAGTGGCGGCGCGGCGTCGTCTTCATCAAGGAGATCGTGCCCAAGCCCGCCATCACCTTCGTCGCCAATACCCTCTACGGCGAAGCCTACGAAACCTGCGCGATGTGGCACCGCTGGTCGGAAACCGAAGCGGACCGGGAGGCTACCTACCAGTGGAAAGTCGGCGACCGCTGGCAGACCTTCGGCGTCACTGCGGAGAAGCACCCCCGCGACATCTCCGTAGGCAGCGCCACCGAATTTATCACCGAGCATTACTGGGGCTACTCCCGCAACAGCGCCCGCCGCACGACCGAGTACCAGGTCACCCACCCGCGCTGGCAGCAGTACCCGGTGCACGATCACACCATCGATGTCGACTTCGGTTTGAATTACGGCCCCGCCTTCGGCTTCCTGAATGACCAGCAGCCCACCTCCGTATTCCTCGCCGAAGGCTCCCAGATCACGATCAAGGGCAAGCAAACGTTCACAGATCGGGACATCGGATGACGCCTCCCTGCGGTCGGCAGACATCCGATGTCCGGCCGGGTAATGCGGGGAGACTTTAGGGCTATAGTACTAAAGGACAACCCCCTACCACTGCTTGGCGATATAAGGATAGCTCTGCTGATACTCCACCCGCACCAGCTCCGTAAGCCGCGTGCGTAGCTGATCGAGGTTTTCCTTCGTCTGGGCGCTGATGAGCAGGGCTTCCTGACCGAAGGTCGCTTCCAGTCCCTTGGTGAGGTCGGATTCGACTTCTTCGCGGCCGTCCTCGTCGAGGTAGAGGTCGAAGTTGCGTTCGCGGAAGAGGTCGATCTTGTTGAAGACCAGGAGGGTGGGCTTCGATTCGCAGTCCATCTCCTTGAGCAGTCCCTGTACGGTGCGGATCTGGTCGTCGTACTGGGGGTGGGCCACGTCCACGATGTGCAGGAGGATGTCGCTCTCGCGTACCTCATCCAGGGTGGAGCGGAAGGACTCGATCAGGTGGTGGGGCAGTTTGCGGATGAAGCCGACCGTGTCCGTCAGCAGGAAGGGCACGCCCTCGTAGGCCACCTTCCGCACCGTCGTGTCGAGGGTCGCGAAGAGCTTATCCTCGGCGAAGACGTCGCTCTTGGTCAGCAGGTTCATGAGGGTGGACTTGCCCACGTTGGTGTAGCCCACGAGTGCCACGCGCACCATGGCGTCGCGCCCCTTGCGGCGGGTTTCGGCCTGCTTGTCGATCTTTTCGAGGTCCTTTTTCAGCTTGCTGATCTTGTCGCGGACGATCCGGCGGTCGGTTTCGATTTCCGTCTCACCGGGACCGCGCATACCGATACCCCCCCGCTGCCGCTCCAGGTGCGTCCACAGTCCGCGCAGGCGAGGCAGCAGGTACTGCATCTGGGCCAGTTCGACCTGTGTCCTGGCCTGGGCCGTCTGCGCCCGTCCGGCAAAGATGTCGAGGATGAGCGTCGACCGGTCGATGATCTTCACCTTCATCTCCTCCTCCAGGATGTTCACCTGCTTGCCGCTGAGGTCGTCGTCGAAGATCACCATCGTCACGTCCTCGTGGTCCTTCACGTAGGCGGCGATCTCGCTGGCCTTGCCGCTGCCCACGAAGGTGCGTCTATCCGGGTGATCCAGTTTCTGTACGAAGCGTTTCACGGTCACCGCACCCGCGGTGAGCGCCAGAAATTCCAGCTCGTCCAGGTACTCGGCGACTCCCTCTTCGGTTTGTCCCCGCAGGATGACCCCCACCACGACGGCATACTCCGTCTCCTTCGCAAGTCCGGACTCCTTCTGCCCGACGTTCCATTCGTTTGCCATATGTGGTAGGTAACCGGTGGTCGGCGTGGGAAGTTGCATTTCGTGGGCGCTCCGCCGCCCGAACGAACCCCTTGCGGGCCCGCCCCATTCGGCGTAAGTTGGACATACCTACGATACCCAACGGCATGGAGCAAGTACACATCGATTCCCTGGCCGACCTGCGCGCCTGGCTAAAAACGAACCATCAGCGGGAGGAAAGCATCTGGTTGGTGCGCTACAAGAAGCGCGCGGACCGGCCCTACCTCACCTACGACGAGATCGTCGACGAGTTGCTCTGCTTCGGGTGGGTCGACAGCCTGCCCCGCAAACTCGACGCGGACCGGACCATGCTGCGCATCTCCCCCCGGAATCCCAAAAGCAACTGGTCGGGACTGAATAAGCGGCGCGTCGAACGGCTAAGCGCGGCCGGCCGGATGATGCCCGCGGGGGAGGCCCTCACCGAAGTGGCCAAGGCCAACGGCGCCTGGAACTTCCTCGACGACGTGGAGCAGCTGATCGTGCCCCCCGACCTGGCCGCGGCCCGGGCCGCCACCGACCGGGCCGCCTTTTGCTACGACCGCTTCCCCGATTCCTCGAAGCGGGGCATCCTGGAATGGATCAAGAACGCCAGGACCGAGGCGACCCGCAGCAAACGAATCAGGGAGACGGCCGAAAAGGCGGCGCGCAACGTGAAGGCGAACTTCCCGGAGGGGAGGAACGCGGGGCCTGCCCCCGGCGACTGAACGCGGGTATGGCACCCACGGAGACCAAAATCTCGCCGATCAGTAGCTTTGCAAACTAAAATAATAGTAAAACTATTATTGTTGTCCGCAGTTATACTAGAAACGGGTTGCCATGAGCCGCTTCATGACTTGCTTTCTGTTCCCGGTGCTGCTCCTGCTTTCCGGCAGTAGCCTGGCGCAGGCCGATCACCCGCCGCTGCCGGTGAACCGTCACGCTTCGGTGGCTAATCTACCCGTGGCTGAGCTTGCACAGACTAAGATACTGATGCGGTTCGGCAGGACGGAGGAAGCCATCATCTCCTTCGATGCCCTACTGACGCGCTACCCGGGCTGGGTTCCCGCCCTCGCGGAACGCGCCTACCTGCTTCGGCTGCTGGGGCGGCACGCTGAGGCGAAACGCGACCGGGACGAGGCCCAACGGCTTAATCCGGTAGCTGCGGGTTTTTATACTTCCCGGGGCAGTTTCTCCCTGCTTCCCTACATCGCGCTCTATCCCGACGACTGGTTTAACGGCAGTTACCGGGAAGGGGAATTCTTCGCGGGGGCAAGGGGCGATGCCACCTTTGACCTGTTTCAGCGCCGGCAGTCCGCGCAGTTGGAAGAGGTGGAGGGTACCGACGCGGGTATATCCTTCCTGCAGCTCAAACTGCGGGGGGAAGGGCCACTGCTGGACCAGGCCTTCCGCAACTCGGTAGCCGATCACTCCCGGCAGTGGCACGACCTGATGCAGGGGAATCTTGCCTTGCTCCGGCAAGACCTCCACACCGCCCTGCAGTACTACAACGATGCGGTCCTGAGCGGGGCACACTGGCCGGAACTGTACTACAACCGGGGGCTGACCAGTATTCTCCTCCATGATTACGCGAATGGCTGCACCGATCTCAACCTGAGCTATGCCCAGGGCTTCCTGCCGGGAGAAATCATGCTCCGTAACCTGTGCACCTTTTAAACTCCCGGCAAGCAGGTCGCCGAAGTCCGCCCCCCCGCAGCACCTGCCCGTACGAATAGTTGATTTAGTGAGTTTAACGATTTTGTTTTCGCGCCGCCCCACCGGGCGGCGCCTTTTTTTTGGTGGCGCCGAATTCCTTATCCCAGTACCTTATTCAGCAGCGCCGCCGCGCGGTAGCCCGCGGCCCCCAGGCGCTCCTCCACGATGGGCAGGAAGTCGTGCTGGTAATCGTAGCCGAGGTCGGGCAGGCCGGATTCGCGGTCGGTGCGGTCGTAGAGCGTGTTGTAGATGATCTCGCGCAGGATGACGGATTCCCGCATCCATTCTGCGGGGGCGTCGTCGGCCCAGTTGGCCTGGCGGGCCCGGGTGTGC
This sequence comes from Chitinophagales bacterium, assembly GCA_038258275.1. GTDB lineage: Bacteria > Bacteroidota > Bacteroidia > Chitinophagales > Saprospiraceae > Neolewinella. The sequence goes on along the minus strand of JBBSPZ010000001.1, from coordinate 39,248 downwards.
ATGGCGACGAAGGCCGCGAACTCCGTAAAGCTGAGGCGCTCCTGCTCGATGATCTGGGTATCCCACACGGAGTGCAGGTTGTAGCGGTCGCCGAAGTAGAGCACGGTGATCCGGTTGCCGCCCAGGTCGCGGTTCTTCCCGACGTGCAGCGGCATGTGGACGTCGGCGACGAAGTGGATCAGGAAGGCCAGGGCGGTAGCGTCCAGCGAGCCGGCCAGGGGCTCGACGCCATTCTTCTCCAGCAGCTCGGTCATCCGTTGGCGCTCGGCTTCCTTGCCGGCCAGGATGTCGGTCATGAAGGTAATCGCCTCCTGCACGTCGAAGATCCCGGGGTCTTCGGCGGTTTGCCGGGCCACGTCGTCCACCGTCTCGTCGGGCTGCACGGTCATGTAGTGCCAGGGGTTGGTAAAATCCCAGCCGGATTCCGCGCGGATGTAGTCGGGCCAGGTACTTACCTGCGCGAGGTAGTTGTCGCCCAGCGCCGCATCGACCCGCTCGCGGGCCTGGTCGTTGAGGTTGTCGTAGCAGATGCGGGCCACGATGCGGTGTCCGTTGGCGCCCCAGGCTGGAAGCAGCGGGGGGAGGTGGCAGATGAGGAGGAGTAGGAGTAGACGTTGCATGGGGGCAAAGGTAGCTTGCCTGGGCTGGTTCGCGAGATCGTTGCAGGCGGGTCGTCCGACGAATGCGTTGCAGCAGGCGTAGCGGGCGCAATGTTCGTCTGACGACTGGTCCGGCACCAGCCAAAAACGAAGAAACCGGAAGCGAGCGGGTCGCTTCCGGTTTCTTTTCGATTACACTGGTCGGACAGTCGGTACGGCTATTTCTTGCCGCCCTTCTTGTCGTCTTTTTTGGCGCCGCCCTTCATGTCGTCTTTCTTATCGCTGCCGCCCTTAGCGGGGGTGGTGCCGCTCTTGCCTCCGGTGGCGGGTTTGTCGTTTTTACCGGGGGACTTCTTTGAATCATCAGATTGCTTAGCCATGATGTAGTAGGATTATGGTCGACAGTGAATTCCGTCAACCGTTGATAATGATGCTATAATCCGGTAGGTTGTTGATATGTTTGCCAAAAATGGCCTGGTTCCGGTAATAATTCTGATCGCGGTGCGCCTTGTGGTGGCGACTACTCGTCCGCTTCCAGCCCGTCGTCCGACGAATGCGTTGCAGCACGCGTAGCGGGCGCAACGTTCGTCTGACGACTAGCTCGCACGATCAGAAATCGCACGTGATCGGGGAACAGACCCTAACGTGGGCCAGGGGGGTGCTGTGTCCGATGTGGCCCCTCTGCAAATGACCGGCCATGCAGGAAAGACAGAAAAAGGCCTTCGATTTTACCGCGGAGAGCACCAAGCTGCTGATCACGCTGTCGACCGGCATGATCGCCCTGACCATCACCTTCCCGAAGGAGTTTATCGCTGATCTACGGGGAGCGTGGATGGTGCCCCTGGGAATTGCGTGGGCTGGTTACCTGCTGTCCGTTATTTGCGGGCTTGCGACGATGTTATCCATTACCGGAGAGTTGTCGGGGGAGGGGGCAGCCCGTGACGAGGCGGGCAAAGAGGTGCCACCGTCGGTCTACGCCCGCAGCATCACAAGTAAGTCCCTGCTACAGATCCTCTTTTTTCTCCTCGCGCTCGGGGCCACCTGCGTACATGGTTCCACGGCCATCGGGTAAGCTCCCGACGGGAGTTGCCCGTAAACGTTAATTTGCACCATGCCAAGCAGAAAGAACTGGGGCTGGTTCCCCAAAAACCCTACGCCCCAGGCTCGCCCCGGCAGCTACCGCCGCACCTACGGGACCACTTGGTGGGGCAAGCAATTTTTGGCTTCGCTGGAGCGGGCGGACTACTCCGGCCGCCTCGGGCGGGGGAAAACCTACGCCAATAAGGGACTGGTGGAGGAGCTGGTGCAGTCCGGCCCCGGGGAGCTCACGGCCACCGTGCAGGGCAGCAACCCCACGCCCTACCGGATCACGATCAACTGGACTTCCTGGACGCCCGCCCAGCGGGAAACCATCCTCGGGGAGATCCGGGGCAATCCGGCGCTGATCGGACAACTGCTCACCGGCACGCTGCCCGCGGAACTGGACGAGGTAGTCCGGACACACGGACTTGCCGTCTTTCCGCAAAGTTTCCGCGAACTGAACGCCAGCTGCAGTTGCCCCGACTGGGCCGTGCCCTGCAAGCACATCGCGGCCCTGCTGTACGTCCTCACCGGGGCGATCGACGCCGACCCCTTCGAGCTGCTGCGGATGCGGGGACTCGACCTCCGCGCCGCGCTTACCGAAGTCGCCGAGGAGACGCTCGTCGAGGCTCCCCTCCAGCTGGCCGACCTGCTGCAACCGGTGGTAGGACTACCGCCCTTTCACTGGGACGAAGCCCTCGCCCAGTCCCTCGATTTCGGTACCCTCGCCGATCAGGGCTGGGAAGCCGTCCGCCGCCTGCCCGCTACCCCGGCATTCGACGCCGACGGTAAACTGCTGCCCTTCGTGGATACGCTCTACACCGCCGCCGCCCGCCACGCCAGCAAACTCTGGCGCGACGATGCGGAGCCCCCGCCCGTCGGTACCCTACTCCCCGCCGGCGCGCAACTGGAGCTCCACCTGGACGCCAATCTCCACTTCCAGTCCCTTGCCGCCTTCGACGAAGCGGACCAGCCCGTGCTGGAGCTCACCACCGAGGGGCAATTCCTAGACTGGCTCCAGCAACTCGAACGGCTCGAACGCCACCTCCTCACCGCCGAGGCCCGCAGCCTGCTTTTTGCCTTTCAACTGGCGCGGACGCAGGTGCAGCGAAAGTCCTACGTGCCCAAGCTCCTGGCCGCCGGCTCCAACGAATTTCTGCTCCAGTACGTGCCGGCCACCCACACCGAGGCCCTGCGCGAAACGCTAACTACCTTCGAGCGGCTTACCGCGCCCACCTTACTGTACTACGTCGACGAAGAAGCGGACTTCTTAGAATTCCGTCCGGAGCGAAAGGGCGAGCAACTGCTTTCCGTCCTGATCGGATGCGTGGTCCGTCAGGCCACGCAGTACCAGGTAGAGCATACCCCGTGCCGGAAGCTGTTCCTGCTCCAGGGCCGGCAACGGTTCACCCTCGTGGGGACCGAGGGCTTCGGGGAGGCCCTCCACCGTTGGCTGGGAATGCTCCACCTGGGCGAGCAGCGCTTCGGTCCGGTCGTCCGGGTGGAGGAGGTCGACGAGGAGCTGACCGTCGACGTACTCATCACCGACCGGGAGGATGCGAATCGCCCACCGCCGGTAGCGCTGCTCGCCTGGCTGGAATCCGCTGACCGGGGCGACCGTTTACGGCTGATCCGCACCCTCGCGTTCCTGGCCACCCACTTCCCGCAGCTGACGGATTACCTGGCCCGGCAGGGCGCGACGCCGATGCGGTTTTCCGTGGCGGACTTCACGCCCGTGCTCACCTCCGTCCTGCCCAGCATGGACGCCCTGGGCATCCGGGTACTCCTGCCGGCGGCCCTGCGTAAGCTGCTGCGGCCGGCCCTCGGCTTGCAGGCCGGGACGAAGCCGGGCACGGAGGTGTTCGAGCTGTCGGGCATCATTTCACTGGACAGCATCCTGCAGTTCAGCTGGCAGACGGCCCTGGGCGACGAGCCCGTCTCGGAAGCCGAGTTCCGGCAGCTGCTGGAGACCTCTTCCGGACTGGTGAAGTTTAAGGAAAGCTACGTCATGCTCGACCGGGCGGCGGTCGCCCAGCTGCTCAAAAATCTGGACGCGGGTCCGCCCGCTCTCCAGGCCCACGAGCGGCTGGAGGCCCTGTTCACCGAAGAGTACGAGGGGGCACCGGTAAGGCTCGGGCCGGAACTCCAAGGCTTCATTGCTGGGTTACGGAACGGCCCCGCACCCGCGACCCCGCCCTCCCTGAACGCTACCCTGCGCCCCTACCAGCAACGCGGTTACGCCTGGCTGCACCTGAACGCCAAGCTCGGCTTCGGCTCCGTACTGGCCGACGATATGGGACTCGGAAAGACCCTGCAGGTGATCACCCTGCTGCTGAAGTACGCCGAGGAAGGACTCCTCGACGCGGAAAAGGCCCTCGTGATCGTCCCCACCAGCCTGCTCGGCAACTGGCAGCGGGAGATCGAGCGCTTCGCCCCCTCCCTACGCGCCATCATCTACCACGGCAGCCAGCGTGCCCTGCCCGCCGCGGCGGACTACCACGTGCTGCTGACCACCTACGGCGTCGTCCGCACGGAGGAAACCAAACTGGCCAAACTGCCCTGGCGGGTGGTGGCGATCGATGAGGCCCAGAACATCAAGAACCCCCAGGCCAAGCAGACGCGGGCGGTGAAGAAGATCGCGGCCCCCGTCCGGATCGCCCTGAGCGGTACGCCGGTCGAGAACCGCCTGCTGGATTACTGGAGCCTGCTCGACTTCACCCTGCCCAAATTCCTGGGCTCGCGCAAGCACTTCAACGACCACTACGGCCGGCCCATCCAGGGCGAGCACGACCAGCGGGCGGCGGCGCGCTTCCGCAGGCTGACGGCGCCCTTCGTGCTGCGGCGGCTGAAGACGGACAAGACCATCATCAGCGACCTGCCCGACAAGGTGGTGCAGACCGAGTACTGCTCCCTGACCCCCGAACAGACGGCCCTCTACCAGAGTATCCTGGAGGAGAACATGCGGCGGGTCGAGCAGGCCGGCGAGGGCATCGGGCGGCAGGGACTCATCCTGAAACTCATTACCGCCCTCAAGCAGTGCTGCAATCACCCGGCCCAGTTCCTGAAGCAGGACGCGGCAACCTTCGCCCAGAGCGGGAAGGGGCAGTTGCTACACGAGCGGCTCACGTCCATCCTAGAGAATGGCGACAAGGCGATCATCTTCACCCAGTATCGCCAGATGGGGGAACTGCTGCAGGGAATGATCCGGGACAGTTTCGGCCTGGACACCCCCTTCCTGCACGGCGGCAGCTCCACCAAGCAGCGGGACGCCATGGTCGAGCGCTTCCAGACGGACGGCGACTGTCCCCTCCTCCTTATCTCCATCAAGGCCGGCGGTACGGGCCTCAACCTCACCGCGGCCAACCACGTCATCCACTACGACCTCTGGTGGAACCCCGCCGTGGAGGCCCAGGCGACCGACCGCGCCTACCGCATCGGGCAGGAGCGGACGGTCTTCGTGCACCGCCTGGTCACCGAGCGCACTTTCGAGGAGAAGATCGATCAGCTCATCCAGGGGAAACGGGAGCTTGCCGACCTCAGCGTCACGGCCGGCGAAAAGAGCCTCGGCAAGATGAGCAACCGGGAGATCGGGGAGCTGATGCGGCTGGGGTAATCCGATTTCCCTCGGCAAGCTGTAAGGAAATAGGCGGCACGGTAGCATAGGCCGCCGCTGGGGGCTTGAACCAAATTCCCCAATGCGTATCTAAAGCACAAACCTACCCGCAACACCCATGAAGTACCTATTCCTGTTCCTCTTTGCCGGTCTGCTGACGGCCTGTGGCAACGCCTCCGAGGCTACCGTGGACAACTCCGAGCCCACGATGGAGCAACTGAACGCCGACGACCCCGGAGCCACCCTGCAGGCGACGCTCGACGCGGTGCAGGCCAACGGCGGAGACATTACCGCTATTCCCGGCGGTGCCGCCGTCTCCAACATCGATACCTGGATGGACGAGCTCGAGGACGTAGAGGGCGCCGACAAGGTCACCGGCAACCTGGAATCGCTTCGCGGTACCCTTACCGCATCTCCCATCAACGGCCAACTGGCCGGCATGCAACTGATCAGCCTGGCCGAGGATACCCGGCAGGTGGGTGGTTCTACGCCCGGCATTTCGGCGCTGGTCTCCGCCCTGCAGGCGGGTGGAGAGAAACTCACCGCCTCGGCCTTCGGGGGTAGCAGCCTCCTCGACCAGACCCTCCAGGCGGGCAAGACCGCTGCCGCCGACATCACCACCCTTCCCGGAAGCGCCGCCGTCCAGAATATCGATGGCTGGCTCGGCGAACTGCGGGGCATGGACGGTGCCGATGGGATCGTCAGCGACCTGGAATCCCTGAAGCAGGAACTGAGTGCCCCGAGTATCGACGGCCCCGAGGTTTCCAACCTCCTCTTCTCCCTGGCCGAGGGAACCCGCTCGGTAGCCGACGGCAATCCCGGACTGGAAACCCTGGCCTACCTGCTGGAATCCGGCGGCTGGCGCCTGGAGGGCATGTCGGATAACGACTAATTAGTGACTCCGGCGCGGGTCCACCCCATCGACCCGGCCGCCAACTGCTAACCCGTGCCGCCTGCCCGACGCAAGCGGTACGGGTTTTTTATTTCCACTGCGGGATACCGCACGTTGGGAGAGCAGTAGCCAAACCATCACCTGACGGGCGGATGTGGTACCGCCCGACTGACGGACCTTGTAACTCGGTAAAACCGGATTGGATTAATGGGCAAATAACCTTCCCCATGTGCCACACGACCACTTGCCCTGACCAGGACGCAGACTTTCCGCCCCTCCGCTTCCAAAAACCGGACACTGCCTTTTTGCCCGCATTGAAACAACGCGTCGATGCCTATTTCACGTCGCGGGGGAAGCACCGCTATGCCGACCACCGGATGATCGGTAAGACGGTGTTCCTGTTTTGCGTGTGGGGCGTGTGTTGCGCCATAATCTACAGCAACCGCCTGCAGGGGCTCGCCCTGATCGGACCCCGGTATCAGCCAGGTGCACCTGCGGCCACTGACGAGGATCCTGCCGCTCCCACTTGCGCTGCCTGCGGGAGTTGGGAGAGCCGGCGCAATAAAAAAGAGGCGACCCGTCTCCGGATCACCTCTGCTATTACTTAGCGCGACGAAGCCGCAATCTGGTTACTTCACGTCAAAGCGATCGGCGTCCATCACCTTCGTCCACGCCTGCACGAAGTCCCTGACGAACTTATCGGAAGCATCATCGGAGGCGTACACCTCGGCCAGGCCCCGCAGCTCCGAGTTGGAGCCGAAGATTAAGTCGGTGCGGGTACCGGTAAATTTGGTATCCCCCCCGCGGCGATCCTTGCCTTCGAAGTGGGTCTGGTCGTCGTTGGTGGCGGACCACTTCATACCCAGGTCGAGTACCGTATCGAAGAAATCTTGTGTAAGGGCGCCGGATTGGTCGGTGAAGGAACCGTGCTTGGAGTCGTCGTAGTTCATACCCAGGGCGCGCATACCGCCGTAGAGGACGGTCATTTCGGGGGCCGTGAGGGTCAGCAGTTGGGCGCGGTCGACCATCAGTTCCTCGCCGGTGGCGTTGATCGGATTCTGGCGGCTGATGTAGTTGCGGAAGCCGTCGGCGTAGGGCTCGAGGGCATCGAAGCTCTCCACGTCGGTCTGCTCCTCGAGGGCGTCGACGCGACCGGGGGTGAAGGGCACGGTGATGTCCTTTCCGGCTTTATTAGCGGCCTTTTCAATGGCGACGTTACCGCCAAGCACGATCAGGTCAGCGACCGATACGCGCTTGTTTCCGCTCTGGGAATCGTTGAAGCCTTGCTGCACATCTTCGAGTACGGAAAGCACCTTACCCAGCTGCTCCGGTTTGTTCACTTCCCAGTTGCGCTGGGGAGCGAAGCGAATGCGGGCACCGTTGGCGCCTCCCCGCTTGTCGGAACCGCGGAAGGTGGCCGCTGAAGACCAGGCCGTGTAGGCCAGTTCCTGCACCGTTAGGTCCGTGCCGGCGATCTTCTGCTTCAGGTTGGCGACGTCGTGATTGTCGATCAGGTCGTAGTCGCGCTCGGGGAGCGGATCCTGCCAGAGCAGTTCCTCCTGGGGCACGTCCGGACCGAGGTAGCGGCTCAGCGGACCCATGTCGCGGTGTACCAGCTTGAACCAGGCACGGGCGAAGGCATCCTTGAAGGCCTCGTTGTCGTCGCGGAAGCGCTTCGAGATCTTCTCGTAGGCGGGGTCCACGCGCAGGGCGATGTCTGTGGTAAACATGGATGGGTGGTGCTTCTTGTCGGCATCGTGGGCGTCGGGGATGAGGCCGGCTCCTTCGCCGTTCTTCGGCCGCCACTGCCAGGCACCGGCGGGACTCTTATAGAGTTCCCAGTCGTACCGGAAGAGGAAGGTGAAGTAGTCGTTGCTCCACTGGGTGGGCGTGCGCGTCCAGGTCACTTCCAGTCCGGAGGTGATGGTGTCGGGGCCGCTTCCGCTCTGGTAGCTGCTGTTCCAGCCCGTGCTCATGGCTTCCATCGGGGCACTGGCGGGCTCCGCGGCGACGTATTTTTCGGGGTCGGCGGCGCCGTGGGCCTTACCGAAGGTGTGTCCGCCGGCGATCAGCGCCACGGTCTCCTCGTCGTTCATGGCCATGCGGCCGAAGGTCTCGCGGATGTCGCGGGCGGACTTCATGGGGTCGGGCTCGCTGTTGGGGCCTTCGGGGTTAACGTAGATCAATCCCATCTGCACGGCGGCCAGGGGGCTTTCCAGCTGGCGGTCGCCGGTGTAGCGCTCGTCTCCGAGCCACTCGGATTCCTTCCCCCAATAGATGTCGCTCTCGGGCTCCCAGACGTCCGCGCGGCCGCCGCCGAAACCGAAGGGCTCCACGCCCATGGTCTCGAGGGCCATATTGCCGGTCAGGACCAGCAGGTCGGCCCAGCTGATCTTGCGGCCGTACTTTTTCTTGAGGGGCCACAGCAAGAGGCGTGCCTTGTCGAGGTTGGCGTTGTCGGGCCAGCTGTTGAGGGGGGCGAAGCGCTGCGATCCGGAGCTGGCACCGCCGCGTCCGTCGGCAATGCGGTAGGTACCCGCGCTGTGCCAGGCCATGCGGATGAAGAAGGGGCCGTAGTGGCCGAAGTCGGCGGGCCACCAGTCCTGGCTGTCGGTCATCAGGTCGCGCAGGTCCTGCTTCAGGGCCTCCAGGTCCAGGCGTTCAAATTCTTTAGCGTAGTCGAAATCCTTATCCATCGGATCGGCCAGCGACGAGTTTTGCCGCAGGATACCGAGGTTCAGGGCGTTGGGCCACCAGTCGCGGTTGGCGGTGCCGGCGCTGGCGGTAGAGTGCGCCCCACTCAGGAAGGGGCAGCTTCGGCTCGATTCATTGACTTCCCAGACCTTACCGTTATCGTGGTCGTGGTGCTGATTTTGCGATTGGCCGTGGCGGTGGGCCTCTTTTTGGATGCCTGAGTTATTGGTGTCTTCCATGGGGATAAGATTGTATGTTTAGTGCCGTTTTCCGGCCGGGAGTTCCGGTTAGTACCGGTCTATTAGAAAGGGTTATCCACGCCCCATGGTTGAATTTCGCCCGACTGAAATCTAAATTCTTGTCGATACATCAGCTGGGCGGGGCCGCGGGTGCCCAGCAAATCAGGCTGAACGCCATCGGTGGTATTCCCCCGCCCGCCCGCCCGGTGTCCGTGTACTTGCCCTGCACCGGCGCGCCGCCGCCCGAACCGGGCGGGTTGACCAGGGTACAACACCCCGTAGGCCGGTTAGCTACGGAATAGCGTTATTATGCGCCGGACAGCCGAACATGGGCCGATTACGCAGGTTTGGAATTTCCATTGGCAGGGGCTGCGGTGCTTCCCGAAGCATGGCCCGGCGCCCCCCGCAGGGACTCCGCGCGCTGCAGCCACCATAACCCAAACACCTAACGTAATCATGAACGATCAGCACCAAAACGGAAAGAACGGATCGATGTCCACCGACCCGAAGGAGAAGGAACTGGACCTCTACCGCAAGGATTCCTCCGGTCAGCCCCTGACCACCAACAACGGCCTCAAGGTCAACGACACCAACAACTCGCTCAAGGCCGGCATCCGGGGGGGCACCCTGTTGGAGGACTTCCTCCTGCGGGAGAAGATCAACCACTTCGACCACGAGCGCATCCCGGAGCGCATCGTTCACGCCCGCGGCAGTGCGGCCCACGGGGTGTTCGAGCTGTACGAGGCGATTCCCCAGTTCACCAAGGCGGGCATCTTCAACGATACCTCGCGCAAGACCCCCGTGTTCACCCGCTTCTCCACCGTAGCCGGCTCCAAGGGCTCGACCGACCTGGCGCGCGACGTCCACGGTTTCGCCGTCAAGTTTTATACCGAGGAAGGCGTATGGGATTTGGTAGGCAACAACATGCCCATCTTCTTTATCCAGGACGCGATGAAGTTCCCTGACCTGATCCACTCCGTCAAGCCCGAACCGGACCGCGAGATTCCCCAGGCCGCCTCCGCCCACGATACCTTCTACGACTTCCTTTCCCTGTCGCCGGAAGCCCTGCACAACCACATCTGGCTCATGAGCGACCGCGGCATTCCCCGCAGCCTGCGCATGATGGAAGGCTTCGGCATCCACACCTTCCGTATGCTCAACGACGAGGGCGTGGCCCACTTCGTCCGCTACCACTGGAAACCGGTACTGGGCGTGCGCTCCGTGACCTGGGACGAGGCCGTCAAGATCAGTGGCGCCGATTCCGACTTCCACCGCCGCGACCTGTGGGACGCCATTGATGCCGGCCAGTACCCCGAGTGGGAGCTGGGCCTGCAGATCATCCCCGAGGAGGACGAGCATAAATTCGAATTCGACATTCTCGACGCCACCAAGCTCATCCCCGAGGAGCTGGTGCCCGTCAAGATCGTGGGCAAGATGACCCTCAACCGCAATCCCGATAACTTCTTCGCGGAAACGGAGCAGGTAGCCTTTCTGCCCGACCACCTCGTGCCGGGCCTCGACTTCTCCAACGACCCGCTGCTCCAGGGTCGCCTGTTCTCCTACCGCGATACCCAGCTGAGCCGCCTCGGCAGCGTGAACTTCGAGCAGATCCCGATCAACCAGGGTATCCACGCCGCGCACAACAACGAGCGGGACGGGCACATGACCATGCAGATCCCGAAGGGCAAGACGGCTTACTTCCCCAACACCCTGGGCGGCGGCTGTCCCTACCTCACCACGCTGGCCGAGGGCGGGTACGAATCCTTCACCGAGCGGATCGACGGCCACAAGATCCGGGCCCGCAGCGAGAGCTTCGTAGACTACTTCTCCCAGCCCGCCCTGTTCTACCGCAGCCTGACCGACTGGGAGAAGGCACACACCGCGGATGCGTACACCTTCGAGTTGGGCAAAGTGAACTACCCCCACATTCAAAAGCGCATGCTGTACCTGATCAATCAGATCGACGAGGCGCTGGCCCAGCAGGTGGCTGACGGACTGGGGCTTGAAGTTCCCGACAGCGTGGAGGGCCCCGTCAACCAGGCCATCGGAGCGGATGCCGACGTCGACAAGATGCAGCCACCCGCCAAGAAAATGTACCTGGACAAGTCTGCCGCCCTCAGCGAGACCTACATCAAGACCGACACCATCGCCACCCGGCAGATCGCCGTACTGGCCGCCGACGGATTTGACGGCAATGACTTCGGGCCCATGAAGGAGGCGCTCGAAAAGGAGAACGCCATGGTGAAGATCGTCGCCCCCCACGGCGGCACCATCACCTGCAGCAAGGGGCACGACCACCAGGTAGCCGCGGCCATCATGACCACCGAGAGCGTGCTCTTCGATGCCGTCTACATTCCCGGCGGAAAGAAATCCCTCGACGCCCTGATGAAAAAGGCCAAGTTCAAGAAGTTCGTCGACGAGGCGTTCATGCACTGCAAGGCCATCGCCGTCGACGGGGCGGGCGTGCACCTACTGGATGCCACCCACGTGGGCAAGTACAAAAACGACGACAAGGCCGTCTTCGTCGACGGGACTCCGCAGGACTTCATCAAGGCCATCGCTCAGCACCGCAACTACGAGCGGATGGAGGTGGCTAAGATGATCCCGTCTTAAGCGGTTCCGGACCTCAGGTCCGGGTCCTGCAGCTATAATCGCCAAGAAGGTATTGCATCCGAGATGCAATACCTTCTTTCGTTACGGCAACCCTCTTTCCGGGGCCGTCTCCTAATCTTTTCTTAAATGGGTACGCAAGCATCCGTTATCCCCCTAAAGGAGATTATCTTTTAATCGTGAAAAATCTGCTATTCCCCCTGCTTCTTCTGCTGGCCTCCCTGCCCGCCCTCACCGCCCAGGAACTTACTGTGAGACGGGTGTACGGAGACTACCTGTTTGCCCAAAACAACGAGATCGTCACGATGCGGGAGCTGATCGCCAGCCTGCCGGCAGCTTCCGAATCCCGGCAGTTGCTGAAATCCAGCCGGTTTTACACGGTTTCTTCCGTAGTCCTGGGCATTTCCGCAGGAGCGACTCTCGGTGCGGTGCTGAGCGGAGTCCTCCTTCCACGCGAAGAGAACCAGGAGTCGGACCTCTGGGTACTCGGAGCCGTTGGCGTCGCTTCGTACGCGCTAAGCGTACCGCTTAACCGCAGCGGGGACCGCCGCATCAAACAGGCGATAGAGCTGTACATCTAGGGATTGACGGAATATAACCCGACCAATGACCGACCGACCCTCTCCATCGGGAGCACCGGAAACGGGGTGGGCTTGGCGGTAAGCTTCTAAGTCCGGCCGAACTTACCTGGCGGTCAGCCCCTACTCAGGAGCAGAAACCCAACTCCCACCAATGAAACTGACCAATCGCAAAATCCTCATCACGGGCGGCGGCAGCGGCATCGGCCTCGGGCTGACCGAACGCTTCGCCACCGACAACACCGTTATTATCTACGGTCGGCGGGAAGCCGCGCGATGACCGACGACCGCTTTTACGACCGGGCCAGGACGGAAATCGCGATCAACCTGCTGGCACCCGTTCACCTCACGCACCTGTTCACCGCCTTATCCGGCCTGGAGACGATCATCAACGTCACCTCCGGCCTGGCCTTCGTGCCCCTCACCCGGGTGCCGGTGTACAGCGCCACCAAGGCGTTCATGCGGTCCTTTACGTTGTCGCTCCGCCAACAGCTCAGCCCCCGCGCTATTGAAGTGATCGAGGTCATCCCCCCAGCTTTACATACCGACTTGGGAGGCGCAGGCAAACACGACGGTCAACCGGAAGTCAAAGCTCACCTGCGGCTTCAGCCAGGCACGAGCGGAGGGGAACCGACGGGAGATCGGGGAGGCCTTTGGGCGGATGAATGGGGGTTAGGGTATGAGGGATTGAGGGATTGAGGGATTGAAGGATTGAGGGATGAAGGATTGAGGGATGAAGCCGCGCAGCGGATTCAAAATCTGCGAAATCCTTAGTCATGCTCTGCGAAAATCTGCGAACCCAATCCGCGCTCCATCTGCGGTTCCCCACGAGCGCAGCGAGTATCCCAATGCGGTAGCTAAATCGTAAATTTTAAATCCCCAATTTAAAATTTCATCACCACCCCTTCCTCCTCGGAAATGTGGATCACCCGCTCCGGCACCGTCCGGTAGCCCGCATCCACACTCGAGTTTTCCAGCCGCAGCACGCCCCGCGGGCACACCGCCGCGCATACTCCGCAGCCGACGCAGCTGGCGCGCACGATGTCCTGTCCCTTCTGGGCGTAGGCGCGCACGTCGATGCCCATTTCGCAGTAGGTAGAGCAGTTGCCGCAGCTGATGCACTGTCCGCCGTTGGTGGTAATGCGGAAGCGGCTCTGGAAGCGCTGCACCAGGCCCAGGTAGGCGGCCAGCGGACAACCGAAGCGGCACCACACCCGGTTGCCCATGAGGGGGTAGAAGCCCGTGCCCACTACACCCGCGAACCCCGCCCCGATGAGGAAGCCGTACCACTTCTGCACCTTCCAGGTCTGGACGCCGAGAAGACTTTCGGCCCCGGAGAAGTAGGAGTAGAGCGTGAGGGCCGTCATGAGGATGGCCGCGACCAGCACGCCGTGGATGATCCAGCGCTCGAACTTCCAGGCCCGCAGGCTCTTGTCGCTGAGCTGCCGCCAGGGGTCGCCCATGGTTTCGGCCAGGCCGCCGCAGCCGCAGACCCAGCTGCAGTACCACCGCTTGCCCACGAGGTGCACCATCAGCGGCACGCCGATGATGATGAGCACGATGCCCCACACCAGCATGAAGGTGCCCAGCGCCCCGGCACTCTGGAACTGGTCGAGTTGCCAGCTGAAGAAGAAGTCGTAGTCGAGCGGCCAGATGTTCTTGAGGTCCTGCTGCGGCTTATTGAGTGCCCCGAGGATCTCGGGGATCATAAAGGCAAAGGCCGTCTGGAAGAACATGACCGACAGCGTGCGGAAGATTTGGTACTTGTTGTGCTGGTACTTGGAGAGCATGCGTACACCCATCACGACGATGATGAGGGTGTACAGCAGGCCGTAGAGGAACCACTGGCTCGCCATCCCGCCGAAGAGTCCGGCCTTGAGCGGATTGACCATCGTGATCCAGGCCGTCACGTGCTCGGGCGCCCAGTAGAGCAGTACGTAGAAGCCGATCAGGTAGGTTCCCCCCAGGATACCGAGGTAGGCGGAGAGCCCCGCCGGGTCGGCAGGCCGGGCCGGGGAGTTGCGCCAGGAATGCTCCGCGAAGAGCACCAGTCCGATGATCAGCAAGCCGATACCCACCGTGACCGCCGGCCAGAACCAGTCGCTGGCCATATACCGGATGCCGTACAGGAGAACCCCCAGGGTGGTTGCGGCCAGGAAGATGGAGCGCCAGCCCAAGTTAAGTCCCTTCGTGAGCTGGGAGTGATAAACGTGGTCGTTCTTGATGCCCGGGTGCCGCCGGAACTTCGGGAGGATGTAGAGGAGTCCGCCCAGTAAGCCTAGGCCGATGGTCAGGCTGAAGAACAGCCAGGGATTGTCCTGCACCGGCCCGAACTCCGCCTCGGCGGTCAGGGCCGCCAGCTTCTGCTTGAAGTAGATGGGGTCGGAAAGGCGGAGGTCCCACTCGGAGATCCCCTCCGGCAGGGCTTCGTCGGCCAGGAGTTCGTCTACCCGGGTGTTCACCCGCTCCCGGGCGGCCTGGAATACCTCGTCCACCTTGGCGTTGAAGCTGAAGCTGCTGCCGAAGGTCTGGCCGCTCAGTCCCAGCTCCTTCGCGGCCTCCCGGAAGGCGGTGCCCTGCACTTCGTAGAGCAGGCGGGCCCTGGGGTCGGCTTCCGTCGGGGCGGTTTGCGCTTCGGGATCGGTGGCGCCCCCGGAGGAGCCGGCGGAGATGGTGGAACTGACCTGCGCGCTGCCTTTCGTTGCAGATGCGGCATCGGGATTGGGAGCTACCGTAGCGATGAGGTCCTCCTCGCTGAGCCGGAATTGCTCGAGTCCGAGCATGCCCGTAAAGATCAGCAGCGAGATGGCGAACAGCGCCAGCCCCACGTACTGCAGGGTGGTCTTGTGGGTACGTTTAGCGGGCATCGGGGGTGGAGATGGCGCGGGGTGCGCGGGTCTTGAAATTCAGGAAGCGCAGGACGGCGTCGAGGCCCCGCTTTTGCTTGAGTTGGAGCTTGCTGCCGGTCTGGCGATTGTACAGGGCAACGAGTTGCCCTTCGTACTGCTCGTAAAATTCGGGATCGAAGTTGGCCAGGCCGAGTTGCTGGAGGACCGTCTCGATGTGGGCCTCCTCCCGGATCCACTTCTCGCACACTTCCTGCCGGTAGCGGATGCCCATCAGGTTGAAGCCGCGGACGGGCCCCGCTCCTTGTTCGTAGTTGATCCGGACGGCCTTCTCCCCATCCGGGTGCTCCCAGTAGAGCGTGGCCAGGCCCTCGCGGCCGTGGGCCGGTACTTCTCCGTACACCTGGTATTCGATGTCGATGAACTTGGCGGAGTTGAACCAGATGCCCGGGTCGTACTTCACCGGCTTACCGAGTAAGTTGTAGGCGGCCGTCTCGCCCATGATGCGGCCGGTGTACCAGACGGCTTCGATGGATTTGCGCCCGGGCCGCGGATGCCGCACTTCGGCACAGTCGCCGATGGCGTAGACGTCCTCCGCGGAGGTTTGCAAGTAGTCGTTGACGAGGATGCCCTTGTTGATCTCGATGGCCGCGTGGCCCTGGAGGAAGTCGACGTTCGGGTGCACTCCGGCGGTGAGGCCGACGTATTCGCAGTCGATGCGCTCCCCGGTTTTGGTGGTGATGGCCCCCACGGCCCCGCCCCCGTCGTCGTGGATCTCCCGCAGCTCGGTGTCGTGCAGCAGCTCGATGCCCTGGCTGATGATGTGGCGGCTCACCAGCTCGCTCTCCTCCTTCGGCAGGGTGTTGCTCCAGTAGCTGGATTCGCGCACCAGCAGCTTCACGTGCACGTGGCGGCTGTGCAGCATCTCGGCCAGCTCAATACCGATGAGTCCGCCGCCGACGATCACCGCCTGCTTGATTTCCGGACTGACCTCTTCCAGCTGCGCGAGGTCCTGGGCGCTGACGAGCCCGCCGACGCGCCGGAGATCCTGCCCGGGCCAGTCGAATTTGTTCCAGGCGCTGCCGGTGGCCAGCACCAGCTTGTCGTATACCAGGCTGTCGCCCCCGGAGAAGTGGAGGGTTTTTCCGTGCGGGTCGACCCCTTCCACGTAGCCGCGCCGCAGCTCGATGCGGTTCTTCTTCCAAAAGAAGGGTTCGTAGGGCATCAGGTCCTCCCAGCGCTGGTGGCCCATGTACACGTACATCAGGGCCGTGCGCGAGAAGAAGTAGTCGGATTCGGCGGAGATCACGGTGATCCGGACGTCATCGCTGAGCTTGCGCAACCAGCGGGCGCAGGTGATGCCGGCAATGCCGTTGCCGAGAATGGCGATGTGCATGAGCGGTGGGGTTGAGTTGGTGCGTAAGCTACGTTGTTGCTCGGGATTGAGGGTTTGAGGGAGGAGTGGAGGAGTGGAGGAGTGGATATGTACCTTGCGCTATGTCTCATCGCTATTTTGTTCACCTGGCTTATCGGGGCACTGCTTACCGGGGCTGGCAGCGGCAGTCGGGGGAGGTGGTGAGCGTGCAGGGAACCATCGAGGCGGCGCTGACGCGGGTGCAACGAAGACCAGGGGAAGGCCCCCCAGAACGGAGTTCGGTGAAAGTGGTGGGGTGCGGGCGTACCGATGCCGGCGTCCACGCCTCTGAGTACTACCTCCACTTCGATACCGACACGGAACTGCGCGACAACTGGCTATTCGTCATGAATAAGGTGCTGCCCGACGACATCGTTTTCTACCGGGCCTGGCCCGTAGATTCCAGTGCCCACGTGCGCTACGACGCCACCGCACGCACCTACGATTACTATTTCCACACCCGTCCCGATCCCTTCCTGGCCCCCGTGAGCAGTTCCCTGGAGTTGCCGGAGCTGGATATCCCGGCGGTGGAGTCCGCCCTGGCGCTGGTTATCGGATACTACGATTTCCGGGCCTTCTGTCTCACCCCGGACCGCCACAACACGACTACCTGCGACCTGCGGGAGGCCAGTTTTCACCGGGAGGGAGCACACCGCTTCCGCTTTCGCTTCGTGGCCAATCGATTCCTGCGGGGGATGATCCGGATCCTGGTACTTCAGCTGCTGCGGGTGGGGGAGGGGAAGCTCGCTCCGGCGGCGTTGGCGGAGGCCCTGGTGAGCGGGGAGCGGATCGGGGTGGGGCAGGCTCCTCCGGAGGGGCTGTTTCTTAGTGGCGTGGCTTACTGAGGTTTGTCGCTACGCGACTTTTTAGGGAACCGCAGATGACGCAGAGGGCGCGGATTTAGTCGCGGATTGGGCCGCTGCGCGGGCTTAAGTGCTGCGCGATCTGCGGTCGACTACCACTACTCCCGGTCCCGGGAATCCATCCAAATCGTAACCGGCCCGTCGTTCACTAATTCCACCTGCATGTCCGCCCCAAATTCACCGGTGGCTACCGGTCTTCCGGCCTCCTGCGCCAGGCGGGCTAAAAACTGTTCGTAAAGTGGGATGGCCAACTCCGGTCCCGCACTTCGCGTGAAGCCCGGACGGTTGCCCTTTTTCGTGCTGGCAAAGAGGGTGAACTGGGAGACGACGAGCAGGCCGCCGTCGATGTCCGCCACGCTGCGGTTCATCTTGCCGTCCTCGTCGCCGAAGATGCGCAGGCGCGTGAGTTTACCGCAGAGCCAGTCGATGTCCTCCGGAGTGTCGGCTTCTTCGATGCCGAGGAGGATGAGGAGTCCGGGGCCGATCTGTCCGCTGAGCTCCCCCTCGATCGTAACGGAGGCGCGGGCGACGCGCTGGGTGAGGGTACGCATGAGTAGGGTAAGGTAGGGACGAGCAAAAAGCCCGGACTGCACGCAGCAGCCGGGCTTTAAACCTTTGCAACTTTCCGGGAGTGAGCCCGGGGGGGGTCAGTTATTTCTTGTAGGTCTGGTCGCTGACGGTGAGCTTGTCGCGGCCTTTGGCACGGCGACGGGCGAGCACCTTACGACCGTTCTTGGTCGACATACGGGAACGGAAGCCGTGCTTGTTCACGCGCTTACGCTTGGAGGGTTGAAATGTCCTTTTCATAATCTATCTATTTTCGGGGCGCACGGGATCGGGCCGGAGGTTCTGCAAAAGCGGGGCAAAGGTAACGCTTTGGCGGTGAACCTACAAATGTACGCTTCAATTAATTGCCGTGTGAACTGCACCTTACCTTGTCCGGGTAAATCCTCGGAATGATCCGCTTCCTCGTGCTTCTTCTTGCCGGACTGCTCTGCTTTGCACCCGCGCTGGCCGCCCAGCACGGAGGAGGACGTGCCGCACCACCCGTGCTCACCCTGCCGGCCCAGGACAATGCCGCCCTCCTGCAGCGGGAAGTCGCCGTCCGGAAACCCGGCCGCCCGCGGGAATTCGCGGTTTCGCTGCCGGTAGCGGTAAGTCCCGCCACCGACGGCAAGTGGTCCCAACTCCCCGACGGCCGCGCCCGCTGGCAACTCCGCGTGCGCAGTGCCGGGGCCAAGTCGCTCAACCTCGGCTTCCGGCAATTTCACCTCCCCGCAGGCGCCGAGCTCTACCTCTCTACCAATATCCAACGGTACGGACCCTTCACCGCGGCCGATAACGAAGACCACGACCAGTTCTGGTCGCCGGTGCTCCCCGGCGACGAGCTGATGATCGAGCTGATCCTGCCGTATGCCGACCGGGAAGGCGTCGACCTGCAACTGACGACCGTCAACCACGACTTCGAGGGCGTCGTCAATGCCCTCTCCGGCAACTGCAACGTGGACGTGGCCTGCGGCGCGGCCGATGACTTTCCGATGATCGATGAGTTCCGCGACGTCATCCGCAGCGTAGCGGCCTACACCCTCAACGGGCGGAGCCAGTGTACCGGCTTCCTCGTCAACAACACCAACCAGGACGGCCGCCCCCTCTTCCTGACCGCCGCGCACTGCGGGGTGGATCTCGGCAACGCCCCCTCCCTGGTCGCCTACTGGAATTTCGAGCACAGCCGCTGCCGCACCCCGGGATCGGTCGAAAGCGGCGGCCGCGGCGACGGCTCCCTGGAGGTCTTCAACACCGGCGCCCGGTTACGGGCCAGCTACGCCGTTACGGATTTCGCCCTGCTCGAGCTGGACGAGCCGGTCAACCCCCTGGCGAATGCCTTCTTCGCCGGCTGGTCCGCGACGGGGCCGCCGCCCGCCGGCGGGGTGCTCACCGTCCACCACCCCAACGTGCAGGAAAAGCGGATCTCCTTTTCCTTCCAGCCCACCCGCCTCAGTACCATTACCGGGCAAGCCGCGGGCGGCGACGGGAATTTCCTGCGGGTCCCAGCCTGGGATATCGGCACCACCGAAGGTGGCTCGTCCGGTGCGCCGCTGTTCGATTTCGACGGCCGGGCGCGCGGACAGCTCTTCGGCGGCCGGGCCTCCTGCGGCAACGCGGGCGACGACGTGTTCGGCTACCTGGCCAGCAGCTGGACCGGAGGGGGCAGCCCCGATTCGCGGCTGCGGGACTGGCTCGACCCCTGCGGCAGCGGCGCGCGGATCACCGACGGCCTCGAGCAGGCGGAATTGCCCTACCTGCTCACCGCCGCCACCGCCTGTATCACGCGCTGCGTCAGCGATTCGGCCACCTTCGAGGTCCGGCTCGGCGAAGGATTTCCGGCCGGCAGCACCCTCCGGCTTAGCGCCGATCCCGCCCTGTCACTCGATGTCCCCGAAGTGGTGGACGGCGGCAGCAGCTTCACCCTTACGTACCGGGGCAGTCCGACCCTGCCGGGGGGCACTTATCCCATCACGCTCACGGCTACGGGCGGCGACATTGCCGGTGTACTGGAGCTCTCCCTGAGCCTCCTCGACGAGGTGCCGGGCCCTGTGGTCCTGAACCTACCGGCTACCGGGGCGGCCACCGTAGCCCCCTTCGCAACGCTGGCGTGGCAGCCGCTGGCCGGGGCCGTGAGCTACGACCTGCAACTGGCCCTGTCGGCCGACTTTTCTTCCCGGGCGGCGGACCTGACCGGTCTCGGCGACACCAGCTTCCTGCTCCGCTACCCCCTCAACGGGGGGGCTACCTACTACTGGCGGGTGCGCGCCCGCAACGCCTGCGGGGCCGGAGGATGGTCCCAACCCCGCTCCTTCACCACGGAGGAAACGAGTTGCGCGCTCAAGCAAAGTGGGGTGCTGCCCGTAGCGATACCCCCCGAAGATTCGGTGCGCGTGGTCGCCGAACTGGAAGTGACCGATCCGGTTTTACTCTCCTCCCTGGAGGTCGTCGTGGGCATCGAACACAGCTTTATCGGGGATTTGTATGCGAGCCTCGTCGGCCCGGACGGTACCGAGCTCCCCCTCTTCCGACCCCTCGAGAATGGCCTGTGCCCCGGCCGCGACCTCTACGCCGTCTTTTCCGATGCGGGCGAGATTACGGCCGACAGCTTCCAGTTGCGCTGCGACGATGGACAGGCCGGGGATTACCGCTCCGTTCAGCCCATCGCGCCCTTTGCGTCCCTCTACGGTACCTCCGCCCGGGGAACCTGGAAACTGATCGTCACTGACCGCGTGCCGAAGGACGGTGGTCAAATTACCGACTTCCGCCTCCGCTTTTGTGCCGCCGGAACAGACCCGCGTGACCTGGCGGTCGGCGTCCTGGATTCCGGCATCGTCGCCTGCTCCAACGCGGGGGCAACTACGCGGCTGCAACTCGGCAGTGGCTTCACCCAGCCTGGGCTTGCCGTGGAGGCCGACGGACAGCCGCTGGACAACTTTACCTACGACCTGATCCCGGCGACCAACACCCTGGAAGTCACCTTCAGTGCCTGGACCTTCATCGGTGCGGGCACCCACGACCTCTCCTTCCTCGTCACCGACGCCGACGGCAGCGTGCGGCGGGCCGTCACCACCCTGACCGTATTACCGCTGCCGGAGGCCATCGTCCCCCTGCCCGCTGCGGTAGACTCTGCCACCGTCACCTTTCACTGGCGCCGCTCCGACCGGGCCTCTTCCTACACCGTGGAAGTGTCGCCCACGGTGGGCTTCTCCTCCATAGCAGTGGCCGGCACGACCGCGGCCAACCAGCTCAGCATCCCGCGCGACGACTTACCCGCGGTCTTCTACTGGCGGGTGGTGGCCCGCAACGGGTGCGGCAGCTTCCCCGGTCCGCCGCGCGCGATCGCCCTCGATACGACGACTGCGGTACGCGAATTTACGGACGCGCTCTTCCTGGACGTGTACCCAAACCCAAGCCGGGGTACCCTCCACCTTTCCCTTGCGGATACCCCCGCGGCGCGGCAGCTGAGTGCGAGCCTGTATTCTTCCAGCGGTCAGCGCGTCCTCGAGTGGCTGCAACTGCAGGGTCCCCGGATCGATTTACAGCTCGGGGCCGCTCCACCCGGCGTATACTTCCTGCGGATCAGCGGGCCGGCGGGCGGCGCTACCAGGCGTATCTTGCTCCTTGGCCAGTAACCCTGCACCCGCGTTCCCGCCTAAATCCCCCGATGCCATGTTCTTTCGCCTTTTCTTTCTCTTGCTGGCCTTCAGCACTTCGGGTACGGCCCAGCGATCGTTGCAGCAGCTGATCGATGACTTTGCGGGGGCGCAGGTGCTGCGGAATGCACTGGTAGCGGTGGACGTGCGCGATGCCGACACCGGGAACCGCCTCGGATCCCGCAACGCCGAAGTGGCCTGTATCCCCGCTTCCACCCAGAAACTGATCACTACGGCCGCCGCCCTCGACGTGTTGGGCGCCGATTACCGCTTCCGTACCCGCCTGATCGCCGGCGGCAGGGTGGAGGGGGGCGTACTGCACGGCAATCTCTACCTCGTCGGCGGCGGGGACCCCACGCTGGGCAGTCCGTTTATGGAAGGCGTGCCGCGCCTGCAGGAGGTGTTGCAGCGCCTGGTCGACGGAGTGAAGCGAAGCGGCATCACCCGCATCACGGGCGCCGTGGTGGGCGACGGCAGCTACTACGGCACGGACGGCGCTGGATCGGGCTGGACGTGGGCGGACCTCGGCAACTACTACGGCGCCGGCACCTACGGGCTTAACCTCAACGAAAATGCTTACACCCTCTCCCTGACCCAGCGGCCGGGACTGGGGAGTACGCCCCCGGTGAGCGGTACCGATCCGGTAATTCCCGGCCTCACCTTCACCAACGAGCTGAAGAGCGGGCCGCGGGGGAGTGGCGACCAGGCCTACATATACGGGGCACCCTTCAACTACCAACAGTTCATCCGGGGCAGCATTCCGGTAGGAACGGGCAGTTTCCGGATCCGGGGTTCCGTCCCCGATCCGCCGCTGCTGGCCGCCCAGTTGCTCGATCGCCTCCTGGAGGAAAGCGGGATAGCGGTGGTGCAGCCGGCCGTATCCCACCTCACCGTCGGGAGCGGCGACTACACGAACGCTGCGGTGATTGAGGAGGTCCGCTCCCCACCCCTGGCCGAGATCGTGGACCGCACCAACCTGACGAGCAACAATTTTTTTGCCGAAACCCTCCTGCGGGAAATGAACAAGGCCAGGGGTGCCGCGGAGCTGTCCTCCACCGACGTCCTCACCGAGTGGCTGGAGGCCCGGGGGCTGGACACCGAAGGGGTGCAGCTGCGCGACGGCAGCGGACTGTCTCCCCGCAACTTCTTCCCGCCCGCCCTGATGACGGCCTTCCTGAGTGACCAGGCGGCCCGGTCCCGCTGGCGCGAGAGCATCCCCCTGGCCGGTCGGACCGGCAGCCTGCGCAACGTGCTGAAGGGCACGGTGGCCGAAGGGCGCGTCTGGGGGAAGAGCGGCACCGTCAACGCCGTACGCGCCTATGCCGGCTACGTGAACCGGCCCGATGGCCGCAAGCTGGTCTACAGCATCGCCGTCAACAACCACATCGCCCGGGGCTCCGAACTGAACCGCCTCATCTACGGCCTGATGCGGGATCTGTGTACGGCTGGCCTTTGACCGGACGGGCTTATCTTGCCGCCCGCTATTAACCCGTCGCATGCGCCTCCCCTTCCTTTTGCTCCTTACCCTGTTGCTGCTTGGTTGCGGGGAAGAAGATGGCCCCCGCCCGCCGGACGAGGACGTATACGCCACCACGGTAGAAGAGGACCGCGAACGCCACGTCTGGCAGAAACCCGGCCTCGTGATCGACAAGCTCGGGGATATCGAGGAAAAGGTCATCGCCGATATCGGAGCCGGCGAGGGCTTCTTTGCCCGCCGCCTCGCTCCCCTGGCCGACCGCGTCATTGCCATCGAGATCGACCAGCGGTGGATCGACTACCTCGATACCCTGCGCGACACCGAATTGCCCAGTAATCTCCGCGCCCGCCTCGAGCCCCGCCTGGCCCTGGCCGACGATCCCATGCTGGAGGACAATGAGGTCGATATCGTACTCTTCGTCAATACCCTCTACCTGATCGACCATCCCGAGGCCTACCTCAAAAAACTCCGGCCCGCCCTGCGCCCCAACGGCCGCGTATTTATCGTCGACTGGAAGAAGGAGAACACCCCCCTCGGCCCCGATCTTCCCGACCGCATCGGGATCTCCGAACTGGCCCATATGTTAGAGGCGGCGGGCTTTGCGGTGGTTTCTACGGATAATACGGCGCTGGATTATCAGTATATCATGGTCGCTGAGGCGAAGTAGGATTAGACACAGGATACGCGCTTCGCGCGTTGGACCGCTGCGCGGGAGACACAGGACGCTGGGTCGTGTGTATGAACTGCTCCGAAACCCGGCATCCACTTTTAGTACAAAGCAACGGGGATCGGTGGTACCCTTGTACAGGAAGTGGGCCTGACGGCTCCCCTCTCCTTTGGAGAGGGGTCAGGGGTGAGGAAAAACCGAACTAATGGATAGCGGTGCAGTAATCGGTGATCTCTATACAAAGGACCATTTAACGAATGGAGCGGGGATAAACGTACTCTCCGCGGACAGTCCGTTGCCATCCGCGGAAGCGGTCCTGCAGGAGCGAAGCGACGCTCTTGTGTCCTACTTATCCAGCCACTTCAGCAGAATCGGGATCAACAATAAGTCACTTACCAGCGCGCTCGCCAGGGTAAGGCTGATCAGCAGACCGATCGTGACGCTGGGTGGGCTGATGCTGAAGAGCATGACCAGAAAACCGAAAAAGAGCACGACTGACGTGAGCACGATGGCCTTGCCCGTCTCCCGGAAAGTAAGGTGGATGGCTTCGGTGACGGCTAGGCCGCGGCGGCGGGCGAGCTTGTACTTGGAGAGGAAGTGGATCGTATCGTCGACGGCGATCCCGAAGATGATGGCGAAGACGATGCTGACGCCGGCATCCAGCTCGATGCCGAGGAAGCCGAGCATCGCGCCGGCGATGAGCAGGGGCAGCAGGTTGGGGATCAGGCTAACGATCAGCATGCGCCAGCTGCGGAACAGCAGGGCCATGAGTACGCAGACGATGACGATGGCCAGGCCCAGGCCCTGGAGGAGGTTGCGGCGGATGTACTCGGCGTTCTTGTCGATGATCAGGCCGGTACCCGTAGAGCGGACCTCCACCAGCGAAGTGTCTACGTTGGCGTTGATCCAGGCATTGGTGTTGTCCAGGAAGACCTTGATGCTGTCGGCACCGATGTCATCGAGGCGACTGGTGATGCGGGCCTTCCGGCGGTCGCGGCTGACCAGGAGGTTGAGGTTCACGTCGGGGACCCGCTCGGCCAGGGCGCGGTACTGGCGGTAGCGGCCGACGTCGGCGGGCAAGACGTAGGCGTCGGGCCGGTTGTTGTTGAAGGCCTGGTTGATGCTGCGGTACACGGCCGTGATGCTGGCCGTACTCTGGACGAAGGGGAAATCTTTGACGTGATCCTCGATCTTCCCGATCTCCTGGAGGACGTCGAAGTCCGTCACCTGGCTGCTGTCGCGGGTGATGACGGCCAGCTCGAAGGGCCGGAAGCCGCTCAGTTCCCGCTCGAAGAAGAGGAAGTCTTCGGTCACCTTGCGATCCTTGGGGAGGTTGGATTCGATGCGGTAGTTGGTAGTAATCTGTGAAATACCCACCCCGCACAACAGCACCACTACTACGGCGCCTAACTTGATGGCCCCCACCCGCGACTGGGTAATCCGGTAGGTACGTTCCAGGAGGCGGTCCCAAAAGGCCTGCTGCCGTCCGATCTTTACGATCTGGTCGACGCTCAGGTAGCTGAGCAGGGCCGTAGTGAAGAGGATGACGGTCAGGTAGGCGATCATCACCCCGATGGCGGCGTTGATGCCGAAGTCACGAATGGGATTGATGCGGCTCGTCAACAAGGTCGCGAAACCGACGGCCGTGGTCAGGGAGGTCAGCAAGGTAGCCAGGCCGATCTCCTTTATGCTTACCCGGATGGCCTGTTCCTTAGGCAGGCCCTTGCGGAGCTCGTCAATATATTTTGACATGATGTGGATCACGTCCGAGGTGCCTACGATGATCATCAATACGGGGTACAGCGCCGCGATGGCGTTCAGCTCCCGCCCCAGCAGCCCCAGGGTACCGAGGACAAGCAGCAGGCCGAGGGCAATGCTCACCAGGGCTACCGTGATGCCCAGTGGACGGCGGAAGAGAAAGAACATGACCAGGGTGACCAGCAGGCCCGATACCACGGCGGAGACGATCACTTCCCGGATCTGGACGTCCACCAGCTCCTTCTGGAAGTACGCCGGGCCGAGGTAGTGGTGTTCGGGGAAATTATAGGTGGCCATTAAGCTGTCCAGTCCCCGCATCAGGTCCCGGCTTTGGTCCAGGGTAATGAGGCTCGGGGTTTTCAGGACGGTAACCAGGGCGGTGCCCTGCTTATTGATGAGGTTGCCCACGAAGCGCTCGTCTGCCATGATGCGGGCGCTGTCGGCGGCATAGCGGGCGGGATTATCCAGGTGGATGGCCGGGATCGTGGTGATCGCGAAGGGCGTCTTGATGGGGTAGCCGAAGGAGGTCAGCGACTGCACCGCTTCAACGCCGGGGATGTCCCGCACGGCCAGGGAGAACTCCTGGGCCTGATTGAGGAAGGTACTATCGAAGACGGAGGGCTCCCGTTCCAGGGCCACGAGGAGGAAGTTGTCGTCTCCCTCAAACTCTTCGATGAATTCCAGGAAAAACTCCAGGTCTTCATCCCCGCGGGGAAAGAACTGCTGAAAATCGAAGGAAAAGGTCAGCCGAAAGCAGCCGTAAATGGCCAGGGCGGCGTATAGCCCGAAGAAGATAAGGACCGGTAAGCGGTATCGGCGCATGGGGGAGGGGTAGTTCCCAGACTAAAGCCCGGCCGCCCGCGATTGTTGGACAGCCTACGGTAAACTTTACCGTTTGCCCCGGCTGCCCTTGGAGGCACCGGCCCGGGGCTTCTGTTTGTACACGAGGTGCATGCGGCTTTCGAGCGGGTTGGCGGTGTCCTCCAGGTAACGTTCCCGGTTGAGGTAGGTGTCGCGGGCGAGGAAGAGGGCCGCAAGGAAGGAGTCCGGGCTCGCCTGGTCCTTTCCCACCAGGTCGTAGGCCGTACCGTGGTCGGGGGAGGTACGGATGGCGGACAGGCCGGCGGTGAAATTGACGCCCTTGCCGAAGCTGAGGGCCTTAAAGGGGATGAGGCCCTGGTCGTGGTACATCGCCAGCACCGCGTCGAATTTCTTGAAGTTGCCGCTGCCGAAGAATCCGTCGGCGGGGTAGGGGCCGAAGGCCAGGATGCCGCCAAATTTGGCGGCTTCGATGGCGGGGCGTACGACCTCGGCGTCTTCGTTCCCGATACGTCCGTCGTCGCCGGCGTGGGGATTGAGGGCCAGTACCCCGATAAGGGGCTTCACGATGCCGAAGTCGGCCCGCAGGCTCGCGTTCATGATCTGAAGCTTTTCCAGAATTTTCTGCTTGGTCACGGCATCCGCCACCTGGGATACGGGAATGTGGTTGGTCACTACGCCTACGCGCAGGTCGTCGGTCACAAGAAACATCAGGCTCTCTTCCGCCTCCAGGCGGGTGGTCAGCATCTCGGTGTGGCCGGGGAAGGGGAAGACGTCCTTGGGCATCACCGATTTGTTGATGGGGGCAGTGACGAGCGCGTCGATCTTGCCTTCCTTCAGGTCGGCGACCGCACGCTCCAGCGAACGGGCGGCGGCGCGGCCTCCGGCTTCGGTCGCCTGCCCGGGGGCGAGTTCGACGGGTTTTTCCCAACACGTGATCAGGTTGGCCGTGCCGTCTTCGGCGTCGTCGGCCGTTTCGATCGCGGTAGGCGTAAAGGGTACTTCCCCTTCGGCGTAGGGCGCGAAAATTTCCGCTGCGGCGTAAATCACGGGGGTGAAAAGCGCGTACACTCCCCGCCGGCGGAGGGCCTTGACGATGACTTCCGGTCCGATGCCGTTGACGTCTCCGACCGATATACCTACGCGCAGGGCTTCCATGTGTATGTGCTTTAGTGAGGGGCAAAGGTAGCCCCGCTCCGTTGGGGAACGGTAAAGCCTCCGTAAGTTTGTGCCGTGAAGCCCTCCCTGTCATTCCTGCTCCTTTTACTCGCCGTGCTCTGGTCCGCCTGCGGAGAGGAAGAGGCCGTCCGCGTACAGCTCACGCCCGAACAGCGGGATAAGTACCAGGAGATCGCCTCGGTGGAGATCGCCTCCCTGCGGCCGGTCCTGGACAGTCTCTGCACCGCTACCTTCGAAGACCGGGTCGCCGTGGCGACCGACAGCATCGTGCAGCGGCGGCTGGAGGAAGAAACCCGGCTGCGGTTGCGGGTGCAGCAAAGCCGGGAGCAATGAGCAGGTATCTCCTGTTGCTGGTCTTCCTGTGTACCGCCTGCGGTCGCGAGGAGATCGATCCCCGAATCCTTATCCAGGAACGTGCCGCGGAGCAGGTCGCCGCCATTCGTGCCAACCTGCTCCGGGATTGCCAGGGTCGCGTACTGGAAGCGGCCACTGCCCGTGCCGACTCCCTCCTGCTCAACCGGGCACGCCGGATGCGCCGCATCGAGGGGCGGCCCCCCAAACCGGGACGCCCCGGTGAGCCGCCGGTGAAGGAACTCACCGATCCCTTGCCGCTGCGCCCCCTCTTCCCCTTCGAGATTCGTTTCGATACGCTGTTGCGGGATAGCCTGCTACGCGACAGCCTACTGCAAGACAGCCTCCTCCGCTTCCCCGATACTCTAGAGTAGCGTAGTGCCACCCACGGGCAGTAAATAAGCAGGAAATAACGGCTTTAGGCCTTGTCTCAGCGAATAAGTATCACTATATTTGTGATACACATAGGCGAATAAATCAAATTGATGATAAACACCCGCACCCTCCCGTCTACTTGATTTTTTGCAACCTTTTTGGAGCCGGGGCAGAGTCCCCGGCTTTTTTATGCCAGGGCATTGGCGGCGTAGCCGTAGTGGCGTACGCCTTCGGATTCCTCCCCGCGGCGATGGATGTCGGCCAGGAAAAACCCACCCTCGCAGTGGCTGGCCACGTTTTCGGTGAGCATACAGCGGTGGAGCTGCTCGTAGGTGGAATAGTCGATCTCCTGCCGGTGGTCGAGGCGGAGTTGCAGGTCAAACTTTGCGGTGAGGTCCCGCCATCCCGGCTGGACCGTGGCGGCGAATACCTTGGCCTTGGAGCCGCTGCCGTAGGCAAACACGAGCAGGTGCTTACCCGCCAGTTCGCGATCGGTGCGGCGGGCATCTTCGAGGGTTGCCATGAGGCTGAGGAAAACGCTGCCCGAATACATATTACCTACCCGTGAGCTGGCCCAGTCGCCGGGGGCAATGTACTGGTCCACAAACTGCTCGTAGTCGTTCGTCTTGGTGACGGCACGCAGGAATTCACTGCACTTGGTGAGGTAGCGTTCGCGATCCGCATAGTCATCGGCACAGGGAACGTCGAGGTGGTTGCGGTCGATAAACTCGGCCCACTGTTTGCTTGCTTTGAGCTCCTCCATGTAGATCTCGGAGAACATGCGGCGGGCCTGGTAGGCGTACGGGAGGTGGAAGGCAAGCCCGGCGTAATCGGCAAACAGGTGACCGGAATGGGTGCCGTGCCGCCGGCGATAATCCTGGAGGGCTTCGCGGATGCGGGCCTGGTAAGCTTCGTTGCTGTAGGGGCCGTCGAATACGGGGGTGTCCTTGTGGAGGGTCAGAAAGCTCTCGTTGCAGTCCAGGACTCCCTTTCCCTGGAAACCCGATGTTAGCCGGCTCTCCAACTCGTCGAGCTGGTAGTCTTCTGTGGAAAGGTCGGGGAGGAGGTCCAGGACTTCCCGGATGATGTCTTTTTTGGACACCCTGCGTTTGGGCTTAAAGAAATCGTGGGCCGGCCGGGTGGCTACTCCGAAATCCGGATCGATGACCAGCAGGCGGGGGTTGCGTTTGACCAGCATGGCCACGGCACCGGCTCCCTGGGTGTATTCACCGGTACTGCCCAGTTCGTACTTCGCGCTGTCGCTGGAAACTACGATGGCGATGCGGTCTTCCTTGGCCGCTGACCATTCCAGGCAATTCTGTAGGGCATCGATGCCCCCGATGCAGGCGAACGTGAGATCTACTACGTCGCAGTGCAGGAAGCAGTTGGGGCCGTAGGCGTCAGCGAAATGGTCCTGCAACATATCCAGGACGTAGGTAGCGGTCGGCTTGGCGCCGTCCAGGCCACTTTCGGTACCGAGGTAAAGGCGCCCGATGGTGGAGGGATCAATGTCCTGCTTGTGCAGGAGGTCGAGGACAGCGTTGGCGGCCATGGTCGCGGCATCTTCCCGTGCATCGGCCACGGCCATTTGCTCGAGGCCCAGGCCGTTTTTCAGCTTAGCGTAGGGGATGGCTCGTTTTTCGGCGAGTTGATCCAGGGAGAGGTAGAGCTGAGGGACGTAAACGGAGAAGTCATCAATGCCGACGGAAAGGGAAGCCATGGTAGCGTGTAGGTTAGGAACTTTCCATTCAACGCTGCACTACCCGCATGGTTTATCTGGCTACCCGGCAGTGGCGCAGATACTCCAGGACTAGGGCGGGCACGAGGTCGCCGATCAGGCTGTGTCCGCAGTCCCGCGTCGTGATCAGGCTGGAACCCGTCCAGTTTTCGTGCATCTGGTAGGCACCGCTGATGGGTGCCAGGTCATCGCACTCGTCGTGCACGATGAGGCCGGGGACCCGCAGGTTTTTTGCATAGTTGACGAAGGAAACTTCCGAAAAGCTCAGGTCCAGCTTACGGCGAAACTGGTCGTCGATGCCGCGCTTCACTTTTTCGTGCACGCCGAGGAAGTCGCAGAACTTATCGATGAAGTTTTCCAGCTCGCCCGGCACGGCCAGGCTGATCAACTGAGCGGGCTCGTATTCCGGATTCGGCTCGGTGAGGTAAAGGATGGCCGCCATGCCGCCCGCCGAGTGGCCGATCCAGTAATCGGGGGCGAAGGCGTGGTGTTCCAGGTAGGCCTGCAGGGCCTCGGTATAGATCAGGACGTTGAAGCGGCTGCCCCCGCTGCGACCGTGGGCCGGAGCGTCGAAGGCGTAGATCGAATACCCGGCCTTACGCAGCGGCTCAAGAAAGGCGAACCAGCGGCCGCTGTTGCTTTCCCAACCGTGCAGCAGCAATACGCTCGGTCCCTTGCCGGGCCAGTGGAAACACTGCAACTTGGTGCCGTTGGCGTCGATGGTGTAGTGCTTGGCAACTTTCATGAAGGCATCGCTCAGCGGTTCGTCGGCCGCCCGGCGGGGCTTGCTCAATAGGTA
Source organism: Chitinophagales bacterium (assembly GCA_038258275.1). Classification (GTDB taxonomy): domain Bacteria; phylum Bacteroidota; class Bacteroidia; order Chitinophagales; family Saprospiraceae; genus Neolewinella. Next base: position 8,458 of record JBBSPZ010000001.1, on the reverse strand, counting down.
GTACCCAAGCGCACCGGCCTGCCGCCGCGACATGCGCGCCGTGCCGTTCAGCAGACGGCGGATGCTCCCGATGACAAACTTTTCTTTCCTGCCAGCCATGCGCCGCGTGAGGGTTTCATCGCACAAAACTAAAATTCATTCTCGGAACTTGTGCATCAATCGGCTCGTTATCTCCATTCCGAACCCTTTCCCATGGCCGATCTGTTCCACCGCCTGACCCAACTTTACGTGCGGGCCTTCTCCGGCCTGCCCCGAAAAGTATGGCTGCTGTCCTTCGTGATGGTCGTCAACCGCAGCGGGGCCATGGTCGTTGCCTTCCTCTCCGTTTACCTCGTGAACGCGATGGGCTACTCGGCTACGGATGCCGGCTGGGTGATGGGTGCCTTCGGGGCGGGCGGTATCGTCGGCAACTACGTCGGCGGTATCCTCAACGACCGGTACGGTTCCTGGCACATCATGGTGTTCAGCCTGGTGGCGGCGGGATTCTTGCACATCCTCATCGGGCAGGTCACCACCTTCTGGCCCCTCTGCATCCTGGTTTTTTTCACCTCCGTGGCGGCGGATGCCTTCCGCCCCGCCAACCGGGCGGCGATCGCCGTCTATTCTCCCCCCGAGCACCTGACGCAGTCCTACGGCCTCCAGCGGCTGGCGGCTAACCTGGGCTTCTCGGTCGGCCCCGCCCTTGGCGGCTACCTGATCTACCTCTACGGGTATGAGGTGCTATTCTGGGCAGACGGCCTCACTTTCCTGCTGGCGGCGGGCCTGTTCCTGGTGACCATCCCGGCCGACGAGACCGCCCGCCCCCTGGTAGACCCCGCCCCCGCGGCTGGCGCCCACCTCAGGCAGCTCACGGAAACGCGCCCGGCCCTGCGGCAACCCTGGCTCGTACGGATGATGCTGGCCAATGCCTGCGTGATCACCTGCTTCTTCCAGTTCTTCAGTACGGTGCCCGTCCACCTCACCCAGAACGGGTATACGGAGGGCGAATTCGGGCTGCTATTGACCATCAGCGGGGTGGCGATCGTGCTCATCGAGATGCCGCTGGTCTACCTGGCCGATCGCCGGTACCGGCCACTCTTCGTGATGCTCTCGGGCACCGCCCTCATCCTACTGGGCTATTTCCTGCTGCCCGTCGCCGTGGTGGCGGGCTATTCCCTGCTGGTGGTCTGGATCCTGCTGATTACGCTGGGAGAGATTCTATTCATGCCCTTCACGAGTACATACGTGGCGAAGCACGCGCCGCCCGGCCGCCGGGGAGAATACCTCGGAGTGCTCTCGGCCAGTTACTCCCTGGCCTTCGTCCTGACGCCGGTGATCGGCTTTCAGGTGGCGGAATATTTTGGCTACGTCGCCTCCATCTACGCGGTGACGAGCATTGGCATCGTCGGCTTTCTCCTGCTCCTGACGGTTGATGGGGCGCGGGAAACGCGGGTGCGGGAGTTGGCGGGCGACCTCGTCTAGGTCAGGGTATCGATCACCGTCTTGAGGGTCACGAAGAAGGGTTCGCGGGCCTCGCGGCTGATCTCGTCCTCCTCTCCCTCCGCCAGGACCAAATCTTCGACGAAGGCAAGTAGTTCTTCCTCCCCGCTCTGCTCGAAGAAGGGGGTCAGGCGGTCGCGGAAGGTGGGGGCCTTCGCCTTGTCCATGATCTCGTAGTTGGCTTCCTCCGCGGTGGCCAGTTGGTCTCCGCTGACGGCCTCCACCCCGGCGCGCTCGTCCTCCACCGACTGGTAGATCACCAGGGCGGCAAAGAGCAGCAGCTCCCGCTCGCGCTCCGTGAACGCCTCTACGTCTTCGTTGGTGAGGTAATCCATCAGCTCCGGCTGGGCCTCGGCAAAGTCGGCGATTTCTACTTCGTATTCCTCGCTCGCACTTTCCAGGCGGATCAGGATACGGTCGATGGTGGCTTCTTTGATCATGGAATGAGTAGAATACAGTCTCTAGTTATATACAGCAAAATCGGTCTCCGTGTAATCCAGCATCAGATACACCTAGCTTCTTCATTAGCAATGGGGGAAAATCCGTTGCCATCTGTGCCTAAGCGTAGCGCCTCTGTGTCGACGTAGTCGATCTGTGGTGAAATTATCGCATCCTCGCTATTGTAGGGCACATCCGAAAGCTGAAAACTACCGCGGCACAAACCCAAACCGCCCCCCGGCCTCATCAATGATCAGCAAACAGAAGTGATCGACGTTCTCGTTGTACACCTTACGGAAGGGGTCGATCTTTTCCTGATTTACGAACTGCTTGGCGACGAGCTCCTCGAGGGTCGTCACGTTGATCGTCCAGATGAGCTGGCGCATGGTAGGCACTTCCAGTAGGTGGATGCCGGGTACACTCTCAATGTCCTCACCGGCGTAGGCCACGAAGACGGGGTAGTTGCTGACCTTTTCGTCCACCACGGTATCGGCCGCTTCTCGCAGCACCTTATGGTAGGGCTTGATGTCGGTCTGGAGTTGGATCCAGTTGGCGTTTTCTGCCATGTGGGGGATATTTAGGGGGCGAGCCGTTCGCGTTCCCAATTTGCGTGGTCGCCCGTGCGGGTAAAGGCCAGGCGGTCGTGGAGGCGGCTGCTGCGGCCCTGCCAGAATTCGATCAATTCGGGAATGACCACGAAGCCGCCCCAGTTTTCGGGGCGGGGCAGGATTTCCTTGTCCTCGAATCGCTCTTCCATTTCCTCCTTGCGCTGTTCTAGGAACTCCCGGTTGGGAATCACGTCGCTCTGGGGGCTCGTCCAGGCGCCGATCTGACTCTTCTTCGGCCGGCTCTGGAAGTATTCCGTGGAGGTTTCGGGAGCCACCTTTTCGATCCGTCCTTCTACGCGCACGGAGCGTTGCAGCTCCAGCCAGTTGAAGACGAGTGCCACGTGGGGATGGGCACCGATCTCGTGGCCCTTGCGGCTGTCGTAGTTGGTGTAGAAGATGAATCCCCGCTCACTGACTTCCTTCAGCAGCACGGTCCGGGCAGCGGGATGGCCCTGGGCGTTGATGGTCGCTACGACCATGGCGTTGGGCTCGGGGTCATCGCTTTCCTTGGCCTCCTTGAACCACTGGTCGAAGAGGGGAAAGGGGGTGTCGGGGGCGTCCTCTTCGAGGAGAACGTCGGCTTGGTAGTCGACCCGTAGGTCTTTGGCGTCTATGGGCATTTGTAGAGGGTTTTACCGCAGATCACGCGGATTGGTTTCGCGGATTATGCGCAGATTTTTGTGGCCTGAGCTGTAAGCAGCTCAGCATCACAACAAAATCTGCGTCAAATCTGCGCCTTTAATCTGCACGATCTGCGGTGAAAATATCAGGCCGCGGCGCGCAGCACTTCCAGCATACCGCCTTCCAGCTTAGACTTGGCGTACACCAGGTCGATGGTATAGTGCTTTACCTCCTTGCGGCCTGGCAGGTCGAACATGGCGTCCGTCATGATGGCTTCGCAAATGGAGCGGAGGCCGCGGGCACCGAGTTCGTACTCGAGGGCCGTTTCGGCGATGAACTGGATGGCGTCGTCCGTGAAGGTCAGGTTGATGCCCTCCAGGCGGAAGAGGTGCTGGTACTGACGCAGGAGGCTGTTGCGGGGCTCCACCAGGATGCGCTTCATGGCGTCGAGGTCGAGGGGGCGCAGGTAGGAGATCACGGGCAGGCGACCGATGAGCTCGGGGATCATGCCGAAGCGCTTCACGTCGCGGTGGGTGATGTACTGCAGCATATCCTCCTCCTTGATCTGGCGCTTGTTGGCGTTGCCGTAGCCGATGACCTTGGTGTTGGTCCGGCGGGCGATGATCTTCTCAATGCCGTCGAAGGCGCCGCCGCAGATGAAGAGGATGTTCTGGGTATTCACCTTCACGAGCTTTTGCTCGGGGTGCTTGCGTCCCCCCTGGGGCGGTACGTTCACGTCGGTACCTTCGAGCATCTTGAGCATGGCCTGCTGAACGCCCTCGCCGCTGACGTCGCGGGTAATGCTGGGGTTGTCGCTTTTGCGGGCGACCTTGTCCATCTCATCGATGTACACAATGCCGTGCTCGGCGGCGGCAACGTTGTAGTCGCAGACCTGCAGCAGGCGGGAAAGGATGCTCTCCACGTCCTCCCCCACGTAGCCGGCCTCGGTAAAGACGGTGGCGTCGACGATGGCGAAGGGAACCTGGAGGAACTTGGCGATGGTCTTGGCCAGGAGCGTCTTGCCCGTGCCGGTTCGGCCGACGAGCAGGATGTTACTCTTTTCGATCTGTACCTCGTCGTCGGTGGTGGCGGGGTGGGAGAGTCGCTTGTAGTGATTGTAGACGGCTACGGAGAGAATTTTCTTCGCGGCATCCTGGCCGATCACGTACTTGTCGAGGTGCTCCTTGATCTGGCTGGGGATGATGCTCTTGGGCAGCTTGAAGTCGTAGCCCGGTTTCTTGGCCGCGGTGGGCGTTTCGGCGGCGGCTTCGGGGTTGAGCCCGCCGTAGAGTTCCTCCGCGACGATCTCCTGTGCCTGCTCTACGCATACTTCGCAGATGTGGGCGTCGAGACCGGCTACGAGTACCAGGGCATCGCTTTTGTCGCGACCGCAGAAAGAACAGCGAAAATCTTGTCGTTTACCTCGCATCATAATCAGGTGGTGGTGTAAAATTGGGTATTCCGTAAAAAGCGGCGGGCCGGTACACGAAGTACGGCCCGCCGGTCCTGTCAGTTCTGTTGACGGATGCTCCTTGCTTAGGCCTTGGCCTTGTCGCGGGTGAGCACTTCGTCAACCAGTCCGTAAGCTACTGCTTCGGGACCGGTCATCCAGTTGTCGCGGTCGGAGTCCTTTTCGATTTCCTGGAAGGTCTTACCGGTGTGGTTAGCTAAGATAGTGTAAAGCTCTTCACGCAGTTTGGAGATGAGGCGGTAGTTGATCTCCATGTCGGAGAACTGACCCTGCATCCCGCCGCTGGGCTGGTGGATCATTACCCGGGCGTGGGGCAGGATGGAGCGCTTGCCCTTCTCACCGGCGGCGAGCAGGACGGAGCCCATCGAGGCGGCCAGTCCGGTACAAATCGTAGCCACGTCGGGCGTAACGTACTGCATGGTATCGTACATGCCCATACCGGAAATCACGCTGCCTCCGGGGCTGTTGATGAACATCTGCACGTCGCGCTTGGGGTCGACCGATTCCAAAAAGAGCAGCTGCGCCTGGACGACGTTGGCTACGTAATCGTTTACGGCAACCCCCATGAAGATGATGCGGTCCATCATGAGGCGGCTGAATACGTCAAGGGCGGCGATGTTCATCTGACGCTCCTCGATCACGTTCGGCGAAAAGCCCGTGACTTCCGGAGGCGCCATGCCACCGATCGTCTGGGCGTATTTTTCCAGGTGCATGGTACTCATACCCATATGACGGGTGGCGTACTTCATGAATTCGTCCTGGGGAACTTGGGGAGTCATAATCTTCTTTTTTAGGTTAGCTTCTCCCCGTAAACGTTCCAGTACCGCTAGGGTTGCAGTCGCTACTCCTCCTCCTCCGCCGGGGTGTTGGCCTCGTTGAAGGCCTTGATGGCGGCGTTGAACTCCTCCACCGAAAGGGGCTTCTCTTCGAAGGTGACGTCTTCGCGGACGGCGGCCATCACCTTCTTCTCCAGGGCATTGCTGCTGAGTTCCTCGCGCTGCTTTTCGTCCTTAAGCATATTCTGGATGTAGTTGTCCAGAAACTCGTCGGTCAGGAAGGCCGGGCGCTGGCCACCGAGCATGCGCAGGAGGTTTTCCAGGGCCTCGGCCCGGACGTCCTCGTACTGCAGCTCGATCTCCTTCTGCTCGGAGATCTTGTTGCGGATCAGCATCCAGCGGACGCTGCGCTCGAAGAGGTCGAAACTGCCTTCCTTGTCGTCCTTGCTGAGCTTCTTCATGAGCTCGGTGGGGACGTCGAAGGTGTTGCGCTCGACCAGTGCGCGCTGGATCTCGAAGTTGGCCATCGAGATGCCCTGGGCGTTGAAGCCGGTGGAGGCATCTTCGGCGAGGCGCTCACGGAGCTGCTCCTCGCTGGTCACCTTCCCTTCGGGGTCGAACTGAATGAAGAACTCCTCATTCAATTCAGCCGGTACGAGGCGGCTGATCTTGTTGACGGTGATGGTGAAGGTTTTACCGCTCAGGTCGACCCCGGACGTTTCCTTGCCGGCATCCTCCAGGTCATCGACGTCGTCGATCTCCACGTCCTCCAGTTCGTCCGAGTCATCGCCGTCGTTGCTATCCGCCTTTTTGTCGTTCAGCTCCAGCATGTACTTGCGTACGCTGGCCTCGGTGCCGTTTTTTTCGACCTTAGTCAGGTCATCCACGGTGATCGAAGTGCCGGTGGGCTGGCCAACCAGCTGCTCCTTGATCTCGTCACTCAGGCTGTCGACGTATAGGGTGGTATCGTTGCTAAGGTCACCGTCCACTTCCTGCACGGTCACGTTCAGGATGTCTTCTCCCTCGATGTCACCTTCCTCGATCTCCTTGCTTTCGCCGCGCTGTTTGCGGATGGCGGTGATCTGCTCGTCCAGGAAGTCGGCGTTGGTGTCCAGTACGTACTTCGTGAACGCCTGTTCGGGCAGTTGGAGCTCGAACTCGGGCTCCAGGCCGAGGTCGTAGGACAGCTTCAGGTCCTTGATGTTGGTGGCGCTGATCTGCTCTACCTCTTCCTCCTCGTCGGGAATGGGGCTGAAAATGAGCTTGATCTTGTTTTCCTCAATATAGCCAAACAGCTCTTCCTGGATGGTCTTGTCGAGCATGGGGCCGAAGACCTGGTTGCCCATCAGCTTGCGCAGGGCCGACACGGGGGTCTTGCCCCGGCGGAAGCCTTTGATGTTCACCCGCTTGCTTTCCTTCTTCAGCTCCTCGTTGAGCTTGGTGCCGAGCTCCTCCTTCGTGAAGTTCAATTGGATGCGACCAGTGACCGGTCCGGTCTTTTCGTACGTTACTTCAGCCATAATGCTACTGTGTTAAAAACAAAGGCCTACCCGGGAGGCAGGCCACGCTTGTGCGGGTGAAAGGACTCGAACCTTCACGCCTTGCGGCACTAGAACCTAAATCTAGCGTGTATACCAATTTCACCACACCCGCGGTAAAAACGGACGCAAAGGTAAGGTGCTGATTTTTATTGCGCAAGTGCGCAGGTGGATATAGGACTGTCGCTTCGCTCCTTTCGGACCGCTACGCGGGGGAATCAGGACGCTGGGTCAGGACGATTCACTGAATTTACCAATCCGGTGTCCCCCGTCCCCTTAGGTAGCGGTCCAAAGCGCGAAGCGCGTGTCCTGTGTCCTCGACTACCTTTGTGAAATGTCCACCGAAATCGCCACCTTCTGGCAAACCGCCCGCACGGCCGCCCAAGACCAGCGGCTTGCCAAGCTTACCCTGAGCAAGCCCCGCCGCAAGTCAGCGGATACCCCGCGCAACCTCTACGCGCGGCCGGTGGAGATCAAGGGCGAGCAGCTGTTGCAGGTCACCCACCGCTACGCCGACCGCGAGGAGGCCAAGAATTATTCGGTGGAGGACGGCCTGACCTACCTGGAGTCCCAGCTGCAGGAAACCTACTACAACGGCGACCTCTTCGGTCCCGACGGTAAGCTGACCGTCATGCAGAGCCGCAAGGGCAACGCCCGCCTGCGGGGCGACGCTATCCCGCAGGAACCGGTCGAAACCGAGCACAACCGCGAGAAGTACCGCGATGTCACCGCCGACCGCCCCTACCTCCACGCCCTGGGCATCACGACCGCCGAAGGCGTCGTCACCGCCGCCGGCCGACGGAAGTTCAAGCAGATCAATAAGTTCGTGGAGATCGTCGACGGACTCGTCAGGGAGCACCCCCTCACACCGGGCGCCCACGTAGTGGACATGGGCTCCGGAAGCGGCTACCTCACCTTCGCCCTCTACGATCACCTGGTGAATACCCTGGGCCTCGATGTCCGCGTCACCGGCGTGGAACTGCGCCTCCCCCTCGTGGAGAAGTGCCGCGCAATTGCCGCCGAAAACGGCTTCGAGCAGCTGCACTTCGTGGAAGGCTACATCGACAGCTACCGCCCCGAGCGGCTCGACCTGCTGATCGCCCTCCACGCCTGCGATACGGCTACTGACGATGCGCTCTACCAGGGCATCGCGGCCGGTGCCGAGATCATGATCGTGGCCCCCTGCTGCCAGAAGCAGGTGCGGCGCGACATGGTCGTCCCCGAAGACCTCAAGCCCCTCCTCCACAGCGGTATCCTGCTCGAGCGGCAGGCGGCCATGCTCACCGATGGCCTCCGTGCCCTCTACCTCAAGGGACAGGGCTACGCAACCAAGCTCTTCGAATTCATCCCCCTCGAACACACCGCCAAGAACGTCATGATCACCGCCATCAGGGGAAAAAAGCAGGCGGGGGCGCAGGTGCAATGGGAAAGGCTGAAGGAGCGCTTCGGCGTCCGGCGCCACTACCTCGAAGAGCTCCTCACCCGCTAGTCGTCCGACGAGTCCTTTTCGCCGCGCAGCGGGAAAAG